>NZ_SSSF01000020.1:0-23234 GCF_013368965.1 Kocuria salina
AATAATTTTCTCGCTGCCAGGATCTTCATCGGTGCGGTGACGGCCAGGGAAACCCTCGTAGTGCTGCGGCACGGGAGGGGCGGATTGGCCCTGCAACCGAAAAGGGACGAGGCTCCTGCTGGTCGCCGACACACCACGGGGCTTCTCCGAAAAAGGGAGATGGCATGTCCGCTTCACCTCCCGGCCGAGTTCTACTGGTCGACGGCGAAACGAACCGGGCGCCACTCATCCAGGGACATCTGCCCAACGCCGGTGGTGAAGTTGCGCTACGGCACACCGGGACAGGGGCGAGATGTGGGCAAGGGTCACCACGCTTCCCCCCTAAAAGTACAGGTTTCCGTGTACTGTTAGGGGGTGGTTTGAGTATGCCTCCACGCCCCGCCAGGGCCAGCCCGGGGGCTGGAATGAGCCTGATCGAGGAGGACTATGATGGCCGCGGCTCTGGCGCTGAGCCTGTATCTGGCCGGCCTGGCGGTGGCCTTCGGTGCGCGGTCGTGGATCCATCGGCGCCGCACCGGGTCCACCGGTTTCCGCGGGTTGAGCGGGGCGCCTGGCTCTGCTGAGTGGTGGGGCGGAATACTTTTCGCGATCGCTCTGGTCCTCGGCGCAGCAGGGCCTGTCCTCGCCCTCACCGGCGCCGTGGCCGCGCCCCGACTACCAGCGGCTTTCACCTGGGCCGGGGCGTTCATCACCATCGTGGGGTTCTTCGGTGTACTGGCCGCCCAGGCCGGCATGGGCGCCTCCTGGCGGGTGGGCGTCGACGCCACCGAACGGACAGAACTGGTCACCACCGGGGCTTTCGCCGTGGTGCGCAACCCTATTTTCACGGCGATGCTCACCACCATGGCCGGCCTGGCCCTTCTGGTGCCCACCGCGGTCAGTGCAGCAGCCCTGCTGTGCCTGCTGGTGGCCGTCGAGCTACAGGTCCGTCTCGTCGAAGAGCCTTACCTGCTGCGCACCCACCGACAGGTATACGCCTCCTATGCCGCAGCCACCGGCCGGTTCGTGCCCGGCCTCGGCCGGCTCCGCCGCGCAACCCCGGGTAAGCCGAGATCCTGAGCGTGTCGTGCCACCGCCACTGGCCGGCAGTTCACCCGCCCGGGAAGCCCGCACCTCTGACGTTCCGCGCCACTGTGATCGGCCGTCGATGCCATCCACCTTTCGTGGAGGCGAAGCCCGGGAAATCATGAGCGTGCCCGGCAGTCAGGCTTCCGGTTCCCCGCAGCGAAAAGTTCGTATAGGTTAACTTTCTATGAGGATCGGGACGGGGCGCACCGGCTCCACGGGCGCTGCCGCCTCTTCCCCCGGGGAGCGGTGGGTGCGCCGGCAGCCGCTGCCGTGGTTACTGGGCCCGGCTTTTGTGGCCGCCGTGGCCTACGTGGATCCGGGCAACGTCGCGGCGAATCTCACTGCCGGCGCCCAGTACGGATATCTGCTGGTGTGGGTGCTGGTGGCCGCCAATGCCATGGCGGTCCTCATCCAGTACCTTTCGGCCAAGGTCGGGCTGGTCACCGGATCGAGTCTGCCCGAGTTGCTGGGTGACCGTCTGCCCCGGGGCCGGCGACTGGGGTACTGGGTCCAGGCCGAGCTGGTGGCCGCGGCCACGGATCTGGCCGAGGTGATCGGTGGGGCGATCGCCCTGCACATTCTCTTCGGGATCCCTCTGCTGGCCGGGGGCGTGATCGTCGGGGTGATCTCGATGCTGCTGCTGGTCCTCCAGACCCACCGCGGCCCCCGGTTCTTCGAGTTCGTCGTGACCGGATTGCTGGCGATCGTCACCGCGGGTTTCGTCACCGGCCTGTTTTTCGGCCCCGTGTCCTGGGGTGAGGCCGTCGCCGGGATCGTGCCGCGGTTCGAGGGCACCCCGACGGTGCTGCTGGCCGCGAGCATGCTCGGGGCCACGGTGATGCCCCACGCCATCTACGCCCACTCCGCCCTGGCGCGCGATCGCCACGGGCGCTCAGTGCCCACCGAGGCCTTGCCGCGGCTGCTGAGCGCCACCCGGTGGGACGTGCTGCTGTCCCTGCTCGTGGCCGGGTCGGTGAACATCGCGATGCTGTTACTGGCCGCGGGCAACCTCGCCGGGGTGCCCGGTACCGACAGCATCGAAGGAGCCCATGCGGCGATCACCGCCGCCCTCGGTCCGGCCGTCGGGATCGCCTTCGGCATCGGGTTGCTGGCCTCCGGGCTGGCCTCGACCTCGGTGGGCTCCTACGCCGGGTCGGCAATCATGGGCGGTTTGCTGCACCTGCGCATCCCGGTGTTCGTCCGTCGGCTGATCACCTTGATCCCCGCCTTGGTCATCATCGCGGTCGGAGTGGATCCGACCTGGGCGCTGGTGCTGTCCCAGGTGCTGCTGAGCCTGGGCATCCCTTTCGCTCTGATCCCGTTAGTGCGGCTGAGCAGCAGCCGCGCCCTGATGGGGGTCTTCGTGAACAAGGTGGCTCTGACCGTCGCCGCCTGGGTGGTGGTGGCCCTGATCGTGTCGTTGAACGTGGCGCTGATCATCCTGACCGTCGCCGGAGCCGATTGAATGGGCCCGGCAGCTGCGGTGCGGCACTCGGTAGCGTGGGTCCTATGGACTTGAGTGAGATCACCCCGGTCGCCCAGGACTATCTCAAGGCGATCTGGTCGGCCACCGAATGGGGCGACCCGCCGATCACCACCACAGCCTTGGCGGCACGGATGGGGACCTCTGCCCCCAACGTCACCGACACGGTCAAGCGATTGGCCGGCCAGGGGCTCGTCGAGTACCAGCCCTACAAGCCCGTCACCCTCACCCCTCAGGGGCGTGCGTACGCGGTGGCGATGGTGCGCCGGCACCGGCTGCTGGAGACCTTCCTGGCCACCACGCTGGGGTATCCGTGGGAGGAGGTTCATGATGAGGCCGAACGTCTTGAGCACGCCGCCTCCGACGCCATGATCGAACGCATCGACGCCCGGCTGGGTCGCCCCACGGTGGATCCACACGGGGACCCGATCCCCACCGCGCAGGGACGCACCCGCCGCCCGCTCAATACCACCCGACTCACCGAGGCGAAGCCGGGACGATACGAGATCATTCGTCTTTCCGATGCCGACCCACACCGCCTCACCCGGTTCCGCGACTGCGGCCTCGTGCCGGGTGGGGCTTTTCGTGTCATCGCTCAGGAAGCCAGCGGAACGACCGGTGTACCGGGGTATCACCACACCGCGATCGAGCTGGCACCGACGGAAGCCGAAGCCATCTGGGTGACACCCACCCTCAAGACTCACCGGAGCCTCTGAAAGCTGCGCCCACCGGGGAATGCCCCGGTGGGCGCCGCGCTCAGCCGGCGGAGAGAACCTCGACCATGCGCTCCGGGTGACGGGTTGAGGTCAACCAATACGGGGTGGGGTCCACGGGATCGGTGATCTGGATGCGCACCACCGGGCCCACGGAAACGCGGAAGTTCATGTAAGCGCGGGCGTCCAGTTCAGGGCCGCGCACTCTTTGGACGGCGCTGCCGCGAAACGCTTCAGCCTCACCCACGAATCGGC
Organism: Kocuria salina; assembly: GCF_013368965.1. NCBI lineage: Bacteria > Bacillati > Actinomycetota > Actinomycetes > Micrococcales > Micrococcaceae > Kocuria > Kocuria salina. The sequence goes on from NZ_SSSF01000020.1 coordinate 3,520, forward strand.
GCTCAATACGAGCGCGCCCCACTTGCAACGACTCCCCGGTGATCACGATTCCGGTGCTCGAGGCAATCAATGCCACGGCAGTGCCGCCGGCGACCACAGCCCCCACCGCCGCCCCGACCCACATGTTGATCGGAGCCAGGGCGATCAGACCCACCAGACCCGCGAAGAGCACGAGCAACCACATCCACCACGCGGCAGATAATCTCTCCTCGTACAAGACCGTTTTCGGGTCGACCTTCGCGGGAGGGTCCTCGACAAGTCTGTCCGGCGACGTCCCCTGGGCGCCGCGGGATTCATTGGGCGGGAAGGCGCCGAGCGTCGCAGGGTAGGACATGTTCCAATTCTCTCATGACAGCGATCCGGTGGACCGGCTGGTCTGCCATCACGGGGCGCAGACCCAGTGCATGCTGAGGCTCCTGGGCTGATCGGACAGTCCAACCGTGTGCTCCGTGGCACAGGCGATGGTCACCCCCCGGCATCCGTGGTTGGCAGAGTGGAGTACCTGATCTAGCACCTCGCCCAGGACGGCCTGGTCCTTGGGGACCGGCTGTGCAGAGGGGCCCGGCGGGGTGACCCCCTCCTGCCCCTCCATCTCGTGGGCTTCAGCCCTCACCCGTAACGGGGAAGCTTCCCTCCCTTCATCTTCGCGACGGCGCGAAGGACACCCTCTACGTGGGGGGACGGAACCGTGCCGCTGCCCACGGAGTTCGACCCCCGAGACCGGGACGGTTCAGTCATGGTTCCGTCGCCCCAGAACTAGTTTTCGCGAGTGGTGCAAGACGGGATGCTGCGGGGCGCCGTGATCCGCTACGGCGGTGTGCGGAGAAGGCCCTCGCCGCGGTCGAAGAGTGAGGGCCAGCCGCGAGCCGGCTGGCCCCCACCAGAGCCCGATCAGTGCCCGAGGCTGGTCTTGTGGCTCACATCCTTGTACCAGTCCGACCAGCCGTGACCGTCCCAGTAGCGGTACTTGACCACGTGGTACACCTTCTTGTCCTGGTGGTGATTGACGTGGCGCCAGTGTCCCCCGCCCCAGGTTTCACCGCCGTGGTGGTTGAAGCTGAACCGTCACGGCTTCTCTGCCGTCTTCATACGGGCTGCGTCTCCGGTTGGGGCGCAGTGATCTGATCGTAGTGGGCGGCCTCGAACTCGGCAGGTGGGACGTTGCCGAGGCTGGAGTGCAACCGGCGGGTGTTGTACCAGTCGACCCAGGCCATGGTCGCGTACTCGACGTCGCTGACGGTCTTCAGCGGGCCCTTCACGAACGGGCCCGGGCGGATGCACTCAGTCTTGTACAGACCGATGATGGACTCCATGAGGCAGTTGTCGTAGGCGTCCCCGACCGAGCCGATCGACGGCGCCATCCCCTCCAGCGCCAGGTGCTCGGTGAAGCGTAGCGCAGTGTATTGCGACCCGGCGTCGTGGTGATGAATCAGCCCCTCCGGCAGCACCAGCCCCTGACGGGTCCGATCCCACCGGCCCATCCGCAGGCAGGTCAGCACCAGATCCGTGGTGCGGGTCGTAGCCGCGTTCCAGGACACGATTCGCTGGGCGAAGACGTCCACGATGAAGGCCACGTAGGCGAAGCCGGCCCAGGTGCGCACGTAGGTGAAGTCGGCGACCCAGACCGTGTTCGGCGCGTCCGCGGTGAAGTTGCGATTGAGCAGATCCGATGCCCGCGTCCCCTCCTTGGCCGGGATCGTGGTGCGCACCCGCCGGCCTCGGACCACCCCGGCCAGCCCAAGCGCACGCATCAGTCGATCCACCGTGCAGTGGGCCACCGCCAGCCCGGACCGGCGCAGGTAGGCGATCATCTTCCGCCGACCGTAGAGCCCCTCCGGGGTGCCCACAGTCGCCAGTAGAGCATCCATGACCGTCGCGTCGCTGACCGTGCGCGAGGCGATTCGCCGGCCCGGTTGCTTCCAGGATCGATAGGTTCTCGCGGCGATCGGCACGCCCTGCTCGCGCAGAACCGCGCAGACCGACTCGACCGCGTATCCCTCGGCTCTCATCTGGTCGATGAACCCGGCGATCAACGGTTGCGGGGGTCGAGCTCCCCCGCGAAGAAAATCGAGGCCTTCCGGAGGATCTCGTTGGCCTCGCGCAACCGCTTGTTCTCAGCTTTCAGCCGCTTGATCTCCTCGGCACCCTCGGAGGTGACCCCCGGGCGGGAACCGGCGTCGACCTCGGCCTGGGACACCCACCGCCGCAACGTCTCACGCGCTACGCCGAGCTGAGCGCCGACCGCGACACTGGCCGCAGTCACCGATCCGTAGTCGGCCTGATGATCCTGGACCATCCGCACCGCCCGAGACTTGAACTCGGCATCGTACTTCTTGGGCATGTCGTCATCCTTCATCACAAGGAAGCGGCATCAAACCCGTGACGGTTCAAGCTGTACTGGTAGTAGTCGCTGCCGTGCTCGTGGGAATTACCGTGCTTGTCCTCGGCGTAGTAGTACTGCTTCACCTGCACCTTGGTGTAGCCCTTGTCGCACTTCACCTTGAAGGGGAACGCGGCGTAATGCTTCCCCTGATACTTCTTGTAATGCGGCTTGTAAGCATCCACCTCACAGCCCTTCTGCTGCTGTTGACCCTGGGTCTCCACCGCGGCGGATGGCACCTGGGTGGTCGGCGTGAGCGCGGCTTGGGCCGGTGCACCGAGGGTGGCGAGGCCGCCTGCGGCCAAGGTGAGCGAGGCCATGGACAAAATAGCCTTGGAGAAGTAACGCCGGCTGTTGAGATTGGCGGTAGGCGTGGACCATGCGGGAGTGGAAGACATTTTGATCTCCTGGCGAGATGCGGGGATTGAGTGTGCCAGAGTCCCTGCCCCCGATGTGGGGGCTAATTCTTGGTGGGCCGACATCTAAAGCATGTCGGCCAGGTCGTTGCGCAACGTCCACCCGGAGGTTGATTTCCCCGGTACACCCAGGGGTGCACACGAGCCAATCCGAAGGCCTGCCGTACGGCGCGACGAAACTTACTGACCCACCAGGTTGTCGACGCGGTGTGAGACCCGTGGGTCCGGTGTGGAGTTGTCCAGAACTCCGTCCGCCCAGACCTCCCCCTGGCGCAGCACCGGCAGGCGGTGGGTGGCCTGACGCTGGCGCAGGACGTCCTGCCGAGTCATGCGAGTCCCCTTGAGCTCGGAAGACCCGGGTGACACCAATCTTTGTCGGGTCTAGAACGAGCTGGTTCAAACCGTTAGGGGCTTGACCCTAGCTCGCGATCAGGAGGGAGAAGTAAAATAAGAGGGCAAGACTGGCGTTGGTCCCGCCAAGGACCGGGAAGTATCTAGATGGACATTGCTCCCCGCCTGGGGCGATGTCAGGAGCTCGGGGGCACTGCGGAAACCGCTGTGCGCAGTGCAGACTGTGCGCGGCGGAGAGCTCCGGGGCTGAGGGCGTGAACCATCCTTTCGTGGATGGGCACGCCCTTCTTGCGTGTCCAGTCCGTTATGGCCGACACCCGCCAACAACAGGCCAGGCCCACGGGCGGGTGGCTTTCGGTGTGGGGATGACCCTCGGTCTCGACCCAGCCGGTCCTGGCATGAATGAACGAGGACGACGGCCACGGTGGGCCGCGCAGGTCCATCCTGGCTGCCCCACCAAAAGTTGCGGCGATGCTGGGCAGCTCGCCAGCCTCGAGAACGCTGAGAGGGCAGAGGCCGGAAGACGGGACCTGTAGCTGATGACCCCCCGCCACCAGGCCGGCCCCAGCGGGGCTGCCGCCATCCCGGGGTGCACGGAGGATCCAGCCGTGACGTCCTTGGCGTAGTCGATCGTCACCAGCCAGCCGCCCGAGATCCAGTACCTGGAAAAGTTGCTGGCCACCCACTGGCCCCCGAGCCACCCAGAGGCCGCGTATGAGGCGGTGAGATTCCCGGCGCAGCCCAGAAGGCCGTCGCTGAGACCTGCTGAGGGGCGGGGCCGATCCTGTGGGGCTGGGTGGGGTGCCCGGCAGGGACAATGGAGGCAACCCGCCTCCCCTTCTGCAGCGGCGGGTGAAGGAGATCAGCTCATGAGTACGAGAACGCCCGAGCACACCGGGCAGGCGCACCCCGGGCTGGGCAGGCTGGGCGGTCCCGGGGTGAGGCCGTGGTAGCTCGTTGTTGCCGTGGTGGTGGCCTTGGTGGTGTTGATTCTGGCGATGGTCTACAGCGGCTCGGGGGCCGCTCGTCTGGCGGCGGATCCGGGGGCGTTGGTGCGCTGGGGTCTGCCCGTGGTCGAGGTGGTGCACAACAGCGCCTTGGTCGTGGTGCTGGGTTCCCTGCTCTTCGCTCTGGGGGTCGTGCCGAAAACACGTGGTGGGTTCCGCCGCCGCGCAGACGGGCGCAACGGTGGCCAGGAGGCGGAGCACCCCCTGTTCACGGCCACGATGGGTCTGGCCGAGGTGGCGTCGGTGGTGTGGACGGTGGCTGCCGTGGTGGTGCTGGTGCTGTCTTATTCCGATGTGGCGGGGGTGCCGGTGGGCGGGGACGAGGCCTATGCGCAGCAGCTGTTGTACTACGCCACGGATCTTTCCCTGGGGCAGGCGCAGGCGGCGACCGTGGTGGTCGCTGCCGTGGTCACCACCCTGGTCTTCGGCGTCCGGGCCCTGATGGGGCTGTTGCTCACCTTCGGCCTGGCGTGCACGGCTTTGGTGGCGATGGCCCTGACCGGTCACTCCTCCGGAGGCACGGACCATATGGGTGCGGTGAACTCCTTGGGCCTGCACCTGCTGGGCGTGTGTCTGTGGACCGGTGGGCTGGTGGTGCTCGCCTGGCTCTCCCCGCAGCTGAGCGGATCGGCTGCCGGCACCGGCAGCCTGCCGGCAGGGGCCGGCCGCGGCGCTGGTGTGCGGCCTCAGGTGCCGATAGCCGCCGTGGTGCTGCGGCGCTTCTCCACGGTGGCCTTCGGTGCCTTCTTCTTGGTGTTTCTTTCCGGGACCATCAATGCGGCGGTGCGCATCGGATCCTGGGAACAGCTGTTCAGTCCTTACGGGCAGCTGGTGCTGCTCAAGGCCGCCCTGACCCTGGGGCTGGGTTTGGCGGGGGTGGCTCACCGCCGGTGGCTGATTCCGGCCCTGGAGGCGGGCCGTCTCACCGCGACGCGTGCCGTGTGGCAGCTGGTGGCCGGGGAGGTGCTGGTCATGGGTGCGGTCATGGGCGTGGCCGTGGCCCTGTCGCGCACCGCCCCACCGGTGCCCGAGGAGATCGCCCCGGATGCCACCCCGGCCGAGATCCTCACCTGGTACCCACTGCCTCCCCAGCCCACCGCCGCCTCCTGGTTCACCACCTGGCGGGTGGACCCGCTCTGGTTGGCGGTGGTGGTCTTCCTCGCCGCCCTCTACCTGTGGGCGTTCGTGCAGGTCCGCCGGCGCGGGGACTCCTGGTCGGTGCTGCGCAGCCTCTCCTGGTTGACCGGGCTGGCGGTGCTGTTCTACGTCACCTCCGGTGGGGTCGCCGTCTACGGGCTGGTGTTGTTCTCCGCGCACATGGTCGAGCACATGATGTTGACGATGGTGGTGCCGATCTTCCTGGTCCTGGGGGCGCCGGTGACGCTGGTGCTCAAGGCCCTGGAGCCCCGCCAGGACGGTACCCGCGGGCCGCGCGAGTGGATCCTGGCCCTGGTGCACTCCCCGTTCTCCAAGATCGTGACGCACCCGATCGTCGCCGGGGTGAACTTCGCGGCCTCGATCGTGATCTTCTACTTCACCCCACTGTTCGGATTCACCCTGCAGTACCACGTGGGGCACGTGTTCATGATCACCCACTTCTTGATCACCGGGTACCTGTTCATGCTCGTGCTGATCGGCATCGACCCGATCCCGCACCGTCCCGGCCACATGATGCGCCTGATTCTGCTGCTGGCCACGATGGTCTACCACGCCTTCGTCGGGGTGGCCCTGATGGGCTCCGACACCCTGCTGCAGGCGTGGTGGTTCGCGAACATGGGCCGGGATTGGGGCCGTAGCCCGATCGAGGACCAGCAGTTCGGCGGGGCCCTGATGTGGGGGATCGGAGAGTTCCCCACCGTCGTCGTCGCCGTGGTCGTGGCGATCATGTGGGCGATCGAAGGCAAGAAGGAAAACCGTCGCGTGGACCGCCAGGCGGACCGCACCGACGACGCCGAGCTCAAGGCCTACAACGCGATGATGGCCGGGCTCGCCGAGCGGGACGAGTCCACGAGGCGCCCCTGAGCCAGGACCACGTATGGAAGCCGTGACCTTCACGGCGACCTGACAACAGAGGACACACGACGCACCGCGGTGTCGACCCGACCGGCACCTGCCGCCAGGGCCTGTCGATGTGGTGGGGCTCTCGAGGGCCCGCACATAATGGGATCGCCGCCTCGAGCGGCTGATGAACTGAGAGGGGTGGAGGCGTGAACGCACGGGCGCACCGTCTTGCCCGCGGGTGGGCCGGAGCCGGGATGGCCACGGCCTTCGCCGCCGCCTCCCACGTGGCCGCCGGCGGTCAGGTCCCTCCGGTGTTGTTGGTGTTGCTGTCCCTGGCGCTGTCCGGGCCGGTGTGCATGGCTCTGGCCGGCCGGGTCCTCTCCCGCTCCTTATTGCTTACCGGCGTGCTGGTCAGCCAGGGCGTCTTCCACCTGCTCTTCACCGTCGCCGGATCCGTGACGACCGTGGTCGACGCCACCCACCACGCGGCGCTGAGCTCACCGCCCACCGGGCCGGCCCTGGTGCTCCAGGCCCAGGCTCACGCGGTGCACGGTGGCACCGGCATGCTGGTCTTCCACGTGCTGGCCGCCGCGGCCACCTACGCGTTCCTGCGCCACGGCGAAGTGGCCCTCGTGGACCTGCTCGACGCCCTGCGACTGCGCGTCCGCCGGCTGTGGCGGGTCCTGTCCGCCCCGGTCGTGGTGCACCGGCCCCGACCTGTTCCGCAGGGGCGCCCGCACGCACTGACGGATCAGTCGCTGCTGCAACCGGTGCGCTCCTACCGCGGACCACCGACAGCTCGTCGTCGGAATCTTCCGCTCCCGACCGGGCCCGCCCGGTCGCCCGCCGGCTGAACACCACCCCTGTTGGGGCCGGTGGTGGTCGTGGATTCGGACAGCAGACTCGACGACTCCCTCACGGCCGCCTCCGATCATCGGCTCGGCGGCCCTGTCTGACCCACTCACTCATTGCCCCTCGAAGGGACCCCTCTGCCATGCTGACCATGACTTCTGCTCTGCGCCGTACCGCCGCCACTGTGAGCGCGGTAGGCGCCCTGACCGCCCTGGGACTGGCCCCCGCCGCCGCCCATGACGAGGTGCTGAGCACCTCCCCCGAACAGGATGCGGTGCTGGAGACCGCCCCCGAACAAATCGAGCTCTCCTACAGCGGGGAGATCATGGACATCGGCCACCAGGTGCTCGTGACCGGCCCCGACGGGCAGTCCGTGACCGAGGGCCCGCTCGAGCGCGACGGTTCCCAAGTGATCCAGCCCCTGGCCGAGACCGGGTCCGAGGAAGGGACCTACCAGGTGGTCTGGCGGGTGGTCTCCAGCGACGGCCACCCCATCGAAGGCACCTACACCTACGAGGTGGGTGACAGTGTGGACATCACCACCCCGGCCCCCACCCTCAGCACCACCCCGACCGAGACCCCGACCGGTGAGGGCGCCGACAGCTCGGACAGCTCCGCCCAAGCCCAGGACGCGGCCGTACAGGAGAATTCCGGAAGCTTCTCCGGATGGGCCGTCGGCGCCACCGTGGTGGTGCTGGCCCTGGCCGTGATCGGGCTACTGGGCTTGATGTCCCGTCGCCGCCGCAAGAACTGATTCCCCCACGCCGGGCCGGCAGATGCTCTACAGCACAGGCCCCAGGAGTGCGGCGACAGCCGTGCTCCTGGGGCCGCCGCCGACCGTCCGGTCAGCCCGACGGCGCACTCTGAGGAGCACGACCGCTGTGAAGTTCGACCTACTCGTATCGCTGTCACCGCGCGGCGCCGCAGCTCTCCTCCCGGTGGGGCCGGGCTCCCCGCCACTCTTCTGCCAGGGCTGCCGGGCCGATGGTGGGCTCTGACATGGGCACCTACCGTTTCCTACTCAGCGGCAAGTGGCTGGGCTTCTTCCTCCTCGCCTGCGCCGCCGCCGTGGTCTCGGTGTACCTGGGCGGCTGGCAGATGGACCGCAACGACCACCTGGTCGGTGAGAACGCCAAGATCACGCAGAACTACCGCGCCGAGCCCCTGGCCGGTGCGGCCGCCGTCGAGCAGTTCGCCGCCCACGACCCTTCCCTCACCTGGCGCCCGGTCGAGCTCACGGGCGAGTACCTGCCCCAGGACCAGGTGCTGGTCCGCAACAGGCCGCAGGACGGCCGCGTCGGCTACGAGGTCCTCGTCCCGTTCCGCACGCAGGACGGGGACGTCGTGGTCCTCGACCGCGGCTGGATCCCCACGGGCGAGGCGGCCAACGGGATGCCGGACGAGGTGCCGACCCCGCCCGCCGGCCGGGTCACGGTCACCGCCCGGCTCCAGCCCGGGGAGCCGGCCGTCAGCCGCGGCGCCCCCGCGGGCCAGATCGCCTCGATCGACCTCGAGGAGCTGCGCGAGCGCTGGGACCGGCCGAACGGGACGGCGGCCTACGGCGAGGTCTTCGCCGAGGACCCGGCCCCCGCGGCGGCCCCCGCGCCGGCTCCGGAGCCGGAGACCGACTCCGGGCCGCACCTGTCCTACTCGTTGCAGTGGTACGCGTTCGCGGCGCTGTTCTTCGTGGCCTGGGGCTACGCCGCCCGCCAGCAGGCCCGCAACGACGCCTGGGACCGCCAGTTCGCCCAGGAGATGGAGCGCCGGCTCGCACGGTTCTACGACGAGGACGGCAACTACATCGGCGAGGGCGACGAGGAGCTCGTCGTCCGCCAGCTCGAGATGGCCGACGACATGCCCGCCCACCTCAGGTCGCTCATGCGCCCCCGGCCGCAGCGCCGGCGCTCCCGCCCCACCTGTGAGGACGAGGAGGACGCGATGCTGGACGCCCTGGAGGCGTCGGCCGCGGACCGGAGCGGGAGCCGGGTCCCGCTCCGGTCCGCGGACGAATTGCACTGACCCGCAGCGTTGTTGATGCACTCCGACACGAGACGGTGGGCCGGGACGGACAGTCTCCGCTCACCGCTCACGGCCGGCTCAGGAACTGGCGTCCGCCCCTCTGGTGCCCTGCCGGACAGCCTTGGCCGCCAGGAGATAGGCGAGGATCCACGGTTCGACGAGGTACCGGTGGCCCAGCCGCCGCGGCTGGGTGGCCAGCCGGTAGGCCCATTCCAGGCCCAGGGGCCCGAGCCAGCGCGGAGCCGATTTCTGGATCCCGGAGTACTGGTCGATCACCCCGCCGACGGCCGCATAGATCGCCGTGGGCAACTCCTCCCAGTGCCGGCTCAGGAACTCCTCCTGCAGCGGCATCCCCAGGCCCACGATGACGAAGTCCGGCCGGAACTCCTGGAGGGTTCCGACGATGCGGTCCTCGAGTGCGAGGTTCCACCCTTCGCCGGGCCAGCCCTCGACCGTGCGCTCGGGGTCCCCCGCACGGAGGAGAGCAACCGTGGCGGCGTTGCTTTCGGGGCTCGCGCCAATGACGGCCACGCGCCGCACGGGGGTGCTCCGGATCAGGCCGGGCAACCAATCCATGGTGCCGATACGGTGGCGCCTGGCGCTGAGCGGCCGCCCGGAGCACCACTTGGCCATTTTCAGGATGGGAAAGCCATCCGTCAGCACCACGTCGGCCTTGTCGTAGAAAGCGCGGAACGTCGGGTTGACCTCCCACGTGTAGAGACTGTGCAGATTGTGGCCGAGAATCACGGTCTTGCGCCGCTCCTCCCAGGTGGCCGCAATCCACCGGTGCAGCTCATTGGTGTCCATCGGTGTCACCCGGATGCCGCTGACCGGGATCTCGATCTCGCCCCGCTTGTCCGTCTGAGTCTGGTACTTAAGCATGTGTTCCCCCACTGGCTCGGCAGTTGCTGCCTCATCGATTGTTGGTCGGCACGTTCGCCCACCGCCGTGGGACTCCCAGATCCTGATTGGCGCATGGGACACGATCCCGTGGGCGCAGCATTCGGGGACACCAGCCCGTATTCCCCCGAATACCCGCCAACATTCACGTTAGCAACGACGGGCCTCCCGGTGTGCCCCCACTTCCGGGTTGCGCCGTCCCCCAATATGTACCTATTTGCATTGATATGCCTCCGTGCATCCAGCGAGGTTGCGCCCTGCAGAGTGGATGCTCTATTGGCGTCAAGGCGCTGTGAGGTCGCGTTGGGCGGTCTCGTCGAGCCAGTGCTGACAGCGCTGGAGGAGCATGACGGTGAAAACCATCAAACCCATCGTGGTAGACGTATCCACGTCTCTCCCACCCAGGTGCAGTACCCCTTGCCCTGCTCGCCTGCTCCACAGGGCCTCGGCGAAGCCCAACCGCTAATCCACCACATGTAAGGCAGTGGGTGTTGTGTCCTGGATGCGCAACCCCGCCGGGGACAGCTGAGGGCCCTGCCAGACACAAGGCCCCTCAGCGTTGCGTGGTGATCGTGACCAGCGTGGTGGAACGGGATGTCGATCAGTCCTCGTCCTCGTCCTCGTCGTCGCTCTCGACAAGCTCGCCCCGGACTCCTTGCCCTCGGGGAGGGCGAAGGCGAAGAGGATAAGCCCGGCCACCGGGTCTACCCACGCCGCGCCGGTCAGCGGGAAGAGGATCAGCCCAGTCAGAGTGGAGACGGACAGCAGCGCGCAAATCCCGGTCTCGGCGGCACCAGCCAGGATCAGGTCGTCCCCCAGGGCCGTGCCGGCCTTCTTCTTGACCGCGACCAGCACCGGCATGATGACCAGCGAGAGCACCGGGATGATGATGCTCACCGGAGAGGGGTCGGGGGTCTTGCCCTCGGATTGCCAATTGAGGGCCCGCGAGCCAGTCTCGGATCCGTCGGATTCTTCGGTCCGGGCTACGTCGCTTCTCCACATTATCGACGGGTGCCCCAGCCTAAGGGGAGCAAAGACTGGGGCACCCTAACGCCCGTGCACGGGGTGATGAGAACGGGGTGTTCTCACTCGCAAACTATGCCCTCACCGGTCCGGAAGAACAGCCCGTACAGCTACCAGAGGGCAAGTTATGGGGAATCTTCACGCCATCTTGAGGAAAACTATACAAACGACTTCGAAGTCAAAGCGGGAATCCTACGCTGAGCAGGGGCCACACTGCCGTGGGTGTCCTGATGACGGGGGGTCACTTCACCCCGTGTTGGCGGGTGAGTCCATCACCGGTCACGGCGACGACGGAAAGACACCGCAACGAGAGCCCCGCAGACCGCGACATCAGGCCCTGGGAGCACGGTTGCTCCCAGCGGGAACCCGGCTTCCTCCGCTACTGTCGAGGACGACACCTCCCGGCGCCGCGGCGCGGCCTGAGCCTGACGCGGGGCTGTCCGGTGAGCCTGCCCGAGTACCCTGAGGAGCACGACCGCCGTGGAGACCGACCGGCTCAGATCGCTGTCCCCGCACGGATCCGCGGCACCACCGGCCGGACCCGACAACTTGCAGTGCTCCCGCAAGGGCTGCGGCGCGGACGCTGCGTGGCGGATCCGCTGGAACAACCCGCGCATCCACACCCCACACCACCGCAAGAGCTGGCTGGCGTGCCCCGACCACCGCGAGAACCTCGAGAGGTTCCTCCGCGCCCAGGGCTTCTGGAAGGACACCGTCCCGCTCGGCCAAGGCGGGCCCGCCGGGCAGGACCGACCGTGAGCGACGACCGGTTCCAGCTCAGCGGGAAATGGCTCGACTTCTCTCTGTGGGCCGGCGCCGCCGCGGCGGTCTCCGTGGACCTGGCCGACTGGCAGATGGACCGCAACGACCACCCCCTCGGGTAGGAGGCGGTCATTTCGCAAGGGCATGGCAGGCGTCGCCACGGCGAGGCGGATATCTTGTTGGCGTCTCGAGCGGCCGATGCCGTTGCCCGCTCGCCCCGCCGGTTGGAGGCCCCCTGTGAAGCGCACCAGCACCGCCCTCGTCCTGGGGTGCGCCCTGGTCCTGCCCGGATATACCGGCAGTATCGAGGAAGCAGCAGACGAAGCATCCTCCGGATTTCCCGTTGCCGCAAACGGAATCAACGTCTTGGAGGCGGCCGTGTCGATGCCGTCTGAACACTGACCCCCGGGCGTGCCCCTAAGGCCATGCAGTCGAATCACCTGCCGGCGAACACATCGATTCCTGTCCTGCCCTTGAGCGTGCCCGTTCTTCCTCTACACGCTGAAGGCATGAAGATTCGATGAAGAAATGTGCTTCGTTCGGATGGCGGATGGCGGATTACGGCAGATATGAGTGCGCGCTGAATTTATCCTCCCGATATTCTCCGAAGCCACCGCCCGAGAGCCTCGATCGCTTTTCTTACCCTACGCGCGTAAACCGCCCACCGCAGCCACCGGCGGTCTCCCAGTGCTGACAGGCCGCCGCAGGCGTGCCGAGGGTGTGCATCTTCGGGCCCACCAGGGACTCTCCCCGGCCACGCCCCCGCTAACGGTGAACACCCTGACGTTCCCGCTCGAAACGAAGCTCCGCTGGGTCGGGAACACGGTGCTGAGCACCCTCGGCAACCAAGGCGACCACCCGATCAGCGGCCGTGACCAAAACGTGACATTAGGGGGTGGGCCCTGTATCGTCCTCCGCGTGCCGAGAGCTGATCTTCTTGGCGCCCCCGTGGCACATCGCCGAGTTCTGCCGGTGCCCGGGGTTCCTGAAGAGAAATCGCTTGGCAGAAGCGGGGGAACCATTACCGGTCCCGGTGTACCGGGGCCTTGGGGTTAAGCCGTGCAGAGCGCGTGCGTTCTGCGGCCGGGTGTCTCCCACCCGCATCCGACAGCTCACCTCGTAGGCAAAGGGAGGAATCCACCCATGTCGCTTTTCACGCAGAACACTGCCCGCCACCGCGCCGAGACCTCCTCGCGCGCCGTGCGCACCACCACCGTCGTCGCCGCCGCCGGCGCAGCACTGGTGGGCTCCATCGCTCCGGCCCAGGCCTACGCCGAGATCCCCGCCGCCTCCGGGTCCTCCTATGCGGCTCCGGCCTCGGCGATGGCCGATCTGGCCTCCTACACCTACCAGGCCCCGGTCGCCGCGCAGCCCGCCGCCCCCGCCGACCAGGCCCCGGCCCCGCAGCAGAGCGCCGCCACCTCGAGCGTGAGCCCGCAGTCCACCGCCACCACCGAACTCGCCCCGGCCGCCGGCGGCATCGTGGGCACGGCCATGCAGGGTGTGGGCACCGGCTACGTCTGGGGCGGGACCTCCTTCGGGGCCTGGGACTGCTCCGGATTCACCGGCTGGGTCTACGCCCAGAACGGCATCGACATCCCCCGCACCAGCTCCCAGCAGATCGCCGCGGCCACCCCGACCGCCACCCCGCAGCCCGGTGACCTGGTGTCCCAGAACGGTGGCAACCACATCGGCATCTACATCGGTGGCGGCAAGATGGTCTCTGCGTTGAACCCGACCCAGGGCACCTTCGTCCACTCCGTCAACGCCATGCCCGTCGACGGGTACTACACCTACCGCTGAGCCGGACTCGCTGCTGCGGTGCCCCACATGGTCACCGCAGCAGATCCCCGGACCGCTCTCACCCGGGGCCGGACCGCCTCTACCTCACGCGCACCTGCTGCGCCCTTCACCTGCTGCGGGAGTGCTCCTCTCCGAAAGCACCCCCGTCGGACATCGGTCGTTTCGGTGACACCGTCCGGGATCAGGCCTGCACTGGGGCGGTGAGTGATGCGCTGGGCGCGGCCTGAACCAGTTTCCGCGGCTAACCGGCCGACCACTTGAGTCCGGCGCCCGCGTCTCCACCGTCCAGACCCAGACCGATGTCCTCGTCGACTGCTCCCCGGGGGCGCCCACATCGGGGTCCATCCCGGCGGCGGCGAGGCCGTGCACGGCGGCCGGAACGGCCACCAGGCGGTCCTCGACAGCGTCAACGTCGGCTCCGGGCCGGTCCAGGTTTGCCTACGCTGAGCCGGTTCAGGCATCACATACTCCGGGTGCGTCCTCTTTGAACGACCAGCAAGGAGTGCGCACCCGGTCCTCACATCCCGCCCCAGGCCTGGATCTTCTGCGTCGTCGCCGTTAGCCACCGAGGACGCGCCTCTCCTGCGCTCGAGGATGCACACTCGCCGACATGTCCAGGAGTGGATGGTGGACGATCTTCCGAAGAAGGCCTTGCAGGAAAGGCTCAGCGCAGTGAGCTACTGTCCTGCCCGTTCATGAGGAGCAAGACCCTTTTTGGGCCTTTCAAGGAGGACGCATGGCTGGCGGTACGGACCCGGAGCGGGCGCGGCAGCAACGTGCTGCGCTGCTGGATCAGCACTGGGCGGCCGATGCCCGGGCCACCCGCAGGCGGCGGCTCCTGGCGGGCGCGGGCGCGGTGACGGCTGTCGCGGCGGTCGGGGCCCTGGTGACGGTGGCGGTGATCAACGATCCCCCGCCCCAGGCGCGGGAGGACATCGAGATCGCCGGGCTGCAGACCTACGAGGGCCTCGGCAACTCCCACGTGGAGACCGCGGTGGACTACGAGCAGTCCCCCCCGGTGGGCGGGGACCACGCCAGTGACTGGCTCAACTGCGGGGTCTACACCGAGCCGGTGCCCGAGGAGAACGCCGTGCACGCCTTGGAGCACGGGGCCGTGTGGGCCGCCTACGACCCCTCCGCCCTGTCCGAGGACCAGGTGGCTGAGTTACGCCAGGCCGTCCCGGACACCTACGTGGTGCTCTCCCCCTACGAGGACCTGGGCGCCCCCATCATGATCTCGGCGTGGGGGGCTCAGGTCGCCCTGGACTCCCCGGAAGATGAGCGCCTGGAGCAGTTCGTGACCAAGTACTGGCAGTCCCCCGACGCCCCGGAGCCCGGGGCATCCTGCACCGGCGGCATCGATGCCCCCAGCCGGGTCGCATGAGCACCAGCACCACCGGCGCCGCCTCCAGGAGCTCGGCAGGGCACCGGGGACGGTGGGTCCTGCTGGTGCTGGCGGCCGTGCTGTTGGTGGCGGCCGGCTGGGCGGTGGGGCAGCTGAGCGCTCCGACGTCGTCCACCCCGGCGGAGGGCAGCCCGGAAGCCGGGTTCGCCCGCGACATGCAAACCCATCACCTGCAGGCGGTGGAAATGAGTTCCTTGGTCCGTGACCGTACGGAAGACCCGGAGATCCGCCGGTTGGCATACGACATCTCCCGCACCCAGCAACAACAGGCCGGGCAGATGTACGGCTGGCTCTCCGTGTGGGGATTGCCCCAGGCCTCATCCCAACCGGCCATGGCCTGGATGGACGACGGCGACCAGAACCACACATCCATGCCCGGCATGGACTCCACGAGCCCTGGTCCGGACGCGCGAATGCCGGGCATGGCCACCGCCGAGCAGCTGGCCGAGCTGGAGGACGCCCAAGGCCAGGAGGCCGAACGGCTCTACCTCGAGTTGATGATCCCCCACCACCAAGCCGGAGCAGCCATGGCCCAAGCCATCCTGGAGCACACTGACAACCCCGTGGTGACCTCTCTGGCGCAATCGATCGCCACCAGCCAGACCTCGGAGATCAAGTACATGGAGGACCTGTTGGAGAAGCGCCGCAACCCATCATGATCTCCGTTCGCACGCCAGGATCAGCACCCGTGGCCGGGTCCGCGCAAAAGCTGACGGGCCCAGACGTGAACCGGTTCCCATGCTCGGCCCAGCTGTGCGCCGGGGACCGGAATCCACCGGGGCTCTTCGGCCCCGATCCCCAATATCGCGGGCAGGTCCGGGGAGAGGCCGGCGTGGCAGGCCCGTCCCTCCTGGACCGGTCCTGGGCTCAGGGCCCGATCCGGACCTCGGGACCGTTCTGTGGCATGCAAAAATGTCCTCATGGCAGTCGATGCTTTCCGTGACCATGGTTGACCGCAACATGGCCGGGCCGGTCTGGGTCCCGTCCGAGCCGCCGAGCTTGGAGAACTTCCTGGCCCCCACGTTGCAACCAATTCCACTCATCCCGGCCATCGCGCTGGTGCTGGCTGTGTTGTATTTGGTCGGAGCGGCCCGGCTGTGGAGGGCACGCCGGCGGTGGCCGGTGTGGCGGACCCTGTGCTTCTTCGCCGGGTGCGCGGTCACAGCGGTCATCATGGGCGCGGGAATTGAAGGCTACGGGTTGCGCATGTTCTCCGTGTTCATGTTCCAGCAGCTGACTTTGATGATGTTCGTTCCCGCGCTGCTGGTCCTGGGCAGCCCGGGCACTTTGCTGCTGCGGGCTGCACCCCATCGCGGGCCCGGCGCCGTGGTGCTGCGCCTGGCCCTGTGGGGGTTGCGTTCGAGGTGGGGCAGGCTCGCCATCCATCCTGCCTTCTTGGTTCCGTTGTTCCTGGTCAGTTTCTACGGGGTGTATCTCAGCGGACTTGACGACCGGTTGCTGCCCACCTGGTACGGCCACATCGGGCTGGAACTGCTGTTCTTGGCCTCCGGGATCCTGTTCACGATCCCGTTGCTGTCGGCCGACCCGTTGCCGGCCAAACAAACCTACGGCAGTCGCTTGGCCGACATCGTCCCCGAGATGCCGTTGCACGCCTTCTTCGGCGTCATCGTCATGATGGCTCCGCTACCCGTCGTGGAGTTTTTCGCCACCCCGCCAGGCAGCTGGAACCTTGACCCGATGGCCGACCAGGTCCTGGCCGGCTCGTTGGCCTGGTCCTACGGTGAATTGCCGTCCGTGCTGATTCTGCTGTTCATCATGAGCCAGTGGCACCGCGAGGATGCGCGCAACGCCGGCCGCGAAGAGGCCGAGGCCGCCGTCAGAGGCACCCCGGATTTGGATGCTTACAACGCCTACCTGGATCAGTTGCAGCAGCGCACCGAGGACCGCTAACCCCTATGTGGACCGGCTGACGTCACCGGAAGCCGGCTGGGACGGCCAGGGACGCCGACACGACCCGCCGCCCCCAACCGTTCCCAGGTGCGTGGCCTGCCGGTGGCCTGCAGGGTCCTATGGGACCAGGAGAGGCCGTCCAGGGTGTGGAAGACCCGGGCGCCGACCATCTCGGCCAGTTCTCGGCCTGGTGCACATCCGTGGTGCTGATGGTGGCGGACCTGGAGACGACCGTTCGCAGGCCCGCATGGCGCGCCCGGAGACGCGGCAGCGGACACAGCCAGGGCACAGGGAAAGGATAAGCCCGGGACAGTCCGCCCTGGTCAAATGGGGGTGGAGGGGCCTGGAGTGCCCGGACCGGTGGGCGGGGGCCCGCCGGTACATCCGAGAGAAGGAGCCCACCAGCATGGTCAGCATCCACCACCCGACCTCGGGGACGCGGGGGCCAACTGGGGACTCAGGTCTCCCGCTGGTGAAAAAATCCCGGCTGGTGGGCGTCGATGCCGCCCGGGGTCTGGCTCTGGTCGGGATGTTCTCCATCCACATCTTGCCGGCCTGGGACCCCGAGACCTACGAGGTCACCTTGCAGTGGCAGCTGTTCGCCGGCCGGGCCGCGGCCCTGTTCGCGCTGCTGGCCGGGGTCGGGCTGGCGTTCTCCACCGGCGGACGCACAGCCCACCGGGGCCGGACGATGACCGCCGACCGGGTGGGGCTGCTCATCCGGGCCGTGCTGATCACTGTGCTGGGCCTGCTCGTGAACCAGGTCATGCCGGAGGACCCGCCCGCCTACAACATCTTGACCTACTACGGGATGTTCTTCCTGCTGGCCATCCCCTTCCTGCACCTACCCGCACGGACCCTGTTCATCCTCGCCGGAGTGACCGCGGTGACCGCCCCGGTGCTGATGCAGACCCTGCGCGGCGTGCTGCCCGCGATGGAGGTCTACAATCCCACCATCACCGGGGTGCTCACCGACCCTGGCACGGTGCTCTCCCAACTGTTGTTCACCGGTACCTACCCTGCGGCCCCATACCTGACCTACCTGCTTGCCGGCGTAGCCATCGGCCGGCTCAACCTGCGGTCCCTGCACGTCCAGGTCCGGCTGCTCGGGGCGGGCCTGGTCCTGGCTCTGGCCGCGTGGTTGGTCTACTGGGTGCTGATCATGCAGGCCGGCGGCTTTGACCAGCTGATGAGCTCCACCCCGGGACTGAGCCAGGAGCAGATCGACGAGATCATCATCTGGGGCCCCGACCCCGTCCTGCCCGACACGTCGTGGTGGTGGCTGCTAATCCCCGGTCCGCACACCAACACCCCGATCGCGATCCTCTATGGCCTCGGCTCCGGTGCGGCCGTGCTGGGGGCGTTCCTGCTCATCGGGCGGAAGGCCGGCGCCTGGTTGCTGCCGCTCAGTGCTGCGGGCTCCATGACCCTGACCCTCTACACCGCCCACCTGCTGGCCCTGGCCGCCATGGTGCACTACGAGGTGCCCCTCCTGTGGTTCCTCATCCACGCAGGCGGGGCGGCGGTGTTCGCGGTGGCCTGGCAGCGCGCCTACGGCCAGGGCCCACTGGAGCTGGCCCTGGCCCGGACCGCCGGCGCCGGGCGTGGGCTCGTGCTCACCTCCGCTCGATGCGAAGACTGAGCCCGGACCCAACTGCAGCAGCGGGTGGGTCCGTCGAGGCGGCGGTATCAAGAATGGGCTCCCACAACACATCCGCTGAACCCACAGAATGGGAAAGCGCCTTCGCCAGTCCCCTCTCTGTCAGCCTTGAGTGAGGCGACCGACCAGCAAGGACCTGCTGTGGGGCCGACACATTTGAGCCCGTGCTCAAAAACCATTCAGCTAGCCGTGGTCCTATTGCAGCGGCGCCCGGCGCCCGGACTTACTGGCCTTCCCTTCTGGCCCTGCCGTGTCGATACAACGTTCAGGAGAACCCCTATGACCGACAACACCGCACAACCTGCTGCTGCGGGATCCACAGCGCCCGCCCGTGATGCTGGAACGGCCGCCCTCGACTTTCAGGATTTGGTGGCTCCGGTTCCGAAAGCGGTGCGCAAAGATTCCGGCACCAACGAGGTGTCCCCGGCTCCCTCCACCGGTGCCCGGTGGGCGGCGGAGTTCGCGGGCACTACCGTGCTGATTTTCGCCGGGGTGGGCACCGGGATTTTCGCCACCCAGGTCATCGATTCCGCACTGGGTTTCGGGCTGGGGCTGCTGGCGGTATTGGTGGCTTTCGGGCATGTCTCCGGGGGTCATTTCAATCCTGCCGTGACCCTGGCGGCGGTCGTGGCCGGGCGCACATCACCCAAGGTCGCCATCGGTTACGTGGTGGCCCAGGTGCTGGGGGCCCTGGTCGCGGTGGGGCTGCTGTGGGCGGTGCTGATGACACTGATCGATGCCGCCACCACCGCCCAGGCTCTGGGGGCGGTGGCCAACGGCTACGGGCAGAACTCCACTTCCCAAGCCGGCTGGTTCACCGTGCTTCTGATTGAGTTCGTGGCGAGCACCTTGTTCGTTCTCGTGGTCCTGGGCTCAACCGCCCCACGGGCCAACGCGGTACTGGCCCCGGTGGCGATCGGGGCGACCTTCGCGTTCCTGCTCACCATCCTGGCGCCGTTCGACGGCGGATCGATGAATCCGGCCCGCTCCACCGGCACCGCGGCCATCGGTGGCGCGCAGAGCCTGTCCCAGCTGTGGCTGTTCTGGGTCGCCCCGTTGTTGGGGGGTCTGGTGGCGGGTTTGATCTACCGTGTGGTGGATTTGGGCCGCGCACCCCGCCCCGCCACTACGCAATCCACGGAAGACGCCACAGCAAACAACAGCACCGACACTTCCACCGCCCCGGAAGTGTGAGGGAATCGAGCAGTGTCTCGTGACGGGACGG
>NZ_SSSF01000021.1:0-22258 GCF_013368965.1 Kocuria salina
ACATCAAAGCCATGCTCTACCGGGTCGTTGCTGAGGTGTTCGACGAGACGTTCGCCGTGACGACCGTGAGCTCCAGCGATGATGCCTGGCTGCACGGGGTGCAGGTGAGTCGCCGCGCCGATAATGGCCGCGCAGCCATTATCCGGGCCAGTTACGAGTGGATGGATGCCTTTGTTCCTGAGCTGGAGGTTCAGGTCACCCTCTTCGACTACGACGACGTGGAGGCGGAGAAAGAAGCCGAGCTGCGACGGCTCTGCCTGGTCATGCGCGCCTACCTTCACGGGGAAGGGTGCATCGAACGGCGACGGCGGCTGTTTCGCCGGGGTACGGTGCCGGCCCTGCGAGTCGAGGTGGACGGCCTTGAATGGCGCCTCGGTCGGCACTTTTCCTCGGTGCCCTGCCCATAGAGCTGTCTCGTCCGGTCCGTCGTCCACGGCCGGCTTCCGGGCCCGAAAGACAGACCCTCCTGGAACTGCGATTGGGATGCCCGATTGCGGTGGCCTTGCTGGGTCACGCGTGGCGTGCCGGGGGGTGGCCGGCCAGGCGGTGCATAGGCTGTCCGGATGGATGAGATGGCGTCGACCGGTTCTCAGCGCCGGTTGTTGTCCCAGATTCTGCTCCACAGCGGTCCGTTGGCGCCGGTGCTGAAAGAACAGTTCGATTCCTTGGTGATCACCGAGGCCCGGGACTGCGGTTGTTTCGACTTCACCGTGGACCCGACCACGCCCCGGCTGCCGGAGAACACCGAATGTCCGCTGTGGTTCCACACTGTCAGCGACACCACCCCGGTTGAGGCCTTGGGCGTGTATCTGTGGCACGAGCAGGGCCACGCCGGCGGGGTGGAGATCACCTGGGCCGACGCCGATCACCACCCACCTCTGGCGGAGTTGCGCATCGAGGAAGCGTGAGGCCCGCCCAGGGCAGTCGGGTGCCCGTTCTGTCGGCGCCTGCTGGGTAGGGTGCGGGAATGAGGCTCTCGTATCCGGTGTGGGTCCGGTTCAACGGTTGCGACCGTGCACTGATCTGGCAGACCGACGACAGCACCCAGGTCACTGACGAGGACACCGACGCGGTCCTCGTCCTGGACGGGAGAATCGTCACCGCTTCCACCACCGAGGACCTCACCACCGTGGCCGCCCGGCACGGCCTCGAGCTGGAGGACAGCGATGGGGCCGTGCAGGTTCTCGACGACGTCGAGGAGCTGCTGGAGCTTCCCGCCTCTGAGGCGATCTGCGCGCAGGTGTTGGATGCGTGGAATCTGTTCGCCGACATCGCCCGCAGCGTCTCGGCCACCCTCGACGACACCGGAGAGGCGTGGCAGCAGTGCTACGACAAGCTGTTCTTCGGCAACAACCTCCCCAGCGTCACCCCTGCCGGGGAGCACTACCGGCCCTGCTTCACGGTCGAGGAACAACGGCTCATCCGAGATGTCTTCATCCGTGGCCGCGCCATTCTCGCCACTCACCTCTGAGCCAGGGCGGGCCGCCCCCGGGCGCACCCACACGGTCCCGGATGGGCGCTGCCGGCGGGGGGGGGGAGAGGCGCGGTCTTCCGCCGCCGGGGTGATCCGGGGCAGAATCTGATCACTCGAGGACCTCGTGAGCGCTGTCGCCACAGCGCGGCGGGGTCCTCGGCCGATCCGTATCACGATCCCGGTACCTGGCCGGGAGGAATCCGAAGGAAGGAGCTGCGATGAACCCCGATGAGTGCCCTGTCTGTGACACCGGTGTCCTTGCCACCTGGCAGGTGGCCGCCACGAACGAGACCATCCGCGTGTGCGATGAGTGCGACGGCGTGTGGGAGGCCACCGATGAGCTGCCGGGTCCACCCCTGACGACGATCGAGCAGTTCCTTCTCCTGCGCGGCCGGCCGCCGCTGTGGAGCGAGCTGCACCGACTCGACGAGGCGCCCGCCTCGTGAGCAAGCCACGGGCGGCCACCACGGGTGACTCGGCGTGGGCGCAGGACCAGCGCACTGCGCGGCTGAGCAGCACCACGCTGATCCTCAAGGGCGGACCGATCTTTGACCCCGCCAAGGTGGCCGCCAATCCTCAGGACTACCTGCTGGACATTTTCGAGCACGAGGCCGAGGCCGCCGCGCTGTGGCAGTCCCGTCGGCGACGGGACCGGGACTGGAGCGAGGGCGAGATCCGGCTGCGCTACCAGGGGGCCGAGCTGCTGCCGTTCGGGGCGGTGGATCACGTCTTGGCGCTGTGGTGCTACCTGCTCCATGTGGTCGAGGAGTTCCTGGACACCGGCCGCGGGAAGACCTACTACCCGGACCAGCCGCTGCCGGTGGTGCTGGAGACGGTCAAGCACAAGGTGTTCTTCTCCACCGACGAGACCCGGGTGATGGTGGAGCCCGTCCCCTTCCTCGATTCGTTGCTCGATGAGGCGCAGCGGTTCTTCGCCTGGGCCCAGAGCAACCTCGCTGAGCCGTCGATGGACCGGGAGATCGCGCAGCTACGGGAACGGCTGGCTCAGCTGTAGAGTCCTGGCGCCGAGCAGCAACTCGTCCGCAGCATCCTCTCCAGCGACCGCACCGACCTCTCCACTCACCCCTGATCCCAACCGTCGAGCTGGCCAGGAATCGCTTTACATATGGCCCGGTTAGAGGCGGATCTCCGCGAGCTCAGCAGCGCCCAGGCTTCGAGCTGCCCGCTTTGTGGTCGGGGTTAGTAGGGGGCCCCGTCGCTGGTGAGGGCTTCCTGGACGCGTTGGGTGAACATGGGTGCCAGGGTCCGGACGTATTCGACGGTGAGGTGATTGTTGTCCCAGTAGGTGTACACGTTGCCGATAACCGGCACACAGGTGCCTTCGGGGCAGATCAGATCCCCCAGGTCGACCATCGAGACCTGTGCCAGTTCGCCGGCCACCGGGTCCAGCGGGCTGTCCGGGCCCAGAATCACGTGGGAGGCAGCGCACTGGGGGGCGTCGGCCCCGTGGTCCACGGCGCACTGGGCGGGGACGAAGTCGAAGCGGGCGTTGTCGCGCAGCCCGATGACCTGGATGCCGCGCTCCGCCAGGCTACGGAGGCGTTGTTCCATCCCGGGGGTGAACTGTTCCTCGTTCTCATCGGTGCTGCGGGTGCCCTGGACCAGCACCAGCTCCGGGTTCACGGCCTCGATCACCGGGTCGGTGCCCTCCAACCATCGGGCGCATTCCTGGTGGTCGGCGACCTGTTCCTCGACGGTGGAGTACATGCAGTTACCGCGGATATAGGTCACCACCCGCCAGTTCTTGGCCTTGGCCAGTTCCTCGATCGCGGGGATCCACATGTGCACGTGACTGTTGCCGATGACCATCAGTGTCGCGGCGGGATCGGCGTTGGGGACGGTGTCGAAGCACCACTGCTGATAGCTGTCGGCGATCCCGAGCTCGGCCGGGCAGGGCTCACCCAGCCCTGGTTTCTGGTAGTAGTCGCCGGTGACCACCGGGATCGCTTCCGCCTCCGGGTCACCCTGGTACTGGAAGCCCGGCAGCAGGGCCGCGGCCCCGGGGTTGTTGCGATCGGCGGCGGCCAGCACCTCGGCGGCCCGCCGGTCCTGGACCTGCTGCAGCGACAGCACGGGCACGGCGACCACCGCCAGGCTCACCGCGACCGTGAGCGCCAGGCGCCGCTTGTTCTGCTCCGGCCACGCCCAGGCCTTGAACCGGTCTTCGACCAAACGGGTGATCACCACGGCCAGGACCACCGAGAGCACCACCAGCACCACCCCGGAGCGGGGCCCGGCCATCGGGCGGTCGCGCAGCACCAGATAGGTGATCAGCAGCGGCCAGTGCACCAGGTACAGCGCGTAGGCGCAGTCTCCCAGCCGCACCAACGGCGCCGAGGCGAGGATCCGGTCCAGCCCGAACGG
Source organism: Kocuria salina (assembly GCF_013368965.1). Taxonomy (NCBI): domain Bacteria; kingdom Bacillati; phylum Actinomycetota; class Actinomycetes; order Micrococcales; family Micrococcaceae; genus Kocuria; species Kocuria salina. The sequence goes on from NZ_SSSF01000021.1 coordinate 3,860, forward strand.
GGACCCGGTTCGGCCGGCCACGATGATCGCCGCCGCCGAGGCCAGCGGCCACAGCGCGATCCACCCCGGGAAGGCGCCTTGGACGTCCACCAGCACCCCGACCGAGACCATGCTGACCAGCCCGAACCAGCCCAGGAGCACCCGGGCTGCCCGGGGCGGATTCAGGTACGGCAGCGCCAGGGCCAGCAGCGACCCGAGGGCGAACTCCCACAACCGGGTGCGGGTGTCGAAGTAGGCGAACTCCTGCTGAACGGATGTGGAGTACACCGACCAGGCCAGGGAGGCCGCGAAGATCGCCGCGAAGAACACCGCCAGCACCGGCACCGGCCGCCACCCGAACCGCCGGTGCAGCCACCAGGCCGCCCCGAACACCAGGGGCCACAGCAGAAACACCTGCCCTTGGACCGACAGGGACCAGAAGTGCTGGAACGGCGAGGCCGTGGAGTGATCCACCGCGTAGTAGTCCACCGCGGACAACGCCAGCGCCCAGTTCTCCGCGTAGAACACCGAGGCCAGCGCCTCGGCGCGCCAGCGTCCGACGTCGTAGCCGGGGTAGAGCAGCTCCACTGCCACCAGGGTGGCCAGGATCGTGAGCACCGCCAGCGGCAGCAGCCGCTTGAACACGTGCAACCAGTACCGCCCCAGGGCCAGGGGCCGGCCTGCCTCGAGCTTGCGCACGAAGGACAGCGTGAGGAAGAACGCGGAGATCAGCAGGAACACGTCCACGCCCCCGGAGACCCGCCCGAGGAACACGTGGTAGACCACCACCAGCAGCACCGCCACCGCGCGCAGGCCCTGCACCTCGGGGCGGAACCCCGAATACCGGGCCACCTGCCGGACGTCGACATCGGATCCGTAGGTGGTGCCGGCGGTAGCGGGGGTGAGGGGCTGACCGAACACACGCGGCATGGAGGACCTCCTGAACGGCCGCTCCTCGAAAAGTGGACAAGGGGACGGGGCGGCAACGCCGAAAATCTACCGCCGGCCCCGGCCACCCCCAGCACCGGGGTCCGGTCACCGGCGACCCGATGACCCCTGCATTGCTGGGCGGCGCAGGGGCCCAGTTGGTCAAGCCCCCTGGAGTGGTGTAGCGATCTTTCGTGTAAGGGTCAGGCTGTGAGCGCGGTCAGGGGGTCGGTGGTCACCTCGCTTCCGGTGTCCGCGACGGTGGTGAGCCGGCAGCGGGTGAGGACCTCGAGGCCGAGATAGCGGCGGCCTTCGGCCCACTCGTCGGTCTGCTCGGCCAGCACGGCTCCCACGAGGCGGACGATGGCTTGCCGGTTGGGGAAGATCCCGACCGCGTCGGTCCGGCGCCGGATCTCCCGGTTCAGCCGCTCAGCTGGGTTGTTGGACCAGATCTGGGCCCAGACGTCCTTGGGGAAGTTCGTGAACGCGAGGATGTCCTCACGGGCATCGGCCAGGTATTCAGCCACCGCGGGCAGCTTCTCGGCGACGTAGTCCAGCAACCGGTCGAACTGGGCGTTCACGGCTGTCGCGTCGGGCTGGTCGTAGACGCTGTGGAGCATGGCTTTGACGGCCGGCCACATGGACTTCGGGCAAATCGACATGAGATTGGCCGCGTAGTGGGTGCGGCACCTCTGCCAGGACGCCCCGGGCAGGTTCGCCGCGATCGCGTCCTTGAGCCCGGCGTGGGCGTCACTGGTGACCAGGCGGACCCCGCCCAGGCCGCGGGCCACCAGATCGGCGAAGAACTCGTTCCAGGCCGCCCCGGTCTCGGCCGTGGCCACCCGCATGCCCAGGACCTCACGGTGGCCGTCACCGTTGACCCCGGTGGCCAGGAGCACGACCGCGTTCACCACGCGCCCGCCCTCGCGGACTTTCATCGTCAGTGCGTCGGCGGCGACGAAGGTGAACGGCCCGACGTCCCCGAGGGGCCGGTGGCGGAAGGACTCCACGTGCTCGTCGAGGTCACCGGCCATCCTTGAGACCTGGGACTTCGACAGGGCGTTGATCCCAAGGGTCTTCACCAGCTTGTCCATCCGGCGGGTCGAGACCCCGGCGAGGTAGCAGTCGGCGACCACGGTGATCAGCGCGGACTCGGCCCGCTTGCGGCGCTCCAGCAACCACTCCGGGAAGTAGGTGCCGGCCCGCAGTTTCGGCACGGCTACGTCGATCGTGCCCACGCGGGTGTCGAGGTCGCGGTGGCGGTAGCCGTTGCGCTGGGTTACCCGCTCGGGAGCGGGTCGGCCCCACTCGGCGCCGACCACCGCGTCCGCGTCGGCGGAGAGCAGCGCGTTGATCACCGTCTGCAGCAGGTTGCGCATCAGATCCGGCGAGGCTTCGGACAGGGCTTCACCGAGCAGGCCGGTGGGGTCGACAATGTGAGGAGCGGTCATCGTGATGATGTCCTTTCGAGGGTGCTGTGAGAGGTGAACTCGAAAGATCTCACGGTGGCCGCGCCCTCGTCCGCAACGACGAGCAGGGCCACCGCGCTACACCACTATCGGGGGCTCAACTCATAGGGGCCTGCGCCCGCTAGATGGTCCGCACACACGGAAGCCTCCACGGCCCACCGCTTCGTTCCCCGTCCACCGGCCCGACTGGTTTCGCTTATTGGTCTCCCACCCCCTGCCCTGTCGGGAGCGGGCTGCTCCACGGGGTGCAACGACCCCCGTGGTCCCATCGTGGGAATCGGACGCCGCGCGGGACAAACCCTGGCCGTGCAGACGATGTTCTTGCGGCCACTGTGACGTCGAGCAGGCGCCGGAGGCACGCACCGACGGCGCAACTCCGTGGGAATCTTGACGGAATCTTGAGGATCCCGCGAGGTGGGCGTCAAGTGTGGACGAGACCCTGAAGTTAGATCGGCTCCGGATGCCCCGGGGCCATGGACGCGACCCCCGACGGGCCGCACACTTCGCTGGCCCTGGAAGGGCCGGCTCGATCAGGGGGAGTCATGAGCGCGATGTCACGAGCGGAGAGAACCGATTCAGGGAGACTCGACGATGCACTGATCCGGCCCACACGCCGGTTGGTGGGGATCGATGCGGCGAGGGGGTTGGCGCTGGTCGGGTTGATGGCCATCCACATCCTGCCCTCTTGGAACGAGGAGACCGGGGAGGCCAGCTTCACCTGGCGGATCTTCTCCGGGGACTCCGCAGCCCTGTTCGCCCTGCTGGCCGGGGTCGGACTGGCCCTGACTTCCGGCGGAAGCCACCCGCACGAAGGCAAGGCGATGACCGCCGACCGGATCGGCCTGGCGATACGGGCCGTGCTGATTGCGGCGGTGGGGCTGTGGATCGGGACGCTGATGCCCGAAGACGCCCCGGCGGACAACATCTTAATCTACTACGGGGTGTTCTTCCTGCTGGCAATCCCCTTCCTGCACGCCGGGCCGAAGGTACTCTTCATCTCCGCGGCGGTCTTCGGGCTCGTGTCCCCGCTGCTGATGCAGGGCCTGCTCAACGAGCTGCCCGCCTGGAGCAACTACAATCCCACCCTCACCACCGTCCTGACGGAGCCGGGGGCCACGGCCTCCCAGTTGCTGCTCACCGGGACCTACCCAGCCCTGCCGTACATGACTTATCTGCTGGTCGGCATGGGTCTGGGCCGGTTGAACCTGCGCAAGCAGGAGGTGCAGATCCGGCTGCTGGTCATCGGTGTCGGGATCGCGATCTTTGCTCAGGCCACCTCCTACTTCCTGCTCTACGCCTTCGGCGGCTACCAGCGGCTGCTGGACGCCTCCTCGTTCGGTGAGGAGGAACTCGCCGAGGTCCTGATCTGGGGACCGGACTCCCTGCCGACCTCCACGGTGTGGTGGCTGGCGATCGCCACCCCGCACACCAACACCCCGCTGGCGATCGCGGCCAGCCTGGGCGTGAGCCTGGCCGTGCTCGGGGCCTTCCTGCTGATCGCCCGCAAGGCCGAGGCCTGGCTGCTGCCGCTGGCAGCGATGGGCGTCATGACTCTGACCCTGTACACCGCTCACCTGGTGGGCCTGTCCTTCGAGCTCCACTACGACCAGCCGTACCTGTGGTTCCTGATCCACGTGACGCTGGCGGCCTTGTTCGCGGTCGCCTGGTACCGCGCCCTGGGCCAGGGCCCGCTGGAACGGGTTGTCAGCCTCAGCGTGAAAGGCACCCGCCGGCTCGTGCTCGGAGGGACCACTGGGACCTCGCGCAGGTAGGTGCCTCTGCACCGCCGCAGGCCGTGCCCGTCACCAAGCTCCGAAGCTCTTGGTGGCGGGCACGGCCCGCAGTCGTTTTCAAGCCTTAGGTCCGGGTGCTCCCAGTGTTCAGCCGGTGGGGCGACGGTAGGGCAGGTGGATCCGGAAGCTGGCGCCCCGGCCGTGGCCGTCGCTGGTGGCCTCCAGGGTTCCGCCCTGGGCCTCGACGAGGGCCTTGCTGATCGCCAGGCCCAGCCCCGAGCCGCCGCGGTGGGCCTCCCGGCCGGTGTTCGCGCGGTAGAAGCGCTCGAAGACGTGCGGGAGGCTCTCGGCACTGATGCCCTCCCCGGTGTCGGTGACGGTGTAAGTGACCGCCTCGGCGGTGTGGTCGGTGCGCAGGATGATGGTGCCCCCGGTCGGGGTGTGGCGCAGGGCGTTCTCCAGCAGGTTGCTCAGCACCTGGCCCATCCGTTCCGGGTCCAGCGGCACCGGGGCGGTCTCCGGGCCGGTGCTCACCGCGGTGATCGACACACCCTTGCCGGCGGCGTCGGGCTCGATGGCCGCGACCGCCTGGACCGCCAAATGCTCCGGGTCTTGGGGGGTGAGCTGCAGGCGGGTCATGCCCTCTTCGGCGGCGGTGAGCTGGCGGATGTCGCGGGCCAGGCGCTCCAGGCGGGTGATCTGGGCGTGAAGGATGCCGGTGGTGTGCGCATCGAGGGCGACCACCCCGTCCTCGACCCCTTCCAGGTGGCCTTTGAGGCTGGCCAGTGGGGTGCGCATCTCGTGGGCTAGGTCGGCGAGCATCTGGCGCCGTGTGGTGTCCACCGCGCTGAGCTTGGCCGCCATCTCGTTGAAAGAGGAGGCCAGGGCGTCGAACTCCGGGCCCAGCTTGGTGGAGGTGACGCGGACATCGTAGTTGCCCGCGGCCACCTCACCGGCGGCGGTGCTGAAAGAGGCCAGGGACCGCCCGATCGTGCGGTAAAGGTAGAAGGTGAGCAGCCCGGCGATGTAGAGAGCCGGCAACCCGCCGATGGCCAGGGCCGTGAGACTCACCGAGCGGAAGGCGTCCTCCAGGTGCACCAGCCCGAGGGCCTCATCGGCGTGACCCGACTCGACGAGCTCGTGGTAGAACATGTTCGGCCCGACCAGCACCGCGGTCACGACCACGATGATCAACCCGATCAACAGCACCGCGGTCTGGGCCAGCATCAACCGCACCGTCAACGGGCTCCAGGACCAGCGCGGGCTTGTTAAGACAGTGCTGCTCATTCTCCGGTGCCCATCCGGAAACCGATCCCGCGGATCGTATGGATGAACTTCGGGCTGGCGGCCTCATCGCCGAGCTTCTTGCGGATCCGCCCGATGTGCACGTCCACCAGGTGTTCGTCCCCGGTCCAGCGCGTGTCCCAGACGATCTCCACCAGCTGCCGGCGCGAGAGCACCATCTGCGTGTGCGTCGCCAGGGCGGCCAGCAGATCGAACTCGATCCGGGTCAGTGCCACCGACTCCCCGCCCACGCGGACCTCCCGGGCGGCCTCGTCCACCACCAGGTCCCCGATCACCAGCTCCTGGGCCCGCCCCGCCGGCGGCGGGGTGGGCGCGGGGCGGGTGCGGGCCCGGCGCAGCATGGCCTGGACCCGGGCCACGAGCTCGCGCGGGCTGAACGGCTTGGTCACGTAGTCGTCGGCTCCCACCGACAGGCCCACGATCTTGTCGACCTCGTCGTCGCGGGCGGTGAGCATCAGCACGTGGCAGTCGGAGAAGGTCCGCACCTGACGGCACACCTCGATCCCGTCGATTCCCGGTAGCCCCAGATCCAGCACGAGGACGTCCGGGGCGTACTCCCGCACCGCGGCCACCGCGTCCGTGCCGTCGTGGCGCACCTCGACGTCCAGGCCCGCCTTGCGCAGATATTCCGCGACCAGTTCCGCCAGGTCGACCTCATCGTCGACCACCAGAACACGCCCGGTGAGCGGATCCGTCATCTGTCCTCCCTGTCCTGATCGCTGTGATGTGAGTGCTGTGAGCCTCGGTGTCCCGGGTGGCCGTGCTGCCCGCGCGGGACCGGCGGTGCGGGTGGGGCAGTCGTGGACGGGTTCACCGGCGAGCTGGTGGTCGGTGTGGTTGACGCTCTCCCGCACCGTGAACCGTCACGGCTTCTCCGCCGTCTTCACAATCCGAGGATGCAACGGGTGGTCTGTATCAGCGGATCCGGGAGCTGCCGCAGCCGACGATCTGAGGCCGTCCTGGCTTACGGGGTCCGTGATGCGTAGGTCGCCCCGTCGACGGGCATGTCACGGGGCGGGCCACAGCCCCGTCGCGGGGGACGCGTTCCCCATCACCTGAGGCGGTCAGCCGCTAGCCCCCCCGCTGACATGATGCCCGGGGTCAGCGCGTGGGCTCGTTGTCGGCGAGGGAGGATGGACTGAAGGGGAGGGCGTCGCTCTCGCGTTGCTTGAGGTCCTTATACCAGCGTGCTGCGTCGTCCTGGGAAGCGGATTCGACGGCGCGCTCGGTGCGGTCGCCGCGGAAAATCGAACGCATGATCAGCCAGAAGATGACGCCGATGCAGATGGACGGCAGCACAGCCGCGAAGTACTCCATGGATGTATTCTCCCTTAGGGATCTGGACGGACGCTGGCGCCGGGTGTGTACTCAGCGCGGTGCATGGGTGTCTGTCAGGGGTATTCCACGGGGGCGGGTGGCGGTGTACCACTGGGCGCAGAAAACAACGATCAAGGTGACGTCCACGGCGTCCCCACCGTAATACATGATCTGCGCCCCGATTCGCGCGTCGGCGAAGTCAACGCCGGCGGGCGGGTGGCCGTAAAGCCACTTGGCCAAGATCGAATGGGCTGTGAGAAACCCAATGAGCGCTGCGGTCCGCAGGGCGAAGGAGCTCCGGTGCGGGTTCGGGTCAATCCCCACCATCGCGGCGGTGAAAAGATAGCCGGCCAGGAAGACGTGGGCGTGGACGAGCGCATACAACCACACCGAGGTGTGCATCATGCCGTACAGATCGGTGGTGTAAAGCGCCCACAGGCCCCCGACGTTGAGCACCACCGCGACCACCGGATGGGTCAGAGCCCGCACGAGAGCGGTGCGCAGGGCCCAGGAGAGCGCGCGGGCCTGAACCACAGGCAAAGCACGCAGAGCAAGAGTGACCGGGGCACTGAGCACCAGACACAGTGGCGCGACCATGCCCAAGAGCAGGTGCCCGACCATGTGGGCGGGAAAGCTCGTGCGGGCGGCTTCAGCGATCGGGCCCACCAGCCCGACCCCGGCGCAGAAGAGCCCGGTGTACCACAGCACGGCGCGGTGGATCGGCCAGCGCCCCCGGTGGCGGGACGCCCACCATCCCGCGGCGTAGCCGACCGCGCCCAGACCGAACGCCAGGGCTGTGACGTATCTGAACAAAGTCCAACCGAACATGCCGTGGTCGTGACTCATCGCGATTATCGTACATCTGTTTTCAAGACCTGGTCGGTCGTTGATCGCCCTCGTCCGGCTGGCTGACCATTCCTGTATGGCCACGATGAAGCCGCAGTGGATGATCGACTGTGGGAGCTGATCGCCCCGCTCATCCCGCCCCTAACGCCGCCGCGAGGTCCCGGTAGGCGGCGTGGATCGATGACTGGGCCGCTGTGGAGGGCATCTTGTTCGTGCTGCATACCTCGGTGTCGTTGACCTGCCACCGGCTCTGGGGCACGGGTCCGGACACACCGCCTGGTTGCCTCTGCGCGAGTGACAGGCGGCCGGGGTTTGAGAGAAGCCCCACCGGGCCGTGCTCGAGGAGCTCTCCGAGGAGCAGATCCTCGACTGGACAGGGGCCAGCATCGACTCGGTGTCGGTACGAACCCAAAAAGGGGAGCGAGCTGACCGGCCCGAACTCCACCGACCACGCGAACCCGGGCTCCAAGTACTACCTGCTCACTGACCGCAACGGCCTGCCCCTGCACGTTCACGCCCCGGCCGCCAACACCCACGACAGCCGTCTCTTCGAACTCCTGATGGTGGCCACCTCCGGTGTGCGCGATCGGTGCGGACGTCCCGTGCAGCCACGGCGCCGCCCAGGCATCAAAGTGCGTGTTACCCGCCGTGGGATCGAGGCCAAAACTCATCTGGATCGACACGGCTTGGTGGTCGAGCGCCCCATCTCCGGGGTCTTGCGCTTCAAACGCCTCGGAATCCGCTACGACCGCATCGTCGGCACCCTGGTCCTCTGCCCTGCTCGGCCTCCCGCTCATCAACGTTCGCCGACTGCGCCAGGCGACCAAGTTATGAGATCAGGTGCACCTCAGCGTGCCTGCACTGCACTGGTGGCCGGCGAGGTGCCGGCATTCCGATTTCCCCGGGCAGGGGCCGTGATTCCTGCCGGAGCGCTCGGCTCGCCAGTCTCGGGGGTTGGTTTGCCGGACGTCACTCGTGCCGGGCGTATGGGCCCCTCTTCCTTGTCATTGAGGATGCCGTCCCCGTCAATGTCCGGGTCTCCTTCATTGAGCAGGCCGTCCCCATCCATGTCCGGATCAACCTCATCGACGAACTTATCGCCGTCGAGGTTGTCGTCAGCCTCGTTGTCGATGCCGTCCCCGTCGAGGTCGGTGTCTTCAATATCGAGGGTGCCGTCGCGATCGGTGTCCCGTCTGGTGTCCGGAACCCGGGGCGCCACCCCGGGCAGGAGATCCTTCTCTTTCCCAGTGTCCGCGGACGGTGGCGGCGCGGATGGTGGCGGCGCGGATGGTGGCGGCGCGGGTTTGGGCGGTGCCGGTTTGGGCGGTGCCGGCTTGGACGGTGCCGTTAGGGGCCCGGGCGGGGTCGCAGCAGGTGCTGGTTTGGCGGGCTTTACCGGCTTGGTCTGGGGGGCCGTGGGCTTTTGCGCTGCTGGCGGTGCAGGAGTCGGTGTGGGGCTGGGTTTTGCAGGAGCGGAAGGCTCGGCCGTGGGCTGTGGCTCCTTCGTGACCTTCTTGGTCGCAGCGGCCTTCTGCTCGGCAGCCTTCCTTTGGGCGACCTTCTTCTGATCGGCAGTCTCTTCGCCTGAGGCGGCCTTTTTCTTGGCGGCGGTCTCGTCCTCCGGGAGAGCCGGCACGGGCACCTCCAAGGAGTACTTGCTGCGGGAGGCGGGAATGACGCGGAGGCCGTCGACCCAGTCGAAGGACTGGGGGTCCACGGCCTGCCCGTCGACCCAGGTCTCGAGGTGCAGGTTTGGTCCCGTGACCCGGGTTCCGGTGGCACCGACGGAACCGAGCTGCTCGGACGCGGTCAGCCGGTCACCGGTGGCCACCCTGACGTCCTGGAGGTGGTTGTAGGTGGTTCTCAGTCCGTCCGCGTGGGTGACCTCCACACGGTTGCCGCCCCAGACGTCCCAGAACACGGCCGTCACCTCGCCCTCGGCGGCCGCCACGACCGGCAGCCCTGCGGCGGCGGAAACGTCGGTGCCGTTATGGAACTCGCGGTCGCCGCGATCGGGGGCGATCCGCCACCCGAAGGTGCCCCCGGTCAGGACGGCCCCGGGAGTGGTGGGGGCGATGAGGGTGTTGACGGGAAGCTCGCCCGAGTACAGCCTCGGTGCGTGCCGCCCCGGGCGCACCGTCGAGGCCGCGTTCCGGTCGCCGTCGCCCGGGCCGGTGCCTTGGCGCCAGGAGCCGTTGCCCGTGGCGCCGTCACGGACGGGCGAGGTGGAACGGTTTTGCCGCAGCGGTGCCGCCGGGGGGTGCTGCCGCTCCTGACCTGACGCGAAGAGGCTCCACCCGCTGTCCGACCGCTCCGAGGACGTCGAGGAACCCGCCGACGCCCCGAAGGCAGCCCCTCGTTCTTCGCCGGCCCCCGGAGTGACGCCCGAGCTGACGGCCACGCTCAGCGCCACGAGGGCCGAGAACGCGGCGAGGGCGCTCACCGGCGAGGAGGCGCGGTGACGGAGGTCGGGCTTGGCAGGGCGGCGAGAGGAGTCGCGGGGCATGATGGTGTTTCCCCCAGGACGTCGCAGGCAGCGACGGAAAGATCGAGCAACGGACCGCAGGCATCAAACATTGGTGTGCGCGTAGGAGCACGGACAATTCTCCTGAGGATACGTCTTCGCTCCCGTTAATGCGGCGTCGTGCGGGGACGCAACGCTGTATGACGCGCAGAGCTGCCGCCCTCCGGTTCGAGGTTCCTGGTTCGGTGGCGGCAGAGTGGCGCTGAGGTACCTCATGTGACGCGGTAGATACCGATGTCAGGGCGCCCTGTCGTGGGTCAGATGTTGCCGTGGCAGCCAGCGTGGTTCGCGCCTGTGGTCAGTCGAACAGGTTGGTGAGGCCGGGGGCGAGCAACAAGATGGTGGGCACGGAGATGAGCGCAGCGGCTGCGCCGATGACTGTTGCTTTTTGCCCCGTCGGCAGGGGTGTGGCCTCCAGCCGCAGGATGCGATGACGAGCATCCTCGGTAGGGGCCGTTCCTGTCCAGGTGCCTTGGAAGCGGTGCGAGGGAGCAGCGAATCCACCGGTGCTGACAAGGACGACGGCTCGGGCGAGGGTACGGTCGTCGACGCTCCGGCGGGCGCTGTCGTCGGCGAGCATCTCGACGAGGAGCCCGACTTCGCGGTGGGCGCGGTCGGCGATGGGGAACCAGGGCAGGGAAGCCCTCCAGGCGCGGAATAGCATGAGCACGATGTCATGGCGTTGGGTGGCATGCGCCTTCTCGTGCTCGATCACCGCGTCCAGCTCGTTTTCATCGAGCAGTGACAGCAGTCCGGCAGAGAGGACGGTCATCGTGGTGAACGCCCCGGGGAGGCAGTAGGCGATCGGGGCGGGGTTGTCGAGGAGCCGGGTGCCGGGGGCCTCGGGCAGCGGTGTGCTCAGGAGCAGGACCAGCTGGGCATGGCGCCGACGATCGCGTTCGGCGCGCACAATCGTGACGATCAGGTTCAGCAGCAGATGCCCGCCGAGCAGAACTGCTCCGGACAGCGCGAGGATGTGCATCGGGCCTGCGGGCACCCATGGCTGATCTCCCAAGAAGCTGGCGGCGAAGCTGATGCCGCCCGTGACCAGGTCCGGCCCAAAAGGGGTCAGGCCGAAGGTGAGCAAGGCCCCGAGCATCGACAGCCCGCCGGCCAGGGCGACGGCCTGCCAGAGCACCAGTGCGGTGGCGGGGGCGCAGGTCGGCCACTTGGCGTGCGAGAGAAGGATTGGGACGGGCCAGGCCAGGGCGAGGGCAAATGCCGCGAGGGCGATCGAGGCGCTGATCACATGGACTCAGTGGTCGTCGAGGAGGCGCCGCAGCGTTTGTGCTTCCTCGGAACTGACGCCCCCGACGAAGCGTTCGAGTACGGCGGCCCGGTCGTTGGCTGTTCCGAGGACCTCGTGCATGAGGGAGGCCATGTGCTCCTCCCGGGAGGCCGCAGGTAAGTAGCGGTGGGGGCGGAAGGTGCGTTCCCGTGTGACGAAGCCTTTGCGCTCCAGGCGGGACAGGACGGTGAGCACGGTGGTGGCGGCGCGGGGGCGGCCGCTGTCGGTGGCTAGGGGGAGCTGGTCCTGAAGGTCGTAAGCCGACAGGGGGGTGTCCGCCTGCCAGAGGATCTCCATGATGGATCGCTCCAGGTCACCTAAGGAGGTTGCACGTTTCGATTCGTTGGTTGCCACCGGCTGATTCTAGCGGACCGACCCACGTGTTCTACAGTGGTGTAGAAGTAGTTCTACGACTCGTAGAATTACTTCTACACCACTGTAAACAGGCTTGGGGGACAACCCATGGATCCGTTGGAGATCGCCCGGTGGCAGTTCGGGATCACCACCGTCTACCACTTCGTGATGGTCCCGCTCACGCTCGGGCTGGGTCTGCTGGTGGCGCTCATGCAGACGATGTGGGTGCGTACCGGCAACGGGCGTTGGCTGCGGATGACGAAGTTCTGGGGCAAGCTCTACCTGATCAACTTCATCATGGGCGTGGCCACCGGGTTGGTGCAGGAGTTCCAGTTCGGGATGGCCTGGAGCGAGTACTCCCGCTTCGTCGGCGATGTCTTCGGGGCACCGTTGGCGATGGAGGGCCTGCTCGCCTTCTTCTTCGAGTCCACCTTCCTGGGCCTGTGGATCTTCGGCTGGGATCGCCTGCCCAAGAAGCTGCACCTGGCCACGCTGTGGACCGCGGTGCTGGGCTCCGTGGTTTCGGCCTTTTTCATCATCGTCGCCAACTCCTGGATGCAGCACCCGGTGGGCGTGGAGATGGTGGACGGCCGCCCTGTGATGAACGACGTGTGGGCGGTGCTGACCAATAACACGGCCCTGGTGGCCTACTCCCACACTCTGGCCGGAGCGGTGGCAGTGGGCGCGGCGTTCCTGATTGGGGTTTCCTGGTACCAGCTGTGGCAGCGCCGCCGGGACAACATCGACACCGTCGACGATTCCGGTGCCGTGGTTGTGGGGGAGCGGGCCGATATTCCCGGGCGGGACCGGGTCGACCACGCGGTGTGGCTGTCCAGTCTGCGCATCGGTGCGGTGGTCGCCGCCGTCGCCTTCGGCGGGGTCGCCGCCACCGGGGACCTGCAGGGCAAGCTGATGTTCGAGCAGCAACCGCTGAAGATGGCTGCCGCTGAGGCGGCCTGCCACGATGGCACCAGCTTTTCGGTGCTGGCGGTGGGCCCGCTGGGAGCCCAGGACTGTGACCAGGTGACCAACGTCATCGAGATCCCGGGCCTGTTGTCGTTTCTGGCCCACGGGGACTTTGACACCGAAGTCAAGGGCGTGAACACCCTCATCCCACAGTACGAGGCCGCCTACGGCACCCACCTGCCTGAGGACCCCATGTACGGGCAACGGGCCGGCCAGAAGATCGACTACCTGCCCCTGATGGAGGTCACCTACTGGGGGTTCCGCCTGATGATCGGCTTCGGCATGCTCGCCGCGGGGTTCGCGGCGCTGGCGCTGTGGATCACACGGAAGGGCACCGTCCCGGCTTCCAAGCCCTTGATGTGGGTGGCGGTGGCCTCCATCCTGGCACCCTTCGGGGCCAACATTGCCGGGTGGGTGTTCACCGAGATGGGGCGGCAACCGTTCGTGGTCGTCCCGAATCCCAACCCCAGTGGTGTGGACGGGGTGTACATGTACACCGCCGCTGCCGTCTCCCCGGGAGTCAGCGGGGAGGAGATCCTTTTCTCCCTGGTCACCCTCGGGCTGATCTACGCGGTCCTGCTGGTGGTGGAGACGATGCTGCTCGTGCGCTACGTGCGCGGCGGGGTCGCCTCGGCCATGCCCGAGCTCGCCCACCACGAAGATGACCCCGCCCATCCCGAGGGCATGACCGGTCGGCGCGATGACGTGCTGGCCTTCGCCTACTGAGCCCGACGACCACAGAACGGCCCCTGACATGGAACTGCTTCCCACTCTCTGGTTCATCGCCATCGCGGTGCTGTGGACCGGGTTCATCCTCCTGGACGGCTTCGACCTGGGCGTGGGGATGCTCATGCTTACCAGTACCCGCGATGAGCGCCAGCGCCGGCAGATGCTCAATACCATCGGCCCGGTGTGGGACGGCAACGAGGTGTGGCTGATCACTGCAGCCGCCGGGCTCTTCGCCGCCTTCCCCGACTGGTACGCCTCCTTGTTCTCTGCCCTGTACGTCCCCTTCGTGTTCGTCCTGGTCGGGCTGATTTTCCGGGCGGTGTCCATCGAGTACCGCGGGAAGGTCCACAGCGACCGGTGGCGGCGGTGGGTGGACCGGGCCTTGGGGATGGGGTCGTTCCTGGTCGCCTTCGGGCTAGGTGCTGCCTTGGCTTTGACCACTACGGGTCTGCCGCTGAACGCTAACGGCGACCGCGTCGGCGGGGCCTTCGCCTGGCTCACGCCCTACGCGCTGCTCGGGGGGCTGGCGCTGGTCGGGTTCTGCCTCGTGCACGCCGCGGCCTTCCTGGGACTGAAGACCGAGGGCCCGGTCCGGGTGCGTGCCCGCCGGTTCCTCCTCCGCTTCGGTCCGGCTGCGCTGGTGCCGCTCACCGTGTGGGTGTTGGCCGTTCAAGTGCTCCACGACACGGCCTGGACCTGGCCCCTGGTCGGTGTCGCGGTCGTCGCCGCGCTCTTCGGGTGGACCAGCGCCCGCCTGGGCCGGGAAGGCCGCGCCTTCGCCGGTTCCGCCGCACTGCTGTTCTGCGGTCTTACCTCAATCTTCGCCAACGTCTACCCCGTGGTCCTGCCCTCCACGATCGACCCCGCCCACCACCTGACGGTGGCCAATGCCTCCAGCAGCGACTACACCCTGGGGGTCATGACCGTCGTGGCGGCCATCGGCTTGCCCGCGGTGCTGCTCGCTCAGGGCTGGAGCTACTGGGTGTTCCGCCGGCGCCTGACCACCGGCCATCTTCCCGCCCCCCACCCCGTCCTTCCCGCCGTTGCCCCGAAACTCGCCACGGGCACCCCACGTGAGGGTGTGCCGGGGAGAGGCGCGGACGGGAACAGGCAGGCATGAAACGTCCCCCACTGGGCCCCGGCGGCTCTGCAACAGTCTTTACCCTCAGCCTCCTAGGAGCGCTCAAGGCTCTGGCCCTGATCGGCATGGCCGAAGCCCTGGCTCGCGGCATCGTCGGGGTCATCGCTCATGACACGGCGGCCTGGCAACGGGCTCTGCTGGTCGGGATCGGCGCCGGGTTGCTGCGTGCCGGAACCACCTGGGCCACCCAGGTCGTCGCCGTCCGCGCCGCCGGTCGGGCGAAGCGGGGGCTGCGCCGAGAACTCGCCACCGGCCTCATGGCCGGTGGTGGCCACGACGTCGGCGCCACGACCACCGTGGGCACCATCGGCCTCGACGCCCTCGACGACTACTACGCGCGCGTGCTGCCCTCGGTCACCGCCGCCGCCGCCGTGCCTCTGCTGGTCGGGGCGAGGATTCTGGCCGCCGACTGGGTCAGCGCCCTCATCATCGTGCTCACCGTGCCCCTGATCCCGGTGTTCATGGCACTGATCGGACTGCACTCCCAGGACAAGGCCGGGGAGTCTTCCGCCGTTCTTCAACGGCTCTCCCACCACCTGGTCGAACTCGCCCGTGGACTGCCCGTCCTCGTGGGCCTGGGGCGGATCGAGGAGCAGGCTGCGGCGTTGCGCGATGTCTCCGAGCAGCACCGGCACACGACCATGGTGACGCTGCGCACCGCTTTCCTCTCCGCGCTGGTGCTCGAGCTGATCGCCACGCTCTCGGTCGCCGTCGTGGCGGTGTTCGTCGGCGTGCGTCTCGTTTACGGTGACCTCGACCTCCTGGTGGGGCTCGTTGCCCTCATCCTCGCCCCTGAATGCTTCGCCCCCTTCCGCGACCTCGGCGCAGCCTTCCACGCCTCCCAGGACGGCATGGCAGCCCTGCATCGCTCCCGGGAGATCGTCGCCGAGTCCCCGGCCCCCGACATCCGCAGAGCGACGCCGCCGGAATCGAACCCCGCAACGATCAACCCCCGGCCGGACACTCCGGCGGACCAGGCACCCCTGGTGCGGATCAGCGGCGTGGTCGTGCGCTACCCAGGACGGGCCTCCCCAGCAGTATCCGGTCTCGACGCCGAAATTTTCGGCGGAACCATCACCAGCGTCGAAGGCCCCAGCGGCAGCGGCAAATCCACCCTGCTCGGGGTCCTCGCCGGAACCATCGAAGCCCAAAAAGGAACCATCCACGGGATCGACCCGGCTGCAGTGGCCTGGGTGCCTCAGCACATCCACACCGTCGGCGAAACCGTCCTCGACGAGATCCAGCTCTACGCCCACGACACCGCCTCCGCCCACCACGCCCTCGCGCGAGTCGGACTGACCGGGCTGGCCGAGGCGGACCCGAACCAACTCAGTCCCGGGGAGCTGCGCCGCCTGGGCCTGGCCCGGGGCCTGGCCCGCATCACCGCCGGGGCCAGGCTGCTGCTCCTCGACGAGCCCACCGCCCACCTCGATCCCGCCAACGCGCACCGCATCAGAAACCTCATCGACAACCTGCGCGGCACCACAACCGTGATCCTGGCTTCCCACGAAACCGAGATCACTGCCCTCGCCGATCAGACAGTGCTCCTGGGGCAGCCCGCCAGCCCCCGCGGGGAGGGGGCGCACCGCCGGCCAGGAACCACCGCCCCGGAGGAGCCGCCGGTGCCCGATCGCCAGGGCGAGGCGTCCAATTCTTCACTCGCCGAGACCTCCGGTGGTGCGTTGGGCGAGCTCGGGGCGTTCATCGCCTCCACTCGCTGGCGCGTGCTGGGGGCCGCGGCCCTGGGGACGGCCTCAGCCCTGTTCGCCGCCGCCCTCACCACGCTGTCGGGCTGGCTGATCGTGCGCGCCAGCGAGCAACCGGGAATCATGTACCTGATGGTCGCCATCGTCGGCGTCCGCTTCTTCGGCATCGGCCGTGCCGTGCTGCGCTACGCCGAGCGACTGGCCACCCACGATGCCGTCCTGTCCGCCACCACCGAGCTCAGGTCCCGGATCTGGGCCGGGCTAGCCGCCCGCGGCCTGGCCTCCCGGGCCCTGGCCACCGGTGGGGCGGCGCTGGAGCACCTGGTCGAGGCCGCAGACCGGGTCCGTGACCTGGCACCAAGGGTCCTGCTGCCACCGATGGCCGGGGCCGGCACCGCCCTGGGGGCTGTCGTCACCGTCACGGTCCTGTGTCCCAGCGCGGTGCCCACGCTCCTGGTCGCCGTTTTCGGCGGGCTGCTCGCCGGGCCCGCCGCGGCGCTGCTGGCCGATCGCTCGGCGGCCCGCCACCTCACCGTCGTTCGCTCCAAAGTGATCCGCCGCTTCGCCGCGATGGCCGCCGCCTCCAGTGAGCTGCGCGCCAACGATCGAACCGAGGACATGCTCGCCCGGCTGGACGACCTCGAGCAGCGCGCGGACACGTCGACCCGCTCCAGTGCCTGGGCGCGGGGCCTGGGCGAGGCCGTCGTGGTGCTGGCCTGTTCTCTTTCCTCCGTGCTGATGCTGGCTACCACCGCCGAAGCCCTGGCGGCGGGCACGATTTCCACACCGGTCGTCGCCGGACTCGTGCTGCTGCCTCTGGGCCTGATCGACCCGCTGCTCGGCGTGGTCGATGCGGTACAGCAGTGGTCCGCGCTGGCCCAGTCACTGCGCAAGGTCCATGCCGTCACCTCCACAACCACCCGTCACGAGCGACCTCAGCCCCCCGCCGGGCTGGTTCCGGCTCAGGTCCAAGAGCTGACGCTGGCCGACCTGGCCGTCACCTGGCCCCAGGCGCCGGCCCCGGCATTCCGCCACCTCCAGGCCACCGTGCGACGCGGCCAGTGGCTCGTCGTTGAAGGTCCCTCCGGCTCAGGCAAGTCCACCCTGCTGGCGACCCTCCTCGGCCACTTGCCCGCCGCGGAGGGCTCATGGCAGGTCAACGGCTCCGACAGCACCACCTTCGACGCCCGGCAGCTGCGGCGGTGCTTCGCCTGGTGCCCCCAGGAGGCACATCTGTTCGACTC
Source organism: Kocuria salina (assembly GCF_013368965.1). NCBI lineage: Bacteria > Bacillati > Actinomycetota > Actinomycetes > Micrococcales > Micrococcaceae > Kocuria > Kocuria salina. Next base: position 21,388 of record NZ_SSSF01000021.1, read on the forward strand.
CACCATCCGCGGCAACCTCCTGCTCGCCCGGGGTAAAGACGATCGGCCCACCGATGAGGACATGTACGAGGTCCTCACCCGTGTGGGCCTGGGCCCCTTCCTGGACAGCCTTCCCCGGGGCTTGGACACACCAGTTGGGCCCAGCGGCGGGGAGCTCTCCGGGGGGCAACGTCAACGCGTCGCCGTGGCCAGGGCACTGCTCACCCGCGCCGACGTCATGCTCCTCGACGAACCCACCGCTCACCTCGACGCACCAGCTGCCGACTCGCTGATCTCCGACCTGCGCTCAGCACTGTCCGACCGCATCGTCGTGCTCGTGACCCACCACGCCGAACAACGTGCTGGAGCAGACGTCCACCTCCGCCTACCAGGGGTGCACCAGCACCGCCCACCGCAACCCAGGGACCATGCGCAGGCCAGAAACGGCGACCGGTCACTGACGCGTGTTCTCTGACCGCCCCGCCAACGCAGACGATCTCCCAAGACATCACAGCCCCAGATGAGATACACCTCTCCCGGGGACTCCGCGCGACCTGTCCTCAGCCGCCGACGCTCGGCCGGCCTGCGCTGGCGCGGGTTGATCCACATGGCTCCAACGGGACGTCATGGTGCATAGAACCGTGTCCCGTGACGGGTTCAGTGGAGGCTTGATAGTGCCGCTCCGGCGGTCGCCGGGGCGGTGTGGTGACGATAGTAGGCGTCCTCGAACTCGATCGGGGGCACGAGCCCGATCTCTCCGTGCAGGCGCCGGTAATTGAACCAGTCGACGTACTCGGCCACCGCGATCTCCAGGTCGTCGATCGACTTCCAGGGGCCCCTGTTGCGAATCAGCTCGGCCTTGAACAGCGAGTTGAACGCCTCAGCGAGGACA
>NZ_SSSF01000022.1:0-17705 GCF_013368965.1 Kocuria salina
ATGGTGCGGCAGTCCCGCTTTTACCCGCCGGTGACACCCTGTCCATCGGTGGGCGTTTCCGGCTCCGTGGGCCATTCCAGCCCGTATGCCTCTACGAGTGCCTGTGGGGAACCGTACTGGTTCGGGTCCTTACCGGCGCGCTGGGCGGCCGCTACTGCCTTCAGGAGAGCTTCAGAGCGCACTTGCATCCACGGGCCATCGAGGAGAGCCTGCTCGATGTCCGCCTGGAACTCGGGGTTGAGAGCAGCCCATTTCGCTTGGGCCCACATTTCCTTGGGGCTCTGCTGGTGGTGGGTCATGGTGGTGCTCCTGTCGAGTGGGGTAGCCTCCGGGGTCCTCAGGTGAGTGACACCCTTGATTTTGTCATCCGTCGAACTACCCGATGCCTTCTGAGCTGCCCCCTGGGCGATCATCGAGAACCGGAACGAGGGAGGACAACAGAAGGGGTCGACGACCACTGAACGAGTCCGTGAAGCCTCCAGCGTGTCGGAGCCTGGGGCTGGTCAGGACCAGCTGACCGGCCAGGCTCAGCCTTCTGCGTAGCCGGAGGCGGACTGGATGCCGACCAATGCGGCACCGCCGGTGAAGGGCCTGCACCGGAGTCAAGGAAACCGGGGGCAGTCCCCAGCCGCCACGCGCTGTCGCCAGGCGGGCTCAGGAGTTCCCGGATTACCGAGGGCAGCAGAGACGCACTCCCATTGGTCCTAGACGCAATTCAGTCGGTGTGAACGATCCCGGCGGTTCTTGACGGCATGGAGGTCGTCTCCGGGATGGGCGCCCCCCAAAACTCTGATCGCTGGCCGACTTCACTTCGCCCAGACCCCGAGCTCGTTGCCGCTGGGATCGGCGAAGTGCAGTCTCCGGCCTCCCGGGAATGTGTACGGCTCCTGGAGGATGCGCCCACCGGCTTTGACGATGGCCCGCTGCGTTTTCTCCAGGTCCTCCGAGTAGAGCAGCACGAAGGGACCTCCACTCGGGCGCGGTTCGGGAGCCGCCAGCAGTCCTCCAATTTCGGCGTCGTCATCGTTTGAGGACGCGATGCCGGCGTATTCGGGGCCGTAGTCGACAAGTCGCCACCCGAATGCCTCGGTGTAGAACGCTTTCGCCGCGTCGAGGTCGATGACGGTCAATTCAACGTAGTTGAGCGAGTGATGGCGGGGCTGCGTTGTCATGGCGGAATGGTAGCTGCGGGGCCACGGCGCCCGACAGACGACCTACTCCAACGCCTGCCACGTGGGGAGTCGCCGGTAGCCGGGCCATATGTAAAGCCGGGCTTCGGTGATGAGGCTTCGTATTGCCATCTTGGGTGAACCCGGACTTTCCATGGGTCGGGCGGGGAAGAGTGTCCAGCGCGCCTAGGTCCAGGTCCCGGGGGGAGGACCTGGTAGAAGGTGTACTGCCAGTGCCTCCTTTCCCACGTCGCATCCTCGTAGCGTGGTGGGCATGGACATCACCACTGAGGTGCGGGAGTTCCTCAACACCCGCAGGGCCCGGCTTTCCCCGGCCGAGGCCGGGTTGCCGGCCTACGGGGCCAACCGCCGGGTGCCCGGGCTCAAACGCGAGGAAGTGGCCCTGCTGGCCGGGGTGAGCACGGAATATTACGCCCGACTGGAACGGGGGAACCTGCGCGGGGTCTCCGAGTCGGTGCTGGAGGCCCTGACCCGGGCGCTGCAGCTGGATGAGGCCGAACGGTTGCACCTGTTCGACCTGGCTCGGGCCGCGGCCGCCTCCCCGCGCACTCCCACCGCGCGTCGCCCCCGCCCCCGGGTGCGGCCCAGTGTGGAGCGGGTGCTGGCCGGGATGAACGGCACCCCGGCTTATGTCCGCAACGCGCACATGGACATCGTGGCGGCCAACCCGCTGGGCTTCGCCCTCTACACCGGGATCCTCACCCCGCAGGGGTTGCCGGTGAACCTGGCCCGGTTCCTGTTCCTGGATCCCAAGGCCCCGGAGTTCTTCGTCGACTGGGACACCGTCGCCGATGGTCTGGCCGCGGCGCTGCGCACCGAGGCCGGCCGCACCCCGCACGACCGGGCGCTGAGCGGGCTGATCGGGGAGCTGGCCACCGGCAGCACCGAGTTCGCCACCCGGTGGGCTCGGCACAACGTCCTGTTGCACCGCACGGCCCGCAAACGCCTGCATCACCCGGTGGTGGGTGACATCGAGCTCACCGGGGACGCGTTCGAGCTGTCCGGGGAGGGCCTGACCTTGATCGCCTACACCGCCGAGGCCGACAGCCGCGCCCAGGAACAGCTGGACTTTTTGGCCAGTTGGGCCACCGCCCACCCCACCCCCGCACCGGCCCCGTCCCCCGGCGTGCCGGCGCCAGGTCCTGTGGTGGAGCACTCCGCATCGGAGGACTGAGCACCCCGGACCCCACGGCCCCCAGGGCCGTCGTGTCCACCACCGGCCTGCCCATCGGGGCTTTCTTCTCCCAAGTTCTTCCGTTCGAAAGGAATGACCGCACTATGCAGAGCGTCACTTTGAACAACGGCGTGCAGATGCCGATTCTCGGCTTCGGCGTCTATCAGATCCCGGCCGAGGACACCGAACGCGCCGTCCTCCACGCACTGGAGGCCGGGTACCGGTCCCTGGACACCGCCGCGGCCTACGGCAATGAGGAAGCCGTCGGCGCCGCGATCCGCGCCAGTGGTATTCCCCGCGAGGAGGTGTTCGTGACCACCAAGCTGTGGGTGCAGGATCCCGGGGAGGAGGCCAACACGCTGCGCGCCTTCGAGGCCTCGCTGGGCCGGCTGGGTCTGGACTACGTGGACCTGTATCTGATTCACCAGCCCTACGGGGACTACTACAGCTCCTGGCGGGCCATGCAGCGACTCAACGCCGAGGGTCGGGCGCGGGCCATCGGGGTGTCGAACTTCCCGGCCGACCGTCTGGTGGATCTGATCGTCCAGCACGAGATCACCCCGGCGGTGAACCAGATCGAGACCCACCCGTTCCGGCAGAACCACGACTACCACCAGCTGATGATCGAGCTTGGGGTGCAGATCGAGTCCTGGGGCCCGTTTGCCGAAGGACGCAACAACCTGTTCACCAACCCCACCCTGAGCCAGATCGCCACCGCCCACGATCGGACGGTGGGGCAGGTCGTGCTGCGCTGGCTCACCCAGCGCGGAGTGGTGGTGATCCCCAAGTCGGTGCGGCCCGAGCGGATGGTGGAGAACTTCACCTCCCAGGATTTCGATCTGACCGAGGACGAGATGACCGCCATCGCGGCCCTGGACACCGGTGAATCCCAGTTCTTCGATCACCACGACCCCCAGTGGGTGCGCCAGCTCGGCACCCGCCGGGTCGACTGACCCAGCGCCGTGCCAACCCCCGCACATCAGCACCCGGTCCCCCGGCGAACATTGCTGCGCGCCCTCGCCGGCGGGGCCGGCATGGCCGCGGCAACGGCCCTGACCGGCTGCACCGCACCCGGCCCCGCCCCCGACCGGGGCAGACAAACCGCCCCGAGTGGAGGAACCACACCGATGCCCGATCCCGCAGCAGGCCGTGTGCTGCTGGCCTACTTCTCCCGGGCCGGGGAGAACTACTGGAACGGCGGCCGACGCGTCCTTGACACCGGCAACACCGAAGTTCTGGCGAACCTGATCCGCGACCGGATCGACTGCGACGTGTACCGGATCGAAGCGGCCGACCCGTACTCTGACCGGTACGACCCCACCGTGCAACGCAACGTCGAGGAGCAGAACAGCGACGCGCGTCCCGAGATCGCCAACCCCATACCCAACCTGGCGGACTACGACGCGGTGCTCCTCGGGAGCCCCATCTGGAACGTGCAGCCGCCGATGATCATGGCGACCTTCATCGATGCTGTCGATCTGAACGGCAAGGACCTCCGCCCGTTCGTGACGTACGCCGTCAGTGGGCTCGGTTCCACGGAGTTCTTCTACCGCGACCTCAACACCGGTGCGACCCTCGGGGAGGGGCTGGCGGTGCGCGGTGAAGAAGTCCGCGGCCCCCGGACCGGCGAGGACGTCGACCGGTGGCTGCGCGCTGCCGACCTGATCTGAAAGGCACCACTATGACCGACCAGCAGCTCACCGTCCTCGTCGTCGGCTCCACCGGCAGCATCGGGCGGCACGTCGTCGCCACAGCTGTGCGAGCAGGGCACCGCACCCGCGCCCTGATCCGCAGCTCCTCCCGCGCCCACGGGCTCGGCCGCGGCGCGGAGACCGTGATCGGCGATCTCACCGACGCGTCCACCCTCACCGACGCCGTCGCCGGCGTCGACGCGGTGATCTATACCCATGGCGACAACAGCAACGCCGAAGCGGTCAACTACGGCGCCGTCCGCAACGTCCTCCGCGCGCTTCAGGGCCGGCCGGTGCGCATCGCGCTGATGACCACAATCGGTGTGACCGTGCTGCGGGACAGCTCCGAGTGGAAGCGCCGCGGGGAACGGCTCGTCCGCGCCAGCGGCAACGAGTACACCATCGTGCGGCCCGGCTGGTTCGACTACAACGACGACGAGCAACTCAAGATCGCCCCACGGCAGGGCGACACCCACCACACCGGCACCCCTGCCGACGGCGTCATCGCCCGGCATCAGATCGCGCGGGTCCTCGTCGAGAGCCTCACGAACCCGAACGCGGTGCACAGGACGTTCGAACTCGTCGCCGACCGCGGGGCCGAACAGGACGACTTGAGCCCGGTGTTCGCCGCCCTCCGGCCCGACCCAGACGGGTCCCTCGACGGAGTCCTCGATGAGGCGAATCTGCCGCTCGAACACGAACCAGCTGCCGTCCTCGAGGAACTCGACCGCGTCCGCCCACGACGCTGACGTCTCGAGATCGCCGCCGCCAGCACACAAAGGAGCAAAACCATGACCACTTGGCTGATCACCGGAGCATCCAGCGGACTCGGCGCCGCCCTCGCCCGCGCCGTCCTCGCCCAAGGTGACAACGCGGTCGTCACCGCCCGGAACACCGACCACCTCCAGGACCTCGTCGACGGGCACCCCGACACCGCCCTGGCGGTTCCATTGGAGATCGCCAACCACGACCAGGTCGTCGCCGCGGTGGAGGCCGCAACGACCAGATTCGGCGGCGTCGACGTCCTTGTCAACAACGCCGGACACGGCTACCGAGCCGCTGTCGAGGAAGCCGCCGTCGACGAGGTCGATGAGCTGTTCGCCACGAATTTCTTCGGCCCCGTGGATCTGATCAAGCAGGTACTCCCACAGATGCGTGCCCGGCGCTCCGGCGCTATCGTCAATGTCTCTTCCATCGGCGCGCCCCGCTCCAACCCTGCCTCCGGTTACTACACCGCCACGAAAACGGCCCTCGAGGGCATGTCCGACGCGCTCAACCGTGAGGTCGCGCCGCTGGGCATTCGCGTGCTGGTCCTCGAACCCGGTGCGTTCCGCACCGACTTCTCCGGCCGTTCCCTCATGCAGTCGCGCACCGTGATCGACGACTACGCCGACACCGCGGGCAAGCGCCGCAAGGAGAACGACACCACCCACGGCACCCAGCAGGGCGACCCCGACCGCGCAGCCCGCGTCATCATCGACACCGTCCAAGCCGACAGCGCACCATTCCGGTTGCTCCTGGGCTCCGATGCCGTGAGGATCGTCCGCGACGAGCTGCAGGGCCGCATCGACGAGATCGACGCCTGGGCCCACGTCAGCCGGACCACGGACTTCACCGCGGAGGATCAGGCATGAGCACCTGGTTCATCACCGGCGCGTCCAGCGGACTCGGCCGCGCCATCGCCGAACATGTCCTGGCCACCGGCCACCAGGTCGTTGCGACCGCCCGGAACACGTCCTCCATCGAGGACCTCCGGTCGGCGCACCCGGACACCGCACTGACTGCGACGCTCGACGTCACGGACCCCGCCTCGATCACTGCGGCGGTCGCGGCGGCCCAGACGCGATTCGGCGGCATCGACGTGCTCGTCAACAACGCCGGCTACGGGTACACCGCCGCCGTCGAAGAGGGCGAGGACGAGGACGTGGCGCGGCTGTTCGCGACGAACTTCTTCGGCCCGGTCGACCTCATCAAGGCCGTCCTGCCCGGCATGCGCGCCCGTGGCAACGGGACGATCGTCAACATCACCTCCATCGGCGCACGGATCACCATCCCCGGTGGCGGTTACTACTCCGCCGCCAAGGCCGCCCTCGAAGGGCTCTCCGGGTCCCTCCGCAAGGAGGTTGAACCGCTCGGGCTGCACGTCCTGGTCGTCGAACCCGGTTCCTTCCGCACCGCCTTCCGCGGCCGCTCCGCGGACCAGTCCGCAGTCCGGATCGACGCCTACGACCAGGTGCTGGGGCGCACCGGTGACAAACAGCTCAGCCCCCAGCGTGGGGAACCCGCGAAGGCGGCCGCCGCGATCTTGGAGGCCGTGGAGCACCCGGAACCGCCGAAGCTGCTCCTCCTCGGCACCGACGCCCTCGGGGGCTACCGAACGGCCGCCGAGACCGAAGCCCACGACGTGGAACGTTTCGCCCACCTGACCCGAAGCACCGACGCCGACTCGTGACCGCTACCGAGTCCACCCCCACCATCCGGTTCCGGCTCCCTCCCGCCGTCACCTTCCCCGTCGTCGCCGCGAGCCTCATCGCCGTGTTCCTCGCCTCTGGCACACCCGTCCCGCTCTACAACACCTACCGGGCGCAGGACGGAGTCACCGCCTCCGGTCTCGCACAGGCCACCGTCGTCTACCTCGGCGTCACCGCCGTCACACTGCTCACGACCGGCCGGCTGTCGAACCATGTCGGCCGGCGCCCGGTCGCGATCGGCGCGGTCCTCGTCGCGGCCGCCGGTTGCATCGTGATGCTGAACGTTCACAGCCTGCCCGAACTCATAATCGGCCGGATGCTCCAGGGGATCGGCTGCGGCATCGCCTCAAGCGCCCTTGGCTCCTACGTCCTCGACACCGCATCCAGGCGGCCGGGGTGGCTCGGGCCGGTGATCACGAGCAACGCCCCACCGTTCGCGATCCCGCTCGGCGCGCTCCTCTCCGGCGCGCTCGTCCAGTACGAACCCGCACCACGCACCCTGACCTTCACGATCATCGCCGCCGTCCTCGTCGTCCTCGCCGCTCTGCTCGCTGCTTGCCCCGAGACCGCCGACCGCACCCCCGGCGCTCTCGCCTCGCTGCGGCCACGAGTGCTCGTCCCGCGTGGGCAGGCACGCACCATCTTCGCCGTCGGCACCGCCCTGGTGGGCACCTGGGCGCTCAGCGGCTTCTACCAGGCGTTCTCCCCGGTCCTCGCCGCCGACGAACTCGGCACCAGCAACGCCCTCATCGTCGCCCTCGTGTTCGCCTCTATCGTGATCTTGAGCCCCGTGGGCGGACTGGTCACCGGCAGATTCAGGGCCGCGACCGCGTTGCGGGTCGGCCTCGCCCTGTTCGTCGTCGCAACCGCGGCCGTGATCGTCACCCTGCACCTCGGGGCGATCTGGTGGTTCCTCGCCGCCAGCGCCCTCGCCGGCATCGCCCAGGGCGCCGCAAATGCCGCCGGCATGCGCGCCGTCCTCGGCGACGCCGCCCCGCAGGACCGAGCCGGGCTCCTCGCCACGCTGTACCTGATCTCGTACGCCGGTGCTGCCGCACCAGGCCTCGTCGCAGGACGGCTCGCCACCACCATGGCACCGGACCACATCGCCATCGGCTACGGCGCACTCGTCCTCGTCGCATCCTCCATCGCCGTCCTCGCCTTCACGAACAAGCGAGACACCGATCAGGCTCAATAGCCGCTCAGCCCCGACACGGAACGCTGTGAATGGGCCTGATGCCTGGATAGGCGACGTTGATGATGGAAGTGTCATCGTTACCCGTGCCGTCACCTATCGGTGCATCAGTCCCTTGCGTCGTTCGTGGTGAGCGGTTCGCGGAGGCGGACTCGAGAGCAACGTGGAGCCGGAGGGCTGTGAAGTCGACCTGCGGATGAGAGCCTTGTCGTGAAGATACGGGCTCTCATGTGTTGGGCGTCCCATGGTCGGAATCCGCTCCGGTCAGTGGTCCGCCCTGGTCGAGCCGGCGGTGCTGGGGTCGGCGATCCAGCTGCGCAGCATGGCCAGGGCGTCGGCCGAGGAGGACCCTGGGGCGGGGAGGTAGGTCGTGACTCTCAGCCCGGGGGTGGCGGGCACGGTCAGGACGTCGTAGCCGACGGTGAGCTCACCGACCACGGGGTGGTTGATGCGCTTGGTGCCGGTGGTGTGGGTGCGCACGGTGTGTCCGCCCCACCAGGTGCGGAAGTCCTCGTTGCGGGTGGCCAGCTCACCGACTAGTCCCATCAGGGCCCGGTCGCTGGGATCCTGTCCGGCGAGCAGGCGCAGGGCGGAGACCGATTGCCGGGCGCTGGTCTCCCAGTCGGGGTAGAACTCCTGGGATCGGATGTCCAGGAAAAGGTATCGGGCATGGTTGAGCGGGGCCGCGGCCTGGGGGAACAGGTGCGGGAACAGGGCCCGGCCCAGGGCGTTGGATCCCACCGGGGTGCCCAGACGGTTCATGGCGATCGCCGGGACCTCGCCCATGGTGTCCAGCAACTGGGCCATGCGTGGCGACAGCCGCGGTTCGGGTTTGGTGCGGGGGGCGCGGCGGGGTCCGGTGGCCGCACGGGCGAGATCGAATAGGTGGGTGGTCTCGGCCTCGTCCAGCTGCAGGGCCCGGGTCAGGGCGAACAGCACGCTCTCGGACACTCCGCTGAGGTCCCCGCGCTCCATTCGGGTGTAGTACGCGGTGGACACCCCGGCCAGCTGGGCGACTTCCTCACGGCGCAGGCCCGGCACGCGGCGTTCACCGCCGAACACGCTCACCCCGGCCTTCTCCGGGGTCAGGCGGGCGCGCAGGGTAGTGAGGAACTGCTGCACCTCGTGGCGGGTATCCATGTCACCCAGGCTAGGTCGGCACCTGACCGGGGTGGGAGTCCCTGGCAGTCACCCCCACCCCGGTCCGAGGGGCCAGCGGTTGCCCTCCGTCGTCGCCCTCGTCCTCGGCGGCGAGGTCTTGGGTCGGCACCTGGGGGATAACACCAGGGACTCTCACCCCCACCCGATTCGTCCTTACCGTGGGGGCATGGACAACACCACGATCACTGTGAACAACGGCGTGCAGATGCCGGCCCTGGGCCTGGGCGTCTTCCAGGCCTCGCCCGAGGAGACTCGCGACGCTGTCCGGGCGGCCCTGTCGACCGGTTACCGCCACATCGACACCGCAGCCGCTTACGGCAACGAGACGGAGGTCGGCCAGGCCCTGGCCGACTCTGGTGTGGCCCGCGAGGAGGTCTTCATCGAAACCAAGATCTGGATCAGCGACTACGGCTACGAGGAGACGCTGCACGGGTTCGAGAAGAGCGCAACGAAGTTGGGCGTGGAGCAGATCGACCTGCTGATCCTGCACCAGCCGCTGCCCACCCATTTTGACCGGACGCTTCAGGCCTATCGGGCGCTGGAAACCTTGCTCGAGCAAGGCAAGGTCCGCGCGATCGGGGTCAGCAACTTCATGCCCGACCACCTCAACCGCCTCCTGGCTGAGACCTCGGTGGTGCCGGCCGTGAACCAGATCGAGCTTCACCCCTACTTCCAGCAGAAGGAGCTCCAGGAACTGCACACCGCCCAGGGCATCCTCACCCAGGCCTGGTCTCCCATCGGCGGGATCACCTTCTACCAGGAAGGTCAGCACACCAGCACGCTGGAAGACCCGACCATCCTCGGCATTGCGGCAGCTCACGCCAAGAGCCCGGCGCAGGTGATGCTGCGCTGGCACCTGCAGGAAGGCCGGTCGGTGATTCCGAAGTCCACCAAGGCTCACCGGATCGCCGAGAACTTCGAGGTCTTCGACTTCCAGCTCAGCGACGAGGAAATGGCGGCGATCGACGCCCTCGACACCGGCAACCGTGGCGGGCCGGAGCCGGCTGACGTCACCCTCGAGGCCTACGGCATGCCGATCCCCGAAGCCTGATCCCTCAGGCCGCCGCGCCCGCTCCCCTCCATCGCGCCGCGGACACCTCAGAGGATGCGCCCGCGGTGGTACCGGGCTTCACCCGGGCCCCGATCCTCCGGTCTGACCGGCTCGACTCCGCGACTCCCTGACCAGAGCACTCCTGGCGCTCCGGTTCCTCCCACGTTCCGGTTCCCCCAGCGTCCTGGGTCGAGGACCGCGGCGCCGGGGATCGGCTCCGCAGTAACGATGACCATGAAGGAGATCCCCATGCACGATCAGGACAGCACACCGGCACGCGCCGCCACCGATCGTGGCCGGCGCCGGTTCCTGCAGGGCGCGGCCGTACTGGCCTCGGTCCCGTTGGTGACCGGCATGGCCAGTCACCCCTCGAACGCCCACTCGTCTCCGTCGGGCCGCGGCAGAGGGCACGGGAAGGGCACGGACCCGGTGACCGTCGCCACCACGGTGAGCGGTCGCCGCATGCTCGGGGCCCTGGAGGTCTCGGCCACGGGGTTGGGCACCCAGACCATGACGGGCGATCTGTACGGGCCCGTCACCAGCCGGGCGGACATGGTTTCCCTCATCCGCACTGCCGCCGGCCAGGGGGTGACGTTCTTCGACACGGCCGAGGCCTACGGGCCCTTCGAGTCCGAACGCATCGTCGGGGAGGCGCTGGAACCGGTCCGCGATGAGGTGGTGATCGCCTCGAAGTTCGGTTGGGACATCGACCCGGCCACCGGTCAGCGCACCGGGGGGCTCAACAGCCGCCCCGAGCACATCCGCACAGCTGTGGAGGGCATGCTGGCGCGGTTGCGGACCGACCGCATCGACCTGCTCTACCAGCACCGGGTGGACCCGGCCGTCCCGATCGAGGACGTGGCCGGCACCGTGGGCGAGCTGATCGCCGAGGGCAAGGTCCTGCACTTCGGGCTCTCCGAGCCTGGGGTGGAGACCATCCGCCGGGCCCATGCGGTGCAACCGCTCACCGCGATCCAGAACGAGTACTCCATGGCCTGGCGCGGACCCGAAGCCCACGTCCTGCCCCTGTGCGAGGAACTCGGGATCGGTTTCGTGTGCTGGGCGCCGCTGGGCATGGGCCTCACCACCGGGGAGATCACCCCCTTCACCCGCTTCACCGAAGGCGACTTCCGCCCCATGGTCCCGCGCAACAGCCCCGAGAACCTGGAAGCGAACATGGCGTTGGTGCAGCTGCTGCAGGACTGGGCCGTGCGCAAGGGCGCCACCCCCGCCCAGATCTCCCTGGCCTGGCTGCTGGCCCAGCGGCCGTGGATCGTGCCCATTCCCAGCACCACCCGACTGCCCCACCTGCTGGAGAACCTCGGGGCCGAAGAAGTCACCTTCAGCTCCGCGGAGCTGACAGAGCTGACCACCGCCCTGGAGGCGATCACCATCCGCGGTGACCGACTGCCGGCCCCGGCCCTGGCCATGACCGGTGTCGAAGCCCCCACCCCGACGGGCTGAGCCCACCATGCCGGCCCCCACGCACCGACCCCCGGTGCCCCGACGGACGCTGCTGCGCGCGGCCCTGGGCGGGGCCGGCATGGCCACGACGCTGACCGCCTGCACCGCACCGACACCCTCACCCGCCGCCGCCGCCGACACCGAGCAGTGGTTGAGCCAGGTCGGCCTGCTCGACCGCTGACCCACCCACCCCTTTTCGAAAGGACCCTCTCATGACCACCACACCGACCACCGGGCTTACCGCCGTCATCACCGGCGCCTCCTCCGGCATCGGGGCCGCCACCGCCCGCACCCTGCACGCCGCCGGCTACCAGGTGGCACTGCTGGCCAGGCGCACCGACCGGATCGACGCCCTCGCAGCCGAACTCGGCGACCGCGCGGTCGCCATCGCCGCCGACGTCACCGACCGCCCCAGCCTCCTCGCGGCCGCCTCCCGGGTCCAGGACGAGCTCGGGGGGGCCGACGTGCTGATCAACAACGCCGGGGTCATGCTGCTGGGACCGTTCTCCGCCGACCAGCACGAGGACTACCGGGCCATGATCGAGGTGAACCTGCTCGGGGCGATCACTACCACCGAGGTGTTCCTCGACCAGCTCAAGGACGGTGGTGGGGACATCGTGAACATCTCCTCCGTGGCCGGGCGCACCGCCCGCCCTGGAAACGGCGTCTACGCCGCGACCAAGTGGGGACTGAACGGGTGGTCGGAGTCGCTGCGCCAGGAACTGCTACCCGAGGTGCGGGTGACGCTGATCGAGCCCGGTGTGGTGGCCACCGAACTGCCCACCCACATCACCCACGAATCCACCCGCCAAGGTGTGGAGCAGCTCTACAGCGTGGCCACGGTCACCGCTGAGGACATCGCCGAGGTCATCGCCTTCACCCTCACCCGCCCCCGCCACCTGGCCATCCACGAGATCCTGCTCCGCCCCGCCGACCAGGCCTGACCCAGCCCCCCCTACACCTCTGCAGCGAGATCGGAGCACCGGCTGCCGGTCACACCATCCACCAGGAGGACTCTATGGAATACCGCACTTTGGGACGTACGGGGGTCTCGGTCAGCCCCTTGTGTCTGGGGGCGATGATGTTCGGCCCGTGGGGGAACAACGACCGGGGTGAGTCGATCCGCATCATCCACCGTGCCCTGGACGCTGGGATCAACTTCGTCGACACCGCCGACATCTACTCCCACGGCGAATCCGAGGACATCGTCGGGGAGGCCTTGGCCAATGGGCGGCGGGAGGACGTGGTGCTGGCCACGAAATTCGCTGTGCCCATGGACGAGGACCCCAACCACCGGGGCGGGTCCCGGCGCTGGATCATCCAGGAGGTGGAGAACTCCCTGCGCCGGCTACGCACCGACTACATCGACCTCTACCAGCTCCACCGCCCCTCAGCGGAGACGGACATCGAGGAAACCCTGGGGGCGCTGACCGACCTGGTGCGCCAGGGCAAGGTGCGCTACATCGGGTCCTCCTCGTTCTCCGGCAGCCAGATCGTCGAAGCCCAGTGGGCCGCCCGGGACCGGCACCTGGAACGCTTCGTCACCGAACAACCTCCCTACTCGATGCTGGTGCGCGGGGCAGAGGCCGATGTGCTGCCCACCGCCGCCCGCCACGGGATGGGGGTGCTCACCTACAGCCCGCTGGCCGGCGGCTGGCTGTCGGGGAAGTGGCGCCAGGGCAAGGAGGGTCTGGCGCCGACCTCTCCGGCCCGGAAGCGGCTGGCCGATCGGTTCGATCTGTCCCTGCCGGCCAACCAGCGCAAGCTCGAAGCCGTCGAAGGCCTCGCCGGGATTGCCGAGGAGACGGGGCTGAGCCTGATCGAACTGGCCATCGCCTTCGTGATCCGCCACCCGGCTGTCACCTCGGCGATCATCGGACCCCGCACCATGGAGCAGCTCGAATCCCAGCTGCCGGCCGCCGAGGCCACCCTGAGCACCGAGGTGCTCGACCGCATCGACGCCCTCGTCGCCCCCGGGGAAACCATCAACCCCGCTGACAACAGCTACGGCGAGACCGAATTAGCATCGGAGGCACGGCGTCGCTGAACCCCACCCCACCCCACCCCCACGGTAGGTCCCTGAGGAGTTCCTCGGGCCCGATCGGGTCGTTTTTCGTTGTTGGGGTGAAGTGGTAGACGGACACAAGGTTCGCCTGCGGGAAGAAGGTGGCCCTGATTTCCCCACCGCGGCCAGCACGGAAAACCTAGGACCGTCCTCAAAAAGAGGGGGTTGCTCGGATTCTCATCCGAGCAACCCCCTCTTTTTGAGCAGATCAGGGCTCTGTCGTCGCCTAATCCAGTGTCACGGTATTAGGGCGTGTCTCCCATATGCATCGTGAGGTTCGCGGCAGTCTGGTGGGGTGAGGTCGACGGGTTCTCGATATCGGGTGTTCACGGATGCGCAGTGGAAGCGGATCGCTCCGCTGTTGCCGTCCAATGCCGGGCGGCGTGGTCACCCGTTCGGTGACGACCGGCGGGTTGTGGAGGGCATCGCGTACCGGTTCCGCACCGGGATCCCGTGGCGTGACTTGCCCCGCGAGCAGTTCGGCCCGTGGCAGACGGTGTGGAAGCGGCATCGCCGTTACGCCGGTGACGGGACGTGGGATCGGGTGCTGGCGCAGATCCTCGCCGAGGCCGACGCGGCCGGGAAGATCGACTGGGCGGTGTCGATCGATGCGACGATCGCGCGTGCGCATCAGCATGCGACGAACACCACCCGCCCCGAGCAGGACACAGGGGGCAGGATCGAATCACAAGAATCTGCCCTGGCACGAGATTGAACCGCCCGGTCACGGTATCGGCCGCTCCCTCGGCGGTCTGACCACGAAGATCCACCAGGCCGTCGATGGGCACGGCCGCCCGCTCGCGATGATCGTGACCGGCGGGCAGCGCAACGACGGAGCGATGCTCATCCACGTGCTCGGCGAGATCCAGGTTCCCCGGCTTGGCCCGGGTCGCCCACGAACCCGACCCGACGCCGTGATCGCCGACCGTGCCTACGCGACCGGAGTCATCCGCAGCAAGCTGCGCCGCCGCAAGGTCAAGGCCGTCATTCCCGACAAGCGCGACCAGATCATCGCACGAAAACGGCGCGGGAGTCGCGGCGGTCGCCCGCCCGGGTTCGACGCCACCGCCTACCGCGGTCGCAACGTGATCGAGCGATTCTTCGCACTCGCGAAGCAGTGGCGCGGCATCGCGACCCGCTTCGACAAACTCGCCATCACGTACCGCGCCGGCGTCACCCTCTGCGCCATCCTCACCTGGGTCCGACTATTGGGAGACACGACCTAGACCGTCCAGACCGTTGACGGTCTGCAGCGTGATCTCACCGTTCTGATACCGAGCGACTCAACTGCGTTTGGAGCGACACCCAGCTCGCCCACGCCGGCTTGACGCCAGGTTCCATGGTGGAACCCCTAACGCCACACCTTTACGCCCGGATGGCTCGGTTCAGGCGGGTCCATCCAGTGGTGCATGCAGGGCTTCTAGAGTGGGAACGCCCAACTGATCCATCACTTCCCGTCAGGAGCACCCTCTCATGCAGGTGCCTATCATCCAGGTCGATGCGTTCGCCGCGGCCCCGTTCGAAGGCAACCCGGCCGCGGTCATGCCGCTGCCTGATTGGCCGGCCGACACCGTCCTGCAGCAGGTAGCCGAGGAGAACAACCTCTCAGAAACTGCCTTCGTCGTCGCCGACCTCCCCACCGGCGTCACCGCACCAGACCCGCAGCATCCGGCTTACCACCTACGCTGGTTCACTCCCGCCATCGAGGTAGACCTGTGCGGCCACGCCACCTTGGCCACCGCCTCCTACCTCTTCGAAGACGCCCACCCACAAGCCCAGCTGGTGCAGTTCCACACCCGCAGCGGCTGGCTCATCGTTCGTCGCGACCCAGGTGGGGGCTACACCATGGACTTCCCGTCTGAACCTCCCGTGCCCACCCAGATCGACCCCGTGGTCGCAGCCGCTCTCGGGGCACCGGTGCGTGAGGCCCTGGAGGCCACCGACCTGGTCTACGTCCTGGCCGACGCCGAGACCGTGCGCACTCTGACCCCCGACCACACCGTGCTGGCCGGGTTGCCCGTGCGCGGGGTGATCGTCACCGCCCCCGGTGCCGACACCGGTTATGACTTCGTCTCCCGGTACTTCGGCGCCCGCGCCGGAGTAAGCGAGGACCCGGTCACGGGTTCCGCCCACTCCCAGATCGCCTCCTACTGGGCCACCCGCCTGGGCCGGACCACATTGGTAGCCCGGCAGCTCTCAACCCGCGGCGGCACCGTGCACGCCCTCGTGACTGGAAACCGCACCCTGCTCACCGGTACCTGCACTCGCTTCCTCACCGGCACCGCCACCATCCCCGACTAAGCCCGCCCCCTGCCCTGGCCGCCCAAGAACAACCAACTCCCACGAAGCAGTCCTTTTCCCGTCGAGGCCTAGGCACGAAGAGCGACACAGGAACCCGCAACGGAACGTCTCGCGAACCACCCGCCAGCGACTACGCCGCGCGTTGCGCTGAATTCAGCGACCGGCTCTCCTTAATGTCGACCACGTAACTTTTCCGAGGCCGTCTCTGATTGATATTTCTCGGTGTCGTTACCGCTCTGCGTTAACGCCCAGCTCCAGGTCGATGAACGCATCGATCATCGCCCGCCAGGTCCGCTCCGCTACTTCTGGGCTCAGGCCTGCGTCCTGCGCGAGCTGCCGCTTCGCCGCGAGCACGGCGTTCACCCGGTCCGGATCTCGAACGGCCTTCTCAGAGCCTCGCTCCTTGAGCTCACCGGCACGGATCACACAGGCCTGACGTCGAGCCAACAGCTGGATGATCTGGTGGTCCAGACCATCAATCTCCGCCCGCACCTGCGCGAGATCGGTCAAATCCGATCGCGATTGAGGGGATGTCGGCACCATGGAGAACTCCTCGAGTCGGCTGTCGTCAGTGGGTTCATAGTGACATGACGATCGAGAATCACCAGACCGGCCCCTCGACTCCTCTACAGGCTCTGGCCCTGTTTCGGTGACCGTAAGCCAACCTCAGGCGCAACGTTGCAGTTCCCTTCGACGAAGGACAACCCATGAAACTCTCCTCGGCCGCCCGGCGGTTCATGCGGATCCCGTTAGTCATGATCGCTCTGGGTGCCGTCATAGCGGCCGGCGCTTGGATCTGGACCATCGCCTCGTGTTGCGAGGGCGGGGCGAACATCGGCGCCGGAATGCTATTCCTGCTGGGGCTTGCCATGCTCGCCGGGGGACTCCTGAGCGCTCTCCTCTTCGTGCTGGTCGGGCTCCAACGCGGGAAGTAGCTCTGCCCTTCCCAACTCGGGCATCACGCACTGTCGCCATAGGAACCCCAATCGCAACATTGGATCCTCACCACAGCTCCGGGTGGATCTACGGAGCATCCCGGCTCCCATGAGAACTCAGCTGGTTCGTGGTCTCTCCATCTCCACGGCATGCCAGGACTGACCATCCACCTCGGTGCTGCGCACCCGGCCGGTCTCCTGGAATCCCAGGCTCTCGTAGACCCGCCGAGCCGGGACGTTGTGCGCGTAGACACCCAGCTTCATGGTCGGTAGCTTCGTGATCTCGAAGCCCGTGCGCACAGCTGTGCTGATCAGCTCACGCCCCAGACCGCGTCCTCGGACAGCCGGGTTCAGAAGGATGCACCCGAGCCGCATCATGGGCACGGAGTCGTCGACGAGCAGCGAGGCATGACCGACCGGCGCGCCGGACTCTGGGTCCAGCCCGGTCCAGTATCGGCGCTGATCATTGCCCAGATAGACCTCCAGCTGCCCCCGGTCCAATGGCCACGTGAAGATAGGACCGGACCACAACACCATGTCCAGCTTGGAGGGGACCCACCTTAGGAAGACGTCCAAATCGGCCGGGGTCGTCGCACGCAGTCGCATGCCCCCATGCTAAGAACACCCACCCCCAAGCCCGCGCCGCCGCCGATCCTCCGCATGTCCGACAGCGAACCTCAACTGCGATAGTCCACTCGTGGCGGTGTCCGGTAGCGGGTCATATGTATAGCAAACGGCCTCGTGCTGGTTGTGCGCTGGATTGGTGCCAGCGGCACACCACAGAGCCGGATCGATGGGATCACTTCACCGGGTCCGGGAGGAGCCGGAATCGTTCCAGCACCACAAGCGTGTCGTCGTCCAAGTCGTGCCCCGGGACCTCGGCGCACGCCTCCGGCGGCGTGGCCGTCCAGAACTCCTCGTGGGCCTCCCGCCACTGGGCCACACTGCGGTGCCCCTCGCCCTCGGCCAGCACGTGCTCCCAGGGCACCTCGGCCAACCGCATCGTG
>NZ_SSSF01000023.1:0-15764 GCF_013368965.1 Kocuria salina
ATAATCCACGATAGTCGAAGCCATTTATTAGAATGTCTTTGAGGCACTTCGCCATCTTCCTGTCACGGTTATTCGACATGCCGGAGCACGGGAGATATCGACTTCAGAAGGGGTATTTCCAGCTGGCGAGCTGTGGTTCAACGGTGGGAGCCCCCTTGGCAAGCACTGTGCGCCAGTCGAGGTTTCCCATTTTCTGCAGACGCCCAATTACAACGACGGGGTGGACGTGGTGCTTGTCTGCTTCGGCCTGGATCCAGGCGCTCCGGACACGGCTGGGTGGGTCGCTGAACTCGTGATTGGGGAAGGTCAGCTCTGCGGCGAGTTCGTCGGCTGCTCGTTCCTGGTCGTCGAGCCCTTGGACCCCGGCGGTCTCGTTGATGCCGGTGTCCACCCGGATTTCGCCTTCCTTGAGGTCGCCATTGAGGATATGCGCGACCTCGTGCAGCAAGGTGAAAAGGACCTTGTCGAGTCTCTTGCCCCGCCCGGACAGTGCGATGACGGGATTGCCGTCTTGTAAGAAGGACACCCCGTCGAGCTTCGAACCGGGGAAGCTCTCCTCATAGAGAAGGGCAACTCCGTGCTCGCGGAACTGCTGTGGAAGGGAGGCGAACGCCGCAGGGGTGGCCACGATCTGACTGATCCGGCGGGCGAAAGTGTTGAAGCCGGCCGGGTCGAAGACCGGTAGCTGCTGGCTGCGGGCCTTGTTCTTGATGACGGCCAGCCAGGCTCGCTGAAGCTTGGTGGTCTCTTCGTGCTCGTTGCTGCGACGGGCGACAGCCTTAAATTCGGGCTCGTCGTCGATGGTGCCCAACCCAAAAAGCTGGATGATCTGTGCCTCGGTCTGCGCGAGAGATCCTTCGGCGATGATCCCGCGCTTTCGCAGCAACGACACAGGTGCTAGGTCGTTCAGGCGGGCGCGTCGCTGGACGTCGGTGAGCTGGCTCTGCAGGCCCTTGTCCTGGGACTGCTGCCACAGCAAGTACCGATTCTGTAGGTTCAGCCAGTACTCGGTGCTGGTCCCGAAGGCCGCTGCGATCTGAGCGGCCGACTCGCGGGTGAGTTCCTTCTTCCCGCTGATCACCTCAGACACGAACTGGGTAGGACGCTGGATGATCTCAGCGAACTCAGCCTGCGACCAGCCGTGTGCCTCCAGCTCTTCCTCCAGGTGCTCACCAACCGGGAAGGCCTGGGCAATGCTCATGGTGTCTTCTCCTCTCAACGGACGTCGGTCTCAGTGGTAGTCCACGATTTCGATGACGATCGTCGTCCGCCCGGCCGGCTCTGTCCTGAAGCGGACGATCAGCCGGTATTGCTTGTTCAGGCGCAGTGAGTGCTGGCCTTCTCGGTTGCCCCGAAGCTTCTCCAGGTGCAACGACTTCAACGCCCGCAGATCCCGCTCATCACTGGCTGCGGAAATGGAGTCGATCCTCTTGCGGTACGCCTTGACCAGCTCTCCACTGAGCCGGGGGTGAACGAAGCCCGGATCTTCCGCCAGGCAGCGGAGATCCTCGTCCTCGTACTCGATACGCAAATGCTGGCTCCGTTCTCCAGGGACTGTGCTCCCTAGGGACCGGCCACAGCCTACTTTACCACTACTCGACTTCGGTGCATCACCCTTGCCCAGAAGTATTACATCGACTACAGTTTGGTTTGACGCCGGGTTTCGGCGTCAAACCAAGTGGCCGGCCGTGACCGGCGGGAAGGATGGATGTGATGAGTAAGGGACGTTCGGTAGCGAGGAGCTCGAAGACCGGTCGGTTCGTGACGAAGGGACATGCGAAGCGGTCACCGCGGACGACGACCACGGAGCGTGTGGGGCGTGGGACGTCAAACTCGAAGCCGGTAACGCGCTCTTCCACGACGGGACGCTTCGTCACGACGCGTTGGGGGCGTGAGAACCCTGGGGGGACGATCACCCAGCAGGTGTGACAGCGGAGCCGCGTCGGTGGGTCTCGGCGGCATCCTGATCATGGTGAGTCGTTGCCATGCTGGCTCTCGGCAGTGGCTGGCGATGGGTGAAGAGCAACGGCCACGAGGCTCTCGTGGTGACGAGACGGACAGGCCCCTGGTTCATGTGGCGTGATGCGTGCGACCAGGGGTCTTCGGCTACCTCACAGAAGGCCAGGTTTCTTCTGGCCGGTGCCATGCGCTCAGATGGCCTGGGCGGCTGGGTAGCGTGTGAGGGAGATTCCCGATCGCACTCAGGAGATCCCCCATGGCCCGAGCCCGCAAGAGGAAACAAGTCGAGGGGCAGTTGAGCATTGATGCCTTTCTCTTCCCGGAACCCGAGGAGGTTCGTGATGAACACGTACGGCAAGTTCGCGCAGGAAGCGTGGAGGACGACCGCGCCGGCGGAGTACGCCCTGATCCCGGACCCGGCTCAGTGGTTCGAGCAGCTGGGGGAGGAGGCGGCGCAGCGGGTGGGCGAGCTGATGATGGAGCTGGCCGGCCCGGACAGGAAAGGGGAGACCTATCTGGAGAAGGTGGGGCGGTTGAACGCGTCGAAGATGCAGGCCGAGGAGATCGTGCGCGCGGAGATGCTGACCCCGGACCCGTCGGTACAGGAGGAGCCGGACGAGGACGAGGATCCCGAGTCGGGGATGGCCGAGACTCTCGAGGAGATGAAAGAGCTCAACCGGATCTATCGGGACTTCCTGGACGAGTCGGCGCAGGAAGAGGCCGAGCGGCCATAGGGCTGGGGCCGGACACCGGACCTGCGCCCGCGGAAAGCCCGGGACGCTTCGTCCCCCGCGCCCAGGACGACCTGGCCCCGTCTGGTGCGCAGGCAAGGTTCCGAGCCAACCTCGCAGCGCTTCGGGTGCTGCGCACCCTCCAGGCCGAGGGGCGGACTGCCACCGAGACCGAGCGGAACACGCTGGCCCGCTGGGGGTCCTGGGGTGCCAGCGGTGTCGCCGAAGTCTTCGACGAGTCCCGCACCGAGTACGAGGCCGAGCGGGCCGAGCTGCGCGAGCTGCTGGATGAGACCGAGTACGCCGCCGCACGGCGCACAGTGATCAACGCCCACTACACCGACCCGGCGATCGCCACCGAGGTCTGGGGCGCCCTGACCGGGCTGGGCTTTACGGGCGGGCGGGTGCTGGAGCCCGGCTCCGGTGCCGGCACCTTCATCGGCCTGGCCCCCGAAGGCGCCCAGATGACCGGAGTGGAACTGGACCCGCTGACCGCGGCCATCTCTCAGGCCATCTACCCGGACGCCACGATCCGCACCGAGTCCTTCGCCGACACCCGGATGCCCGGAGGCGCCTTCGACGCCGCGGTGGGCAACGTCCCCTTCTCGAAGAATTCCCTGCACGATCCCCGGCACAACGCGGCGGGGCACTCGATGCACAACCACTTCATCCTCAAGTCCCTGGCCCTGACCCGCCCCGGCGGGGTGGTCGGGGTGATCTCCTCGGCCTTCACCCTGGACGCGCAGAACCCCGCGGCCCGCCGGGAAATGGCCGCCACCGCCGATCTGCTCGGGGCGGTGCGCCTGCCCACCGGCGCCCACCGCCGTGCGGCCGGCACAGACGCGCTGACCGATGTGCTGATCTTCCGCCGCCGTCTGCCCGGGGAGGAGCCGCTAGACCAGTCGTGGGTGGAGACCGCTCCGGTGGAGCTGGATGGCCAGCAGGGGCGGATGAACGCCTACTTCCTCGCCCACCCTGCCCGGGTGCTCGGTGAGCCGGTGATCGGCAACGGCATGTACGGCTCCGCCACCCTGACCGTGCGTTCCGAGGACCTGGCGGCCACGGGGGTGCGGCTGCACGAGCAGCTGGCGGACATCACCGACCACGCCCTGGCGGCCGGGGGATGGCCGAGCGGACGGGTGAGCAGGAGCTCGAGGTCGCGGCCCTGGTCCCAGCTGGTGAGCAGGAGCAGATCGGGCACATCGCCGACCGCGGGGAGGCGGGCTTCACGCAGGTCACCGTGGAGGGGGTGCACGCCCCGCTGAAGGTCCCGCGGACTCAGCAGGGCGAGCTGCGGGCCCTGTTGGGGTTGCGTGATCAGGGGCGGGCTGTGCTGACGATGGAGGCGGCCAACGTCGAGGACACCCCGGAGCTCGACGCCATGAGGGCCCAGTTGGCGGGCAGCTACGAGGCGTATGTGGACCGGTACGGGCCGATCAACCGGTTCACCGAACGGCGCACCGGCAAATACGACGAGGCCGGGGCGGACATTCTGGCCCGGGTCACTCCGCCGGCGGTGCGGTTGCTGCGCGGGGATCCGTTCGGGCCGCTGGTGCTGGGTCTGGAGCACTTCGACGAGGGATCGGGCACCGCCGCGGCGGCCGGTCTGCTCTCGGAGCGGCAGGTGCAACCACGCCGTCCCGTGCTCGGGGTCGACACCCCGGATGAGGCCCTGGCCGTCACCCTGGACACGGTCGGCACCGTGGACCTGCCCCATATCGCCCGGCTACTGGGCACCGACGAGGCAGGGGCGCGCGAGGCACTGGGGGAGCTGGTGTACGAGGTGCCCGGCGAGGACGGTATCTATGAGACCCGCGCGGAGTACCTGTCCGGGGACGTGCGGGAGAAACTGGACGCCGCCCGGGCCGCGGCAACCACCGGGGCACGGTTCCAGACGAACGTGGCCGCTCTGGAGGCGGTGTTGCCGGCCCCGCTGGGGGCCGATGAGATCGAGGCCCGCATCGGGGCGGTGTGGGTGTCCCCGGAGATCCACGAGCAGTTCCTGCGCCACATCATCAGGGACCCGGCCGCGCGGGTGGACCGGGTCAGCGGGGCGAACTGGGAGGTGCGGGCCTCCCGCCACGTCTTCGCCGCCCGCAACGACTGGGGCACGGAACGGATGGCCGCCGGGGACATCTTCAAAAACCTGGCCGAGCAGCGCCGGGTCCAGGTCACCGACCCCGACCCGTCGGACCCGGAGGGCAACCGCCGGGTGGTCAACGCCACCGAGACCACCGCCGCGCAGGAGAAGGCGCAACTGATGCAGGAGCGCTTCGGAGAGTGGGTGTGGGAGGACCCGGCACGGGCTGCCGGGTTGGTGGATGAGTACAACCGGCGGTTCAACTCCATCGTGCTGCGCGACTACACCGTGGAAGGGGAGCGGTTGACCTTCCCCGGGCTGGTGAAGAACTTCACCCCCCGGCCCCACCAGCGCGCGGCGGTGGCCCGGATGCTGTCGGAGCCCTCGGTGGGGCTTTTCCACGAGGTGGGGGCGGGCAAGACCGCCGAGATGGTGATCGGCGCGATGGAGCTGCGCCGGCTGGGGATGGCGCGCAAACCCGTGGTGGTGGTGCCCAACCACATGCTCGAGCAGTTCACCCGGGAGTGGTTGCAGCTCTACCCCCAGGCCCAGATCCTGGCGGCGTCCTCGGAGGATCTGGCCGGGGACAAGCGGCGGGTGTTCGTCGCGAGGGCGGCGGCCAGCGATTGGGACGGGATCATCATGACCCGCACCGCGTTCGAGCGCATTGAGCTCTCTCCGGGCAGCCGCGATGCGTATTCCGCCCGGGAAGCTGACCGGCAGCGGGCCGAGCTGCAGGCGGCCCGCCAACGGGCGGCGGAGCGCGGGGCGGAGAGCATGTCGGTCAAGCGCATGGAGGCCGCCCTCCAGCGGTTCGAGGAGCGCCTCAAGGCCAAAGCCGACCGGGAGGTCGACCCGGGCATCACCTTCGAGCAGACCGGCATCGACTACCTGGTGGTGGACGAGCTGCACGACTTCAAGAATCTGACCACCCCGTCGAACATCCAGGACGCGGCGATCGACGGGTCCAAGCGCGCCAGCGACCTGCACGCCAAGGTGGAGTACCTCCGGTCCCAGCACGGGGATCGGGTGATGACCGGGGCGACCGCGACCCCGATCGCGAACTCGGTCACCGAGATGTACGTGATGCAGCGTTACCTCGGCCCGGAGTTGTTGGAGCGGGCCGGGATCCACGACTTCGACTCGTGGGCGGCGACCTTCGGTCAGGTGGTCTCCGAGATGGAACTCTCGGTGGCCGGCGGGGACACGTTCAAGATGAAGGAGCGCTTCGCGAAGTTCCAGAACGTCCCGGAGCTGTTGAAGATGTTCCATACCTTCGCCGACGTGAAGACCGCCGAGGACCTGCAGCTGCCCACCCCGGATCTTATGGAGCGCGAAGACGGGAAGCGCCTGCCGCGCATGGTCCCGGTGGAAGCCTCGGCGGAGTTGCAGGACTACATCGCAGAGATCGGACGTCGGGCCGAGGCGATCCAGGCCCGACTGGTGGACCGGACCGAGGACAACATGCTCAAGGTCAGCTCCGACGGACGCAAGGCCGCCCTGGACATGCGCCTGGTCGACCCGGAGCTGGGGTCCATCGTCTCGGAGAACAAGGTCAGCGTGACCGCGGACCTGATCGCCCAGGTGCACGAGGAGCACCAGGACGACGTGTTCCTCGATACCGCCAGCGGCGAGGAGCACCCCACGAAGGGTGCGTTGCAGATCGTGTTCTGCGACCAGAGCACCCCGTCATCGGAGAAGTGGAACGTCTACGACGAGCTCAAGGACCAGCTGGTGCAACGGGGCATCCCGGCGGAGAAGATCCGGTTCATGCACGAGGCCAAGAACGACGCCGAGAAGGGCCGGCTGTTCTCCGCCGCCCGCGCCGGGGACATCGCCGTCCTGATGGGCTCCACCCAGAAGATGGGGGTGGGCACCAACATCCAGGCCCGGGCGGTGCACCTGGTGGACCTGGACGCCCCGTGGCGCCCGGCCGATGTGTCCCAGCGGCACGGGCGGATCATCCGGCAGGGCAATCAGAACCCGGAAGTCGCGATCTCCCAGGTGGTGACGAAGGGGTCCTTCGACACCTTCATGTGGCAGACGCTGGAGCGGAAGTCGAAGTTCATCGACCAGATCATGCGCGGCCGGTTGGACGTGCGCGAGATCGAAGACGTCGGGGACAACACCCTGTCCTTCGCCGAGGTGAAGGCGATCTCCAGTGGCAACCCGTTGATCCTGGAGAAGTCGAAGGCTGATCAGGAGCTGTCCCGGTTGGAGCGGTTGAACCGGGCCTGGCATCGCAACCAGTCCTCACTGGTGTTCCGCAAGGACGCCGCCCAAACGCGCGCCGGCGCACTCGAGCAGGAGATCCCCGTGCTCCGGGCGGCCGCGGAGCGGACCACCGATGAGTTGGGTGGCGAGCGGTTCCGGATGACCATCGACGGGTCCACCTACGACAAGCGCGCCGACGCGGCGGAAGCGTGGCAGCAATGGGCTGGGGTGCACGCCACCGCGCGCCCGCCCCGGGGCGGGGAGATCGACCTCGGGGTCGCCGGTCGCATCGGTGGTCACGACATCAGGGTCGTGCAACGTCCAGGGAACCTGGCCGATCTGGGCGCGTCCCCGGTGGAGCTGCGCCTCGACGACGCCCCCGGGGTGGCCGTGGAAGTCACCCGCGCGACGTCGCTGAACCCGAGCGTGGGCATGATCCAGCGCCTGGAGAACCAAGTGCGGGCACTGCCTGAGGAAGTCACCAAACGCGAAGCGCGACTGGCCTCCGCCCGGCAGGAAGTCGTCGACGCCCGAGAGGCACTGGAGGTGCCCTTCAAGCACCAGGACGCGCTGGAAGCCGCCCGGTGGGAGGTCGAACGGATCGGGCGCGCCATGCGCGGAGAGGAGACGCCGCAACCGAGCCTGGACCCGGAGCTGGAGGCGTTGAAGAAACGGATGCGCATCAACTTCCCCGACGCTCCCACCGCGGGACGCAGCAGCGCCAGCAGCGGCGGCAACGGCCCCGGGCGTCCGCTCGAGGTGGTGCGGCGGCACGACGAGCAGCGTCCCCAGCAGGGCGGCTTGGAGCTGTAAATACTCGCTCTGCCTTCTCTGTTCAGACGGACGGTGCCCGCTCCCCATTCGGGGAGCGGGCACCGTTGCTTGTGTGGTGACTACCCACTTGGGAAGCCGTCCACGGTCGGCGGCTACGGAAGTGTCACGTGCGCGCGTGAGGTGACCTGCCGGCTGTGGTCGGGTGGTCGGATGGGGTCCCCGTGTCCATCATGTGTGCGGGAAAAGCCGCGGAGCGATGGGAGCTTTTGCCGTGCCCATGTGGGCACGGGGCCAGGAACTCAGCCACGGTTGTCGAGGTCGCGTTTCGATCGCACCTGGTGTGCTTCGCGCCAGATGACGAGCAAGGACACCACCAAGAACAGGCCGGAGATCAATCCGATCTTCGAGCCCCGGGCCACCAGGGCGATGGAGAGGATTAGGAGCGTCCCGTAACACGTCGTGAGAATCCAGCGACTGGCCGTCACTGCTCCGGCTCGGTGTCGCCACCGTTCTGAGCGGACGAGGCCTGCACGTCCTGGGTGGACTGAGTGGTCTTCCGCCGGCGCTGCACCCGCTGCACCTTATCGGGTGCCGCCAGCCCGATCTTTTTCAGTTCGTCGGCGGTCCAGCCGCCGTTGTTGACGGCGGCCTGGAACGCGGCGGTGTCGTTCTTCTCGGCCTCCTTGAGGGCCTCGCGGGCCTCGTCGAGGGCGCCTCGTGCGGTGATCGCCCGGCGGATGTAGTCCATCCGGTCGTTGAGCAGCCGCTGGGCTGCTTCTTCTGCTTGCTGGGGGTCAGTGAGCTTCGCCATGCCCCCCAGGTTAACGGACGCACACCGTCCGTTCCAGAGGAAGTGCCCGCTGAGCCGGCGCTTTGCACCCGTGGTGCCCCAGCGGAGCCAGCGGAGCAAAGCTATGTTTTATGTGCCATAAGACGGGCCCACCGCTGGCCCGTGGGGCTTTGCGGTGGCACACTGGTCGTGTGGGGCCCACCGGGGTGGGGGCGCTGCGCTGGGCCGGGAAGAGAGGAGGTGCTGTGGTGGAGCAGGAGAATCCGCGTCGGGTGTGGAAGTCGAGGCGGAAGCGGATCGAGGGCAAGACCCAGTACGTCCGGGTGTCCATGTCCGAGGCGGAGCGTGCTCAGTTGATGATGCTGGAGCAGCAGACCGGGCTCTCGCCCTCGGCGCTGATGGTCGAGGCGGTGTTCGGATCGGCGGATCCGGTGGCGGTGCAGTTACGACGAAACCAGCTGGCCGAGCTGATCCAGATGCGACACCAAATGGCGACGATCGCCAACAACGTGAACCAGATCGCCCGGCACGCCAACAGCACCGGTGAAGTGCTGCCCGAGACGGCAGAGACGTTGCGGGAGGCCCGCCGGTTCGGTGACGAAGTACTGGCCACGATCGAAGAGTTGATCCCGTGATCCCGAACATCACCAAGGGCGACAAGCCGATCGGGCTGATGAAGTACCTGGTGGGTCCAGGCCGCTCCAACGAGCACACCGACCCGCACTTGATCAACGGTTCGCCGCTCATCATGGCGTGGCACGACGATGTGCAGCTCAACGAGGAAGCCGCGGTTTCCATCGCCGGCGAGATCGACCTGAACCGGCGGTCCTTCGGGGTGGACGCTGACGCCAAGCACATCTGGCACTGCTCGTTGTCGATCCCGTACCAGGACCGGGAAGTCACCGACCAGGAATGGGCCGATATTGCTCAGCGATTCATGGACGAGATGGACTTCACCGAGGCTGGGGCCAAGGCCGGCTGCCAGTGGGTGGCGGTGCACCACGGGCGCTCCACCAAGGGCAACGACCACATCCACATCGTGGCCTCCACCATCCGCGGGGACGGCACCAAGTGGAACTGGGGCAACGACTTCTCCCGGGCGCAGAAGGCTGCGCGTGGGATCGAGAAAGACTTCCACCTCATCCAGCTCGGCAACCACTCCGAACGGTGGCTGCAGCAGGGCGAGGTGCGGCGGGACAGCACCCGGGAACCGGCCCGATTCGCGCTGGAGCGCACCGTGCGGGCGTGCGCGGTGGCAGCCGACACCGAGGCCCAGTTCGTGCGGCAGATGCGCCGTGCAAACCTGCTCGTGCACCCGAGGTTCGCCGCCGGCACCGACTCGGTGGTGACCGGATACTCGGTGGCGGAGCGTCCGCCGAAGGGGATGCGGCCGCTGTGGTTCGGTGGTGGCAAGCTCGCCCAGGACCTCACGCTCCCGTCCCTGCGGACCCGCTGGTCGGACACTCCGGACTCGGCGCAGGAGGCGTCGGAGGAGTGGATGGCGGCCAAGCGGCACCGCCGCATCGTCCACCCCGACGCCCCCGGCGCTGCCCTGGACGAGGTGACCGCTAGGCGGCTGGCCGGGGAACTGAAAGAGGTTCGCCGGCGCCTGGTGAAGCTCGCACCGGACGACCATCAGGCGTGGGCTCACGCGGCGCGGGAAGCCTCCGGGGTGTTCGCGGCGTGGTCGCACGCGACCGAGGACGGGCAAGGACCCTTGGGGCGCACCGCCAGGACGCTGGCACGCTCGGCGCACCGGTCGGGGCTGAAGATCACCACCCCGTTGGAAGCCCCACTGCGTACCAGTGGCACCACGGCGTTCCTGCTGGCGGTCACGAAAGCGCCCTCCCCGATGGCCCAGGCATTGATCATGAACCAGATGCTGCGGATGACCCGAGCGTTCCAGGACATGCATCAGGCCAACAAAGAACTGCGCGAGACCCAGTTGATCGTGGACACCTTCCGGCAGCACCTCTCGGTAGTGGCGGAGCCACTACCGGAAGTCGAGCCTTCTTCTCTCAAGCGCAGTGCCTCCCACGCCGGACCCGCCCGTGCCCGTGGTGCGCTGCGCGAGACCCAGGGGCCCACGGTTGAGCACCCTTACGTAGATCACACCCCCCGCACGGACTACGGAATGGAGCTGTAGAGATGAGCACACAACCCGATGGCGTGAACGATCTGATCGGCCGTGACCTCCAGGCAGCGATGGCCGTCGCCGGGCGCTGGGGCGAGATGATGGCCCGTCAGCGCG
This sequence comes from Kocuria salina, assembly GCF_013368965.1. Taxonomy (NCBI): domain Bacteria; kingdom Bacillati; phylum Actinomycetota; class Actinomycetes; order Micrococcales; family Micrococcaceae; genus Kocuria; species Kocuria salina. The sequence goes on from NZ_SSSF01000023.1 coordinate 10,800, forward strand.
CCGAGCAAGTGCGTCAACGCCTGATGGAGCAGCAGCAGCGGCGACGGGAGCTGGAAGACCGGTTCGAAGCCGAACGAGCAGTGATGCGCACCGAGCTCGCCCCGGTGGATCAGGACCGTTTCTGGGAGTCCGCCAAGCCGGAAGACATCGCTGCCCACTACGGGCTGGCCCGGCAGTGGGAGCAGCACGACGAGGTCGCCCGCACCGCGCGAGGACGGATCGAGTCGGAGGTAAAGGACCGCTACGGGCTGGCCGTGGAGGACTACCTGGAAGAGCGCATCCCGCAGCAACAGCGCACTGAGACAGTCGAGCAGGGGACCGCGGCCCGCGAAGCCGTGGACGCCCAACGTGACCACGCTGAGGCCGCCCTCAACGCCGCAGAGGCCAGCCGGGGGGATCTGCAAAACGACGCCGACGCCCGTCACTTGGCTGCCGAAGCCGAGGAACTTTGGGACTCCGGGGACCGGCGGGCGAACCTGGCCAAGAAGCTCATGGCGGCCTTTGGTGGCACCGAGGAGGGCCGCGATGGGGTACGGGCACGTCTGGCCGCCGACCGGGACCAGGGCACGCCTCCCATAGAGGCTGTGCGCTCCACCAAGCGTGGCCCCAAGGCCCGCAAGAACACCGGGCGCCCAGCAGGACGAGAAAGAGGCTTGGAACTGGGCTGATGCCATGAGGGCAACAGCGAGAGGGGCGCAACCCGTGACGGGTTGCGCCCCTCTCGCTGTGAGGTTCAGTCGAACAGGCCCTCTGGAGGTGGCTCCAAAGTCAGTGGAACTCCCTTGGGGCGGTGCTCCCTGGGAGTGCAGCCGTGGAAAGGACCCTTCTCCTCAAAGAGGACCCGCATGGTCGGGTCGGCGTAGTTCTGCCACCACACTGCCAGCCCGGTAGTGGGATCTAGGCGCAGGTTTTCCCACGCCCTCCACAGCCCCGTCAGACGGCTCACGGCTTCATCATGTCGCCACCACTGGGCGCACCAGGTGAACGTGTTCGAGCGACCAGCTGGGTCCAGCTGACGCCGGTACATCGGCGCCAACATCTCGGTGACGAACTCCACCACGTTCGCGTAGACCAGCTCCGCAGGAGGCTGCTCTTCCACGTCCTCGTTGCCCTCACTGGACGATTTTTCTTCCCATTCCATGGCCTACTCCTTCACCAGCGCCGCCCACCGGTTCCCGGCAGGCTCAGGCACCACTGGCTCGGCGGCCGGCGCTGTGGGCTCGTGATCGACGGTGTCCACTGTGGGGCGGTTGTGGGCCTCTTCGGAGGCCCTTGATGCTTCCGCGTAGGGGCGGTGGTCAATCGGGATGGTGCGCAGCAGCACGGCCCGGGCCCCGGAGCCGAACATCACGGCCCGACCCTTGGGCAGGGCGGACAGGTCAGCCACCGACATGATGTCGTCGGTGGCGTCCTGCCGGGAGGTGGACCCGCTGTCCATCTGCCTCGAGGAGGAGACCGAGGTGTAGGTGTACTTGCCGATCAAATCGACAAGCATCTTCAAGTAGCCCTCCTCCTTGACGTTGCCGCCGTAGGTGACGACGTTGGCGGTGGAGAACAGCTTGCGCATCCCGGACTCCCCCCACACGTCCACGCCCTGGGACCAGGACTGCAAGAACGTGGAGACCACGATCCCGCGAGACCCGTAGTGGCTGTAGAGGTCGGGCAGACTCGCCCACCGGCACAAGGACGTCAGGGCAGAGGCGCGGGGCCTCACTCGGGACTGTCCATGGTTACCGGATTATCGCCGTCAGCATCAGTGGCCTGCTCCTCGGCGCCGGCTTCCGCAAGGGGCGGCTCGCTCAGACGCTGCTCAACGGCTTGCTGGAACTTCTCAGCTGTTTGCGCATCGACTAACCCGTCCGAGATGTCTGCGGCCGGGTTGGATAGGTCCTGGGCGTTCTCTTCCTCTGGCGCGGAGGTGCGGGGGTTACGGGCATTGGGGTTCATCGATTGCCTTTCGTCTCGGCGGGGCAGATCCACGCCGGCTCACCGCCGGAGAGCGCGGGTCGTGGGGCGGGATCATCTCTCGGTGCTAGAACACCGCGGTGGGGGGGGGAGTCATCGTGATCGACCCGAATCGCCAGTCGGGGGCGGAAGGATCGTGGTCTCTTCTTTCCGGAAGCTCCTCGAGGAGCTTCCCTGCTGTCGTTCCTATCGTGGCCTGACCCGTGGTGACAAGAGCCGCGGCCGCACCGTCTCGAGTGCTTCTCGTCCAAGGTGAAGGACCCAACGGCGCAACTTCGCCGGCCCCCACTCGGCCGCGACGGTCGCGGGAAGTGGGACAACGGGTGTTGCCAGAGGTGACATTCGATATGTGATTGTGCTGGGGATTTGGTGGGGGAGCGGGCATGATGGGGGTATGTCCACCGCTCCCATGGCACCGCGCACCGGTCTTCAAGCCCACCGTGATTCCCAGCGGTGGTCGATCCCGCAGGTCGTCGAGGCGCTGCGGGAGATCCTCGGTGCGCGTCTGGTGGCTTATCTCGGGGGCGTGAAAGAGACCCGTGCGGTCCGGGAATGGGTCGAGGGCACGCGCGAGCCCGGCTCCGAGGCCGTCAAGCAGCGGTTGCGCGATGCCTACTACATCGCCGCCCTGCTGGCCGAGCGCGAAGCCCCCGGGGTGGTTCAGGCCTGGTTCACGGGGATGAATCCGCAGCTGGGGGACCGCGCCCCGGCGCGACTGCTGCGTGAAGGCGACCCGGAGCGCACGGTCGCCGAGGTCACCGCCGCTGCTCGCGCCTTCGTCGCCTCGGCGAGATAGCGGTGGGCCTGGTCATCGTTGCGGCGCCACAGGAGCCGGTTTGGAGAGTCGGGTACCGACCCGAGCCGTTGGCCTGGAGCGGGTGGGAGCACGCCACCGATGGGCGCTTCCACGGCCGCTGGGACGACCCGGACGGGACGTTCCGCACCCTGTACCTGGGCGAGTCCCTACTGGCGTGCCTGCTCGAGGTCCTGGCCTTCGCCCGCAAGGACAAACACCTGGCCGCGGCCCTGGCGGAGATCGACGAAGACCCTCAAGACGCCCGGGAACACCCCACCGCGGACCCCGGGACCCTGGATCCCGCGTGGCTGGAGCCCCGTTGCGCTGCCTCCGCGGTGCTGAGCGGTCGGTACTGCCAGGTGGGTGCGGCAGACACCGTGGCCACCCTCTACCCACGGTTCATCGGAGACGCCCTGGATGCCGGCTATGACGACTTCGACGCCAGCCTGCTCAAAAACGGCGCCGCCCGGGCCATTACCCAGGCCGTCTCCGCCCACCTGTACCTCCAGGAAGGCATCGACGGCATCGAGTTTGCCTCCCGGCACGGCGACGAACTGGACCTGTGGTGCCTCTATGAACAACCCCACGACGCACAGATCAGCTCACACCTGTTGAGACTGACCGAAGTCACCCTGCACCCGGACACCCCGGAACTGCAGCAGGCCCTCGACATGCTCGGACTGCACTGGGCCCCCACGTCCTAAGGCGCGACCTGCGTCCCGTGCCAGCAAAGTGGGACGAGTCGCTGCATTAGAGGGACTATCGCAGTAACGGTGTAAGAGGCCCAATCACCCCGAGAGGGGCTGGAGGGTCGACATGAGCGAGAACATCGAGACACTGGTGGACGTGAGCCCACCACACCCCGGCGAGCAGCCGGAAGAGACACCGGAGCTGTCCCCGGCCGAGCAGGACACCGTCCGAGAGCTGGTCCGCCAGGCCCGAGCGAACGGGGCGGCGTTGACCGGCCCCGGCGGGCTGCTGAAGCAGCTGACCAAGATGGTCGTCGAGGCCGCCCTGGACGAGGAGATGAACGAGCACCTCGGCTACGAACCCGGCGACCCGCAAGGACGCAACCGCGGCAACTCCCGCAACGGGAAACGGGCCAAGACGGTGATCACCGACAACGCCGGCCCCGTGCAGATCGAGGTGCCCCGCGACCGCGAGGCCAGCTTCGAGCCGGTGATCGTCAAGAAGCGCCAGCGGCGGCTGTCGGACCTGGACCAGGTGGTGCTCTCGCTCTCAGCCAAGGGACTGACCACCGGGGAGATCAGCGCCCACCTGGGCGAGGTCTACGGTGCCGACGTCAGCAAGGACACCGTCACGAGGATCACCGACCGCGTCATCGAGGAGATGCAGGCGTGGTGGGCCCGGCCCCTGGAGCAGGTCTACGCGGCGGTGTTCATCGACGCGATCATGGTGAAGGTCCGTGACGGGCAGGTCCGTAACCGGCCCGTCTACGCCGCGATCGGGGTGGACCTGGGCGGGCACAAGGACATCCTGGGGATGTGGGCCGGGGACGGTGACGGGGAGTCGGCGAAGTTCTGGTACGCCGTGCTCAACGACCTGAAGTCTCGCGGCGTCAAGGATGTGTTCTTCGTGGTCTGCGACGGGCTGAAAGGCCTGCCCGACTCCGTGAACGCGGTCTTCCCGGCCGCGATCGTCCAAACGTGCATCATCCACCTGATCCGCGGCACGTTCCGCTACGCCTCGAGGAAGTACTGGGACGAGCTCGCGAAGGACCTGAAACCGGTCTACACCGCCCCGACCGCTGCCGCCGCGGAGGCCGCCCTGGAGGAGGTGGAGGACAAGTGGGGCGCCCGGTACCCGGCGATCAGCCGACTGTGGCGCGGGGCGTGGACGGAGTTCGTGCCCTTCCTGGACTACGACGTGGAGATCCGCCGGGTCATCTGCTCGACCAACGCCATCGAGTCCCTCAACGCCCGGTTCCGCCGTGCGGTGCGGGCCCGTGGTCACTTCCCGAATGAGCAGTCCGCGATGAAGACCCTGTACCTGGTCGTGCGATCCCTGGACCCGAAGGGCACCGGGCAGACACGATGGGTCACACGGTGGAAGCCAGCGCTGAACGCCTTCGCCATCACCTTCGCCGACCGGATGCCGGCGGCGGAGAACCACTAACCATGGAAACGCCTCTTACACCGTTAGAGCGACAGTCCCGCATTAGATGCGAGAACTCCCCTGCGATC
>NZ_SSSF01000024.1:0-14652 GCF_013368965.1 Kocuria salina
CAGCCGGTGCCGCTGCGTTTTCTTGTCGTGTTGTTCTGTTGTTGGATGGCGCCGGTGCCGGCGCCTGCTGAAAGGTTTTGCCGATGCTCGATTCTTCCTCGGTGGCACACCGGGCCATTCCGTCTTTCCCGTCGGTATCCACCACCCTGACCTTGCACCAGGCACTGGCCGACAGTGCGGATCTGCGGGAGTTCTTGGAGGAGTTCACCCAGGTCATGGCCGCGCACCTGAGTTCGGAGGGCACCTCGGTGTGGTGCGCGGTGACCTTGTTGCGCGACGGGCGGGTGGGCACGGTGGCCAGCTCCAACGCCCGGGCGGAAGTGCTCGATGAGATCCAATACGACTACGGTGATGGACCCTGTCTGACCGCGGCCCGCCAGCAGCTGATCGTCCACATCCCCGATCTGGCCCAGGGCCCGTGGCCGGCCTATGGGCAGGCCGCCGCCGCCCAGGGAGTGCGCTCGGCCGTGGCCGCCCCCTTCGATCTGCCCGGCCCGGACAAGGCGGCCCTGAACGTCTACGCCGGCACCGTCGATGCCTTCTCCGAGGAGGCGATCGCGGCGATCACCCAGGAAGTCGTGGCGACCTCCACGGCGCTGCGTCTGGCCCTGCGATTGGCCAAGCACCAGGACACCGAGAGCGACCTGGTGAGCGCGATGACCTCGCGCACCGCCATCGATGTGGCCGTGGGCATCCTCATCACCCAGCAGCACTGCACCCAGCCCGAGGCCTTCGACCTGCTCGCTGCAGCCGCGGCCCGGCGCGGGGTCAAAGTGCGCGAGCTGGCGGTGGAGCTCATTGAATCCACCACCGGGCACACCCCGACTACGCACTTCAACGCCTCCGAAGCCCCCTGGCCGGAGAGGAAGACCACCGACTGATACGCCGTGCTCCGCCCGGCCCTGCTGACTCACGGGCGGGGCCGGAAACGGGGGATTGGCAAGGGCGGGGGCCGGTGGTTATGCTCGTGGCTGGTCAAGTAGCTGACCGATCCATCGATCATGCTCAGCGAAAGACCTTTTTCATGCCTTCGTGCTCTCTCACGTCGCCTGCCGGCCTCCTGCCCGGAGCGTTGACCACCGGCCACCCCCAGCACCTGTCTGCTCAGCTTCTCGCGGTCGGAGCCGACCACCAGCCGGGCCTGTGCACCGTGTGGGCGGTGATCGCATGACCGGGCCCGCCGAGACCGGCCACCCCCCGGTGACGACCACCCTCGAGCGGGCCACCCACTTGGGCCCGGACGACCCGTTCCCCAACGAGCTGCTGGAACTGCCCCTGGAGCAGCTGCAGATCCTGCACAGCCGTATCTGTCGGCAGCTGGAACGGGAGTACCTCACCGAGCCGGAGGGGGCTCACCCCATCACCCAGGACCGGTTGCACGAGCTGCAGATCGAGTTCGCCTCCCGCCTGCTGCACTGAGCTGCCCGCACGGCGTCCAGCTCAGCCTGGCCACCGCGAACCGCAGTGTTACCGGAGACCTGGGCCTACTCGTTATCAACTTCACTAATCGTTGCCGTCATGTGTTGCTGGACAGTTCAGACTCTCTGCGCGCAGGTGAGAGAGGAAACTGTGCGCGTCGTCGTACTGGGGGCGCAGACCCCTCTGGGGCAGGAGGTCGTCGATGATTTGCTGTTCCGCGGCCACCAGCCCACCGCTGTCCTCGAGGACGCACCCGCGACCGGGTCGGCTCCGCAGCACCCGGTGAGCGTGGCTGTCGGAGACATCACCGACCCCGCCTGGTTGGACTCCACCGTCGCAGAGGCCGGAGCCGTGATCGACGTGCTCGCCGCGGCCCGCGGTCAGGCCGCCGCGGGTCGCGCCCGGACAGCGACCACCCACCTGGTGGGGGCCATGAGCGCCCACCAGGTGGATCGCTATGTCGGTTTCGCCCCGCAGCACCTCTACCCCGCCGCTGGAGACACCCCGAGATTCGCCCGGGTCCAGTGGGCTGTGCGCCGGACACTGCATCCGGCCGGCATCGCCTATACCCAGGACCGGTTTCGGATGATCACTGCCTCGCAGCTGAACTGGACGATCGTGCGCGCCCCCACCCTGACCGCTGGTCCCGCCCGCGGAATCCGTCACGTGCACCTGCGTCAGAGCGCCGGCCCTCGTGCCCCCGTGACCCGGATTGACACCGCCCGGTTCCTGGCCGCTCAGGTTTTGGAGACCAGCCTGTGGTGGACGAGTCCGGTGATCAGCAACTAGTGCTGGCTCGTGATCGAGAGCACCCAGGTGATGCCTACCAGGCCGGCCCCGGTGGTGGCCAGCACGAGCACCGCCCCTGTGGCGATCAGGACGAGCAGGCTCGCCCCGGCCCCGGCCGGGGCCTCATCGGTGCGGGCGTCATGACCGACGGTCACCACCAGCAACAGTCCGGCGATGACCAGCAGGGCCACCCCGAGCACCATCATCACGTTGTCTGTCCTTTCGTCGTCGTGGCGGCACCTCGTCCGCGGGGGCGTTGCGTGGCGACCTCCACGGTGAGCGGCGGGTCGACCGGGTCCTGCGGCGCCCCGTACGACTTGGCCCTGGGAACATCCGGAAGGGCCGGCGATGGGCGGGCCCCGAGGCGGTGGGCGCGTGCGCCACCGGTGCAGGCGGCGCGCGCAGGTAGGCGGGCAGTGGGGGTTCAGGCGGCCACCACGGGGCTTGCCTTCAGCGGCGGGACGGACGGTGTGGCCAGCAGGCTCGCGCCCCCCAAGTGCACCGGGTGGTGGGTGTTCACCCACTCGCGCAGCTGGTTCGGGTCATCGCCGATGGCCACCACCACCCGGGCCTCTGCCAGTGCTTCGGCCCGGGCCAGGGTGGCCGCGTCCGGGGTGTAGGCCAGCAGCACCCGGTCGAAGTGCCGGGCCTGCTCGGCCTGGGCAATGGTGCCCATGCGCACCCCGCGGCTCTTGAGCCGCCTCAGCTGCTCGATCTCAGGCATCCGCGACCGGTCCGGGACCACGATGGCCAACGACGCCCAGGACAGCGCCTCGCTGTGACTGAACACCCAGGCCGCGGCGTGGAACACCGCCACCCCCGCCGCCATCGGGGCGGCCGTATAGGCCCGCGGATTGGCAAACGACGCCCAAGGATCCACCGACAACGCTCTCCTCCACTCACCACCGCATCCGGATCGTCCCGAACACATTGATAAGCCTACTGCCTAAAGCGGTCTTTCTTCGTCTTGTGGTATGCAAGGGCAGATTTACCCATAAATTCTGCGTCGTAGTGCCGTCTATGGCCTACCCCATTCTCGGCCGGTGCCCTTTTTGTCCCCTGCGGCAGGGACAACAGGGTGTGGGAGATGGCCCTGACCCCTTCCCGGCGCGGATGCAGTCGTGCGTTCGGCCGCTGCTGTCAGGCCGCGGACCCGCACCCTGGGCGCGGCTGCGGGGACGTGGCCAGGCGTGAGGCCCGAGGTGTCGGAATTGGCCCGCCAGGGTTTGGGTCATCAACGGACAGGTCACACTGCGGGCGGGTCACCACGAGGTCGGGCTGTCGGGGGGTAGGTGGTCGGTGGCCCAGCGGTGCAGTTTGTGGGTGGCTTCGGGGGGCCAGTGCAGCTGCCAGGCCAGGGCCAGCAGGGATTCAGCGCTGAAGTGCCCCTCGTGGTGGTGGAGGTGTTCCAAGCGGTGCTGCAGCAGCTGCCACATCCGCGGTGAGGTGCACGCCCCGGACTGCAGGCGGTGGGTGAAGTAGACCATCACCCGGCGCACCTCGGGCACGGGCAGCACCACCTCGGCCGGGGCGAGTGCCGGCCCGCCCAGGTGCTCGGGGTCGAAGGCGTCCACCCACCCCTGGAGCACCGGGTGGTCCTGCGCTACGACCACGATGGCGGCGGCGGTGCTGGCCTCGGCCGCCACCAGACCCGCCAGGGTGGGCCGGTCCACGATCAGCGCACCCTTCCACCGGCACAGCTCACCGAGGTCTTCGGTGAAGCCCACCGTGGCGCCTCGGGTGCGGGCCAGGCGCAGGTACCGGGACTGGTTCAGGGCCGCTGGGTCCGGCAGCAGGATCCCGATCGAGACCCACTCCAGCGCCCCGGCCCGGGCGGCCACCCAGGCCCGAGCCCGGTCCATCCCCTCGCGCGGCGAGCCCGGGGCGGACACGTAGGCCCGGGGGCGCCCTGGTCGAAACGGTTGAGAGGACGACATGTGCGCGGTGTGTCAGAAACCGGCGGGCAGCACCGCGGAGCGGTCGAAGTCCTCGGTGGTGGCCACCACCCCGTCTTCACCGATCAGCGTCACCCCTTTGTCAGAGCCGCGGCGGCTGCCGCCGGTGATCTGCGCCCCTACATCGGCCACGACGTTGACCAGGCTCACCCCCGCCCCCACGTACACCCCGTCCAGCAGCACACTGTTGCGCACCGTCGCGCCTTCTTCGACGACCACCCCGGGCCCGAGCACCGAGTGCTCCACCACCCCGCTCACCACCGCACCGGCGGCGACCATCGAGGCGTGCAGCTGGGCTGCGCCGGTGATCCGCGCCGGCACCCGCTGCGGCTGGGCGGAGAGGATCGGCCAGGCAGGGTCATCGAGGTCCAGGCCCTCACCGTCGAGGATCTGCAGGTGCGCGGTCCAGTAGGACTGCAGGGTCCCCAGATCCATCCAGTACCCCTCCAGCCGGTGCTCGACCACAGTGCGGTGATCCACGAACCACGGCAGCAGGTCGTGACCGTAGTCCTCCAGCCCGTCCTCCTGCTCGTGCAGGTGCTCCAGGGCCTCCAGCAGCTGCTGGGCGTCGTAGAGGAACATCTCCCCAGCCACCAGCTGTCCCTTCGGTTCCTCGGGCTTGTAGTCGAACCCGGTGACCCGACCCTCCGCATCAGCCTGGACCACGCCGTAGCGGGAGGGGTCTTCGGTCACCTCGGTGGTGACCATGGTCAGATCCGCACCCTTGGCCAGGTGGGTGTCCACGACGTCGAGGAAGTTGATCGTATAGAGGTGATCGGCGCTGAGCACCAGCACCAGATCCGGGGCGAAGTCACGGATCAAGTCCTTCTGCCGGTAGAGCGAGTCCGCGTTGCCCTCGGCGAACCCCTCCCCCGAAGCCCCCTCATAGGGGGGCAGCACCTGCAGCCCACCGTGGGTCCGATCCAGATCCCAGGGCCGCCCGTTGGCCAGATGCACGTTGAGACTGTGCGGCAGGTACTGCTGCACCACCCACACATCCGAGATGTGGGAGTGCGCCAGGTTGGACAGGGCAAGGTCGATGAGCCGGTAGGTGCCTGCCACCGGCAAGGCCGGCTTGACCCTTTTCTCGGTCAGGGCCCCCAACCGGGAACCCTTCCCGCCGGCGAGGACCACAGCCAGAATTCGGGGAACACGCATGCAGAACTCCTTCTTCTCCACCCACCACCGGACCACCCGGCCGGCCGGCCCATCTAGGCCGATCCCGCACTGAGATCACCCCAGACCATGGTCCCGGTCCCACCGCAAGAGTCCGCCACCGTGGGCAGGTCCGGAACAACGCTGCTCTTTCACAGCCGAGGGCGCCGTCCCTCACTATAGTAAGCTAGCTTACTATAGTGAGGGGTTCTCCACCAGATCCCACCTCCGCTGGCTCTCGTGCTCGGCGCCCCACGAAAGGTTTCCCCCCTGTGCCCCATCTTCCCGTACTGACCTTGCACGACGGTCGCACCATCCCGCAGCTGGGCTACGGTACGCGGCTGGTGGCGGCCAGCATTGCCGAAGACGTGGTGGGCCAGGCATTGGCGGTCGGCTATCGCCACATCGACACGGCCATGAGCTACGGCAACGAGGAGGGTGTGGGCCGGGCCATCGGCAACAGCGGTGTCGCCCGCGACGAGATCTTCGTGACCACCAAGCTGTGGAGTATGGACCAGAGCCACGACGGCGTCCTGAAAGCCCTCGAGGCCTCGTTGGAGCGTCTAGGTCTGGACTACGTCGACTTGTTCCTTCTGCACAATCCCGCATCCCAGCGTGCGCAGTCCTTGCGGACTTGGAAGGCGTTCGGAGAGATCCGTGACAGCGGTGCGGCCCGGTCCATCGGCGTCTGCAACTTCTCGCAGCAGGAGCTCCAGGAGCTCATCGGCGCCACGGGCGTGGTCCCTGTGGTGAATCAGGTGGAGCTGCACCCTTACTTCAATCAGGACGTCCTGCGCGCCATCCACGCCTCCCACGGCATCCTGACCGGCGCCCGGTCCCCCCTGGGCCGGGGCGGGGAACTGCTCGAGGACACCGTCCTGGGCCGTATCGGCGATCGCTACGACGCCACACCGGCCCAGATCGTTCTGGCCTGGCACCTGGCGATCGGCAACGTGGTTATCCCCAAGACCGTCACCCCGCAGCGGATCCGCGAGAACCACGCCGCCCTGGACTTGCCCCTGGAACCGGCCGACGTCGATGTCATCACCGGGCTCAGCCGCGGCCTGCGGATCGACCCGGGCCCGACCACTGTCGACAACGGTTGATCCCGCACCCGCTGAGGTCTCGACGCTCCATAGAGCCCTTCCTCAGCCGGTGCCGGTTTCTTGGAGATCCATTCTCTGGAGGATCGTGGCGGAAATTTCTTCCACGGACATGAAGGCTGAGTTGAGGTGGGGGATGTCGTTGAGGGCGTACATCTGCTGGGCGTTGCGCAGTTCCCAGGTGCATTGGGGCAGGGAGGCGTAGATGGTGCCCGGGCGTCTTTCCTGGCGGACCTGGCTCAGTCGCAGGGGTTGGGAGGTGAGTCCGAAGCACTTGGTCGCGTAGGCGGCGATGGGTGCCGGCAGGGACCGGTGGGCGAAGTCTTCGTCGACTAGGGGGAAGTTCGCGGTGCGGATGCCGTGCTGCAGGGCCAGGTACATGCTGGTGGGGGTCTTGCCGCAGCGTGAGGGGGCGATGAGGATCAGATCGGCCCGTTCCAGGGCGCGGATGGATTGCCCGTCGTCGTGTTCCATGGCGTACTCGACGGCTGTCATCCGCGACTGGTAGCGGATGGCGTCGCCAAGCCCGTGGGCCCTGCCGGGTTGAGGGTTCGCGGTGGTGTGCAGGGCGGCTTCGAGCTGGTGGATGTGGGAGCCGAAGAGGTCCACGAAGTACCCGGCGCCAGCCTCGAGGATGCCGCGCAGGTGCGGGTCCACGACGGTGGAGAACACCACGGTGGTGCGCCCGGTTTCCGCAGCGGTGGTGATCCGGGCCGCGACCTGGTGGGCGTGGTCGGCGGTGGTGAGGAAGGGCACGGTGTGGCGTTCGAAGCGCTGGGCCGGGAACTGGGTGATGAGGGTGTTGCCGAGGGTCTCGGCGGTGATGCCGGTGCTGTCGGAGACGAAGAACGCCACCGGGCAGGAGTCGGTCACGGGTGCCTCCGCTGTCTTCTCGTCGGGATGTCCGGTGGTCCGCGTGGGGGGTGGGGTTGGTGCCCTGGTCCTGGCGCCGGCGGCACCAGGACCAGGGTGCTCACACGGCCGGCTGTGCTGTGGTAGCGGCCAGGGCCAGCCAGGTGTCCACGACGGCGTCGGGGTTCAGGGACACGGAGTCGATGCCCTGGCCCAGCAGCCAGGCGGCCAGCTCGGGGTGGTCGCTGGGGCCTTGGCCGCAGATCCCGACGTACTTGCCGCGCTCCTTGCAGGCGGTGATGGCCATTTCCAGCAGCTTCTTCACCGCCGGGTCGCGTTCGTCGAAGGAGGAGGCGACCAGGGCGGAGTCGCGGTCCAGGCCCAGGGTGAGCTGGGTGAGGTCGTTGGAGCCGATGGAGAACCCGTCGAAGTGCTCCAGGAACGCCCCGGCCAGCAGGGCGTTGGCGGGCAGCTCGCACATCATCACGATCTCCAGCCCGTCCACCCCGCGGTGCAGGCCGTTGGCGGCCAGCAGCTCGATCACACCTTGGGCTTCGTCGAGGGTGCGCACGAAGGGGACCATGAGCTTGATGTTGGTCAGTCCCATGGTGGTACGGGCGTGGACGACCGCTTCGCACTCGAGCTCAAAGGCGGCCCGGAAGCTCTCCGAGAGGTACCGGCAGGCGCCCCGGAATCCGAGCATCGGGTTCTCCTCGTCGGGCTCGAACTGCGGGCCGCCGAGCAGGTTGGCGTACTCGTTGGACTTGAAGTCCGAGAGCCGGATGATCACCGGCTCCGGGGCGGAGGCGGCGGCGATCGTGGCGATGCCCTCGGCCAGGCGCTGGATGTAGAACTGGCGGGGTCCGGGGTAGGCGGCGATCAGCTCCCGGATCTGCCCGGCGACCTCGGCGGGCGGATCCGGGGACCCGTTTTCCACGGCCAGCAGGGCCAGGGGGTGGATGCCGATCTGGCGGTTGATGATGAACTCCAACCGGGCCAGGCCCACCCCGTGGTGGGGCAGTTGAGCGAAGGAGAACGCCTGCTCGGGGGTGCCCACGTTCATCATCACTTTCAGCGGTGCTTCGGGCATCGCGCCCAGGGTGGTCTCCTCCACGGTGTAGTCCAGCAGGCCCGCATAGACCAGGCCCGCCTCGCCTTCGGCGCAGGAGACCGTCACCGGGTCCCCCTCGGCCAGCGCTGTCGTGGCGTCCCCGGCGCCCACGACGGCGGGGATGCCCAGTTCCCGGGCGATGATCGCCGCGTGGCAGGTGCGCCCGCCGCGGTCGGTGACGATCGCGGCGGCTTTCTTCATGATCGGCTCCCAGTCCGGGTCCGTCATCGAGGCCACCAGGACATCCCCGGCCTGGAAGGAGGCCATCTGCTCGACCGACTCCAGCACCCGTACCCGTCCGGCGCCGATCCGTTGGCCGATGGCCCGCCCCTCGACCAGGACCGTGCCGGTCTCGTGGAGCCGGTAGCGGGCCACGGCCCCGGCCCCGCGGCGGGAGACCACGGTCTCGGGGCGGGCCTGCAGGATATAAAGGTTCCCGTCGGTGCCGTCCAGGTCCCACTCGATGTCCATCGGACGGCCGTAGTGCTCCTCGATCGCCACCGCGTAGCGGGCCAGCTGCTCCACCTGCGCATCGGTGAGACTGAACCGCCCCCGCTGCTCATCCGGCACGGGCACGAATCCCACGGTCTCCCCGAGCTCCTGGGAGTCGGTGTAGGTCATCTGCAGGGCCTTGTCTCCGAGCCCGCGCTTGAGCACCGCGGGCCGCCCCGCGGCCAGGGCCGGTTTGTAGACGTAGAACTCGTCCGGGTTCACCGCCCCCTGCACCACCGCCTCCCCCAGCCCGTAGGAGGAGGTGATGAACACCGCGTCGGTGAACCCGGACTCGGTGTCCATGGTGAACATCACCCCGAGGCGCCGACGTCGGAGCGCACCATCCGTTGTACCCCGGCCGAGAGCGCGACCTCGGCGTGGGTGAAGCCGTGGTGGACCCGGTAGGCGATCGCCCGGTCGTTGTAGAGGGAGGCGAAGACGTCCTTGACCGCCGCCAGCACGTTCCCCACCCCGCGGATGTTGAGGTACGTCTCCTGCTGTCCGGCGAAGGAGGCGTCGGGCAGGTCTTCGGCGGTCGCGCTGGAGCGCACTGCCCAGGACACCCCTGCCGGGTGGGTTCCGGCCAGCTTCTCGTAGGCATCCCGGATCCCGGCCTCCAGCCTGGCCGGCAGCGGTGCGTTGCGGATCAGCGATCGGATGTGCGCACCGGCGGCGGCCAGGGCGGTCACGTCGGCGGTGTCCAGGCCCTCCAGGGTCTGGGCGATCCGGTCGTCCAGGCCGTCGGCGGCCAGGAACTGGCGGAACGCGGTGGCTGTGGTGGCGAAGCCACCGGGGACCTGCACCCCGGCGCTGCTGAGGTTGCGGATCAGCTCACCCAAAGAGGCGTTCTTGCCGCCGACCTCCTCGAGGTCGGAGAGGTCGATGTCGGTGAAAGGAAGGACAGAGGTCAAGGAGAACTCCTTCGGTGGGCGCCGCCCGGGCGGGGTGCCAGTGGATTGAAGATCGGTTCTGCCCGCCGGGCCGGCCGCAGGAACATCAGCGGTCAGGGCCGACCAGCTCCTGCCGGGACAGGGGGCCCAGAGCAGGGGGCAGGGGACGGGGTGGTTCGGGGTTGTGAAGGGTTCAGTTGGTGGGGCGCAGGACCAGCAGCAGGTCCCCACCGGTGACCTGGGTGACCCCGGTCAGTGCGACCCGGGCGACCGTGCCGCCGGTGGGGGCGGTGATGGAGGCCTCCATCTTCATGGCCTCGATGGTGGCCACCTGCCCGCCGGCCTCCACGGTGTCGCCCTCGGCCACCGTCACGGTCACCGCCCCCGCGAACGGGGCGGCCACGTGGCCGCGGTCGGCGGGGTCGGCCTTCTCGGTCTCGGGCACCGAGGAGGTGATCGAGGTGTCGCGGACCTCGATCATCCGGGGCTGGCCGTTGAGGGTGACCATCACGGTGCGCATGCCCTTGTCGTCCGGCTCCGAGATGGCCTGCAGGGTCACCAGCAGCCGCACCCCCTTGCCGAGGGAGATCACGTGCTCCCGGTCGGAGGTCAGCCCGTAGAGGAAGTCCCGGGTGTGCAGCACGGTGACGTCGCCGTACCTGGCCCGGACCGCCTCGTAGTCCCGGGTCGGGCCGGGGAACAGCAGCCGGTTCAGCGTGGCCCGCCGGGTCGCGGAGTCGGCGGCCAACGCGGTCGAGTCCTCCTCGCTGAGCTCGGTGACCCCGACACGCACGGTGCGGCCCTCCAGAGCCTTGGAGCGGAACGGTTCGGGCCACCCGCCGGGGGGAGTGCCGAGCTCCCCGGCGAGGAAGCTGATCACCGAGTCCGGGATGTCGAACTTCTGGGGGTTCGCCTCGAACTCGGCCGGGTCCACGCCCATGCCCACCAGCTGCAGGGCGAGGTCGCCCACGACCTTCGACGAGGGGGTGACCTTCACCAGCCGGCCGAGGATCGCGTTGGCGGCGGTGTACATGTCCTCGATCGCCTCGAAGCGCTCCCCCAGGCCCAGCGCGATGGCCTGCTGGCGGAGGTTGGACAGCTGCCCGCCGGGGATCTCGTGCCGGTAGACGCGCCCGGTCGGGGCGGTGAGCCCGGACTCGAACGGGGCGTACATCCGGCGGATGACCTCCCAGTAGGGCTCCATCGCGGAGATCGCCTCCAGCGGGATGCCGGTGTCCCGCTCGGTGTGCTCGAGCGCCGCGACCAGGGCGGAGGCCGGGACCTGCGAGGTGGTGCCGGCCATCGAGGCGTCGGCGACGTCCACGGCGTCGACCCCGGCGTCGATCGCGGCCATGAGGGTGGCCAGCTGCCCGCCAACGGTGTCGTGGGTGTGCAGGTGCACGGGCAGGTCGAAGCGCTCCCGCAGCGCGCTCACCAGCTTCGCGGCCGCGGCCGGGCGCAGCAGCCCGGCCATGTCCTTGATCGCCAGCACGTGCGCCCCGGCCTCGACGCACCGGTCGGCGAGGTCGAGGTAGTAGTCCAGGGTGTAGAGCTGCTCGTCCGGGTCGTTGAGGTCCCCGGTGTAGCACAGGGCGACCTCGGCGACCGCGGTCCCGGTCCGGCGCACCGCCTCGATCGCCGGGGCCATCTGGGAGACGTCGTTGAGCGCGTCGAAGATGCGGAAGATGTCCACGCCGGTGGCCGCGGCCTCGGCCACGAACGCGTCGGTGACCTCGGTGGGGTACGGGGTGTAGCCGACCGTGTTGCGCCCGCGCAGCAGCATCTGGATCGGGATGTTCGGCATCGCCTCGCGCAGCAGCCGCAGCCGCTCCCACGGGTCCTCGCCCAGGAAGCGCAGGGCGACGTCGTAGGTCGCCCCGCCCCAGGCCTCGACCGAGAGCAGCTGCGGGAGGGTGTGGGCGTAGGCCGGGGCGGCGGCCAGCAGGTCGCGGGTGCGCACCCGGGTGGCCAGCAGCGACTGATGGGCGTCGCGGAAGGTCGTGGAGGTCACGGCCACGGCCTGCTGGGCCCGCAGGGCCTTCGCGAAGCCCTCCGGGCCCAGCTCCTGGAGCCGCTGCCGCCACCCGTCCGGCGGGGTGTGCGCCGAGGGCCCGTCGAAGGGGGAGCGCAGCGGCTCGTCCTGCTTGTCGCCCGGGTAGTGGGGGAGCTTGGTGCGCGGGTCGATACCTTCCACCCGGGGGCCGTGGGGCTGATTGACGGTGACCTCGGCCAGCCAGGTCAGCGCCTTGGTGGCCCGGTCCCCGGAGATCTTGCCTTCGAGCAGTTCGGGGCGGGATTCGATGAAGTCGGTGGCGACCTCTCCGGCGAGGAACTGCGGGTCGGCCAGCACGGCCTGGAGGAACTGGATGTTGGTGGCCACCCCGCGGATGCGGAACTCGGCCAGGGCGCGCTGGGAGCGGTGCACGGCGGTGGCGTAGTCGCGGCCGCGGCAGATGAGTTTGACCAGCATGGAGTCGAAGTGGGGGGAGATCTCCGCCCCGGCGTAGACGGTGCCGCTGTCCAGGCGCACTCCGGCGCCGCCGGCGGAGCGGTAGGCGGAGATCTTCCCGACGTCGGGGCGGAACCCGTTGGCCGGGTCCTCGGTGGTGATCCGGCACTGCAGCGCCGCGCCCCGGACCGTCAGCGACTCCTGGGCGATGCCCAGGTCCGCCAGGGTCTCCCCCGAGGCGATGCGCAGCTGCGAGGCGACCAGATCCACATCGGTGATCTCCTCGGTGACGGTATGTTCGACCTGGATCCGCGGGTTCATCTCGATGAACACGTGCTGACCGGCCCGCTCCCCGGCCGTGTCCACGAGGAACTCCACGGTCCCGGCATTGACGTAGCCCAGCTCTCTGGCGAACTTCACGGCGTCGGCGTGCAGGGCCTGACGGATGCCCTCGTCGAGGTTCGGGGCCGGGGCGATCTCGATCACCTTCTGGTGCCGGCGCTGGACGGAGCAGTCGCGTTCAAACAGGTGCACCATCCCGCCCTCGTTGTCGGCGAGGATCTGCACCTCGATGTGCCGAGGCCGCAGCACGGCTTGTTCGACGAACATGGTGGGGTCCCCGAAGGCGGTGTCGGCCTCGCGCATCGCCGCCGCCAGGGCTTCGGGCAGCGCCTCAGAGGTCTCCACCCGGCGCATGCCGCGTCCCCCGCCGCCGGCCACGGCCTTCACGAACACGGGGAAGCCGATCCGCTCGGCCTCCCCGAGCAGGTAGTCCACCTCCGAGGAGGGGGCGGAGGAGTCCAGGGTGGGGATCCCGGCCCGCTGGGCGGCCTTGAGCGCCGCGACCTTGTTGCCGGCCAATTCCAGGATCTCGGCCCGTGGGCCGACGAAGGTGATGCCCTCCGCGGCCGCCGCGCGGGCCAGGTCCGGGTTCTCCGAGAGGAACCCGTAGCCGGGGTAGATCGCGTCCGCCCCGGACTCCTTGGCCACCCGGATGATCTCCGCCACGTCGAGGTAGGCCCGCACCGGGTGACCCTCCTCCCCGATCTGGTAGGCCTCATCGGCCTTCTGCCGGTGGATCGAGTTGCGGTCCTCGTACGGGAACACGGCCACCGTCTTGGCGCCCAGCTCGTAGGCGGCCCGGAAAGCGCGGATCGCGATCTCGCCGCGGTTGGCGACCAGGATCTTGGAGAACATTGACACCCGTTCCGCACCTGGGCGCTCCATTGGAGGCCCGGGTGCTGTGTTGTGAATTTCTGACAAGGTCAACTGCGAAGGAGAAACGGCCGGGCACGGCAGGGGCCGCCGTGCCCGGGCAGGGCAGACCCGGGCCCTCGGGGCCGGGGTGCCGAGCGGATCCGCGACGGTGCGTCTGCGCGTGCTGCGGTTCACGCGCCGTCCGGGCCTGTCAGCCGAGCAGGATCACGTCGAGCGTCCGGGGCCCGTGCACGCCTTCGACGCGTTCGAGCTCGATGTCCGAGGTCGCCGAGGGCCCGGAGATCATGGTGACCGGGGCCGTGGGCTCCACCAGGGCGAGGGCCTCGGGGATCAGCTCCACCACCGTCTCAACCGGCACCACGCAGATGTGGTGGTCGGGGACCAGGCTGATCGCCCGGCGGCCCTCGTCGGGACGGCCGGTGAGGAAGATCGTGCCGGTCTCCGCGCAGGAGACGGTCGAGGACGTCACCACCGCGTCCACGGCGTTGAGCTCCCGCACCCCCAGGGCCGAGGCGTCGCGGGCGTCATTGGGATCCACCAGCACCCGGCGGGCGGCGGTGTCCTCCGGCAACCAGGCGGTGTCCAGACCGGTCGGGACTACATACCGGGCGGAGACCCCCAGCAGCTGGGCGATCCGCCCCGGCAGGGACGCGGGGGTCTCGTGGTGCACCGCGGCCTTGTAGTCGACCAGCCGGTCCACGAGCATCTCGACGACCTCCTCAGCCGCACGCTCCGAGACGCGGCGATAGGTGCGCTGCGCCGGTGCAGGGGTAGGCGCGTCGTGCAGCGCCCCACGGATCCGGTTGAGGATCTCGGTCTTTGCCTCGCTCATCGTGCTCCCCCGTCGTCTTCGGTGTCGGTCTCGGCCCCATCCGGTGCGGTACTGCCCGCATCCGGGCCGGTGGCCGGGCCGCCGTCGGCGGCCACCCGTTCCTGGGTCTCCTCGGCGTGCTTGGCCCACCAATGGCGGAAAGACTCCTTCGGCGGGGCGGGGATGTCGCGCTCATCGGTCCAGCCCCCGGCGATCCCGGGCAACCAGGAGATCGCCCGATCCTTGCCCGCCACCGCCCTCCCCAACGGCAGACCCTTCTCGGCCAACCCCATCCGGGTGCCCGAGGACATCACCACCGAAGCGCCCTTCATCATCAAATCCATCTGGGAGGGCACCCGGGGGGTGGGCTTGCTGCGCACGTCCTCGTCGCGCAGGTGCACGAGGATT
>NZ_SSSF01000025.1:0-14296 GCF_013368965.1 Kocuria salina
CGATTATTCATTGGTAGTTCCCCATCGCCTCGAACTCGACGTTCTTATCGATCTTGATCTGGGCTGCCAGCCGTCACTTTTTCATGTCGGTTGCACAGTTTTTAGAAGTTTTCCGCACCGGGGCTCACGCAGCGCGAACTTGAGTTCGGTAGAGTGCCGAGTAGGCGACCGGGTTCGAGGCGGTGGATTGTCGAGGCAGTTGGCTCGCGTTGGACGGGTTCCGTGGCCGACGCGGGAATTTCTACACGCGAGTTTGACAGGATCGCACGCTCGAGCGAGCCGCTCTTGATCAGAAGGCGCCTCCGCTGTTACGACCCGCTTCACGACGGCGATGCGATGTCATCGGGTGTTCTCAACAACCGATCCTTTGACGGGACGGACTGCAGCGCGCCTCGACGCCTCGAGCACCCTCGGCATTTCACCGAGATCGCCTCGACCCATCAATGTGTCCGACGAGGTGTTCTCGAATGTCTCTGCGACGGGACCTTTGACGGGAGAACAGTGAAAGGAACCGGTGACACGCCTGCACTACGCGCGGGTGAGCTCGGCTGCGCAAGACGCGGCACTGTAGAGCCTCGTCCTGGAAGCAGCCGGCTGTGAGTGCGTGCCCAGCCCCGTGGTGATCGGCGGTTCAGGCGCCGTCACTGCGATCATGTGGTCGTAAGCTGCGGCGGGTGATGGTTTCCCGGTATGAAGGCTCGGGAGAGGAAGGATGGTCCAGTGCGATGCGTGCGCAGTCGGCACCTCGGACGCGTAGGTCTTGGTGCACGGTGGTCAGTCCGACGGGAGCGTCGGCGTCGTCCCACCGGGTGGCGGCCATCTGATCCGTCACCGTAATTCCTGCTTGGTCAGCCGCACGTAGGACTCCGAGGGCGAGTTCATCGCTCATCGCCGCGACAGCATCGACGACGTCGTTGAAGTTGGCCTCCAGGAGCTGAGATATGACTGCCATAGAGCGAATTGCTGACCCCCAGGAGGGGCCGCGTCGAGCCTTACCGCGTCGAGCGGAACGCCGTTTCGACCGGCTCCAAGAGGAACAGACACGAGTTGGACTCGTATTCGTCCACCTGGGCTGTGACGTGAAGGTTGGTGCCGACGCCGATCGTGTCCGGCATATTGCCAGTGGAGTGCAGATCACTCGTGGTGTTCACGTCGCGGAACTGAAACGCCGGGCCGGGTGCTGAGGTCTCGCTGAAGTCGCCCGCGCCGATCAGGATGTCGTACCGCGTAGTGGCGCCGTCGTGGCTATTCATCGCTCCGATGTTCCCGTCGAAGGCGATCGTCTGACCGCGGTACTTTTCGGCGAAGGCTGCGATGGAACTGTCGCAGTAGTCGCCGAGGCTGAGGACCGTCGCAAGGTCCGCGTTGCTTTCAGGAGTGAGCACGACGTCACCGGCTTCGGCCGACTCGGTGGGCGTCGGCTCCTGAGAAGGTCTTTCGCTGGGGGTGGGGGTGGTTTCGCTGGCAGAAGCTGCTGGCGTCTCTGCTGGCTCGGCGCTACTCTGCTCGCGGCTGATCCCGTTCGCGATGAGGGCGATGATCAGGGCCGCGAAGGCGCCACCGCCGATCGCGACGAGACGCCAGGGCGTCTTCGGCTTGGGCCGACGAATGGTGATCTCCGTCTGCAGTTTTCCCTGCGACTGGGAGACGACCTCCCAGCCTTCCTTCTCCCACTTCGACACAGTCCGAGATTCGGCGCCGCGTATGGTCCGCACGGTTTTTGTCTCGTATTTGACGCCATCGTCGGCCATGTAGTGCCCATCTCCGTCCAAGCTGGCACCACGCCAGACTGGATGAGCCTATCGACTTCGGCAACCAGCCACCGTACCGCCACCGCTGAAATAAGGGACTGATGCACGAGCAGGTGATATTTGATCTGGTTGGCTCGTAGGCAGCCCGGAGGGATGCGGCAGGTGCCCGTAGAACAACCCCTATGGCTTCGTGAGGAATGCGCGGCAGTCACTCTCGGAGAGGCGATGAGTGCACACCCATTCGCAAGTGAGAACTTAGTCTTGCTCACAGGGTTTATTTGAACCGATCCTGTGTGGTGACTTTTGAAGGAGTTCCAGTGGCTATCAACTTCTCCCTGTCCGATAAGCGCGTCGAGGATCCGATGGAGTCGTGGGAGGGACGTCCGTGGCACGGATGGGCACCCGGAGCAGATCCTCAAGATGTCTGGGCGAACAACCGGGGGATCTGGCGATTCGGTAACCGAGTTGAGAAGGAGCGCATCGCCACCTTTTCCCGGCGTGGAAAGATCGTACTGGTGGCCGAGATCACCGGCATCGAAGACGTCGACCCACAGTTCCAGGCCAACGGCGTGCGGCGCCGGGCTCTGCAGGGGCATGTCCTCCCCAAAGGGCATCCGGTGCACGAGGCTCTGATCGGTCGTTCCCTGCCCCGCCACCGTGTTGAGCTCACCTATCACGACACCTCTGAACAAGATGCGATGCTCGCGACCGGGACCGGGCCCACGGCCACCGAAGAGCACGCTCTCCCGGAAGCCACAGGGCAAGGGCGAGTCATGGATCCCCAACGTCGGAAGGCCCTGGAAGACGCCGCGCAGCACCGGCTGGAGACCTACTACCGCGACCGTGGGTGGGACGTCGAAGACGTCCGCTTCGACAGCCCCTACGACGCCATCGCCCGCAAGAACGGTCAGACCCGGTACCTGGAGGCCAAGGGCACACAGTCCGACGGCACCGCCGTCACCGTGACCGCCGGGGAAGTAGCCCACGCCCGGCAGCACCCCGGTGAGTGCGTCATCGGCGTCCTCAGCGGTCTACGCTTCACCGACAACGGTGAGCTCGACGAGAACGGCGCGGACTTCACGCTTCGCCAATGGTGTCCCGCAGAGGAAGACCTCCATGCCATTGAGTACCGCTGGAATGCCGCGCCGACAACGACCTTCCACTCGGAAGGATCCAGCGGTTCACCGGACATCTCCTAGGCAACTCAACAGCTGCCCGCGCAGGAACGCACAGCGCCCGCTCCACCACTGGACAGCAGGCACCGTTATTCAATCCTGCCCCCTGTGTCGCGAGCGAAGTTCACGGCGTGCTGATGAGCGCAGGATTCATTGCAGAGGCATGAAATCGCAGAAGTGTCTCGTCACCCGAGAGCTGCACAGCTTAGGGTTGTCAACCGTCTTAGTTACTTCCCCGAAGGAAAATCTGTGCGTAAGCGACAAACCCCACCTCTGACAGCGATTGCGATCCTGCTACTCACCGGCTGCGGGACCTCCGCTGAAGACCTCGACTCAGCTCCTGACGTACCAGTGGAGCGAACCTGTGAGCAGCTGTCCCCGAAGGGAGCGGGCAGTCTGCTTGAAGAAGTTGTCGACTTCGGCGACGAGATGCGCTCAGAGCCCACCATTGACGACGAGGTACTTGGACGTGCCCGATCCTTGATGGATCAGATCGATCCCATCATCGCTACCGCAGGCACGGAGACTCGAGCCGATCTGGAGAACGCCACCCGTGTTCCACGAACAATCATTGACGCCCACGAGGGCGACCAAGATCAGGTGAGCTGGAACTACGACTACTTTGTGGAAAGCACCACCTCACTGGCGCAGACCTGCTGGCCCGGAGAGGAGCTCGTCCTAACGGACGGCCCCACCATCGTAGCCGCGGAGCTTCCCCCGGGGGCTGAAGACATCTGGCGCCTGGGCCTATCCGGGAACCTGATCGAGGACATGGCCGGGCACATGGACGTTGATCAGCTCACCGGGGAAGACGGAGTGTTCACGTCCACCCAGTTCGCCGCCAACCAGGTGGACGACCTGTGTGGTTCAGATACCGACCGCATCGCCCCCGGCCTCGAGTCCAACCTGGAGCGCAATGTGCGCCTCGCCATGAACTCCAGTCAGATCGATGACGGCGCTGGCTTCGTCCGCGTCCTCACCTCATACGGCTGCCCCGACCGCTCGAACGAAGTGGATACGGCAATCAACCGAGCGTCTTGAATCCAGTGCTGGGGAACCTCAACGTGTAAGAGACCCACAGGGCAGCGGAAAGCGGGCACTACCCGCCTCTGGAGGGCAAGCACCGGGACTGCGGGACTGTCCCCCGGCATCGCGGGCGGATTGTTTGAGACCATGCCCCTCCCGGATCGAAACCAGAAACCGCTGACCCGCAGGCGAAGACGAGAACTGAACCATGACAGAACACCTCCAGAGAAGGCGTTGCATCGATCAACAGAATCCGGCCTGCGACATACGCATCACGATGTCCACAGGCAAAACGGACTCAGATAGTCGTCGCCTGCGGCAGCTCCCGGATCCGCCGGTAGAGGGTGGCGCGGGACATGCCGAGATCGCGGGCGACCTGGGTGGCCGGCTCGCCGCCCTCGATCAGCCGTAGCGCGTTGCGGATTTGGGAGTCGGTGAAAGTCTGCCGGCGCCCGCCGAGGTCCTTGCCAGCGGCCCGGCGCTTGGCCACCGAGTCGGTGATCCGCTCACGCTTGATCTCCAGCTCCATCTGGGCGAGGGCGGCCATGACCGTGAACACCATTGACCCCATCGGGGTCGCGGTGTCCACGTCTCCCCCACCGAGATTGAGCACCCGCAACCCCGCACCTCTCCCCCGCAGCGCCTCGGCGAAGGCCAGCATGTTCTGCGTCGACCGTCCCAACCGGTCCAGCGTGGTGATCACCAGCGTGTCGCCCTCCTCGAGCGCAGCCACTGCTTTGTCAAGGGCGGGACGGGACGCACGGCTTCCAGACGCACCACTGTCGACATAGACGTCATCGCGCCGCACGCCCGCGGCCAAGAGGTCAGACACTTGACGGTCGGCATCCTGCTGTCGCGTCGACACCCGGGCATACCCGATCAGCTTCCCCATGTCCACCTCATCTGTCTCGTAACTGACGTTGAGTATCCGATTCTAGGGGCATGGATAAAGCACAAGGATGCGAGACAGGCCAAACCGCGAGAAAATGCGAATGAAAATTTTCTGGATGAGACGTCTCGCATCCCATACCTTGCAATACCCCCCTTGCCGCGCCATGCCGTGACTCGAGTGCAAGTGCGGGGCAGTCCCCAGCTTGGAGGCCGTGATTGATGGTTTAGAACTCGACCGGAGTGAGGTGACCGAAACGTTTGTGCCGGCGGTGGTAGGTCTTCTCAATCCAGGTCACGATGGCTAACCGCAATTCCTCCCGGGTTTCCCATCGCTGACGATCGAGGACGTTCCTCTGGAGCAGGCGCTCACTGACGAGGACGGCATTTCCTGTATCGACTTGAACAACGGCATCGCGGACGGCGTGCTCAATTCTTGGGTGCGGAGGCTCATCGATGCGACACCGAACAGGTTGTCCGTGGAGATCTCCCTCCGCAGGGAGGACCTGCACAGGTGGCACACCAGGTGCCCTGGCTTCGGCACACCAGCGGGAGCAGTATTGCTCGTGGAGCGGTAGTGGCAGGGCCGCTACATCGCCGTGACCAGCACCGCCTTGGAAATGTGATGCCGCGGCGCGTCCTTCCAGACGCCCTGGCCTTGGGTCAGCTTTGACTCTATCGCCGCACTCTATAGGGTCCACTTGTGACTGATTGCCCCCGCCCCCTCGTCGACGTGATCCTCCCGATACACTCCCCTGACCGGCCCCTTGATCGAGCCGTGGCCTCTGTCGTCGACGGTGGCCTGCCGGTGGATACGAAGGGCGGCGTGCGTATCATCGTGATCTGCCACAACGTCGAACCGGACCGGATTCTGCCGACGCTTCGGCCGCGGTTCCGTGAAATGATCACCGTGCTGGCGTTACAGGACAACGGCAGGACACCGGGTGAGCCTCGGAACTTCGCTCTCGATCATGTCACCGCTGAATACGTGTGTTTCGTCGACAGTGACGACACGCTCGATCCAGGGGCTCTCGCCCGCTGGGTGGATATCGCTCAGAAGGGTGATGCCGCCGTGGTCCTCGCCCGACTGGCCCACGGCAACGGGGGCATCGTGCGCACACCTGTGACCCGACCGGGGCGCGCCAAGAACCTCGACGCACTGGCAGATCGCTTGGTCTACCGCACCCATGTCTTCGGGTTGATTCGAGCCGATGCCATAGAGCGGCTCGGTCTCCGGTTCCCCGAGGGATTTGTGGCGGGCGAGGACCAGTCATTCTCCCTGCCGCTCTACTCCGACGCCGGGCGCATTGACTACGCACCTGGATTTCCTGGATACGTTCTCCATGACGACGCGACTGACCGCATCACCTCTGCCTTCAGTCCATTTGCTGAGGAGCTGAAGCCGTTCTTGATTTTCAGTTCCTCCGCATGGCTAAAGTCACGGCCCATAACGCTGCGGCGCAGCTACGCGGTGAAGGTGCTGCGCGTCCAGCTGTTCGGGGCGGTGACAAGGCGTACCAGGACGGGCCACTGGACTGCAGCAGACGCCGAGGCCGCCCAGCACGCTCTGCGGCAAGTGCTCGCGGATGCACCGGGTGCCGAACGTGCGATGTCCCGAGCGGACCGCGAACTGATGGACGTGCTGGAGAGGGCCGAGACAGATCTCGCGGAAGTGTCCCGAGCGGCCGAGGGGCGGCGCCGCTTCGGCGCACCCGCGACCTTGATGCCCCGCAACCTGACCATGTTGCTCCACCGCGACAGCCCCTTGCGCTTCATGGTGGCCTCAGCACTGCTGCGTTGACCGCGCCGAACCGTAACGGACGCCGTCCAGAAGCGTCCGGCCAACTGGATGCTTCTATCGGGGTCAGAACATCGTGAAGCTTCCGACTCCGGCCACGGCCCACACCGGGCGTGAGCCCATGACGACCGAGCCACCATCCTGCGCCGGTTCTCCGCTCGTCGTTCACCCCTTGACACCAAGGGACTGCCGCACTGACAAGTGACGTTGACGATGACAGTGCCTCGTCACCGGCGCGTGTGACGATGCAGGTGACTGACAGTCAGGGGCGCTTGTCACGCGCAGACGCACCAACCGCGGCGCAGATGTGTCCCGCAACCAACCCGCCCCGCAGCCCTTGGCTTCCAAGACGGCCGAATGTCACATTGCTCAGCCTGCCTCCATAGTTATCGATCCTGCGCCTACTCTGGTCCATCACTACCGGGCCCCCCGACCCACCGGCGCGCCCCGACCCCAGGCTGCCACCGCGAGACCAGCTGTCACTTGCGAACAGGACAAACGCATGACCAGCTCTGCAACGGGGGCCCTGGCCGTGGAGCTGCGCCCGGTCTCGCCCACCCAGTGGGTCGCTACCTACTACCCCATGGTGGAGACTCCCGCGGGCCGCTGGGCCGAGGTCACCTGGGAACTGCACCAGCACCTGATGCCCGACATGACGGCCCCACGGGAGCCGGCACGGTGGTTGGATACACGCAGCCCCGACCCTGATCACCCCTGCTACGCCGGCCACCAGGGATGGGCCGCCCCACTGGCCGCCGGCTACGCAACCGCACTGGCCGTCCACGACACCGAGGCCACTGAGGTACTGCTCTCGGCTCAGGAGACGCAGCTGCTGGGAGTGGACACGTTCGTCGTGCCTGCCGGACAGCTCTCGGAGTGGGTGCTCGACGATCTCCAGGGCGAGACCTCAGACGTCTGCGGCTGACCCCGGGCACAGCCCAGCCCTTCTCGCACCGCCCCCTCCGACCACCTCCATTCGCAACCGCACATTGATGTGTCACGTTGTGAACAGCGCCGCCTCCCCGACATTGCTGGCCGGAGCGGGAGGGAGCATCGTGGCCTATCAGGGGGACAGGTGATCTGCATCAGACCATCCTCCAGCTTCTGGTGCGTCGACTGGCCACACTCGGTTCCGGGGGGATCCGGGGCGTGCGCCCCAGACGAGTCCGCGCAGGAGCAGCACGGGGGCGGGATGGCCGGGGGGCCACCTCGTCCCCGTCACACTGCGCTGGGACACCGCCTCGGTGACGGGCGAAACGACCCCTGATGAGACGCCTCCCATCCCTTGGTTTGCGAGATGGCGTGGTGGGCTCCCCGGATTAGGTCATGCCTGGTGTGGGCTCAGCGTTGGAGGGTGTGGCGGGGGTTGACCCCATACAGCGCACGGTAGGCGGCTGCGAAGCGGCCCGGGTGGGGGAAGCCCCAGCGGGTGGCGATCCTTTGGACGGTGTCCCCCGCGGTGGGATCAGCGCGCATCAGGTCGTGGTGGGCTGCGGCCAGGCGGGTGCGACGCAGATACTGGGCCGGGCTCAGCTGCAATGGATGATTGGCGTGGAAAGCATCCACCAACGCGTCCATAGTGGTGTCCGCGGCCCGGGCGGCGTCTTCGACCGTGATCGGCAAGGAGGCGAAGTCGTCGAAGAATTGGCGGGCGATCCGGTACCGGCGGGCTTGGGCTTCCATCGACAGGTAGCGCTGTTGGCGGTCCCCGGCCAGTGGGAAGCACTCGAGCAGCCCCACCGTCAGGTGACGGGCCAGATCGGCCCGGACCAGTGGTTCGTCGAAGGCTTCGGAGTTCATCACCTCAGCCCCGTAGCGAGCCATGTCCGACCACGCCCGTCCCAGCTCGGGGCTCACCGGTACCGCAGAGGTGAAGTTCACCGGGGTCGGGGTGCCATACACGGTGTCGGCGGTGGCCTGCACCAGCTCCACCGGCAGGAACACGTTGGTGGAGCGCACCGCCTCAGCCACGACCAGGCCATGGCGTCCGGGACGGAACAACACCGGGGCGCCAGTCGCGGTGCCGGCCTCGTCCCGGTCCTGCCAGTCATAACGTGCCCCGTGCGTGGGAGATCGCGAAGACCTCGGTACCACCCCAGAAGGACACAGCCCCCTGGAGCCGCACCTGCGAGACGGTCATCTGCTGGTCCCCGGCCTGGGTAAGCCGGTAGGAGAATCCCGGGTCCTCAGAGCCAACGGCAGCCCGCAATCCGATCTGTTGGCACAGGTCGCCGACGGCCTCCGGGTCGGTGAGGACCACCTCCTGGCGAAAGACCACAGTCCCCTCCTCCCCACGGATTCACCCCCGCCCCGTGGCTTGGAACCGGTGAGCCCGGGGCTGCAGCGCCCGCACTGGTGCATGCTGCGCAGGCCATGCCGTGGCGTCGACGGGATGCTGTCATCTTGGTGGCCTTCCATCGCTGCCGACAAGACCGCTGCTGCGGGCATCGTCATGACCGGACACACGAATCGGGCAACCCCTTGAGGTAGCAGCCGATTACAGTGCGAGCATGGGCCTTGAGATCCGCAGGACGCACTACACCACCGACGACCCCGAGCAGGCCTACGCAGCCCTGGCGCGCGCCTACGCCGTGCGACGCTGGCGCCTTGCCCAGGCCGACCAGTTCAGCCTGCACCTGAGCACCACCGCCCTGGGCCCGGTGACTTTCGAAGCCAGCCGACTCCACGGGGCCACCGGGGCCGGGACCCTGGACTTCACCGAGACCATCCGGGTAGGTCACCTCGTGGCCGGACGCCTGACCCTGGACGACGGCCCAGCAGACTTCCAGACCTCAGCGCCTTTCCTCCTCCCCCCGGCCCTCTACACCGACCGGTGGGAACACACGGAGATCGACTCGGTCGCCTTCGACCCCACCGCCATCACCGCCCATGCCCGGGCCCTGGCCGCAGACCCCGCCCTGGTGCCGCGATTCACCGGCACCACCCCGATCACCCCGCACAAATCCCGCTACTGGACGCGGCTGTTGAACCATATCCGCCACGACGTGCTGGACAACGAGGCCGCCGCGGCCTCTGCCCTGCTCCTCGACCAGACCGTGCGCAGTGTGCTCACCGCCGTGCTGCACACCTTCCCCAACACCGCCATCGACACACCGGTACCAACCGGACAAGCCGATCCGGTCCCGGCCGCGATCCGCCGAGCTACCACCTTCATCGACACCCACCTCGCCGAACCCATCGGCATCACCGAGATCGCCGACGCCGCCCGGATGAGCCCGCGCGGACTCCAGGCCGCCTTCCGCCGCCACCAAGGCACCACCCTCATCGCCTACCTTCGCCGCGCCCGGCTCGACGCCGCCCACCACGAGCTTCTGGCCATCGACCCCACCACCGGGATCACCGTTCAGGAGATCGCCGCCCGCTGGGGGTTCGCCCACTCAGGCCGCTTCGCCAGCGCCTACTACCAGGCCTACGGCATCTCCCCCGCCCACACCCTCCACAGCTAAGGCTCCACTGCCCCCTCCACGGCCTCACTCGTGCCTACCTGCACTGTCTTGAAACCGGAACGTCTCGCAACCCTTGCCTTCAAAGACACATGTGAGGGGCCACTGCTGACTGTGGGCTAACAGCTGGTCGACGACCTGGCCCGCGAGGTCAGGAACGCTGTGGACGAGGCAATGGCACAGTAGGCGCTGGCAGCGGAGGATGTTTGAACGAACGTCAGTCCCTGGTGACAGGATGTTCAGAATGAGCACCGTGACCGGAGACGTCGTTCACCCCCTGTACATCCGGCCCGGGGATCTCGTCCCCTACTGCGGAGTGACACCTGCCCCGGACTCGCTGACCGGCAACTCGAACACGGGCCACAGCCGCGACGAGCTACTCGAGTGCATGGGCTTCGGCCTGCCGGTCTGCATGGTGTGCGCCTACCCTGATGCACTGGGCGGCTCCACGCCGCTGATGCGCAGCGAAGACGGAGGCTGACGCACCGAAGCGGTGCTCGTCGTCGCGCCTCGCGAATGGTGAGCTGCAGCGTTGATATGATTATTAGTCAGCATGTGCACACATTTGATGGTGCGCGCCAGTTGTATATGAAGCACGAAGGACGGACATGGCGACAACGATAAGGAACCGAGACTTCCAAGAAGCTAAGCAGGCGAAGAAGGACGAGTTCTATACACAGTTGTCCGACATCGAGAAAGAGTTGCGCCACTACCGTCCTCACTTCAAAGACAAGGTCGTCTACCTTAATTGCGACGATCCACGCGTCAGCAACTTCTTTCGCTACTTTGCATCGAACTTTAAAGAACTTGGACTCAAGAAGCTGATTGCCACCTGCTACCAAAGCAACGATCCACACAATTTCGGCCGTGGAGGCTCGGACCAGGCAGTATGGCTGGAATACAACGGCGATCAGAACGGGAACGGGACGTCCGACCTGAGCGAGATCGGTGTCCAGCCACTAGAGGGCGACGGAGACTTCCGAAGCGCCGAAAGTGTCGAACTCCTGAAGCAGGCGGACATCGTTGTCACAAATCCACCGTTCTCGCTGTTCCGCGAGTACGTGGCCCAGCTCTTCGAGCACGAGAAAAAGTTCATAATTCTCGGAAACATGAACGCTTTGACGTATAAGGAAATCTTTCCTCTCTTCCAGAACGACCAGATGTGGTATGGCCCTAGCATCCGAAGCGGCGACCGTGAGTTTCGCGTTCCAGATGACTACCCGTTGACAGCCGTCGGCACGCGGGTCGATGACCAGGGAAACAAATATGTCCGGGTCAAGGGCGTGCGTTGGTTCACGAACCTCGACTTCCCGGAGCGGCATCAGGATCTCGATCTGACTAAGACCTATCAACCTTCCGACTACCCGCGTTACGCAAACTTCGACGCGATCGAAGTCAGCAAGACTGCCGACATTCCGGCTGACTACGACGGCCTGATGGGCGTCCCGATCACCTTCATTGACAAGTACAACCCTGATCAGTTTGAGATCGTCGGTTCGAGCAAAACGATGGGCAAAAGGATGTCCGACGTCGCCGAGAAGGGCACGTATCAGCCGGGTGGGCCGCGGTTCTATCTCCCTGTTGGCCATGGCGGGTACCGCCGCATGTACGACCGGATCGTAGTCAGACACAAGCGTCTTGCGAACTCCTCCGCGACACGAAACACGGAGGATCATGTCGTATCGCTATCTCGGTAACAAGACCAAGCTCGCCGACTGGATCGTCGGAGAAATTTCTGGCATTCTCCCGCGAGGATCTTCCATAGCTGATCCGATGTGCGGGACTGCTTCGGTCTCCATGTCACTTGCTCGAGCTGGTTACGAGGTGACGGCCTCGGACGCGCTAACCTTCCCGGTGGTCCACGCACGCACACGCTTGTTGGCCAAAGAAGCTCCGGCTTTTGAGACCCTTGGCGGGTACGACAAAGCACTTGAATGGATGCGCACCATCGACCCTCTCCACGGCTACTTCTATAAGGAGTTCGGTGCGCAGGGAGCTCCAGCGAACGGCCGAGCGCCGAGACTCTATTTCTCTGCGGAGAACGCAGCACACATCGACGGTGTACGCCAAGGTATCTTAGAGCTCCGATCGTCTGGGGCCGTGACCGACATCGAGCACAGCGTCCTGTTGCAGCACCTGCTTCTGTCCACCAACAAGGTCGCCAATATCAGCGGCACATATGGTTACTTCCGGAAAACTCTTTCGGGATCGGCTCTGCGACCGCTGGCGTTCGAGCCACTCGAGTTCGAGGACACGCCTGGTGTCCACCGGGTGCTGCAAGGGTCAGTCGAGGAACTTGCGCCCTCGCTGGAAACTGATGCCGTGTACCTGGACCCGCCGTACACCAAACGTCAATACGCAGGGAACTACCACGTACTTGAGACACTGGCCCAAGAGGACGAGCCAATTGCAGCGGGAGACGGAGGACTGCGTCCTTGGGGCGATCAAGCGTCTGATTTCTGCTATCGAAGGACAGCTGGCCGCGCCTTCAGGGAAACCCTGAAGCATCTGAATACTCGCCACGTCTTCATCTCCTACAGCGAAGATGGCCAGGTAAAGGAAGACGAGCTGCTGGCCATCTTGAGCGATTTCGGCCAAGTCGTCATTCATGAACAACCACATACCCGGTACCGCAGTAACGGCCGAGTGAAGGATGGATCAGTGTTAGAACGTCTTTACCATGTGGAGGTTTTCTGATCATGTCTGACGACGTGCATGTCGAGCGTATCTGGTGGCGAAACGTCCCCAAGGGTGAGTTCTACAATGTTGAACGACACCCGAACGTAACTAAGGGCGGGCAAGGCTCACTCTATTTCGAGGTACCTGAGTCATTAACACCCAAGACGCTTGATTTCCTGGGAGTGAGCAACATTGAATCCTTGCCGTACACGATCCAAGCGGGCCTCGCTGATGAAATTGATAGTGGAATCACCTGGCCTATCGAGTTTCGACGCAAGTCGAATACGAGTCCGCGAATTCGGATCGCTCGACAAAACCGACAGATGACGGGTGCCCAGCGTCATCCCGCATGGGATAGGACCAGAGGGTTCCCGTCGGCCCCGGACGGCGTGCAGAACAGCAGTGAATCCGACCCACATTTCCCAGACGGAGGGCTCCGCATTTACATCGCGAAGACCGCGGACGGTGACTATTACGCAGGCTTCACCACTGGCAGACGTCCAACTGACATGGACGAAGATGACCCCGCTTGGGACCTGTACTCCCAGGGTCGAATCGTCGGTGGCGTAATCGATGCGAGGGACGGTGCGGCATGACCGACAAGGTGAATGACATATTTGCGTCTTGGGGCGTTGGGCGCAATGTACTGCTTTACGGACCGCCAGCAACAGGCAAGACACGACTGATCAGCCAGCTTTTCAAGGCGCTACAGGAACCGCCGAGAAGTAAGCGGGGCATCGTTATGGGTTCAACCACCGGCGCGACACCCTTTACCAGGCCCAAACAAGAGATCACGATCCCGCAGCCCACCAAGGTTGTATGGACCACCTTCCATCAGTCCTACGGATACGAGGATTTCGTCCTCGGCCTGCGACCAGTCATGACAAATGGAGAAACTCGCCTAGAGGCGTGGTCCGGCGTGTTCCTAGATGCTGCTCTCGAACTCGCAGACGAGGATTCCAAGTACAAGTCGGTCGTGATCTTCATCGACGAGATCAACCGGGGTAACGCCGCGCGGATCTTCGGCGAGTTCATGACCTTCCTCGATTTTGACTACCGTGACGCCGGTGAGGTCCCGCTGCCACTGCCCCTGCGGCAGTTGGCATTCAGCGAAGGCGAAAGCGAAGAGATTCGTAGGCCAGGCGGCACTTCGGCCAAGATTCCTGAGGGCTTCGTTTTCCCGAAACATGTGTATGTAGTTGCCACCATGAACAGCGTCGACCGTGCCGCTGTGCCGATCGACAGTGCCCTGGCACGACGGTTCGACCGGATTGAGATGCGGCCTAATCTCAGCGTTCTCGCCAGCCACTGGGGCATTGACACCGCAACGATCCCGACGCCGAATGACATCAACTGGGAGAGACTCGACCCTTTCCAGACTGCGTATCTGCTATTGGATCGACTTAACGTGATCATCGCGTCTGATCTTGGCTCAGAGTTCGAATTGGGTCACGGCCTCTTGACCCCGATCTCGCCCACGGAGAAACCAGCCGCCGGGTCCGAGCCGCCTGTCTC
>NZ_SSSF01000026.1:0-11182 GCF_013368965.1 Kocuria salina
ATATTTCCACGGCTGATCAAGCCGCTGATATCGGACTCACTGCAGAGACAGAATGAGCCGGGCATAGGCTACGGCAGACCCGCGGGTTTCTTGTCGGACAACTATCGAAGCTGGTTTCTTATGACTGCTGGTCCTGCCTAAACATGCGGCGCGAGGATTTCGGCAACATCATGCATGGCGTAGCGACTTTCGAGAAGAACAAGAATTTCTGCAGGTGTACGTGGGGGGTTGCGTAGTCGGCCTGCAAGGGTGTGAAGCGCGTACGCCGCCCTCAACGGATCGACGTCTGCAGTGTCTGCTGCGAACTCGGCAGGGTGTAGAACTTTGATGTGCGCGGGCACTTTTTCCGGCTGAATGTGCTTGAAATTGTCGGTGACAATCCCTCCCGCACCCCCCACGACGGCGGCTGCGACAACATGCTCGTCGTTGGGGTCGCGCAGCCCGTAACTTCCCTCCAGTGGTCCCCAGCCAGTCACGAGTGCGTCGTCGAAGTTCGTGCGCATCTTCATGATGAGGTAGTCAGAACGCCGCTGGGATTCTTCTGCCTCCACCCCACGCCCAAGTAGCTTCAGTTCCTCATGCCGGCGTAGTTCTCCGAGGATGGCCTCACTCCACAGCGGCCGATACAAACCTTCCGCCGCCATACTCAGGATGAAATCCCGTTGCAAACTGGGCCATAAAACACAGGTATCAAGGATGGCGGCGAACATGTTGCCATCCTTGCACTTGGTTACCCATGATTCTGTCGTGTCGCCGCAACCTCGGCCCGAACCTGGCGCAGTCGTTCAGCGACAACCTCGGGGCTTTCTTCAAGGTCGTAGTCATCGGCCGTATCGAAGATTGCTCGGTACTGCTCCTCGCGACGCTGCTTGCGGTAACGCAATACATCGTCCAGGCGAAGTAGCCGGCGGCGCTTCCCGGGCGTATCCGCGGGAAGCTTGCCCTCGTCAATGAGCTTCACGACGGTAGGTCGACTTACTCCTAAAAGGTCGGCCGCCTGCTGGGTCGTCAGCGTCTGCGTCTGTGGGACCACAGTCACCGCTCGACCAGCCTGCAGGGCCTCGACGACCTGGCGCAGGACGCGGTAGACGTTCTCAGGAATCTCGACACTATCGTTAGGCTCTGCCCCCACCAGGAGATATCGAGGCGCGGGGCGTTCACCCCTAGAGGCCTCATGCGCCTCGATGAAGTCGTACACCTTCGCTAGCTGGTCCGAACCCTCCGGCAGATAGGTCTGCTGCTCAAGCGTCTGTGCGGACATCGTCACCACTCTCCCTTAGATATGAAACAATCGTAACCCCTTTCGTTTGCTTCGTAAATGCCTTGGAGGCCGCACCACGCCCTTGAGTCGGGGCACGCCCCTATCGCCCGCCAGGAAAATTTCAAGGTGTCTGAGGCCAGCGAACCGGGGCTTCCCTTGCGGGGTCAGGGCGCAAGCTGGGCGTAGACCACGTAGTTGTCCTCGAACTGGCCGGTCAACAAGTTGTACCCGTCGCAGGTGATCAGGCGCAGCTCAGCCCCTGCGGTGTCGCCGTAGACGGCTTGGGTGTCGAAGTTGTCCTTGGAGTACTGCTCACCGCGCTGAACAACGAACACCGCGGTGGTGCCGTCGTGGCGGGCGACCTCGATGGTGTCCCCAGGCTCGAGCTCCCGCAGGCCTGCGAAGACACCGGGGCCCCCATCGGTGGCATTGACGTGGCCCAGCAGGATCGCCGGACCCGGCTCGCCCGGGACCGGGGACTGGTTGTACCAGGCCGCCGGTGAACCCGGCTCCCCCGGCGGCACTTCCAGGCTCCCATCGGCCCGCAACCCCAGGTGCAGCAGGGGCGAGTCGGTGCCTGTGGCGGGGATGCGCACGGACACCGGAGGGGCTTCGTCGTCGGCTTTGGGCGTCGCAGAAGGCGACGGCGTGGCAGAGGCGGACGGTGCCGGTGCCGTGGACGGTGAGGTGGCGGTCCTCGAGGGCACGGGATCAGCTGTTGCCGACGATGTCGTTGCCGGCGGCTGGGTGCTGGCAGAACCGGTGTCGGCGCAGCCGCTGACCAACAGCAGCGTGAGCGCCGCACCGGCCAGAAGGCCGGTGCGGCGCTCACGGGCAGCACTCATCACGGAGAAGGATTCCGTCCGGTCAGAATCGGTGTAGCTATCAGGCTCAGACCTGGGCAGCGCGGCGGCGGGCCACGATGCTCGCACCGGCGGCGGCCAGCAGGGTCAGACCACCGGCCACGGCCAGGCCGGACACGGTGTTCTCGGACTCCACGGCGACACCGGTCTCAGCCCCACCCACGGGGACCTGACCGACCTGGTTGTACTGGCCGTTGCCCCAGGACTCTGGCACGTAGTCCACGATGACGTCCGTGCCACTGTCGGCCTCGTCGTCGCCGCCCTGCTCACAGGCGATGCCATCGAGGTCACGATCCAGGTGCGGAGCATAAGCCGGGTCCCCGACCGGGATGTTCACCCGGCCCGCGGCACGAGCCTCAGCGCAGTTGTCGAAACCAGCGACATCCGTCGGGGTCTCAGCAACCGGAGTGACCGGGGGAACGGAGACACCGTCATCGGGCACCAGGGCGGCGTTGTAGACAGCGCCGTCCTTCTCACACCCGACACCGTCGACGGGTTGGTCCAGGTGCGTGCCGTACCCGGGGGAACCGGCCGGAATGTTGTAGACGCCGTACTGGGCCGCCTGCGTGCAGTTGTCGAAAACGATCGGGGCCGCTGCGGCCGGAACCATCGACAGGCCGGTGAACCCGGCGGCGGCCAGCACGGCCATCCCTGCGGTGATCTTCTTCATGGTGTCCCCTTTGAACGAAAGCAAATGGATGTATCTGGATCCTATGGACTGGGATCGACTCTTGTGGGGACACCACGACTTTCCGGTCGTCGCAGTGCTATGGAACCCGTAAATCTAGGCCTTCTTGCACCCGACCCAGGCGTCAGTGTTGTGGATTCCTGCTCCGTGGACGCCGTGAGGGCTGCTTGCAGTCCCCCTGAAAGGGGACATGTCCACCACCGCACGGGTAGGTGTGCGATAGCCCCATGAGTCCTCGCCACCATGAGCTGCCTCAGCAAGTAGGAGCCGCCGCACGCATCGACGCTCATGGGCGTTCCTTTGAGCTAGGTCATCCCGAAGGGCCGTGCGGGCTCATCGGCCGGCAAGACCAGCAAGACCAGATTGCCGGGCACCGGGGCCGGAGGACATGACTTCGTGCCAGGTCGCCGGGGACTACCCGCCTCTACAGGGCCGAACGCGTTGACCCCTCGTCCCTTTGGCACAGGACAGGTACCCGCTCAACTCTTCCGGAGATCAACGACGTACATCACACATGTCAGGCGTCGCCGTGCTGGGGAGGATCCGTGACGTGGGCTGATGCCCGTGCGAACCAGCAACACGGTAAAGATCGGACACCCTAGTAATTTGCAGATGCTACCAAGTGGTATTTCTTTGACTGTCGTCCTCCATCGCATCGAAGTCCAAGACCGGCAAAGTCATCTCCGTCTCCTGAGGCCGTGGCACTGGCGGGCGCAGGACGGTGGCGTTGTGATCAGTAACGGTCACGAAGACGAGTAGCACACAGGGACGACCGGCTGGATGGTTTCCCCTCCCCCACCGAGCACAGGAAACACCACCCATGACCCCCCACCGTGGCCTGCCCGACCCCCTGCCGCCGTTGCCCAAGTCCCCCTCCGGGCGCACCCCACAGTGGGTGATCGATGAGGCCCTGAGCCGACAAAACGGGTCTGCTGCGGCCGGCCAACGTCGGCGCCGCCGTCGGGCCGACCGGACCATGAACCGGGAGACGCCGGTCTCGGACTGGCGCCGCTGGGAGCCTCCAGTGTCGGACCGTAGTCCCCGCCGGAACTCATGGGGAATGACCCTTCTGGTGCTCACGCTCGTCGTGGGAGTACCGGCGATCGGTGGATACCTCGTGCTGCCCCATGTCCAGGAGCGACTGATCAGCGCCTCCTCCACCCCGGCACTACCATCCCCGCCACCACAGGATCCCGGCCCCGCCTCCGGGCCCGCGGAGCAGGCCGCACATGAACCGCCGATCGACATCACCACCGTCCATCCCGTGCCCGAGGGGGACGTCATCGTGGGACCTGCCGATCTCGACGTCCCAGGGCATTCCACGGATGGGCGCATCCCGGTGCCGGCGGACGCCGACAACGCCTACGGCCCCCCGGCCGGGGTGGACTCAGCCGCCCACCCCCTCGGGAGGCCCCCGGTTGTGCCCGACACCGGTGGGTACAGCCTGCTGGCCACCCAGAGCCCCGGGGACCAGGTCGTCGCCTACGATCCGTGCCGCCCGATCCGCTATGTCGTGCGCCCCGATGGCGCCCCCGCCGGTGGACAGCAACTGCTCGAACAAGCCATCGCGGAGATTTCGGCGGCCACTGGGTTGCAGTTCCTCGACGACGGCCCCACCACAGAGGCACCCCGGCAGGACCGGGAGCCCTACCAGCCCGAGCGCTACGGTGAACGCTGGGCGCCCGTGCTCATCACCTGGTCCACCCCGACGGAATACCCGGACCTGGCCGGCGAGGTCGTCGGCCTGGGCGGCAGCACCTCCCTGCAGGTCGGCAACAGCCCGCACGCCTACGTCACCGGTCTCATGACCCTCGACGCCCCCGACCTGCAAGAGACACTTCAGCACCCTGCAGGAGCCGAGATTGTCCGGGCCGTCATCATGCACGAACTCGGTCACGTGCTCGGCCTGGGCCACGTCGAGGACCCCACCCACCTGATGCACGGGGTGAGCACTGAGCACAACACCGCCCTCACCGCCGGCGACCGGGCCGGACTGGCCAAGCTCGGCGCCGGCCAATGCGTTCCCCAGCTCTAGCGAAAGCCCCGTCCAAGGGAGGCTTATCAGATGCACGCCTGGCCTCCTCACCCGACCCCCCCCCAGTACACTCGGCGGTGATCGATGAGCGTGATCGTCACCCTCCTCAGATGAGGTGACGATCGCTTTCGATACTTGCTGGAGCGACCGTAACAGTCCGCGCGCACGACGAAATGGGGGCCCGGTGACCACCGCGCCCCGGTTTCTCGAGGCGACACTGTGAGAGCCTGGGTCCGTTCGCATCCCCTCCCCCATGGAGTTCCCGTGAGTGCTGCCAGCACGCCCAATGCTGTGCTGGGCGAGGTCCCGGTCGTGGGCTCCTTCGCCGTGGCTGCCCAGCTGCGGAAGACCACCGCCGGCACCACCGCCCGGGTAATCGTGGCCCTACCCGAGGACGTGAAAATCACCCCTGCCGCCCTGGTGCCAGCACTGCTGAGCCTGGGCCAGCAGGTCCTGCTCGACTACCGACTCAGCGGCCACGAGCTGCCCGAGGTGGAGGTCACCGCCGTGGAACGGGTCGAGACCGCCCCGACAACAGTCACGGCAACCGGGTTCGCCCTCGGGGTCATCAACGATTTGGCGGCCAGGCGCTCGGCCATCGCCGTGGACTCGGACCTGCTGCTGGGCAACGACGGCGGTGTCCTGCTGATCGCCGCCACCCTTCTCGCCGGCGCCGAACACCTCCTGGAAGCCGGAGACCACTCCACCGACCGGCCCGCCCCGACCCGGAGTCGGTCCCACCACCGCCGCTGATCTATGGCAACACCTGGTACCGCCACCTGGAGGACCCCGGGCCTGCCAGCCGCGCTCTGCCCCGGAGCGCCCATCACGAGGCGGCCGTGGATGCTGTCCCTCTCCCCACTGGTGCGGTGCGGTCTCCGTCGAAGAACCGCTGAGCCAGCCTTGAAACACAGAGCCTGTCACCGGCATGGTCTACGCAAGACTGAAGTGACTCCTCATCAGACGGACATATCCGGCTCTACATGAAACCGACCTCACCACTCTCAAGCGCGTCAATGAGGTCGGGCTCGCGGAGGTCGACCGATTGCGCGCTGAAGAGTGGCCCAGACACGCGGCTCTGAAGGTCGGATAGGAGGCAGGACTTCTGGGCTGCGATAAATGGCGCCTTCGTCCATGCGCAGCGTTGGTTCAGCTGGCGTTTCGGCAGACTCAGGGTCAGGGACTGCACCGGTGTCCGCAGGAATCGATGCAGAGTGCCCCCATTCGGCGCTTTCCGACTGGTCAGATGGCAAAGCGCCGGGCTGCTCCTGCCTGGACATTCTTGAAGCTACAGGTGGTGTGATGGTCTCGGCACCCTCCACCGCCCGAGCTAACCAACGACCTACCGTCTTGACGGAGGCTCGCATCAGCTCGGCGATCGCCTGCTTCGATTCCCCCGCCAGGTGCAGGGCTTGGGCCTTCAGCGCTTTCGCATCGGTCATTGCAGAGCGCACGGTGCGGCCAGTCGCCGCGTTGGCTGCCGCTGCCTCAGCCTTCGCCTCCGAGGTGGCTTTGCCCCCTACCCGGCCCTTCCGTGATAGGAACTGGTTTTTTTTGCCTCCATGGCTAGACGTACGCGGTCGGCCGTTGCCCTTGCGTGCCTGACGGCACGCGGAGGCAGACAGCGCCCGGACTTCCTTGTCTGGCAACGGGTGCTCGAGGTCTCGATTGAGCGTTCGGGCATACGCCAGCGCATCAGGTTCGTGTGGCTCGCGCTCCTCCCCGAGCCACCGGGTCCAGAGCCACCGCAGGGTCTTACGGAACAGAGAGCAGTTGCGCCCAGAGGTGTTGGCAATCGCCTGCTGCACTACTCGCGACTGCTTGGCTCTGTCCGGAGTGGGTTGCCATGCCGAGACGGCTGGTCCGTCGAGGATCTCGTCGTGAAACGGATCGACGTAGGACTTCATGTGGTCCATCAACTCCCCCAGATGCCACGGAGTGGCCCTGTTCCCCCAGTAGACCTTCCCCACCGGGTTGCGGGCAGATGGATTCTGAACCAGGAATCGGGTGAAGTTCTCGTCGCCGTAGACCAACCGAGTTAGGGAACGTAATACCGAGTCGGCGTACTGCTTCGGGCCGGGACGGTGACCACGACCGACGAAGACCGGGTCGATCGCCCAGCCTGCCTGAGCATGACCAGACTCGGGCTTGTGGATGATCCAGGTGGCCGGTGGCACGGCGGGATGCATCAGCAGCATGAGCGCGTCGCAACGGTCCACGTCGACCACCAGAAAGTTGATGTTGTCGGCCGGGTTGATCTGGACATAGGGGAACTCGACCACGGACTGACCGTTGTTCGGCAAAGCCTGGTGCTTGGTGTACCCGGCCCTGAAATAGGTCAGGCGGTGGTGCGTGATCCATCTGCTGGCCGGGCTCGTCTCCTGCCTCGGAGGCAAGATTCCTAGCAGATCAAGGACTTCGTCTGGGCATGGGGGTATGGCGTCAGGGGCCCAGGGTGCTAATCTGGACGTAACGCACCCCCGGTGTGATAGGGCAAGAAATCACTCCGGTGCTATATGCGAAGCAGACCAACAGGTTTGGCGACTCAGGTGGTCGGCTTCGAGAATTGTTTTGAGAGGGACCCGTCTGGGAAGGCGGGTCCTTTCTCATGCAGTCATGGGATCAGGCGATACGTCGTTCCTCCAGATTGATCGTCTGCTGCTCGGGCTTCGTTGACGACATGGCCGTACGGTCCAACCAGTCGGTAATAATTTCGACTGCCAGGTCATTGGCGGTAGTGCCACGGGACTCCACGATGTCCCAAAACTGGTTGTACCGGTCAATGGGAAGGTTCGCAGATACCTTCTG
Organism: Kocuria salina; assembly: GCF_013368965.1. Lineage (NCBI taxonomy): Bacteria > Bacillati > Actinomycetota > Actinomycetes > Micrococcales > Micrococcaceae > Kocuria > Kocuria salina. Next base: position 7,656 of record NZ_SSSF01000026.1, read on the forward strand.
TCGCTCGCCCTTGGACGGGCGGCCGCCACGGGGACTGCGCGTACGAGGCATAGTCGTCATGGTTGGAAGTATGTCAGTCGAACGACATCGTTTCCAGAAACACGCTGCATGAGTTTCCAAATTTCCCAGTCAACGTTGGCGTGTCCCAGGTGGTGGCAGGTTAGCTCTTCGAGTCAGCCGGTGGCCGCGGATCTGGCCGGCGAGAATTCGGAGATGGGCCGACTGCGTCATCGACCTGGACATCGCCGAGAACGGCCGCCGGGTGGTGATCGAGCTCAACGGGCTCCTCAACGCCGGGCTCTACGCCTCCGACCCGGTGCTCGTTGTCCAGGCCCTGGTCGCCCGGCCCGGGGCAGTACGTGCGCTGGATGTGTGGTCACACACGTGGGTGGCATGAGTACTCAGCAAATGACCCCTCCCCCACTACCGTCACACCCTGCCCACCGCCGCCGACGTCCACCGCTGGTGCGAAGACGTCGTGCTGATGGGTGAGTCGTCCGCCATCGAGCGCGACGTCGACCTCCACCCGTCCACCTTCGAGAACTACTTCATCCAGCTCGACGCCCACCGCACCTTCGTCGAGGTCTGCGGCATCATCGCTGACACCGAGCTCACCAGTTCGCTGGTGGCCGCCCGGCGCGACCTGGTGCTACACGCCACCGAGCTGCACTATGACTGGGACGAGCTATACGAGGTCGGCCAGCATCTCGCAAAGGCCAAGATGCCACTGGCGATCCAGCACTTCCCAAGTGATTCCTGACCGTCCACCACGACGACCGACGGCCCGCCGTCTCCATAGGGGACAGGCCGTCGGCCTGCGTGGGAGCATTGTTGTGTTCTACTTGTTGTACCTGTTCCACATGTTGAACTTATGCACCCAGTCAACCATGCGCCGGTCAGCGGGCGTGCTTGAGTTTGCCCTTCAGCGGCGGGAACTGGGTGACGTTCGCCCGGATCAGGGCCTGGCCGATCGCTACGGCTACCGCCTCGCGGACGAACGCCGACTTGTTTACCTGCCAGCCCTCCATCTCGGCTCGGTCAAGCTCGGCCATCAGCTGGTGGTGGAGGTCGTAGGGCAGCACGACGTTGTAGGAGATCTTCCTTCCGCCGTCATCCGGCGGCGGAGCGGACTGCAGCGCCGTCTCCCGCTCCTCCGGGCTCAGGGCCAGGTGCTGATGCACCGCCCGCTGCAACCAGCGGACGAAGGACGTCGGCCCGCCGCCGGGGATCCGGTGCTTGTCGGAGGAATACGCCCGCTTAGCGTGGTCCAGGGAGGTGCGTGAGAACGAGACTCCGATCGGGACGGTGGTGGCCCGCGGGCCCGCCAAGGGATGCGAGTACCGCTCGAGGCCCCTGACAGCCTCGGAGTCTGCGACGGCGAGCCCGCTCGGATGGATAGCGGGTGCTGACATGGCACTCCCCTCCCCCATCGGCTCCGCGGTCGGCACCACATTTTCGGTCTTCTCTCGAGTAGCAAGCTCCGGTCGCCTGGTCTCTCCGGCCGGCACCTGAGCTGGGACCTCGTCCTCGAGCGCCGGCTGCTCGGCGTGCTGCTGCGCGTCGTCGAGGGTCTGCCCGTTGGACCGCGGCTTCAAGATCTCGGCCACCGGCCACTCCCCCACCACCTCATCGGAGCCTTCCCCCACCGGCTCGGCGGTCACTGCCGGCACCAGAGTCCCCTCCCCCACCGGCAAGGTGACGGGTCCGGGCGTCGGCGCGGTCTCGTTCGCCAGCGTCTCGGCAGCCTGCTCGAAGACCGTGATGTCGGCCGACTCGTCGGAGCCGGCGGTGCTGCTGCGCTGGTTGGCTCTGGCATCCAAAAGCTGCTCGTCACGCAGGTGCTGCTGCTCCAGGGCTTCGTCGCGCACCTGGTTGCGGGTCTTCTTGCCCACCAGCTTGTTCACGCGCTTGGTCGGCATCGTCACGCCTCCCCAATCAGGGAGCCGAACACCCTTGCGTAGTCCTTAGCCGGATTCGACTTGGGATCGTACTGGCCCACCGGCATGGCCGAGCGTGTCGCATCACGAGCTGCGATGCCCTCACGGATCGGATCAGTGACCTTCGTGGACTCCCCGTACTCCTCGCGCAGCGTCAGCACGAGCTCACGGTCCAGCAGACGGCGGCCGTCGTAGCGCGTGGGGATGATCGCGCCGATCTTCAGCCCCCTGTTGATCCGCGGCGCCAGCCGCTTCTCGATCACCGACTCGAAGTAGTCGACCTGCGTGTACGCCTCCACGTCGCACACCACAGGGGCGATGAGGTACTCCGCCGCTGCCATTCCGGTAATGCTGAGGTCGCTCATGGCCGGCGGGGTGTCAATCACGACGTCGTCGTAGCGATCGGCCACGTCTGGCAGGAGGTCCCGTAGCGAGGTGATGAGGTCGTCAACACTGTTCACATCGACCAGAGACAGGTCGTGCTGGCCGACCAGCACCTCGACGCCCTCGATGTCAGGCGCCTCGGTCGCAGCCTCTTCGATGGTCATCCTGGCGGTCAGCACATCTGCGGCTGTGCCGTTGAACTCCGTGGCATCGGTGAAGCCCAGGCGCTGCGTCAGCGTGCCCTGCATGTCCAGGTCGACGGCTAGGACTCGCCGGCCTCGCTGGGCCAGTGTCCAGATCAGTTCGGCCGCGGTGGTGGTCTTGGTCGTTCCGCCCTTGGGGAAGGCGACGGTGTAGATCATCGTGGATGTCCCTCTCGGCCGGGTGTACGGCCGGTGACTTGGGGAAGGCTGTCGTCCATCACCCTAACCGGTTACACGCTTCAACAGGTCAAACACGTTCAACGTAGTGAACACAACAATATTAATCCCTTGCTCGGTGCCAGCCGCAGCCAGCGACGAGCGGAGCGTGGGGCGTACCTGGATCAGAAACGCTTGTCACGTTATGCAGGTTCAGCATGTGGAACCGGCGCTATCGGGCTAGCACCTGATGGCACCCCGGCATGGAGCGTGGGTTGGACCGACTCACGTGGTCGAGCGGGTGAGACTCGTTGAACTTGGCACTACATGCAGACTCTGCACCATGCGTTATGCAATGACGCGGCCGACGCCGCCCGGTCCACTTCGACACCTATCAGCAATAGAAGTCTCTGCAAGACCTATGGGTAGAACAAGGCAAGCATGGGCAACACAACAAGGGACCCTGTGGCGCCAACACACGCCAGGGGATCCATTGGGCGGTTAAACTTATCGAACATGTGAAACAAGTAGAACGAGATAAACATGCACGACGCAACAATAAGCTGGCTATGCCGGTGAGCCTTGACGGGTCATGGCGTCGTTGCTTCTTACATCGAACTTGTGCCACATGTGCAACATGACAAGACCGCACAACACAACAAGAGTCCGTCGCCAGCCGCTATCGAGTTCGAGTTTCATCGATCAGACAGCTGACGCAATGCAACAGCGGCACTTGTTGGACATGGTGAACCGGTTAGACCCAACAACGTAATGCGGTACGGCTGTCAATCTCGGTCAAGGCCCTAGAATCCGGCCAGGTCGCCGGCAAGGCGAGTTGCGTCCTGCA
>NZ_SSSF01000027.1:0-10478 GCF_013368965.1 Kocuria salina
GAGTCCACGTCAGGAGCTGGTCAGACAGCTCAGCAGGAAGAGGGAAATCGTCCTGTTCCAGTGCACTGTCCCATCCGAAAAACGGCCAGGAGCATCCGTACTCGTTGAACATTCTGATCGTTGTGTGTGTGCTCATCAACAACCCCTTGCCGGGTATAACGTGATCACTCGTCGATTGGTCTTAGAAATGATCACACGAGGGTAAAAAGTCTTGAGGACCTGCCCCTTGGAGTTCCTATAGCCATGGCCCACACTAACCAGTTGCGACTGCACATGGTTGGCTACCTAAGAGTGTGGTCACCATGACGGCTGCACATTGCGAAATAACGGGAAGCTCACCATGCCTGTCAAAGTGAGAAGAATCGGCACGGTAGAAAGAATGAGGGGGAGCTAAGACTGACCAGTCTCAGCTCCTCCCGTGGTACCTCAGGCAACCCGAGGCACCTGTAATCACGGGGTGGTCGCCGCGTTCTCGCTCCGCATGCCGTGGCGGGCGATAAGAGTCAGACATACCCCCACGATGGAGAGCGCAACGCCCAACAAGAAAAGCAGGCCGAGACCGATGTCCGGGTCCGCGCTGTAGCGTCCCTGCAAGGACGATGTCACCTTGGTTGCCAAGGCCAGGATTGCCCCGACCGGGATGAGGACAAGCCCAATGCGGTACATGCTTTTCATAGCGCCATCCTAGTTATTCCGTCCGGTGCCCTTGTAGTAGTCATCGCCCACAGCTCGCACCGCGGTGTAGTAGACACCGGTTGCTTGATAGCAGTATCCACGTGCGGGGTTGTACCAGGGGTAGGCGAGACGGCAGGCGTACTGCAGGTTTTGCACGAAGACCTTGTCGCAGTCCAAACGGTTCCGCGAACTTCCATAGCAGCGATCATGAGCGTCACAGGCAGGTCTGAAGTTGGCCTTGATGAAACGATCCGGTGATCGGGTGCACCCGTTGGGGACGACCTTGCGAGCTACCGAGGGGCGGGCAGCAGCGGCGGCGCTGACCATTCCATTCGGCGGCGGGGTAGCAGTCGCCACTTGCAGCAGTTGAGCAATCTCCTGCTGGGTAAAGGTCCGGTCAATGAGCGCCCGCTGTGCCGGCGAGAAAACCTGGCGGGCCGCCGCGCTCTGGGAAATTGACGTCTTTGCCGTACCGGAAGCCGCCATCGCTGGGGTAGCCAAGCCCAACCCGGTCAGGAGCACAGCTACGAGCATGGCCAGAATTTTTCGGTGCGGCATGAGTCCTCCCGGGAACTAACCGCACCACTACGGAAACGGTTGCTTTAGCAAAAGCTAGCCGTGTGGTGTTGTCTCCGCTATCCCGGTCAGCAGGGATAGATCATCAGCAAAGTTAAATTGCCTACAGGAACCTTCGGCGCCCACACCCAGTAGCCCCGGACCGGGTTCGACGACCACTCCGGGCGGGGACAGTACCGTGACCAGCAGCACTCAGCGTCCGAGTCCCCGTTCGTTGTCCTGGTTCAGACCCCAGGAAGCCTGCCGGTGTGGAAGGACGGGTTCTGGAGCCAAGGTGCGGGCAACCTGACGTCTGCGGGGAAGCTGTTCAGCGGCGTAGGCTCGGCGCAGCCGGGCAATCTCTTGAATCTGTTCCCGGTGTGCGATCAGGCGGGGGTCAGTCTCGTTGCGCTTTGCCCACCAACTGGCGACTTCACCCATTTCGGCCCGTTGGGCCTGGCCGATCTGCTGGTGCCGGCGCCGGGTGGCCTCGGCCTGGGCGTCGACCATCCGGGCCTGGTACTTGGCTTTGGACTCCAGGAGTCCTTTCTCCGGCACCTGCACCCGCTGGGACGAGGAGGGGGCGTCGAGGACCTGGGAGAGCTTGGACCAGGCCAGGGTCTTGTCCAGCTGGGAGGCCTTGAACCAGACCGGCTGCCCCGCCTCGTCCACGCGCCCGGTGCCGAACTTGTATCCGGACATCCGCCCCGTCTTGGCGCGGTTGGCCTCGAACTCCACCCCCGCTTTCTCGAGTTCGCTCTCGAACGCCGCGGTGCCGCCGCCAACGGCCCGGTCCGCGCACGCCCGGACCACGGTGGCTAGTTCCACCCGCTCCGGCGGCAGATGAGTGCGCAGCGCCTGGTGGCGTTCCCCGCGCGTGATCTGGTGATCGGCCGCCCGCCGGGACACCCGCGTGGTCTCCCGCGGGGCGACCTGCAGCCCATAGGTCTGCTCGAGCTCCGCGCACGCGCTCTGGGCCTGGCGGTAGTCCTGGCGCCCGTGCCACACCTGCCCGGTGTCGGTGACCCGGGAGGCGACCAGGTGCACGTGGTCATCGGCGTGGCGGACCACCACCCACGGGCGGTCCTCCAGACCCATCCTGGCCATGAACACCGTGGCGGCATCACGCCACTCCGCATCGGTCAGCGCCCGATCCTCCGGGGCGCAGCGCAAGGAGACCTGCCAGATCGGCTTGGTGATCTCCGGACGCGAGGCCGCCGCCTCGCGCAACTCAGCGGCCCAACGCCCGGAAGTGTCCCCACGCATCGCCAAGGTCCCACCAATCACGATGCCCCCGACCTGCTCGGCCCCGGCCCGGTCGCGGTAGGTGTGCATCGCAGTCTTCCCCGGCCCGTGCAGGTAAGCGGCAATGTCCCCGACCCGGGTGCCACGGGTGATCTTGGCGATCATGAGCGCAGCGCTTCCCGGATCTGACCCATTACGGCCTCGGCCGCGTCCACCCGGGCCACCAGCTCCGCAGCCGCGGCCCGGTCGAGACCGGAGACGTTCGCAGCGCGCACGGCCTGGTTCAGGTTGTTGCCCACCCGGGCCAGCTCCGCCCGCAGCGCGGCGACCTCCGGGGGCGGGCCGGGACGGGCCGGCGCCGCGCGGTGGCCGGTGAGCAGGCCGGCCATGGTGGTGCGCACCCAGGTGCCCAACCGCCCGGAGCCGGCTTCAGCAGCTGCCGCCGCCCAGGCGGCGTGCTCCCCATCGGTCAAGCGCACCGCGACCACGCGGGTGCGCTTAACCGGTCCTTCGGTCTCCTCGGCCACGAGGTGACCCCCTCCCTTGGTGGGTCGAGCTCTGCGAGATCCGCCCCCCGCCCCCGCAGCGAAGCGAGGAGGCGGCGAGGAAGACTTGCGTGCAGTGAGCGCCAGCGAACGTAACGCTAGTCATACCTCGCATCGCCGGAGCGTGTCCACCGCGGCGGTCGAGTGCCCCCTAGGGCGCGAGACCGCCAAACAGGTGGCGGGCGCGCTCCGGCAGGGTCGGCGCGGTGAAGCTGTGGAAGGCCGCCCGCGGCCGAACGCAGCGCTCACCGCGCCGCTCTGGTGAGATCAGCTGCTCAGGTGCCCCACCCCTAGCTCAATCACCTCGAGGGACACAGCGCACCCGTCGCTGGGGTGTCCTGGTTGTGGTCGCCCGGGTAAGAGGAGTGTCTATGCGGACCACTTCGGGGAAGGGTCAGTGAACATCGCGAAGCACTGACTGCACTGGAAGACGTTTTCTTTGTCCGGGCTGTACTGGTAGTGAGGACCGTCCTTGTCACACATCAGGCAGTCCATCATCGAGTACCGGTTGTTACTGATCATCCGGTCAGCGTAGAGCCAGGTTTCTTGGAGGAGAGGAACTCGCTAACGCTCGTGCTGTTTTTTCCTGACCGCCTACTTGCCGAGTTGGTCTGTGGGACTGTTCATCTCGGCAACGCCGGGCCAGCCTGGGGCTCGGTTGCTTGGTTGGCGGGCAGGGGTGTGCCTCTAACGCTCCCGGGAAGGGGAACGAGAGAGGCGCGCAAGGTGTCCAGCCCGAGACTTCGGAGATGGCCGTATGGGGGTCACTAGGTGACCGGTAGCGCGGCCCACGGCATTACTCGTGGGCAGTGGCGGCATGTGCACGCAGCTCCGGCGACATCTGGTCGCTGTAGGGCTTGGCACTCCTTCGATCCCGGCGATTGCTCGACCCGGTGACGGCCCCTGTCTGCGTGCTCGACAAAAGGAACCGGCTCTAACCCGGGGAGGGCCGCGGTGCGAGGATCAGCTCGCCGGGGCCCGATGCCCCGTGTCTCCGTCGGCTGGAGGTGTTGTTCTACGGCCACGTCTCAGGCCGACACCAGGTAGTCCATCGCTGGTGGTTCCATTGCAAGCGTTGGCGCACTTGCTAGAATGGGCTCGTTGTTTTGGTTCAGCTTCAGGATACGGGACCGTTGGCGCGGTCCCGTTCCGCTTTAAGCGGTCCGGCGTGTCGCAAGGCACCTCGCCCCGCAGACCGATGGCCCGGCGCGCAGGCGCCGGGCCATCGTCGTATCTCAAGGGCCGGAGCCCAGTGGTCAGCTGTTGTGCGTGCCGCCGTACTTGCTGGGTGCTCCCTCGCGACCTGTGCGCTTCTGGGAGGCGAACGTCTCCCCTGCCTCGATCGAGGCCGTAGACCGTCTCAGCTCGGCCTCGGCGCGGCGTACCGCAGCACTCCAGTCCTGCGGTTTGGCTGGAGTCTTCTTCTTTTTCGCGTTCCCCTGCTGCTTCTTGGCCGTCGCCCGCCGCTTCTGCGCCACCGCAGTCTCCCTCCGTCGTTGTCCTGATGATCTACCCGAAGGTGCGTCGCCACCAGGACTGCCTGACCGGCTCAGGCCCGGGGCCGGTCTGTTCAGGTGCCGGCGGCGGAGATACCGGGACTGGGGTGGACTCTGGACCCGGCTCGGCGGGGGCCGTGGGTGGTCCTGTCGTGAGCATCCGCAGCGCCATGCGTTCGGCCTCGAGCGCTGAGCCCCGCTCCTGGGCGATGGCCTCTGCTTTCTCAGCACGGAAACGCAGCTCCAGCGCTTCGAGCTCCAGCTCTCGGATGCGCTCCTGCGCTTCAGTCAGCGCCCCCGGATCTCGGGCCGTCCCTGCCTCCTGAGCCTCCTGAGGAGGTGCGGTTGAGGACTCTGGAGGGGTGGTCCGGCGCATCAGCCCAGAAGCCACCAGCGCGCTCAGCGGCACCTGCCACCCGTCGGCGGCGATGACCGCCCCATGCGCGCGCAGCAGCTCCTTATTCCGCCGGAGCGTGGAAACCGAGACACCCGCCACCTCGGCGGCGCGCCTCATCCCGAAGACCGCCTGTGTCGGGGTTTTCGGCGGGTAGTCAGGGGTGCTCGGCGGGGGTGTCATGGTCACAGCATTCCATGAGGTGAGCACAGGTGTCAGTGAGCACCCCAGGGGTGCTCATCCCTGCTATTGCAGGCCAAAAGTGTGTTCACAAGGGGGTAGTCATAATTGTGTTCACCTGTTTTTGACGTCTGTTCACGGTGAACACAGTGAGCACCCTGCCCCGGATCTGCTTGGTGGCCACAGCTGCAGTGATCGCCCAGCGGCGCAGCACGTCCTCATCGGCGTGTGCCGAGTCGAGCGAAGTCGTCGCTGGAGAAGGGAGCACCATGGGGATCATGGAGTGGGATTAGGTGTCTCAGGGCCGCCCTGGGGATGAGTGGCTGGTGGCCACGGAGAACGGGCTCGGGGTGATGGCCGCCTGGGCGGCAGGCACGGTGAACGTCCGGAAGATGCCCGTCGATGACCAGGGTCGCACCGTGGTTGTGGAGTGCCATGATTCCGACGGTCATGTCCGTGCCTGGACTGAGCCGTTCACGGTGGCCGATCGTGAGCTGGTGGATGAGGAGATCGAGTCCTACCTACTCGACGCCGGAGTCCCGCTGCCTCCGCGAGGTTGGGTGTGGTTGATCCGCCGGCCGGTGATTTTCCGAGATGACCGGCAGCTCTGGGCGCATCTCAACCAGCGAATCGCCCAGCACGCCTCCCCGGTTCCGCGCCCCTCCGAGATCGCCCCGCTCCTCCAGCGCGCCATGGCAGAGCTCTACGCCGGAGGCTGAGAACAGATCAAGCACACCCAGGTGTCCCTGCCGCATCAAGCTGAGATCGCGACGACAAGCTACCTGAGCCGGTTTATGCGCTCACCACGTGCACATCCCTCGATTCGCGGGACAGGCCCTAGTGGGGTCTCACGGTAGGTCGCGGTAAATAGCTCCTCGATGCCCGAGAGTCAGCACCAGCACGAGGAGCTTTCCCTCGTGGACCGTGTAAACGATCCGATAGTCGCCCACCCGCACCCGCAGGTACCCGGAATGGCCCACCAGAGCCTTGACGGTCGCCGGCCGGGGATCATCGCGCAACAGTGCGAGGGCGGCAACGATGCGGGCTTGCACGGGTCGGTCGAGCTTACGGAGCTCCTTCGCGGCACGCTTGCTCAGCTCGACCGCATACCGCTCACTCAAGCTTCAAGCCGAGCTCGCGGGCCATGTCTTCCAGCGGAACCGTTTCCTCGCCGGCCTCGATCGCCGCTGCAGCCGCATCAGCCGCCGCGGCGTCCTCGGCGTCTTCCAGGGCGCGTAGCGCCCTGTGGGCGATCTCGATGTCCAGGACCATCACGGTCTCTCGCCCGTGGTCCGTGATCGTCACCGGGTTCCGACGGGCGGAGTCCATCGTCTGCGCCCACCGCTGCCGGGCTTGCGTTGCGGGAATCCGAATCATAGCTAAATTGTACATTTTAGCGGTGCAGTTGCCGAGGCCTGCACTCACTGCGCGTGTCTCGCAACTGACCTTCACGACAGGATTGCCCCTGTCCGGTTACAGCACATAGCTGCAGGCCATCCCACGCCGCAGAGATCTGCGGAAATCCGGAGGACTCCACGGGGCCGGGGTGATGCTGGCGAGACGTCCCGCAACCCTAGGGTTAGGGGACTGTCGTTCTCCTGTGGTGCACGCCCAAAGGGTCAACGACCGCTTGCCGAACAGCCGCCTGCCGTGTTGCGGCGGGGCTGGTGGACGGGAGAGGGGTCGTGCCTACACTGGTCACAAGGCTTCTCCTGATTGCCGCTATCAATCGGGGAAGTCGAGCCCCGGAGGCTGGAATCTCCGGGGCTCAACTCTTTCCTGGCCCTATGACCCGGCGTAGGCCCACGGGCGGACCTTCGCCCTGTCGCGTCGGCCATGTGCGGACCTAGTAGGGGTTCACCCCTTCCCCAACGACCCACCCAACCCTCGACACAAAGCTCTGGCTGCTAGGAAGCACCTGCGGTCATTCTTCACACTGAAATCGGGGGACTCGTGCTCACATCACTCCCCCCTGGAGGGGGGCCGGGCCGTTAACAACCGGTCCCCCTCGACACGCTCACGGGCTTCCCAGACACTGAGGGTGGGTGATCTGCATACCGCCCTAGGAAAGCCGGGCTCTCCCATGGCCCGGCTTTTCCCATGCCCAGCGCTGTCAACGACGGTCGAAAAGTGAGCAGTAGCGACGGCCCAAAAGTGAGCAGTTGGTGTTGCTAGTTCGTCTGGTGGGTGGTGCTGGGCAGGGAGTCGGTGCCCAGGGTCTTGAGTCGGTAGCTGGCGCCTTTGAGGGTGTGGACCTCGGCGTGGTGGACGATGCGGTCGATCATGGCCGCGGCGATGGTGACGTCGCCGAAGACCTCACCCCAGCGGGCGAAGGGCAGGTTGCTGGTCAGGATCAGGGAGGCCTTCTCGTAGCGGGTCGAGACGAGCTGGAAGAAGAGGTTCGCGGCCTCCTGCTCGAAGGGCAGATAGCCGACCTCGTCGATGATGATCAGCCGGTAGCGGCCCAGCTTGCGCAGCTCGGCATCCAGGCGCCCGGTGTCGTGAGCGCCCTTGAGCCGGTGCACCCAGTCCACGGCAGTGGCGTAGAGCACCCGGTGGCCCTGCTGGCAGGCGGTGATGCCCAGGGCCGTGGCCAGGTGGGTCTTGCCGGTGCCTGGGGGCCCGAGGAGCACGATGTTGCCGGCCTCGGCCAGGTACCGGCCCGAGGCCATCGCGGCGTAGTCGGTGTGGGTGATCGCCGTCTGGGCAGTGAAGTCGAAGTCCTCGGCGGTCTTGATCGCGGGGAAGCCTGCGGCAGTGATCCGCAGCCGGGCCCCGGAGGCATTGCGGGCGGCGACCTCGCGCTCGAGGACGGCGGTCAGGTACTCCTCGTAGGACCAGTGCCCCGCACGGGCAGTGTCGGCGATGCGGGCGGCGGCCTCACGGATCCGCGGCGCCTTCAACGAGGCGGTGAGGTACTCCAGGGTCTTGGCCGTCTCGGCCGGTGTGGTGGCCATCAGGCGACCTCGATCCCGAACGCACGGTCGTAGTCGGCCAGATCCCGCACCAGCGGATCCGCCTCGGCACCCGGGTGCGGGCGCTGCTGATAGGCCCGGCGCAGCACCGCGGCGGTAGCCACGTGCGCCGGATCGGTGACCGTGGTCGCTGACGCCCAGCAGCGCGCGTGCTCGGCCACGACCCGGCCCTGGCAGCGCACGAGCACCCGGTGCAGGTCGGCGGTGACCTCGACCATGGCCCCGATCACGGTCGGGTCCACGGAGTAGTCGTTGCCGGCCATCCGCACGTAGTAGTCCCGGCCCAGCCGCACCCAAGAGCGGTGCCCGAGCGCCGGGGCGACCGGCGGCACGGGGAGCATCGCGGCCCGATCAGCGGCGATCAGCTCCGCCGGCCGGGCGGCGATGGCCCGCACCCGCCGGGTGTTGGCGGCCCTCAGCCACTGGCGCAGTTGGGCGTTGAAGTCGGCGGGGGAAGCGAAACTGCGCCCGGGCAGGAACGAGGTCTCGAGGTAGCCGTTGGCCCTCTCCACGATGCCCTTGGATTCCGGATCGTAGGGCTTGAGCTGCACCAGGGTCGCCGCCATCGTGCCCATGAACGCGGCCACCCCCTCGGCCGGGCGGCCCCCGCGACCGATGCCGGACTCGTTGTCCCAGACCCACCGCCGCGGCACGCCTTTGATCTGCTCGACCACCAGATGCCACATCCCGGCCAGCAGATCACCGGTGGTGCGCGAGGGAATCATCACCGCGGTGACGAACCGCGAGGAGGAACAGACCATCACCAGCACCGGCGGTGATCCCTGCTGAGCGCCGCCCAGCGGGATCCGTGCCGGCGGGAACCACAGATCGCACTGGACCTGGTCCCCGGGCCGGTAGGACAACCGGTCCGCTGGATCCACCGGGGCGTACTCGCTGCGGATGGCTCGGAGATTGTCCCGGAACCAGGTGATGGACCCCGACCACCCCACCCGCTCGGCCAGCACCGTGGCCGGCATGGACGGGTGCTCGGCAAGCAGCGCCCGCACGGCCGGCTCGACATCGGTGAACGCGTTGGGCCCGGCAGACCTCTCGTAGCGCGGTGGCCGGGAGGCGGCCACGGCCTTGGCAACCGTGTTCCGCGAGATCCCCAGCCGCGACGCGATCTGGGACTTCGGCACCCCCTCGGCATGCAGCCGACGGATCAACGCCCAATCTTCCACAGTGATCACACTCCAATCGTCGAGTGCTCACTTTTCGACCGTCGCATCTGCTCAGTATTCGTCCGGCGTCGACAAGCGCCCACCCGCCCCGCGCGGTGCCCGGCCGAAGACCGATCCCGTTCTATGGCACATAGAACATAACTTTCTCCGCCTGGTGGCAGTAGGGATCCCAACTGGTGTGTAGGACACTGAGATGCGGGGTACAGGATCCTCCCCACGGAAAAAGCCGGGCTCTGCTACCCGGCTTTTTCTGTGCCCGCACGCACGGCCTAGTGCACGTACCGCCGCCACAACACTGCCACCACCAGCACACTCGGCACCCCCGCCAAGGCGAAGCTGACAGCGAGATGATCGATCAGCACATTCAGGGCCACCCCACCCATGAGGACCAGCGCGCCCCCCAGCAGCACGACCATCCAAGCGACTTCCAGCTGGGCCTCGCTCATCGGCTCATCGCGTTCTCTACTCATCTCCACGACGATAGAAAGCCACCCCCGGCTCCCCGAACCGGCCCATGGTTTATGACCACGCACCGTCCAGCCTGACCGGGACAGAGCCCTGCCGGGACAACCCCGGCTGAGCAGCCTGTGCCGGCAGATCAGACCTTGGCGGGACCTCTCACCCACCCATTGCCGTCACTTTTGGGAACGAACCGAAGATCGGCCGAGACTAGAGGTGGGAACTGGCGTGCTTACACCAACAGCTTCCCGGGAGGCCCGGTTGACCAGGCCCCGCCTCCCATAAGAAAAAGCCGGGCTACTGCCCGGCTTTTTCCATGCCCGGCAACGCCGGTTAGTCCAGAAACCGCCGCCACCAGATCCCCACCGCCACAGCACCCGGGACCAAAGCAACGACAGTGCCCACCACGAGATCCTCGATCAAGACACCGATCAACGCCCCCAGCAAACCCACCTGTACTCCAGCAAGCAGCACCAGAATCCAAGCCATATCCCGTCGGTGCCTGGCGTCCTGGTCCCCGCGTCGCATTTGCATTCGTCAAACGCTACGGGTTGGCTCCTCGCTGCGCTCAATCGCACGCATTGTGGGTCACCCTTCTAACGGCAGGTCCTGCCCGTTCACGAGTGTTTCCCAGAACGTGAAGGTGATTTCAACGTCAGGACCAACGGCCTCCTGAACCACCTGCGCCAACCTCAGGCCTTCCCGGTAGGCAGCGTTTCGATGTTCCACCGATGGCCAGCCTCGCTCCTCGTGATAGTTCATGTCGAAGTCAC
>NZ_SSSF01000028.1:0-8411 GCF_013368965.1 Kocuria salina
TCGACATTATGTAAAGTAGCGTGGAGCGAAGGCTCCCCTCCGGCCCGTTCCACCCGCTATGTACCACTCCCGAGCATCCCCTGTCGCACACACCTCCGCCGCTCGTCGCACCGACCGCTCCACCGGGACGCCGCGCCGCACCGCACGAGGATGTGGTACTCCTCAGCCACCCCGCCGTCCCGCATTCCGTCACGAGTCCGGCACCCGAGGCGGCCCGGCGGCCCTCCCTGGCCTCCGGGCCCGGACCATCGACCCCTGGTGGAAGGTTGAGACTTTTTTCGCCCGCAGCCCTCAACTCTCAAGGTGCACCTGAGGCTTCGGGAGTCCCGGATCGCGACCAGCGGACGCCGCACTAGACTGCCAGCATGCACACGTCCGCCCCCCTCACCGCCCGCCCCGAGGAACGCACCACGCACCCCGGCCCCTGGGCCGCGGCGCTGACCGTGGACGTGCTGCTCGTCCTGCTGTTCGCCGGCCTGGGCCGCAGCACCCACGCCCTGGACGCGGCCGGCCTCCTGATCACGGCGTGGCCGTTCCTGGCCGGGCTCCTGCTGGGCTGGATCGGGTGGCGGGTGCACCGCGCCCCGTTCGCCGTCTGGCCGCGGGGCGTCGCGCTGTGGTCGACGACCGTGGCCGTGGGCATGGCTCTGCGCCTGCTCGTCGGCGAGGGCGCGGCACCGAGCTTCGTCCTCGTCACGCTCGCAGTGCTCGGCGTCTTCCTGCTGGGCCCCCGCGCCCTGGTCTCGGGGCTGCGCGCGGCCCGCTCCCGCCGCCCGCGCTGACCCCTCCGTCCCGCCGGTCCTGCCGGCCCCGCTCCCGCGAAAGGTGCTCCATGCTCACCGCCATCGTCCTCATCAAGACCTCCGCCGACCGGATCCCCGAGGTCGCCGAGCAGATCTCCGACATCCCCGGCATCAGCGAGGTGTACTCCGTGACCGGCGACTGGGACCTCATCGCCATGGTGCGCGTGCACCGGCACGAGGACCTCGCGGACGTCATCGCCGACCGGCTCTCCAAGGTCGAGGGCGTCGTGGGCACGAACACCAACATCGCGTTCCGGACCTACAGCAAGCACGACCTGGAGGCGGCCTTCTCGCTCGGCATCGACTGACGGCCACCCGCTACCCGGCATCGTGCCACCCGGCCGGAGCCCGCGCGGCGGTCGGGCGCACGGACAGCAGGAGGCCGGCGAGGGAACGCCCCGCCGGCCTCCGTCGTCGTCGGCCCTCCGCAGGCGCGGCGCCTCAGCGCGCGGTGTGGGCGATCCAGCGGTCCAGGACGGCGCGGGCCGCGCCGCTGTCCACCGACTCCTCCGCGCGCCGCACCGCCGCGGCCATCCGGTCCTGGAAGGAGCCCTCGGCACCGGTGTCGAAGGCCACGAGGCCGGCGGCGGAGTTGAGCAGCACGGCGTTGCGCACGTGCCCCTTCTCCCCCGCCAGGACCCGCTCGACCACGCCCGCGTTGTACCGGGCGTCCTGACCCCGGAGGTCCTCGATCGTGGCCCGGGGCATGCCGAGGTCGAGCGGCTCGAGGTCGTGGTGGTCGACCCGCCCGTCCCGGACCTCCCAGACCTCGGAGGGCGCCGTCACGGTGAGCTCGTCGAGGCCGTCGCCGCCCCGGAAGACGAGGGCCCGGTCGCCGCGGGCCGCGAAGACGCCCGCGATCAGCGGCGCCAGCGAGCGGTCGGCCACGCCGACGGCCGAGGCCTCGACCCGCGCCGGGTTCGTGATCGGCCCCAGGAAGTTGAAGGCGGTGGCCACGCGCAGCTGCGCCCGGGCCGCCGCGGCGAAGCGCATCGACGGGTGGAAGGTCTGGGCGAAGAGGAACGTGATGCCCACGTGCCGGGCCGCGGACTCCACCATCTCGACCGGCAGGTCCAGCCGCACCCCGAGCGCCTCCAGGACGTCGGCGGAGCCGGACTTCGAGGACGACGCGCGGTTGCCGTGCTTGACGACCTTCGCCCCGGCGCCCGCGCACACGAGGGCGGACATCGTGGAGATGTTGACGCTGGAGAGCCGGTCGCCGCCGGTCCCGACGATGTCCAGGGCCGGGCCGGGAATGTCGACCGGCCGGGCGTTGCCCACCATGGCGTCGGCCAGCCCGGTCAGCTCCTCGACCGTCTCCCCCTTCGCCCGCAGGGCCACGAGGAAACCGGCGATGACGACGTCGGACACCTCGCCCGACATGATCGTGTCCATGGCCCAGTAGGCCTGGTCACGGGTCAGATCGGTGCCGGAGATCAGGGCGGTGATCAGGTCCGGCCACTCGAAGTGCGGTGCGGTCGTCGGTGTCGTCGTGTTCACGTCCCCGATCGTATCGCCCGCCGCCGGACCGGCCCGAACAGGCTCCCGGGCGTGGGATGTCCCTCGCCGACGACATGTGACACGGATCACATCCGGGTCCCGGAGGCCCCCGGATCCCCGGCCTCCCGCGCCCGGACGCGCGAGGAGACGGCGCGCCTCGTCAACGGGGGCCCTCGGCGCCCGGACACGCGAACCGCCCGACCCCGCCCCTGGTTGGTCCACCGGGAGTTTTGGCGACATAATGTCTCTGTGACGACTGCAACCCATACCCCAGCCAAGCCGGTAGGCGGGTCGATCAACCGACCCAACCTCACCTCAGTGGGCACCATCGTGTGGCTCGCTTCCGAGCTGATGTTCTTCGCCGGCCTCTTTGCCATGTACTTCACCCTGCGCTCCACCGCACCGGAGCTCTGGGCCGAGGAGTCCGCCAAGCTCAACATCCCGCTGGCGCTCGCCAACACCATCGTCCTGGTGCTGAGCTCGGTGACCTGCCAGTTCGGCGTCTTCGCGGCCGAGCGCCTCCAGCCCCGCCGGGCCGGCGGGCTGTTCGACGTCCGCCGGTGGGGAATGATCGAGTGGTTCGCCCTGACCTTCATCATGGGCGCGATCTTCGTGGCGGTGCAGTCCTTCGAGTACGCGGAGCTGGTCGCCCACGGCATCAGCATCCCGGCCAACTCCTACGGCTCCGCCTTCTACATCACCACGGGCTTCCACGCCCTGCACGTGACGGGCGGTCTCATCGCGTTCCTGTTCATCATGGGGCGTGCCTTCATCGCCAAGCGCTTCGGGCACTTCGAGGCCACCTCGGCGATCGTCGTGTCCTACTACTGGCACTTCGTGGATGTCGTCTGGATCGTGCTGTTCCTCGTGGTCTACTTCCTCCGGTAGGCCGCGCCGTCCGGAGGACGCACCAAGCAAACCAACACCGAGTTAAAGGAACGTTTGACGTGAAGGCACTTTCGCAGCAGCGACGCCACCCTCTGGCCGTCCTGGTCCTGATGGTCCTGGCCCTGCTCCTCAGCGGTGGGCTCTACGCAGTCGCCACCACCACCAACGAGGCCAAGGCCCAGACCGAGTCCTACACCGCGCAGGACATCGAGGAGGGCGAGAAGCTGTTCGTCGCGAACTGCTCCACCTGCCACGGCCTCGACGGCGCTGGGACCCCCTCCGGCCCGTCGCTCGTCGGCGTCGGTGCCGCCGCCGTCGACTTCCAGGTCGGCACGGGCCGTATGCCCATGCAGGCCAACGGCCCCCAGGCCGAGCAGAAGGCGGTCCAGTTCAACGACGAGCAGGTCCGCCAGATGTCCGCGTACGTGGCCACCTTCGGGGCCGGCCCCGGCCTGCCGGAGGAGGAGTACCTGGACGTCTCCCAGGGCAACGCCGCCAACGGTGCGAAGGTCTTCCTCGCGAACTGCGCCATGTGCCACAACGCCGCCGGTGCCGGCGGCGCGCTGACCCGCGGCAAGTACGCCCCCTCCCTGATGGGCGTCGAGGAGAGGCACATCTACACGGCCATGCTGACCGGCCCGCAGAACATGCCGGTGTTCAACGACGCGAACATCACCCCCGAGGAGAAGCGGGACGTCATCACGTACCTGAAGACCCTCGAGGACAGCCCCAACCCCGGTGGCTTCGGGCTCGGCGCCCTCGGCCCGGTGTCGGAGGGCCTGTTCGTCTGGACCATCGGCCTCGCCGTCATCATCGGGTTCACCGTCTGGCTCACCTCGCGCTCCGCCTGACGGGCCGTGCCGGCACCGGATGTCGGACCCCGAAGCTACGATCAACTGCACCAAGAGAAGAATGAGGGACCACATGGGAAGCCACAGTGACGGCACTCCCCACCAGTCGGGAACCGTTGCCACCACGGGCACCACGGCAATGGAGCGTTTCCCCGACCCCGGACTGCCCCCGCACCGCCCGCGCCTGACGGACGTCGACTCCACGGCCGCCAAGCGCGCCGAACGGCAGGTCGTCCTGCTGTTCCTGCTCTCGATCATCGGCTCGATCCTGTTCTTCGTCGGGTACTTCGGCATCCGTGTCGACGGCCCCATCTACGACGTCACGAACACCGAGCCCACACGCGCCCTGCAGCTCCAGAACCTGCTGCTGGGCCTCGGCGTCGCCCTGGGCATGTTCGGCATCGGTCTCGGCGTGGTCCACTGGGCCCGCACGCTCATGCCGGACCACGAGCTGGTCGAGAACCGGCACGCGGTGCGCACGGAGGAGCAGCGCGCCGAGGCGCAGAGCATCCTGAACACGATCTACGACGAGTCCGGGATCAAGCGCCGGCCGCTGCTGCGCAACACCCTCATCGGCGCGGCCGTGCTCGCTCCCCTGCCGTTCGTCGGCCTGCTGCGGGACCTCGGTCCGACCGACCTCGACGTCCTCAAGGAGACCCTCTGGGACGAGGGGATCCGTCTGGTGCGCGATCCCTCCGGCACCCCCATCAAGGCCTCGGACGTCACCCTCGGCTCCACGTTCCACGTGGTCCCCGAGAACCTGAGCGCCATCGGGCACAACGAGGGCTACCTCGACGAGAAGGCCAAGGCCGTGGTGCTGCTCATGCGCCTCGACCCGGACACCGTCAACGTCTCGCCCGAGCGGGCCGGCTGGAACGTCGACGGCATCTTCGCCTACTCCAAGGTCTGCACCCACGTCGGCTGCCCGGTCGCGCTCTACGAGCAGCAGACCCACCACCTGCTGTGCCCGTGCCACCAGTCCACGTTCGACCTCGCGAACGAGTGCGAGGTCATCTTCGGGCCGGCTGCCCGGCCCCTTCCCCAGCTGCCGATCACTGTGGACGACGAGGGCTACCTCGTGGCCCGCAGCGACTTCCACGAGCCGGTCGGTCCGACCTACTCGCAGCGCGGTACCCATGTCGAGGAGATGCAGGGTGAGGCGAACTGATGTCCACGTCCACTGATTACGAGTACAAGCCCCAGACGGGCGCCGGCCGGATCGCGAATTTCGTCGACACCCGTGTCGGCATGTCGCCGATCGTCAAGGAGTTCGGCCGGAAGATCTTCCCGGACCACTGGTCCTTCATGTTCGGCGAGGTGGCGCTGTACACCTTCGTCATCCTGCTGCTCTCCGGCACGTTCCTGGCCCTCTGGTTCGAGCCGTCGATGGCGGCCCTGGAGTACGAGGGCTCCTACGTCCCGATGCAGGGCGTCGAGATGTCCGCGGCCTACGCGTCCTCGCTCGACATCTCGTTCGACATCCGCGGCGGTCTCTTCCTGCGCCAGATCCACCACTGGTCCGCGCTGGTCTTCGCCGCCGCCGTATCCGTGCACATGCTGCGCGTGTTCTTCACCGGCGCCTTCCGCCGGCCGCGCGAGCTCAACTGGCTCGTCGGTGTCGCGCTCTTCCTGCTCGCGATCGTCGCCGGCTTCACCGGCTACTCGCTCCCCGACGACGTGCTCTCCGGCAACGGTCTGCGCATCGCCGACGCGATCCTCAAGGCACTCCCGATCGTGGGCGCCTACCTGTCGATGTTCCTGTTCGGCGGCGAGTTCCCCGGTCACGACATCATCGCGCGCCTCTACATCCTCCACGTGCTCGTGATCCCGGCGATCATCTTGATGCTGATCGTCATCCACCTGTTCATGGTCGTGGTGCACAAGCACACCCAGTTCCCCGGCCCGGGCCGCACCGAGAACAACGTGGTCGGCTTCCCCGTGGGCCCGATTTACGCGGCGAAGGCCGGCGGGTTCTTCTTCATCGTCTTCGGCATCATGGCCCTGATGGCGGGCACCACCACGATCAACGCGATCTGGAACTACGGCCCGTACGACCCCTCCCCGGTGCAGGCCGGCTCCCAGCCCGACTGGTACATGGGCTTCACCGACGGGGCCGTGCGCCTCATGCCCGGCACCTGGCCGTTCAACTGGGAGTGGACCTTCTGGGGCATGTCGATCCCGATGAACGTGCTGCTGCCGATGGCGCCGCTCGCGGTGCTCTTCGGGCTCATGGCCGCATGGCCCTGGATCGAGCGCTGGGTCACGAAGGACGACCGGGAGCACCACATCCTCGACCGTCCCCGGAACGCTCCGTTCCGGACCGCCATGGGCGCCGCCGGCGTGACGTTCTACACGATCATGCTCATCGCGGCCAGCGGCGATCTCATCGCCACGCATTTCAACCTGGCCGTCAACGACGTCCTGTACTGGCTGCGCGCCCTGTACTTCCTGGGCCCGATCCTGGCCTTCATGATCACCCGCCGGATCTGCCTGGCGCTGCAGCGCAAGGACCGGGAGATCGTCCTCCACGGCCGTGAGACCGGCCGGGTGCAGCAGCTCCCCCACGGTGAGTTCATCGAGGTGCACGAGCCCCTCGACGAGTACAAGCGGTACCGTCTGGTCAACATGCCCGACTACCATGTCGAGCCGGCCCGGCCGAACGCGAAGGGCAAGATCACGGCCACCGAGAAGACGCGGGAGCGGATCAGCCGCTTCTTCTTCGAGGACCGTGTCGCCCCCGTCACCCCGGCGGAGCTGGAGGCGGCGCACCACCACCACGAGGCCGACGCCCTCACCACGGGTTCCCAGGACCGGGAGCTCGTGCGCTGAGCCGGCAGCACGCCTGACAGGGCCCCGAGAGGATCACTCCTCTCGGGGCCCTGTCGCATCTGTGGATCCGTCACCCGCATCTCCGGATCCGTCACCCGCATCTGTGGATCCGTCCGCCGGCGGTCGGACACGGCGGGGACACGATCGCCGGACTCCTTCGGCGGCCCTCAGCGCCGTTCCGGCGGGCCAGCACCCGCGAACCGCACTCCTTTCCGGTCTGCAGCCCCGCAGGCCCGCAGGACCGCGTCCAGGCCCTCCTGACGGAGTGCCCCGGCCGCGGGCGGCCGGTGGAGCCCGTGACTCCACTGGCCATCCTCCGGATCGGTACCGGTCGATGTCGACGCACGTAGCCGGACCCGGAACCGCACCAGCACCGGAACGCCGTCGGGAAGAGCCCGTGCCAGGGCGGTCCGGACGATCGGGGGCGGTTGTCGCTGCCGTGCTCGCCGGCGTCTCCGGGGCGTCTCCTGCGTTCCCTTGGTCGGCCTGGACCGTCCCGGCACCGGACGGACGCTCCCTGCCCTCCGGCACCGCCGCATCGGCGGTGCAGCGGTGATGCCCCGGTCGGCGTTCAGAACAGTCCCCCGCGGAACACCGTGCCCCTCGAGGCGCGCCGTGACCAGGCCGATGATGACGTGCCGACGGTGGCCCGGGTGCACCGCCGGGGATGGCCCTGTGCCTCGACCTCCGGCCGGTGCCACAGGTGCACCCCGGCATCGTCCGTCCGGTCGGGCGAAGCCCCTGAAGGACGCGCAGGAGCCACTGGACGACCCGCCGGGCCGCTCGGAGCGGAGTGACCGGCCCGCTGCTCCGGACCGCGTCGTCGAGATCGCGGACGACACCGGGCACCGTTTCCCAGGGGACGTGGCCCTGACCCTGGTTCCACCCCGGGTTCTGCCGCGGGCTCCGGAGCACCGCGTACCCGTCGCGCGGAGCGTCATCGCCGGCCTGCCCAAGGGCCTGCACGGCAGCGGCTCCCCCGCCGTCAGCTTCGTGCCCGAGGACGCTGTGGCCCGCCCAGGTCTCCCCCGGGACGGGCCACGGTCCCCCGCAGCGCGGAAACGCGAAAGGCCCCGGACACCTGGGGTGTCCGGGGCCTTGTCGACGGTCGGCGTTCAGCCGCCCGTGTCAGTGGGCGTGGTCGCCGCGGGAGTACTCGAAGATCAGACCCACCAGGCCGAGCACCGCCAGCGGGGCGGCGAGGCCGAGGATCCACCAGCCCATGGCCAGCGCCGTGAACGCGAGGGCGCAGCCGGTGCCGAGCAGCAGGGGCCACCAGCTCCACGGGGAGAAGTGGCCGTACTCGCCGGCGGACTCGACGATCTCGCCGTCGAGCTTGTCCTCGGGGAGGACGCCACCGGTGTTGCGGTTCACGAGCCACAGGTAGACGGCCAGCATGAAGGACATGGCGCCGACGGCCAGCAGCGCCGGGAACCCGACGAGCTCGTCGAACCGCGTGAGAAAGCCGTAGACCACGGCCACCAGGAGGCTGAAGCCCCCGATGAGGATGAACAGTTTGATGGAGAGTTTCATGCTCAGC
>NZ_SSSF01000029.1:0-5488 GCF_013368965.1 Kocuria salina
GGGGTGGGTAAGTCACTGTGGTTGTCCGCCCGTGGTGGGCGGTATTCAGTTGTGGGTCTTCACCGGCAACCGCGGGGGTTGTTGGTTGGGAGCCGTATAGTGGACGCGGTGTTCTGTGGTGACCCCACCCTTCGTTCCCAACACGTGTTGGGGGTGGGGGTGTGGTGTAAGTTGTCGGCTTATTAGTACCGGTCGGCTGCACACGTCGTTGGTTCGTGCTTCCACCTCCGGCCTATCAACCCAGTGGTCTAGCTGGGGGCCTCTCACACCAAATGGTGTCTGGAAATCTCATCTCGAAGCGAGCTTCCCGCTTAGATGCTTTCAGCGGTTATCTCTTCCGAACGTAGCGAAGCAGCGGTGCACCTGGCGGTACAACTGCCATACCAGAGGTTCGTCCGTCCCGGTCCTCTCGTACTAAGGACAGGTCTTCTCAAATTTCCTGCGCGCGCAGCGGATAGGGACCGAACTGTCTCACGACGTTCTGAACCCAGCTCGCGTACCGCTTTAATGGGCGAACAGCCCAACCCTTGGGACCAACTCCAGCCCCAGGATGCGACGAGCCGACATCGAGGTGCCAAACCATGCCGTCGATATGGACTCTTGGGCAAGATCAGCCTGTTATCCCCGAGGTACCTTTTATCCGTTGAGCGACGGCCATTCCACAATGTACCGCCGGATCACTAGTCCCGACTTTCGTCCCTGCTCGAGCTGTCGCTCTCACAGTCAAGCTCCCTTGTGCACTTACACTCGACACCTGATTGCCAACCAGGCTGAGGGAACCTTTGGGCGCCTCCGTTACTCTTTAGGAGGCAACCGCCCCAGTTAAACTACCCATCAGGCACTGTCCCTGACCCGGATCACGGGCCGAAGTTAGATGTCCAGAGTGACCAGAGTGGTATTTCAACGTTGACTCCACGTGCACTGGCGTGCCCGCTTCACCGTCTCCCACCTATCCTACACAAGCCACACCGAACACCAATACCAAACTATAGTAAAGGTCTCGGGGTCTTTCCGTCCTGCTGCGCGTAACGAGCATCTTTACTCGTACTGCAATTTCGCCGAGTTCATGGTTGAGACAGCGGGGAAGTCGTTACTCCATTCGTGCAGGTCGGAACTTACCCGACAAGGAATTTCGCTACCTTAGGATGGTTATAGTTACCACCGCCGTTTACTGGGGCTTAAATTCTCCGCTTCGCCGTGAGGCTAACAGGTCCTCTTAACCTTCCAGCACCGGGCAGGAGTCAGTCCGTATACATCGTCTTGCGACTTCGCACGGACCTGTGTTTTTGATAAACAGTCGCTTCCCCCTGGTCTCTGCGGCCCTTACCCGCTCGCACCAGCAAGTGGTGTCCACGGTCGGGGCCCCCCTTCTCCCGAAGTTACGGGGGCATTTTGCCGAGTTCCTTAACCATGATTCTCTCGATCGCCTTAGTATTCTCTACCTGATCACCTGTGTCGGTTTGGGGTACGGGCGGCTGGAACCTCGCGTCGATGCTTTTCTCGGCAGCATAGGATCACCGAATCCCCCCACGAATGGGGGTCCCGTCACGTCTCAGGCTCAATGATCCGCGGATTTGCCAACGGATCGCCCTACACGCTTAGACCGGGTCTACCATCGCCCGGCTCGGCTACCTTCCTGCGTCACACCTGTTAATACGCTTACCTCCCCGGTTCAGGTCCCACGCTCCCCGGAGCCGGCGGCGACCAATGGTCACCGCATGGCCCGGTTCGGGTGGTTAGTGTCCCCGGTTCGATAGGGGCGGTTCTTCGCCGGTACGGGAATATCAACCCGTTGTCCATCGACTACGCCTGTCGGCCTCGCCTTAGGTCCCGACTGACCCAGGGCAGATTAGCTTGACCCTGGAACCCTTGATCATCCGGCGGACGGGTTTCTCACCCGTCATTCGCTACTCATGCCTGCATTCTCACTCGTGTGGGCTCCACCACTGGGTCACCCCGCAGCTTCACTGCCCACACGACGCTCCCCTACCCATCGCACCACCTGAACCGGTCCGAAGACCGGTTGGGTATCATTGGTGCAATGCCACAACTTCGGCGGTGTACTTGAGCCCCGCTACATTGTCGGCGCGGAATCACTTGACCAGTGAGCTATTACGCACTCTTTCAAGGGTGGCTGCTTCTAAGCCAACCTCCTGGTTGTCTAAGCAACTCCACATCCTTTCCCACTTAGCACACGCTTAGGGGCCTTAGTTGGTGGTCTGGGCTGTTTCCCTCTCGACTATGAAGCTTATCCCCCACAGTCTCACTGCTACGCTCTCACTTACCGGCATTCGGAGTTTGGCTGACGTCAGTAACCTTGTAGGGCCCATCGGCCATCCAGTAGCTCTACCTCCGGCAAGAAACACGTAACGCTGCACCTAAATGCATTTCGGGGAGAACCAGCTATCACGAAGTTTGATTGGCCTTTCACCCCTACCCACAGCTCATCCCCTCCATTTTCAACTGAAGTGGGTTCGGTCCTCCACGCGCTCTTACACGCGCTTCAACCTGGCCATGGGTAGATCACTTCGCTTCGGGTCTAGATCACGCCACTCACTCGCCCTGTTCAGACTCGCTTTCGCTACGGATACCCCTCACGGGTTAACCTCGCGACGTAACACTAACTCGCAGGCTCATTCTTCAAAAGGCACGCCGTCACCTTGTAGGGCTCCGACGGTTTGTAGGCACACGGTTTCAGGTACTATTTCACTCCCCTCCCGGGGTACTTTTCACCTTTCCCTCACGGTACTGGTCCGCTATCGGTCATCAGGTAGTATTTAGGCTTACCAGGTGGTCCTGGCAGATTCACACGGGATTTCTCGGGCCCCGTGCTACTTGGGTGCGCGTACCGTGCGGCAGCAACGATTTCGTCTACGGGACTCTCACCCTCTCCGGTCCGGCACTCACACCGGTTCGACTATCGCCCTGCACTCACACGCCCGGGCCGGCAGACCCGGGACGACACGCCCCACGACCCCGATGATGCAACCCCTGCCGGGTATCACACACCATCGGTTTGGCCTCTTCCGCGTTCGCTCGCCACTACTGACGGAATCACTGTTGTTTTCTCTTCCTGTGGGTACTGAGATGTTTCACTTCCCCACGTTCCCTCCACACACCCTATGAATTCAGGTGCGGGTCACCACGCATAACACGCGGCGGGGTTTCCCCATTCGGAGACCCTCGGATCACAGCTCGTTTATCAGCTCCCCGAGGCTTATCGCAGATTACCGCGTCCTTCATCGGCTCCTGATGCCAAGGCATCCACCGTGCGCCCTTAAAAACTTGCCACATGATCACAGAACACACCGATACCACCACCACCACACCCCAACGGGGCACGGCAGCGGTATCTCGGCGATCAATCACGAACACGGCACCACAACCCACCAGACACACCCCCAACCCTTGCGGGAAGAGGAAGCCGTCCGGCTGCCTGCGGCACCTGTTCTTAAGATGCTCGCGTCCACTATACAGTTCTCAAACAACAACCCGCACACCCTGCACACTGGTGGTTAGCGGCCCCCGAAAGAGGACACGACCACCGGCAGGACGCCGGGAACCTGCGACACAACACCCCCACCCCCACCAAAGGGGACGGGGCCTGTTGTCTCAGGACCCAATAGTGCGCCACGGACCACACCCACCACCGGACCGGTTCTCTTCCACCACCCACACCGGACGAACCCCACAGGGTCCACCACGATGGGACAGGTACTAGGACCCGACCCGGCCGGCAACCCCCACACCCGCCGGATCGGAACCCGGGAAGCACAGGAGGAGTGCGGCCACTTGCTCGTTGATATTCCACCCATGAGCTCACCCCACCAGCACCACGGACGGGCACTAGGGCGGGGGCGACCACCACACGGCGGTCAACGGCTCCTTAGAAAGGAGGTGATCCAGCCGCACCTTCCGGTACGGCTACCTTGTTACGACTTAGTCCCAATCGCCAGTCCCACCTTCGACGGCTCCCTCCCACAAGGGGTTAGGCCACCGGCTTCGGGTGTTACCAACTTTCGTGACTTGACGGGCGGTGTGTACAAGGCCCGGGAACGTATTCACCGCAGCGTTGCTGATCTGCGATTACTAGCGACTCCGACTTCATGAGGTCGAGTTGCAGACCTCAATCCGAACTGAGACCGGCTTTTTGGGATTAGCTCCACCTCACAGTATCGCAACCCTTTGTACCGGCCATTGTAGCATGCGTGAAGCCCAAGACATAAGGGGCATGATGATTTGACGTCATCCCCACCTTCCTCCGAGTTGACCCCGGCAGTCTCCTATGAGTCCCCACCATCACGTGCTGGCAACATAGAACGAGGGTTGCGCTCGTTGCGGGACTTAACCCAACATCTCACGACACGAGCTGACGACAACCATGCACCACCTGTCCACCAGCCCCGAAGGGAAACCCCATCTCTGGGGCGGTCCGGTGAATGTCAAGCCTTGGTAAGGTTCTTCGCGTTGCATCGAATTAATCCGCATGCTCCGCCGCTTGTGCGGGCCCCCGTCAATTCCTTTGAGTTTTAGCCTTGCGGCCGTACTCCCCAGGCGGGGCACTTAATGCGTTAGCTACGGCGCGGAAAACGTGGAATGTCCCCCACACCTAGTGCCCAACGTTTACGGCATGGACTACCAGGGTATCTAATCCTGTTCGCTCCCCATGCTTTCGCTCCTCAGCGTCAGTAACAGCCCAGAGACCTGCCTTCGCCATCGGTGTTCCTCCTGATATCTGCGCATTTCACCGCTACACCAGGAATTCCAGTCTCCCCTACTGCACTCTAGTCTGCCCGTACCCACTGCAGACCCGGGGTTGAGCCCCGGGCTTTCACAGCAGACGCGACAAACCGCCTACGAGCTCTTTACGCCCAATAATTCCGGACAACGCTTGCGCCCTACGTATTACCGCGGCTGCTGGCACGTAGTTAGCCGGCGCTTCTTCTGCAGGTACCGTCACTCTCGCTTCTTCCCTACTGAAAGAGGTTTACAACCCGAAGGCCGTCATCCCTCACGCGGCGTCGCTGCATCAGGCTTCCGCCCATTGTGCAATATTCCCCACTGCTGCCTCCCGTAGGAGTCTGGGCCGTGTCTCAGTCCCAGTGTGGCCGGTCACCCTCTCAGGCCGGCTACCCGTCGTCGCCTTGGTGAGCCATTACCCCACCAACAAGCTGATAGGCCGTGAGCCCATCCAAAACCAGTAAAACCCTTTCCACCACCCACCATGCGGTAAGAGGTAGTATCCAGTATTAGACCCAGTTTCCCAGGCTTATCCCAGAGTCAAGGGCAGGTTACTCACGTATTACTCACCCGTTCGCCACTAATCCGCCCAGCAAGCTGGGCATCATCGTTCGACTTGCATGTGTTAAGCACGCCGCCAGCGTTCGTCCTGAGCCAGGATCAAACTCTCCGTCAAAAAAACAACGAAAACATCAAACCCCGGCTGAAAATGTCGCCACCACCCCACGGAGGCAGGACGGCGACAACC
>NZ_SSSF01000003.1:0-494895 GCF_013368965.1 Kocuria salina
CAGGTGGGCCCACCTGACCGGCGAGTCAGGTCATATGTCACTTGCCGTGCGGCAGTTCCCGTGGCCTCGACGTGCATTAGCCTGCACGCCAGCACAAGTGCGCCTTCTCCGTGCGCGCTGGGCCTGATAGTTCTGGGCTTGAGCCGAGACAAAGCGGAAAGTTCTACAGGAGGTGTGCAGTGGAGGACATCTTCTGGCCGGCCCTGATCATGGGCCCCGTGATGATCGTCTTCGGCATTGTGGTCATCAGGTTCCGCAAAACGCTGATCTCAGTCATCATCGAGGCCCAAAGCGTGCTGTTCGGCCGGCGAGTCGGTCAGATCTTCGCAGATCGCACCGGTTCTTCGGCGCTGCTCTCTCCCGGGGTCGGCGCCGTCGTCCTGGGGGTCGTGATCATCTTGATGGGTCTGTTCCTGCCGCGGGAGATGTTCTAGTGGGGTGGCCGAGCCTTGTCTTGGGTGCTGCCATGGTGATCACCGGCGTGGTCCTCCTGCTCTGCCGGAAGTCACTTGCGGGTCTCTACGCCTCACGGCGCCAGGCTCCTCCGCCGGATCATCCGCAGTACCGAGCAGAACCTGCCTTCACCGCCGGTCCCATCGGCGTCCTGGGATGTGCTGGCATCTTGGCTGGCCTCATCGTGCTCGGGGCAGAGGTGCTCTGACCCTCCGCGCACGGGAGGGCCAACCTCAACGCACCTCCCAAGGTCACTACATCATGCCCGGGCGGAGACTCACCCCGGCGCGATGAGCAACTTCATGTGCAACGCCGCAGTCCCCGCAGTGCCACGGAGCATGAGCAGTTCCCTGCGGGAAGGCGGGGGCACCGAGGCGCGACCGGAGGCTCTGCTCCGGGGACGGGGTCCACGGCGTGGTCCCCGGTGCCATGGACGGGAACGGGGCGGCCGCCGCGCCGTGCATAGGTTTCGCCTCGGCCCAATGAACTCCTGAAATCAACAAGACTGGAACAGATCAGGTTTGTGTCGCTGACGGGATTGACTCAAGGATGTCGGCTGGATACGTTGCAAAGACAAATACCTCTCAGAAAGCGACAAACAGATGCGAAAAAGCGCAGCAAGTGCCGCACTGATCACCGCCGTCGGATTTTCAGCCCTCAGTGCTGCCCCGGCGTCGGCCGACGTTTACGGACCCATCTTCCCCGTCTGTGATGCAGCCTTCGCCGCAGGGGTGTACAACATCCCCCAGGGCAGCCCGGCGTACCACCCCGCTCTGGACACCGACGCCGACGGCGTGGCGTGTGAGAGCGAGGCTTACGCCTACGACGCCGCGACGGTGGCCGAGATCGTGGAGCAGCGTGAGCTGGCCCGGGACACTCTGCCCCCGAACACCGGCATCATCGCCGGCCCCGATGGCACTGGTCTGGAGGAGGCACCGCAGATCGAGCAGGTCCCAGTCGGCGGCGCCGACACCGGCGTGGCCGTGGAAACCGCCGACGGCGACAGCGCCGCCGCGGTGACCGGTGGCCTGGCCCTGACCGTGACCCTTGCTGGTGGCGCGTTCTGGCTGCGACGGCGCGCCCGCACCGCCTGAGCAGCACGCCTACGGCCCCGGTAACCCTCGCACCGGGTTGCCGGGGCCATTGGTGTACCTGTCGCAAGCACTGTCCCACCTCATGCATCACCGCGCCGGCAGAGCCGGGTCGACCACACGGACCCACCAGCAGAGGCCAAAAATTCCAGAGCTGAGTGTCCGACAATCCGCCATATGTAAAGAAGGTCGCGTCGAGCTACTGATGCAGCCAGTGTCCGCGGATCAATCAGCGATAGCGCGTTTGGTCCCTGAGTTCTAGGGTGGGAGATCCGCCAGGAAATTTCTGCTTCGTCAGCAGAAGCGTGCACTTCGGGCAGGGCCGGGTCTCGCCCTGGTGGTCCCGCAGAAGCATTGCCAGATCCTGGTGCCGGTGCTCCACTGGAAAGACGAGCCTGTCCTGGGCCCGTACGTCCAAGGGGGATCATCATGGCTGGTCACGACAAGCAGGCCGAGCACACCAAAGCAGAACACACTCACGGAGAGAACTGCGGGCACGAGACCGTTGAACACGGCGATCATGTGGATTATCTCCACGACGGTCACCGGCATGCGGAGCATGAGGACCACTACGACGAGTGCGCGTAGCCTGCCCCCGGCATCCTTCAAGAGGCCCCTGCAGAGAGCAGGGGTCTCTTGTTCTGCCCCGGCATCGGTTGAGGGACAGCTCCTGCTGCCCTGCTCCAGGCGCGCACATTGACGGGCATTGTGGGCGGGCATTGTGCGTGAACGCTTGAGACGTGGGCGTGCCAGGGAGACTCGTCCACGAGCGGGTGAACGTGAACGGGGTCAAAGCAGCTGTTCGATGGTGTTCCCGCCGTCGGTGGTGCGCAGCACGGTTCCGTCGGCCACGAGCAGGGCCTCAGTCTCGCCTTCCTCCGTGAGCCCGGCCCCCAGGGCGGTGATCTCCCCGATCGGCTGGTCACTGGCCGTCCAGGTTTCCCCGGCATCTGCGCTGGTCAGCAGGTTCCCGTCGACCCCGGCCCCGACGATGGTCTTGTCGTCGGCCCAGGCGATCAGGGACATCAGCTGCGGGGTGTCCAGGGTGTCCCAGGTGGCACCGTCGTCCTGGGAGCGCATGACGCCGTCCTCGGTGGTGGCCAGGATGGTGCCTGTGCCCGGGGCGATCGCCAGGGCGGCCGGGGCGGAGGGGATCTCGAGGGTGTCCCAGGTGCGCCCGTCGGAGCTGGCGCGCAGCTGCCCATCGAAGCCGAGCACCCCGTTCGGACCGGCGGCCAGGGTGTGGAAGTCCGATTCCCCGCCCCTCGAGAGCACCTCCCAGGTCTCGCCCTGATCGGTGGATTCGATCAACCCGACCGGTTCGGGCAGATCGGTGCCGATACCGGGGTGGCCCGAGGCCAGATAGCGGCCCTCGGGCGTGACGGTGAAGCCCATCAGGTCCACGACCGGACTTGCCTGAGTCAGTTCCCCGTCCTGGAGACGGAACAGCCCTTCATGGGTGGCCAGCAGGATCACCCCTGCTCCTGCTCCTGCTCCTGCGCCGCCTCCGGTCACCGTGTCGCGGGTGATGGCGTGCACATGGGTGATCGCCGTGCCGGTGCTGCTCGCTCCGGCCGGTGCCGGGCTCTCCGCCGGGGAAGTACACGCGGCCAGGGCGCCGGTGCCGAGCAGGCCGAGGCCGCCCACGAGCAGGGTTCTACGGGTCGGGGGGTTCATGGGTCCTTTCCGCCTCGCACCACACTGCGAGGGCCATCCACCATTGTCGACCGGTCGGGGAGGGACCCTGTGGCGTTCTCCGTGAAGGTTTGGCGAAGATTCCTCCCCCGACCAGTCTCCGGCACGAATGCGGTGCGGACGGAGGGGACACTGAAGTCATGGATTCTGGCATCGATGCGGTGACCGGGCGGGTGCTGGTGGTCGACGACGAGAAGCCCCTGGCCCGGATGATCGCCACCTACCTCACCCGCGCCGGCTATGACGTGGCCACCGCCCACACCGGGCCCGACGCCGTGGAGGCCGCCCGCAGCCGGAGCTTTGATGTGGTGGTGCTGGATCTGGGGTTACCCGGGCTGGACGGGATCGAGGTGTGCCGCAGGATCCGGGGCTTCTCCGAGTGCTACGTGCTGATGCTCACCGCCCGCGGGGACGAAGACGACAAGCTG
The DNA here is from genome assembly GCF_013368965.1 of Kocuria salina. Lineage (NCBI taxonomy): Bacteria > Bacillati > Actinomycetota > Actinomycetes > Micrococcales > Micrococcaceae > Kocuria > Kocuria salina. The sequence goes on from NZ_SSSF01000003.1 coordinate 3,668, forward strand.
GCCGGCCTGGCGGCCGGGGCCGATGACTACATCACCAAGCCTTTCAGTGTGCGTGAGCTCGTCGCGAGGGTGGCCGCGGTGCTGCGCCGGCCCCGCACCACCGTGACTGCTGTGGAGCCGGCCCGGGTGTTCGGGGACCTGACCGTCGATCTCACCGCCCATGAGGCGCGGGTGGTCGGTGAGCCGGTGGGGTTGACCCGCACCGAGTTCGACCTGCTGGCCGCCCTGACGGCGCGGCCGCACCAGGCGTTGTCCCGTCGTCAGCTCATCGACACCGTGTGGGACCCGGCCTGGGTGGGCGATGAGCGGCTGGTGGATGTGCACATCGGTCACCTGCGCCGGAAACTCAGTGAGGATCAGAGCGCCTACATCGACACCGTGCGCGGGGTCGGCTATCGGATGGTGAGCCGGTGAGCGGCCGGCGGCACAGCTGGGGGTTGGCCTCCCGGTTCTTCCTGGCCCAGGCCATCGTGGTGGCCGCCAGCATCCTCGCCGCCGTGGCCGTGGCCTCCTTGGCCGGGCCCCCGATCTTCCACGAACACCTGATCATGGCCGGGCACTCGGAGAACTCCCCGGAACTCCTGCACGTGGAGCAGGCCTACCGTGACACCAACCTCATCATCCTGGGGGCGGCCCTGAGCACTGCTGTGGTGTGCGCGGCGGCGGTGACCTGGTTCTTCACCCGCCGCCTCCAGCGGCCCCTGGCCGCACTTACCCAGGCGGCCCAGTCCATGGCCCGCGGGCGCTACGACACCCGGGTCCCGGCCCTGGGTGCCGGCACCGAGGTGGACGCGGTCGCCACCTCGTTCAACACCATGGCCACCCGTCTGCAGCGCACCGAGGACACCCGCCGGCGGATGCTCTCGGACCTGGCCCACGAGATGCGCACTCCGATCTCGGTGCTCTCCGTCTACTGCGAGGCTCTCCAAGACGGGGTGACGCACTGGGACGAGGCCACCGGGGAGCTCATGACCGACCAGCTGGGACGCCTCACGCGCCTGGTCGAGGACATCCACGACGTCTCCCGGGCCGAGGAGGGCCGGATCGAGCTGGAGCGCACCGCACAACCCGTCGACGAGCTGCTGCGCACCGCCGTCGAGGCCCACCGGGAGGCCTACGCCGCCAAGGGCGTGCATCTGGTGCTCGAGGCGCAGGATGCCGCCGGGGTCGTGGAGGTGGACCGGCAGCGGATGGGTCAGGTGCTGGGCAACCTGCTCACCAACGCCCTGCGCCACACACCGCCCGGTGGCACGGTGACCGTGCGCGCCGCCGTCCACGGCCCCGGCCGTCTCGGCCTGGTCGTGGCCGACACCGGCGACGGGATCGCCGCCGAGAACCTGCCCCAGGTGTTCGAGCGCTCCTGGCGCGGGGACACCGCCCGGGACCGCGACCACGGCGGCTCCGGGATCGGCCTGACCATCTCCCGGGCCCTGGTCGAGGCCCACGGCGGAACGCTGAACGTCAGCTCCTCCGGTCCCGGAGCTGGGACGGTCTTCACCGTGGAGCTACCCCGCCCCACCCGGCACCGCCCCCGTGAAACCACGGTCGCCGCATGACCCCACGCTTGCAACATACCCCTGGGGGGTATATACCTGGGGGTGGTGAGGACGTATCCGGTCCTACCGCCCGAATCGATCGAAGGAGCTTCACATGAGCCACGAGACCCGCTCCCCGTTGCCGATGGCCTCCACCGGCTGCGCCTGCTGCGCACCCGCCCCCGCCGCCGATCACGCGGCTCCTGCTGCTGGGACGGCTTCCACTACCGGCACGACGTCGACCTACCAGGTTCAGGGCATGACCTGTGGCCACTGCGCCACCAGCGTCACCGAGGAGCTCACCGCCCTGAAGGGTGTGAGCGAGGTGCACGTGGACCTGGTGGCCGGTGGGGCCTCCACCGTCACGGTCACCGCCGAACACCCGCTGAGCACGGAGGCGGTCCGCACCGCAGTGGAAGAAGCCGGTTACACCCTCGTCACCGCCTGACGAGACCGACCACCGCCCTGGCCCGCCAGGGACCTGCGCGAAAAGGAACGCCATGAGCACCCCGCAGCACCACGACCGCCCCACCGCCCCGGGCCAGGCGCACACCGGCCACGACACGGACCACCCCGCCGATCACCACGGCGCGGCCCACCGCGGCCGGCACGCCGATGCCGACACCCACGGGCAGGCCATGCCGCACGCCCACGCCCACTCGGCGGTGGACGAGGACCACCAGGTCCACACCCACGGCGAGCACGCCGGGCACTCCACGGCGATGTTCAAGAACAAGTTCTGGCTCAGTCTCGTGCTGGCGGTCCCCGTGGTGGTCTTCTCCCCGATGGTCGGGCACCTGCTGGGTTACCACGTCCCCGAGTTCCCGGGCTCTACCTGGATCCCTCCGGTGCTGGGCACCGTCATCTACCTTTACGGTGGTGCCCCGTTCCTGCGCGGCGGGCTCACCGAGCTGAAGTCGAAGCAGCCGGGGATGATGCTGCTGATCGCCATGGCCATCACCGTCGCCTTCGTCGCCTCCTGGGTCACCACCCTGGGGATCGGCGGGTTCGACCTCGACTTCTGGTGGGAACTGGCCCTGCTGGTGGTCATCATGCTGCTGGGCCACTGGATGGAGATGCGCGCCCTCGGGGCGGCCTCCTCCGCCCTGGACGCCCTGGCCGCGCTGCTGCCCGACGAGGCCGAGAAGGTCGTCGACGGCGACACCGTCACGGTGCCCGTCGCCGAGCTGGCCGTGGGCGACGTCGTGCTCATCCGCCCCGGGGCCCGGGTCCCGGCCGACGGGGAGATCGTCGACGGGACGGCCGAGTTCGACGAGTCCATGATCACCGGCGAATCCCAGGCCGTCGCCCGCACCGTGGGCGAGACGGTGGTCGCCGGGACCGTGGCCACCGACACCACCGTGCGCGTGCGGGTGGAAGCCGTCGGCGCCGACACCGCCCTGGCCGGGATCCAGCGGATGGTCGCGGCCGCCCAGGAGTCCTCCTCCCGGGCCCAGGCCCTGGCCGACCGTGCCGCCGCGCTGCTGTTCTGGTTCGCCCTGGCCGCCGGCATCCTCACCGCCATCGCCTGGACGGTCCTGGGCAGCCCCGACGACGCGGTGATCCGCACCGTGACCGTGCTGGTCATCGCCTGCCCGCACGCCCTGGGCCTGGCGATCCCGCTGGTCATCGCGATCTCCACGGAGCGCGCGGCGAAGGCCGGGGTGCTGATCAAGGACCGGCTGGCCCTGGAGCGGATGCGCACCATCGACGTGGTGCTCTTCGACAAGACCGGGACCCTGACCGAAGGGGCGCATGCCGTCACCGGCACGGCCCCTGTCCCCGGGGTCTCCGAGGGTGAGCTGCTGGCCTGGGCGGCGGCGGCCGAGGCCGACAGCGAGCACCCCGTGGCCCGGGCCATCGTGCGCGCCGCCGCCGAGCACCCCGAGGCCCCCCGGCTGGGCCTGCAGGGCACCGGTTTCCGCGCGGCCACCGGCCGCGGCGTGAAGGCCACCGTCGACGGGGCCGAGGTCCTGGTGGGCGGGCCGAACATGCTGCGCGAGCTCGACCAGGACACCCCCGAGCCGTTGCGGGCGGGCGTGGACGAGTGGACCAGCCGCGGCGCCGGGGTCCTCCACGTGCTCCGGGACGGAGCGGTCATCGGTGCCCTGGCCCTGGAGGACAAGGTCCGCCCCGAGTCCCGCGCCGCCGTGGCCGCCCTGCAGGACCGGGGGGTGCGCGTGGCGATGATCACCGGCGACGCCCGGCAGGTCGCCGAGGCCGTGGGCGCCGAGCTGGGCATCGACGAGGTCTTCGCCGAGGTCCTCCCGCAGGACAAGGACACCAAGGTCACCGAGCTTCAGTCCCGGGGGATGACCGTGGCGATGGTCGGCGACGGCGTCAACGACGCCCCTGCCCTGGCCCGGGCCGAGGTCGGCATCGCCATCGGCGCCGGCACCGACGTGGCCATGGAGTCGGCCGGGGTGGTCCTGGCCGGCAACGACCCGAGGGCGGTGCTGTCGATGATCGACCTGTCCCGGGCCAGCTACCGGAAGATGATCCAGAACCTGGTCTGGGCCGCCGGCTACAACGTGGTCGCCGTGCCCCTGGCCGCCGGGGTGCTCGCGCCGATCGGGATCGTGCTGTCCCCGGCCGTGGGCGCGGTGCTGATGTCGGCGTCCACGATCGTGGTGGCGCTCAACGCCCAGCTGCTGCGCCGCCTCGACCTCGACCCGGCCCATCTGGCCGCCGTCAGCGCCGAGGACCGCCGTCCCGCCGAGCAGTCCACGACTGCCCCCACCCACTGACCCACCGACACAACCGACAAGAAGAGAAGGACACCCCCATGAAGCGAACCACCGCCCTCAGCACCCTCGCCCTGGCCTCCGCCCTGGCCCTGACCGGCTGCGGCACCGGCGCCGACGAGCAGGACACCGGCACGAGCGCGGAGACCGCCGCCCCGGCCACCGCCGCCCCCGAGACCCCCAGCACCACCTCGGCCTCCGAGGAGCCGATCGCCGAAGAGCACAACGACGCGGACGTGATGTTCGCCCAGATGATGGTCCCGCACCACGAGCAGGCCGTGGAGATGAGCGAGACGCTGCTGGCCAAGGAGGAGGTGCCGGCCGAGGTCGCCGATTTCGCCCAGCAGGTGATCGACGCCCAGGGCCCGGAGATCGAGCGCATGAACGCCATGCTCGAGGCCTGGGGCCAGGAGCCCATGATGGAGTCCGGCGGCATGGAGGGCATGGACCACGGCTCCGGGGCGGGGATGAGCGGGATGATGAGCGAGGAGGACATGCAGGCCCTGGAGGACGCCCAGGGCACCGAGGCCTCCCGGCTGTACCTGGAGCAGATGACCGCCCACCACGAGGGCGCGGTCGAGATGGCCCGCGACCAGGTCGAGCAGGGGCAGAACCCGCAGGCCGTGGCCCTGGCCCAGGACGTCATCGAGGCCCAGGAGGCCGAGATCACCGAGATGGAGGGCCTGCTCCAGGGCCTGCCCAGCGGCTCCTGAGACTCCGCAGGTCGTCCGGGGCCGCTACAGGGCGGCCCCGGAACAGCGCCAACTACCACGGAAGGAACCCGTCATGATGTGGGGTGACGGCATGGGGTGGATGTGGCTGTTCTGGCTCCTGCTCATCGGGGGCACGGTGGTGCTGGTCTTCGTGCTGGTGAAGGCGTTCACCAGCGGCTCGGGCGGCGGCACCTGGCAGGGCGGCACCGCGCCGCCGACGACGGGTGCAGGCCCGCGCCGGTCCCGGGAGATCCTCCAGGAGCGCTACGCCCGCGGAGAGATCAACACCGAGGAGTACCGGGAACGCCTACGGACCCTGGAAGAAGGCGACCGGTGAGCCCGCTGAGCCGCCGCCAGCAGCTGTCCCTGGATGCGGCGGAGGAAGACCGGGCCGCATGATGTCCTTCACGATCGACGGGTAAGGGTACGACGCCGAGCGCACCGACCAGCGGGTCCGGGTGGGCACCGTGGAGGTGTGGACCCTGACCAACTCCAGCCCCCTGGACCACCCGGTGCACCTGCACGTGTGACCCCTGCAGGTCGTGGCCGAGGAGGGCCGCGACGTCTCCGCACCGCGGTGGCGGGACGTGGTCAACATCCCGGCCTTCGGGGGGGGGGGGGGGGGTCACCGTCCGGGTGGCCTTCGACGACTTCGGCGGCCGCCCCGTCTTCCGCTGCCACACCCTCGACCACGAAGACCTCGGCATGATGGGCACCCTCGAGGTCCGCTGAGCGGCGGTGGGCCCGACCCACCGACCTTGTCCGACAACCCCACCGCCGACAAACGATCGCACCCCGGCAGGAAGGACGTGCAGCTCCCCATGAACGACAGCACGCAGACGCAGCAGAAGCTCTCCCTGACCGGATCCGTCGCCCTGGGCACGGGGGTGATGATCGGTGCGGGCATCTTCGCCCTCGTGGGGCAGGTCGCGGAGCTGGCCGGGGGCTGGGTGCCCTGGGCGTTCCTCGCCGGGGCCGTGGTCGTGGCGTTCAGCTCCTACTCCTACATCCGCTACTCGGCCACCAACCCGTCCTCCGGCGGGATCGCGATGCTACTCAAGGCCGCCTACGGCCCCGGGGTTCTCGCCGGGTCCTTCTCCCTGTTCATGTACGTGTCGATGATCCTGGCCGAGTCCCTGCTGGGCCGCACCTTCGCCTCCTACCTGCTGCGCCCCTTCGGCCTGCAGGACTCCGCGGTGTGGGTGCCGGTGCTGGCGGTGGTGGCCATCGCGGCCGCCGCCCTGGTCAACCTGGTGGGCAACCGGTGGGTGGAGCGCTCCGCCACGGTGACCGCGGCAATCAAGATCGTCGGGATCGCCGTGCTGGCGGTCGCGGGCATCCTCGCGGCAGGGGTGTCCTCCCTGGGCAGGCTGTTCACCGCCGCCGACCGCACCCCACCGGAGGCGGGCTGGCTGGGCTTCCTGGCCGGGACCACCCTGTGCATCCTGGCGTACAAGGGCTTCACCACGATCACCAACCAGGGCGCGGACCTGCAGCAGCCGCAGCGCAACATCGGCCGCTCCATCATGATCTCCATCGCCCTATGCACCGTGCTCTACCTGCTGATCACCGTCGCGGTCACCGGCAGCCTGACCGTGCCGCAGATCGTGGCGGCCCGGGACTACGCCCTGGCCGAGGCGGCCGAGCCGATGTTCGGCGCCTGGGGTGTGACGCTGACCGTGGTGATCGCCGTCGTCGCGACGCTGTCGGGACTGGTCGCGAGCCTGTTCTCGGTCTCGAAGCTCTACGACATGCTCCGCGACATGGGCCAGGCCCCCGGGCTGCCGGGGCAGGAGGGTCACCAGTCCCTCTACATCACGGCCGGGCTGGCGATGCTGATGGCCGCGTTCTTCGACCTGTCCCAGATCGCCTCCCTCGGCGCCATCCTGTACCTGGCCATGGACATCGCCATCCACCTCGGCATCCTGCGCCACCTCAAGGACGATGTCGGGGCCAAGCCCTGGATCCCCGGGATCGCGATCCTGCTCGACGCCGCGGTGCTCGTGCCGTTCGTGCTGCTGAAGGCCCAGTCGGACCCGTTCACCCTGGTGGTCACCGCCGTGGTGGCCCTGATCATCGTCGTCGCACAGTGGGTCGTCGTCCGCCGGCGCGACGGGGCGAACAGCACCGGGCAGCAGCCCCACACTCACCCCTGAAGCCGGTCGCGCGACCGGCTCACGGTGAGGGGCCCGTCGGTGGACGGGCCCCTCACCATGAGCGTGCTCGTTCAGTTCTGGCCGGCCAGCCAGGTGCGGAAGTCCGCGATCTGCGCCTGTTGCGCGGTGATCCCAGCGCTGGAGGCCACCCGCAGCTGAGCATGATCAGCGCGGGACTGCAGCTCGAGGAACTCGACGATCCCGCCGTTGTGGTGCGGGATCATCTTCTGCACGAAAGCGACGTCGAAGTCCTCGCCAGCCTCAACAGCGGCCAGTTCTTCGACCATCATCCGGGTCTCCTCCTCCAGGATCTTCATCTCCTCCTGTGCTTCCTCCGGGGCCTGAGCCTTGGCCTCTTCCGGGGTCAACCCGTACCACTCCTCCAACCAGGTGGTGAACTGGTCGATCTGGTGCTGCTGGCTGGCGATGATGTTCTCCGCGTGGGTGCGGATGTCCGGGCTGGTCCCGCGCTCGAGCTCCAGCTGGGCCATCTCGATCGCGGCCTGGTGGTGGCCAATGATCTCGGCCAGGAAAGTGACCTCCAGCTGCTCGCCCTCCAAACCGGCCAGGGTCTCACCGAATTCGTAGGCGGTCGGGGAGGTGGGATCGGGGCCGAGCATGTCCTCCGGGGCCTGATCCTGGGCGTGGGACGAGACCGGGGTGGTCACCTGTCCGTGGGCGAACACTGGGGCGCTGGCCCCGCCCCACAGGGCCGTGGCGACGACAACGGTGGAGGCGGCGGCCGCCGTGCGACGGCCAGGGAACTGGATGGAACGCATGATGATGTCTCTCTTCCGCAATGAAGGAGCTCGACCCCGAGGTGCCGGCTCGGTCATCAGCCCCGTACCCTGCGCGTGAACAAACCGCGCGGGCAGAGCTGTACTGAACAAGGGGCGGGGGGAAGAGGGAACCCGCATCCGGGCACGCCCGATCAGCCCATCAGGCTCCTCTTTCACCGACGGAGGCCGGTCATCGGCGTCCGTGGGTCAGCGCGAGTCTGGGCTCAGCCCAGGGAGGCGACCAGTGCCGCACAGGCGGCCTCGCAGCGACGGCAGGCCTCAGCACAGATCCGGCAGTGCTCGTGCATGTCCGCGTGCTGCTCGCACTCATCAGCACACGCCTTGCACGCCATCTGGCAGACCCGGATCGCGTCCAAGGTGATGTTCGCGTCGTAGCCGGTGTGCCGGGAGAGCACCCGCCCGGTGGCCTCGCACAGGTCCGCGCAGTCGAGATTGGTGCGGATGCACTTGGTCAGCTCGGCGACCATGTCCTCGGACAGGCAGGCATCGGCACAAGCGGTGCAGGTCTGGGCGCACTCGAAGCAGGCCTCGATACAGGCCGCCAGCTTGCCCTGGTCCACTCCCCCGAGGTCCTTCGGGTAGGTCTCCAGCATCGCGCTCACGTGATGGGTCATGGCTTGCTCCTTCGTCGGTTCGGTCGAGGAGACGAACCGGCCGGAGCCAGCCCGCCATGTCATCGACAGTAAACTGCCGATTCTGTGTGACGCGACCCGAAAGCTTGAAGATTTGATGAAGATCAACGCCTCAAGAATCCGCGATCCCGCCTCACTACCTGGCCTCTACATCGGTGCAGCGGGCTGAATATGGAGATTTCATGAAGAAACCCTGCCCTAAGGCCTCGGAAGGGCACTTCCGAAGCCCTCCCAAACTGTGAGCCACCTTGAAAATCCTCCCCAACAATCTTGGTGCTGGCCCGGCCCGCGCTGAAGACTGCGCATGGTTGCAGAGCCCTGTCGCTGTCGGCTGCGTCCAGCGAAACGCGCGCCACCATGCCATGTGTCCTAGTCAGAGCGCTTTGAAAGACCGGTGTGAGCTACGCGACGGGTCCTGCTGCGTGACGGTTTCACTTCCTCGGGGCGTATTTTTCCGAGGCCGGAATCACAGCTTCCCGCTCCCGACTGAGGAGAGAATCCAGGCCGTGACCTAAACGTGACACTTTCGTTATGGATGGGCTACTGTCCACTGCGTGCCGATGACTGATCCGGTCGGCGCCCTCGTGCACATCGCCGAATTCTGCCGGTGCTCGAGGTTCCTGAAGAGATATCGCTTGGCAGAAGCGGGGGAACCATTTTCGGTCCCGGTGATCCGGGGCCTTGGGGTTAAGCCGGCAGAGCGCGTGCGCTCTGCCGGCCGGGTGTCTCCCACCCGCATCCGACAGCTCACCTCGTAGGCAAAGGGAGGAACTCACCCATGACTGTTTTCAAGCGCCACGCTGCCCGCCACCGTGCCGAGACCACCTCTCACGCCGTGCGCAACACCACGATCGCTGCCACCGCCGGTGCGGTGCTCATCGGCTCCATCGCCCCGGCCCAGGCCTACGCCGAGGTCCCCGCAGAGACCGCCCCCGCCTACGCGACCCCCGCGTCCGCACTGACGACTTACACCTCGGCGGCCTCCCAGCCCGCGGCCGCCCCGCAGACCGTCTCCACCGCCTCTTCCCAGGCCCCGGCCGCGCCCGAGCAGGCTACATCGGCCGTGGCGGTGTCCACCCAATCGGCGGACATCACCGAAATTACCGGCGCCTCCGGGATCGTGGGCACAGCGATGCAGGGAGCCGGCACCGGTTACGTCTGGGGCGGCACGGACTTCGGCGCCTGGGACTGCTCCGGCTTCACCCAGTGGGTCTACGCCCAGCAGGGCATCGACCTCCCCCGCACTAGCCAGCAGCAGTGGGCGGCCGGCACCCTGACCACCGACCCGCAGCCTGGCGACCTCGTCGTCCAGAACGGCGGGGCCCACATCGGGATCTACCTTGGTGGCGGCAAGATGATCTCCGCGCTGAATCCCACCCAGGGCACCTTCGTGCACAGCGTGAATGCCATGCCGACGGTCGGCTACGTCACCTTCCGCTGAGCCAACCCTCCGTCCGCCACGAATGCCGCTCGTGGCGGGCGGCGGGTGTGCCCCCCACCTGATCAGCATCCAGGATCGGTCGGTCAGAACCGGAGATGCCTGCACCCATCCACCGCCGGGGAACACCCCGATCTGGCCGCCTGATGGGCCCGCTCTTGAAGGTTCAGTGAAGATCTACCGCCCAGCCCTCCCAGCCCGGCGAAGCCAGCTGCGGCGGGGCTACCGTGGATGGATCGGTCCGCCTCGACCCGAGGCTGAACAGAGCAAACACCACGATGTGCAGGTCCAGTACGGGCTGCTGCGAAAGAGAGATTCGTCATGACGTCGACGTTCAAGCACCTGGCCGCCGGGACGGCCCTGGCGCTGGCCCTCAGCGGTGCCGGGGCGACCGCGGCGGTCGCGTCCCCGACGCACCAGCCTGCCTCCGCCTCCGCACAGACGGGCGCTGAGCGGCACATGAACCACGACCGCCACTTCGCCGTGATGATGGTCCCCCACCACCAAGGTGCCACCGACATGGCCGAGCTGGCCCTGCAGAAGTCCGAGCGTCCCGAAATCCGTGACCTGGCGGAGAAGATCATCGAGGCCCAGACCGAGGAGATCCAGCAACTGGAAGCAGCGGCCCAGCGGCTGGCCGCCGAGAACACCCCGGGACACCACCACCATGGACACGGCCACCACCACGGCCACGGGCACCACGTCCACGGCCATGGCCATGGCGGCCATGGCCAGAGCATGAATGCCGACATGCAGGGCGCCATGATGGGCGAGATGGACGGCATGGACGGCATGGACGGCATGGACGGCATGGACGGCATGAGCCTCGAAGAGCTGGCGAAACGGTCCGGGGATGAGTTCGACAAGGCCTTCCTCGAAGAGATGATCGCCCACCACCAGATGGCTCTCGAGATGGCCGAGATGGAGCTGCAGATGGGCACCGACCCCGAGTTGCGAGCCATGGCGGAGAAGATGATCGAGGACCAGCAGGCGGAGATCGAGCTCATGCAGGGCTGGTTGGAGGAGTGGTTCGCGGCCTGATCCAGGACCACGAGCTGGGCCGTCATCGACTGGAACGGGCCGACACCGGGATGTCATGGTCCCCGTCGACCCGTTCCAGCCAGTCCAGTCCAGTGCGGTGATCCCCGACGCGGCACCCGATGGGCGCGCACCCTTCGCGCAGTCAGCAGCACCCCGAACGGTCACCGACCAACCGTAGGTTTGGCAGCACCGCGCCCTCTTGCCTCAGGACACGGCCCCCCTCCCCCTCGCCTGGGGTCCTGTTCCTCCAGCGCGCGCACCGTCACCGAGATGGCCGAGACCACCGGAGTCCCCTCGCCCGGTGGTGGTGGCCGGATCCCGGCCGTGTTGCGTCTGTCCGGGCTCGTGGAGGGGCGACACGCGATCTTCTCAGTGTCCGATATCCCTCTCATCGGCCCGGTGCAGGGGATCGTTAGCCACAGCGACCACCGGTTCACCGGTGAGCCCGGCCACGACGAGTCCACCCCCCTGTTTCGTTTCCGAGGCCTCAGACACGGTCGCCCTGGGACGCTGGGGCTCGCAGCACAGTGTTCATGTCACAGCGATCAGTACCGGGAGGACAGATGACGGATCCGCTCACCGGACGTGTGCTGGTGGTCGACGACGAGGTCGACCTCGCGCAGCTGATCGCGGACTATCTGCGCAAGGCCGGGCTGGAGGTCGTGATGCGCCACGACGGCACGGAGGCGGTGGCCGCGGTACGGAACTTCGCCCCGGACGTGCTGGTGCTCGACCTCGGGCTGCCGGGGATCGACGGGATCGAGGTGTGCCGTCAGGTGCGGACCTTCTCGGACTGCCACGTCCTGATGCTCACCGCCCGGGATGATGAGGTCGACAAGATCGTGGGCCTGTCGATGGGAGCCGACGACTACGTGACCAAGCCGTTCAGCCCGCGCGAACTCGTGGCCCGGGTGCAGGCCATGCTGCGCCGGGTGCGCACCCAGTCCGCACCCGTCCCGGAGCCGGCGGGCCAGGACCAGGGGCTGGTGATCGGGGACCTGGTGGTGGACGGGGACTCCCGCCAGGTGCACCTGGGCGGGGAACCGGTGGCGTTGACGAGGATCGAGTTCGACCTGCTCCTGTGCCTGGCTGCCCGCCCCCAACTGGTGCTCTCGCGCCGGCAGCTGGTGGAGATGGTCTGGGACACGCACTGGACCGGGGACGAGCACCTGGTGGATGTGCACATCGGACGGATCCGCAAGAAGCTCGGCGACGTAGCCACCAGGCCGACATTCATCCACACGATCCGCGGGATCGGCTACCGGATGGGCACCGGGCGATGAGCGCCGCCGTCTCCGACCGGACCCGGGCCTGGTCTTTGTCCTGGAGCCCATTGACGGTGCGATTGATGCTAGCCCAGACCGCAGTGCTGGCCATCGGGCTGATCATCGTGGTGATCACCGCGGTGCTGGTCGGGCCGAACATGTTCTATCACGAGCTCATCGAGGCCGGCCACGCCGATGAGGCCACCGGACTGGTGCACCTGGAGGACGCCTTCCGCTCGGTGAGCCTCACCGCCCTGACCATCGGGGGGCTCCCGGCGCTCTACATCGCCGGGATGCTCACCTTCTACCTCTACCGCACGATCGGGCGGTCCCTGGTCTCCTTCAGCACCGCCGCCCAGGAGGTGGCTGCCGGCAACTACGACGTGCGTGTCACCTCCACCAGCCTGGGCGCGGAGTTCGACTCCCTGGCTGGGTCTTTCAACGACATGGCGGCCAGGCTCGACGCCGTGGACACCACCCGGCGCCAGATGCTGGCCGATCTGGCTCATGAGATGCGCACCCCCCTGGCCAGTCTCAAAGGACATCTAGAGGGCATCGAGGACGGAGTGGTCGAGTGGGATGCACGAACCACGGGCATCTTGTACGCCCAGATCGCCCGGCTGGAGCGACTGGCCCGCGACATCCGCCAGCTCACCGCCGCCGAGGAAGGCATGACCCATCTGCAGCTGACCCTCCAGGACCCGGGCCGGCTGGCAGCCCAGGCGGCCGCGGCCGTCCAACAGGACGCCGCCGCTCAGAACATCTCGGTGACCTCCATCAGCACCGGCATGGAGGTCACACCGGTGCTGGTCGATCAGGAGCGGATGGGACAAGTGTTGGGCAACTTGCTGGAGAACGCCTTACGCCACACCCCATCCGGCGGGGCCGTCACCGTGCGCACCGACCACACCCCGGAGGCGGTCACTGTCACCGTCACCGACACCGGGGAAGGCATCGGCTCCGAGCACCTCCCGCACGTGTTCGAGCGCTTCTACCGCGCCAACACCGGCCGGGAGGCCCACCGCGTGGGCTCAGGCCTGGGACTGGCCATCAGCAAATCCCTGGTCGAGGCCCAAGGCGGGACCCTGGAGGCCACCAGCGGCGGCCCCGGACGCGGGACCAGCTTCCGGATCCACCTGCCCCGCCACACGCCCCCGGACTGACCCCAGCGTCACCAGACCGTTCCGTGACGGCGGCGGGCCGTGCCCGCCGCAGAGAGCACGTCTGCTGCGGCGGGCACGGCCCGTCATGTCGTGGCTACCGGTACAGCCTATCCGTGGCTGTCCTGGGCCGGCCTGCCCAGCACCAGCTGGCGGGTGCCTTTCACGCTGGTGCTGACCACCTTCTCCAGCGGTCCCTGCCCCAGGCTCCGGTGCCAGGCCACCGCGAACAGCGCCGCCACCGCCAGGTGGACCATGAACCACAGGTAGGGCAGCTCGTAGTGGGCCTCGAAGGACAGTGCCACCAAGTGGACGGTGTAGAGGGTCAAGGTCATCACGCCCATCGCCGACAGCGGTAACAACCATGCCCCGATCTTCGGGCCGATCAGCAGGAAGACGCCCAGCACCGCCAGGCTCACCCCAAGGCTGGCCGCGATCGCCAGCGGGGTGTTGGTGTGCGGGGTGGCGATCGCCAACCACCACACAGTCTCCGTGGGCAACGAGTCTGGCCCCCAGACCAGTACATCCTCCAGCTCGTGCTCGCCCATTGAGGAGGCATCCAGCAGCCGCTGGTAACCACCCAAGGCATAGAGCAGGACATAGGAAGTGGTCTGGGCGAAGATCGCCAGCCCCACGCCCACCACCACCAGTCGAGCTTGAACCTCCGTCTTGCGCAGATTCAACCGCCCCAGCCCCAGTCCGACCAGGAGATAGGTCATGTACGGCAGGGCCGGATAGGTCCCGGTCAGCAACAGCTGGGAGGCCGTGGCACCGGGCTGCGTGAGCAGATCCGTGAACGTGGGGTTGTAGGAGACGAATTCGGGCAACGCATTTTGGAGTCCCTGCATCAGCATCGGGGACACCACCCCGAAAAGCACTGCGGAGATGAACAGGGCCTTCGGGCCTGCATGCAGGAACGGAATCGCCAGCAGGAAGAACACCCCGTAGTAGATCAGGATGTTGTAAGCGGGCGGGTCCTCCGACATCAGCGTCCCGATCCACAACCCCACGATCGCGATCAGCACCGCGCGCACCACCAGGCCGATCCGGTCAGCGGTCATCGTCCTACCCTCGTGCGGGTGCCGCCCCCCGGAGGTCAGTGCCAGCCCCACCCCTGCCAGCAGGGCGAACAGGGCCGCTGAGTCCCCCGAGAACAGCCGCCACGACCAGCTCGCTTCCCCGGTCTCCTCGTTCCAAGCCGGTAGCAGATGAATGGCCATCAGCCCGATCAGCGCCAGCCCCCTGGCCGCATCGATCCCCACCAACCGGCGGGTGGGCCTTACCACCGCGTCTCCAAGACCCGCCGGCAAATGCCCTCCCATCCTCGATCCAGTACTCATCATTCCCCCTGTTAACGACAAGGTCCCGGTGCATCCGGGACCCTCTGTCCCAGGGTGGACGCCTCACTTGGAGTCCCCGTCGCGGGATTCTCAAGGTTCCATGAAGACTCCAAGGTCCATGGGCGACGCAGGCGCTTCTCCGTGCGACCGAAGCACGAAACGAGGAAAGGGAGACCCAGCGCAGGACCCGCGAGGTGGCCCGGGGTCCGTCGGACCCTGTGATCCGAGCCAGATCACCCCTTCACGTTAAAGACGGGCGCCCCAGCCCTGGGGAGGAATACTGGGGCACCCGAATGTCCGTGCACGAACGGATGAGAACGGGGTGTTCTCACTGGCAAACTATGCCCTCATCGACCCAGAAAAACAGGACGTAGAGCACCCAGCAGAGCAAGCTTCAGGGAATCTTCATGTCGTCTTGAGGGAAGCTCCACAATCCACTTCACATCCCGCCGTCACCTTTGAACTGCCATACGCCCCGCGTCGACGTGTGGCCAACGAACGGCCCCTTCAAGTGCCGAAAGGGGACTGCCGCACCGATAAGTGCACCTATCGGTGCGGCAGTCCCCCTCGTCGGCTTTGTGACTCGAACGCGCCCGGCGAGATACATGGAGTGGGTCACCCGTTGCGAGCAGCGCCTGTAGCGCGGTAGCTGTGCGGGGCGCCTGCCGGGGCGGCACCGGTGATGTGCTCGGCGTGCGAGAGCGCCTCGGCCAGCAGGCGGTGCACGTGGGTGTCGGTCGCCCAGTAGTACGCGAAAGTGCCCTGCCGCCGGCTCTCCACCAATCCGGCCAGGCGCAGCTTGGCCAGGTGCTGGCTCACCGCCGTGGGCGCGGCGCCGACCAGCTCGGCCAGGGCGTTCACGCTGGACTCGCCCTGGAACAGTGCCCAGAGGATTTTCACCCGCGTCGCATCGGAGAGCATGCGGAAGGTTCCCGCAGCGATCCGGGCATGCTCATCATCGGGGGCAGGGTGGACCAGCTCGTCGTGCACGGCACCATGCTATCTGCGCCTTTGTATCTTCGTATCTACGTAGATACGCTTCCAGTGTGAAACCAGCCCGGCCCACCCCCGCACACGGCGACTCTCCCACCCACTCCCAGGACCATGGCCATGGTCACCATGAGGGTCATGGGCACCACGGCGGTTGGGCCCGGCTCAAGCACGCCCTCATCCCGCACAGCCATGACCACACCGAGGCCATCCAGACCGCTGAGCAGGCCAGTTCCATCGGCATCCGCGCCGCCTGGATCAGCCTGGCCGGGATGGGGGCCACGGCACTGCTGCAGATCGTCATCGTCTGGCTCAGCGGGTCGGTGGCCCTACTCGCTGACACCGTGCACAACCTCGGGCACCTGGCCACGACCATCCCGCTGATCATTGCCTTCCGCCTCGGCCGCCAGGCCCCCACCCGGCGCTACAGCTACGGGTTCCGGCGGGCCGAGGACCTGGTCGGGCTGCTCATCGGGGCCGTGATCGCCCTCTCGGCCGCGCTGATCGTCTGGGAATCACTGCGGGCGCTGACCACCCAGCAGGACATGACCCACCTCGGGTGGGTCCTGGCTGCCGCCCTTGTCGGGGCCGCCGGCAACGAGGTCGTGGCCCGCTATCGCATCCGGGCCGGGCGGCGCATCGGCTCAGCGGCGCTGATCGCCGAGGGCCAGCACGCCCGCACCGACGCCCTGACCTCCCTAGCGGTGGTGCTCGGGGTCATCGGCGCCTGGTTCGGGCTCCCGTGGGTGGATCCGGTGATCGGCCTGGCCATTGCCGCGGTGATCATCGCGGTGCTGGTCGGGTCGATGCGCACGGTCGTGCGCCGGCTCATGGACGGCGTCGAGGACGGGACCTTGGACTTGATCGAGCGCACGGCCGCCGCCGTACCCGGGGTCGCAGCGGTGGGCCGGACACGGGCCCGGTGGAGCGGGCACCGCCTGGAGGCCGAGGTAGCGATCGCCGTGGAGAACACCCTGAGCGTGGAGGCCGGCCACAACCTCGCCCACGCCGTCGAGGAGCACCTGCGCCTACACGTCCCCCATCTGCAGCAGGCCACCATCCACGTCACCCCCGCCCAGACAGCCACCACTTCCCGGACGATCCCGTGACGCATCGGACTCAGATGGTCCTCGCTTGCGGCAGCTCCCGGATCCGCCGGTAGAGGGTCGCCCGCGACATCCCCAGGTCTCGAGCGACCTGGGTGGCCGGCTCCCCGGACTCGATCAGGCGCAGGGCGTTGCGGATCTGGGAGTCGGTGAAAGTCTGACGCCGCCCGCCCAGGTCCTTACCGGCGGCCCTCCGTTTGGCCACCGAGTCGGTGATCCGCTCCCGCTTGATCTCCAACTCCATCTGCGCCAGGGCGGCCATGACGGTGAAGACCATGGAACCCATCGGGGTCGCGGTGTCCACGTCTCCCCCACCGAGGTTCAGCACCCACAGCCCGGCACCTGTGCCCCGCAGCTCTTCGGCGAAGCTCAGCATGTTCTGAGTCGATCGCCCCAACCGGTCCAGCGTGGTGATGACCAAGGTGTCGCTCTCTTCGAGGGCGGCCACTGCTTTGTCGAACTGTGGGCGTGATGCACGGGCTCCAGACACTCCACTGTCCATGTAGATGTCATCGCGTCGCACGCCGGCATGTAGCAGGTCGGATACCTGACGGTCCGCATCCTGCTGCCGTGTCGATACCCGGGCATACCCGATGAGCTTCCCCACGTCCACCTCATCTGTCTCGTAACTAACGTTGAGTATCGAATTCTAGAGGCATGGATAAAGCACACGGATGCGAGACAGGCCGAACCGCGGAAACATGCGGGTGCAGTTTTTTGCGACGAGACGTCTTGCATCCCTTGCCTTCCAAGACGCATCGTTGCACGAGCACAGTGAGCATGCAGGCATACAATGCAATGAATACGATGCATACCCTGCCCTGGTTTCGCTGACTATAGGAGAAAGCATGCCGTTCGAGGTCTTTGATAAGAGGATGACTCCACTGGCGAAGGCGCCCAGCGTCACGATCCAGAAGCGTGGTGTGATTTCGCTGAACAAGGCCGCCCACGACTTGGTGGACAATGCCGAGACGGTGGAGCTGCTCTACGACCGGGAACGGCAGATCATAGCCCTGCGTGCCGCCGATGACTCCTCCCCGCACGCCTATGCGGTCCGTAACGGTTCCAAGCGCGGCCCCGGCCAAGCCATCGTCTCGGTCACCGCCTTTACACAGCACTACGGCATCGATACCACTGCCACCAGGCGATGGAAGCCCTTTATCGAGGACGGCATGCTCTGCGTGGACCTGACCCAGGAAGGCACGGTCATCACCGGCAACCGCACCAAGTCCACGGCACCGGCCCAAGACGCCGAGACCGCAGACCCGATGGAAGATATCGACACCATCGCTGCCCAGGACGACCCAGCCGGCGAAGACACCACCGACAACTCCTGACCAGCCGCACGCCAGTACAGCGCTGTTTTACGACCCTTCATCCGAAAGGCATCCCCACCCATGGCCCAGAGAGTCGAAGTGCATCTCGAGGACGACCTCGACGGCGGACCCGCCGACACCACCCTCACCTTCGCTATGGACGGCAAGGACTACGAGATCGACCTCTCCCAGGCCAACGCCGAGAAGCTGCGCGAAGCCTTGCGCCCCTTCGTGGCCACCGGCCGCAAAACCACCCGCGGCGGGGGCTCTCGCGGTGCCCGCACCCGCGCCTCCAGCGGCGATCCGGACACCGCCAAGATCCGCGCTTGGGCCAAGGAAAACGGCCACGAAGTCTCCGACCGCGGCCGCATCCACCAGACCATCAAGGACGCCTACTACGCAGCCCACTGAGTGCCTGCCCCGAAAAGCCTTTCTTTGTCTTGTCCGCCGCAGGACATCGCACCCAAATCCAGGTCCAGTCCAGGCACCTTGTGTAGATGTCGCCGCACGTGGGTAAGGGTTTATGCCTTGTCCCAAGTTAGGGGGACGGTGTCGATGCTTCGCTGGAGTGAGCGTTCTGTTCGGGAGCGGGCAGCGGGTTATTTTGCCTAGTCAGAGCAATTTGTCCGTGATGCGAGACGGCCACTGGGTTTCCTGGCACCTGGAGCGTTGGCTTCTGAACGGCTAGGCCATTCGAGCCGGGGGGCTTGAACAGGTTCGGAGGGCGCCTCTGGGGGGAGGCGCCCGTCGCCCAGTCCGACCACGCCTAGCTGTGCGCCGACGGCGCACCGAAGCGCCCCTGCCCTCTTGCGGGCGGGGGCGCTTTCGTCTCCAGCACATCAAGAATCCCGATATGCCGATGTTTTGACAGCCGGGGAGCAGCATGGCCGGTGGGCCGGCTTCTCCTGCACGAGACAAAGGACCTCGCGACTGACTCCCTCTCGGTCTGCAGACCAGGAAAATGAAAAGGCGGGGTCTCGTGAGCGGTCATTGCGGGCAAGAGGGGCCGGGCGCAGCGCCCGGCCCCTCCCCCGAAGGCCATGGTGTGAGCACTGCACCCCCGGGGGCCCAGTGTGGACTGATCGACGAGGCGGACACCATTCCTGCTCAGGTGTTCGGTGGCATTTCCCGGGAAGTCGTCACATTAACAACACCCATGTAAACCCATGCACATAGGGCGTATCGTGAGGCCACCGCCGCAGATGGTTCGCGATCAGTCCCCCACTCAGTCTCTCCGTGTTCGGAGAGCTCCTGGTCCGGGCATTTCCTGCGGCGGTGGTGCCCGCATCCCCCGTGCGGATGACACCGGACGGGCCCTGCCGCATCCCCCGACTGGCAGGGCCCGCCCCCCATCACCACCGAACACAGCTTTCCCACCGCCGACCATGCCTGCAGCTGAGAACATAGACTCTGCTGGCCTCGGGGCGCCCCTGGCCCACGTGACAGGAGACCGACCTCCCCCACTGGGCGCCGAAGTGCCCCCGCTCAGCAGAGCGGGGACACTCCCCTTACGGCTGGGCTGTTCCCTTGCGCAGGTAGGACACGCATTGCCGGCGGATGTCGTTGAGCACCTGCAGGGCTGCCGGCAAGCTCAGTCCCAGCGCGCCGTGTTCGTGGGTGTGGACATAGACGTAGGCGCTTAAGGTCACCGTGCCGTCGTGGGGTCCGTCCCAGTCCTCCACGATCCCGCACAGGGCAGCCGGGTGATGCTGCACCTGCCCCGGGTCGTGGACGTGGAGCAGCTCCGCATCGACGGTGAACTCTCCGTAAAGCACAGCATCGTCGTCGATGACCGTGGTGACCACCCGGCAAAGCCCACCTATGTCCATGTCCCGGCCGGTGAGCACCTGGCCGTCGGCGACGTTGGCGGTGGTGAGCACCGCGTCCCGCGCCTGGGGTGACTGGGGTGCGTCCATGGGAGCCTGTCCTTCCGCTGCACTTCTTCTGTCGATAGCAGTGGGGGGCCAGGGCCACCCTAGTGGCCCGAATTACCCGTAATGGGGCGTGTGACGCTCCACGACCTGCGACAACCGCCGCGATACAGCCGTCCACCAAGGGGCTTTCCGGCGACGGCGCCCTGCCCGGGCTCGCTAACGGGCCATCAGCCCCTATCTCGAAGAATCCCTATTGGCACGTCCCCTGACCAGGGGACGTCCTGCACCTGAGGGCACTCTCCGGAAAGGGCAGGTGGGGCCGTATCTCCTGGTGAAGGCCCGGAACAGCACCCTTTCTCGCGTCTCATGGACGTCATCTGCCCCCCTAAGTGACCCACAGCGCCTGGGCTTTCGTACAGTGGTCTACACGAAAGCAAAGTTTGCTTTCGTTACCCCCCCGTTCGTGGCGTCCTCTCCCCCAGGTGGGGCTGCCCAGTATCAGATAAGAGCGATCATGAACCTTGGTAAGAAGCTTTTCGCCACCGGTACCGCGGCCGCACTGGCCTCTGGTGGTGTGTTCCTCACCGCTGCCCCGGCGTCGGCCGCGGTGGGTGACCCGCAGTGCCTGGCCGCCGATGCTGCGATGCAGGCGGGCCTGGAGCAGGCCGGGATCGAGGCTGAGCTCGTCGATGAGCTCGAGGCCGCCGTCGACGTCGTGGTGGCCGCTCAGGCCGAGCGTGATGCCCGGGCCCAGGCGGCCCTGGACGCCGCGACCGCCCTGGAGGTGGCGGTGGCGGAGCTGGAGGCTGCGGTGGAGGCCGCCGCTGAGGTGGACATCGAGTCCGCTGAGGCGGCCCGGGACGCCGCCCAGGCCGAGCTGGATGAGGCGAACGCGGCCCTGGCGGAGGCTGAGGCCGTGCTGGAGGCCGAGGTGGCCGCCTACAACGAGGTCGTCGCCGCTGCCGAGGCCGATCTGGAGGCCGCTCTGGCCGCGCAGGTCGAGGCCGACGCCGAGCTGGCGGCAGCTGATGAGGCGGTGCTGGGGGCCGAGGCCGATCTGGAGGCCGCGGTTGCCGCGCAGGAGGCCCTGGAGGCCGCCCTGGCCGCTCAGGTCGAGGCCGACGCGGGGCTCGCACCGGCCCAAGACGCCGTGGACGCGGCCCTGGCCGCTCAGGTCGAGGCCGACGCGGCGGTCGGCACCGCCCAGGACGCCCTGGATGCGGCGGCGGCGGTGCAGGCCGAGGCGCAGGCCGCCCTGGAGGTGGAGCTGGGCGAGCTGCAGCTCGCCCTGGACGCTCAGGTGCAGGCCGATGCCGCGGTTGCTGCCGCTGACGTCGCGGTGGATGCGGCACTGGGGGTGCAGGCCGATGCCGAGGCGGCCCTGGCCGATGCCACGGTGGCCTTGACCGCGGCGGTGGCCGATGGGGACGCCGATGCGATCGCCGCCGCCGAGCTGGCCGTGGAGGAGGCCACTGCGGCTGTGGAGGCCGCGGTCGCTGCGGTGGTCACCGCCCAGGCCGATCTGGATGCCGCGGTGGTTGCTGCCGCCGATGCGGCCCTGACCGTGGGAGTGGCCCAGGAGGAGGCCGATGCCGCCCAGGCCGAGGTGGATCTGGCCGCCGGTGTCACCGCCGACGCGCAGGCGCAGCTGGACGCCGCCGTGGCCACCGCCGCTGAGGCCGCAGCCGCGGTGGAGACCGCCCAGGCGGAATTGGCGGCCGCCGAGGCCGAGGCGGAGGCCGCCGCGGCCGCGGTGGCCGAGGCGACTGCGGCCGTGGAGGAGGCCGGGTCCGTCGCCGATGCCCAGGCCGCCCTGGAGGTGGCAGTCACCGACCGCGACGCCGCCCAGGCCGAGGCCGAGGCCGCCGCCGCCGTAGTGGCCGAGGCGCAGGTGGCACTGGAGGACGCGCAGGTGGAGCCGGAATCGCTGCTCGAGGCCCGGGCGGAGGTGACCGCCGCCGAGGAGATCCAGGCTGCCGCCCAGGCGGAGTTCGACGCCGCCCAGGCCGAGCTGGACGCCCAGCTGGCGCTGCTGGCCGCGGTCGAGGACGCCGAGGCGGCCGTGGCCGATGCCGAGGTGACCGTGGAGACGGCCGTGGCCGCCGCCATCGAGGCGCAGCTGGCCCTGGACGCCGCTATCGAGGACCTCGCTGAGGTCCGCCTTACCCTGGGCGAGGTCGGGGTCGATGTCGAGGAGCTGGAAGCTCTCTTCGATGCAGCCCTGGCAGCCTGCGCCGGCACAGGCGCCGGCATCGACGTCGACGTGGACGAGGGCCTGGTCACCGGCCCCACCGCCACTCCGGGTGCCCCGTGGTCCCCGGGCACCTCCCCGGTGCACTGGGTGCCCGGCTCATCCATGGAGACCACCAACCAGGGCATGAACGTCCAGACCGCCGGCACCACCCCCAGTACGACCACCGGTGCCGGTTCCGAGGACTACCTGGGAGTGATCGCGCTGACCGGGGCCGGCCTGCTCGCCGCGACCGGGCTGGTGCTGCGCCGCCGGCACACCACCGGCAGCTAACCACCACGGCGGGTGGGGCGCTCCTGCACCCCACCCGCCACCATCGTGACCCTCCGGGCGCCGGCCACCCTGGCCGGCGCCCGGAGCCACACCACCAGCCCTCGGGGGGCACCAGATGGGCCATCAGCACGACAAACACCAGCACGGCGCCACCACAGCACCCCACCAGCCCCGGCGCACCCGTGCCCTGCCCGTCATCACCGGACTGGCCGCGGCCGTGCTGCTCGGGATCGGCGGGTACCTCGGCCTCGGGCCCGGTCCTGATACCGAAGCGACTGCCACGGCGCCACCGGCCACCCACAGCACCATTGCCGCCCCCGACCCCGTCGGGGGCGAGGGTGCGGACTCGACGGCACCCACAGCATCCGTCTCGCCCTCCCCCGCACCTTCCCGGGCGGCTCCCGCGGTGACGCCCTCACCGGCACCCACCCCACCGGCACCCGAGCCGGCCCCGGTCCAGCCGGCGGCCTCCGCCCCGGTCCACCTCACCGTGCCCGCCGCCGGCATCGACCAGCCGATCCTGCCACTGGCCCCGACCACCGCCGAGCTGGCCAACCAGGCGATCGTGCCCCCAATGACCATGGACGCCTACTGGCTGACCACCTACGGCACCCCCGGACCCGGGTCCACGAACACCACCTACCTCACCGGACACAGCTGGGAAGGCACCGAAGCCCCCTTCGACCGGCTCAGCACCCACCTGAACCCCGGGGACACCATCACCCTCGACACCCAGACCGGGGCCATCAACTACACCGTGGACACAGTCACCACCCACGACAAGAACACCCTCAAAAACAGCGATATCTGGCAGATCACCCCGCAACGGCTGGTGATCATCAGCTGCTACACCCACGACCCCTGGGGCAAGAACGTCGTCATCACCGCCACCCCCACCCACTAACCCCACCCCCTCCTCTTTGCCGTCGAGCTGCACCCCCACACCCCCACGGAATGAACCGCGACCTACTACCCCCTGATCACCACCACCACAGGCAGCAGCGCCGACATCACCATGGTGTTGCCCCAACACCGACTACCCGCCCCACCACCCTTCGGCATATCCGCGCCGAATTCCACATCAGCACGACAGCTGGAAACGCGCCTCGCCGAACCCGACGCCCCGGAGGCTGGTGTGGAACCGAAGTCCTGAGCTATCCCCGTGATGTGCCCGTAGACTGATCAATCAGTGCCCCCTCGGCCCTTCTGTGGGTCGGCCTGCCGCGCAGGAAGCCTCCCCATGCCCCCCGCACCCATGCGTCCCGTTCCCAGTTGTCCTGGCTCAGCCCCCGAGCGAACCCGGGCCTACATCGCCGCCCCGGTACCCCCGGAAGAGGGGTTGCTGTCGGCGTTGAAGTGGGCGTTCCAGCACCACCCGGAAGGCCGGTGGAACCGGATCGGGATCCTGGTGCCCACCCCTGCTTACATCCAGCATCGGGCGTTGCACCGATTGCGTGCGCGCGGCGTCACGATCGAGGCCGTCACCGACCGACGGCCATTGGCCGGTTTCACCGGACCCGTCATCGCTTACGCCCCGGACCTGCCGACCCTGGCCGCCGCCGAGCAGCTACCGATCACCTGCGCGATCGTGGCTCTCGCCGCCGAGAACATCCCTCTCCGCCCGTGGGTGGATGCCTTCACCCCGAGGCATCTGGCCGGGCACGTCCTGACCCCGTTGGAGCCATTACTGCCCGATGCCACTGTGCGCCGGGCCATGGTGTACTTCACCCACCGCCTCGTCACCACTTCTCCCGCAGACGAGCCCTCAACACTTCAAGGCATCGCCGTAGGGCTACGTCGTCTGCAGGGCCAGGGGTGCCTGTTCACCACTGAGGAGTTGCTCGCTCTTGAACCGTCTCGGCTTCTCTGCCGTCTTCATACGGGCTGCGCCGCCGGCTGGGGCGCAGTGATCTGATCGTAGTGGGCGGCCTCGAACTCGGCAGGCGGGACGTTGCCGAGGCTGGAGTGCAGCCTGCGGGTGTTGTACCAGTCCACCCAGGCCAGCGTGGAGTACTCGACGTCGCTGACAGTTTTCAGTGGTGCCTTCACGAACGGGCCCGGGCGGATGCACTCGGTCTTGTAGAGGCCGATGATCGACTCCATGAGGCAGTTGTCGTAGGCGTCCCCGACCGAACCGATCGACGGCGCCATCCCCTCCAGGGCCAGATGCTCGGTGAAGCGCAGCGCCGTGTACTGGGACCCGGCGTCGTGGTGATGGATCAGCCCGTCCGGCAGCACCAGGCCCTGACGGGTCCGGTCCCACCGGCCCATTCGCAGGCAGGTGAGCACCAGATCCGTCGTGCGGGTCGTGGCCGCGTTCCAGGACACGATGCGCTGAGCGAAGACATCGACGATAAAGGCGACGTAGACGAACCCGGCCCACGTGCGCACGTACGTGAAGTCGGCGACCCACACGGTGTTCGGGGCCGCGGCGGTGAAGTTGCGGTTGAGCAGATCCGCCGCCCGCGTCCCATCCTTGGCCGGGATCGTGGTGCGCACCCGCCGGCCTCGGACCACCCCGGCCAGCCCGAGCGAGCGCATCAGCCGGTCCACCGTGCAGTGGGCCACCGCCAGCCCACACCGGCGCAGGTAGGCGGTCATCTTCCGCCGGCCGTAGAGGCCCTCCGGGGTGCCCACGGTGGCCAGCAGCGCATCCATCACCACCGCGTCGCTGACCGTGCGCGCGGCAGGCTGCCGACCGGGCTGCTTCCAGGAGCGGTAGGTTCTCGCGGCGACCGGCACGCCCTGCTCGCGCAGGACCGCGCAGATCGACTCGACCGCGTAGCCTTCGGCCCTCATCTGATCGATGAACCCGGCGATCAACGATTGCGGGGGTCGAGCTCCCCCGCAAAGAAATTCGAGGCCTTGCGCAGGATCTCATTGGCCTCACGCAACCGTTTGTTCTCGGCCTTGAGCCGCTTGATCTCCTCGGCCTCGGCCGTGGTGACTCCGTCCCGGTCACCGGAGTCGATCTCGGCCTGACGGACCCAGTTGCGCAGCGTCTCCCGCCCCAGATCCAGTTGCTGACCGATCTGCTGACAGGCCACCGTCAGCGACGGATAGTCCTGCTGGTGCTCGCGCACCATGCGCACCGCTCGGGCCTTGAACTCGGCGTCGTACTTCTTGGGCATGTCCTCATCCTTCATCGAAAGGAAGCGGCATCAAACCCGTGACGGTTCACTCTTGCCCTCCAATTGAACTGGGCCCCCCGCGCTATCGGGCGGTTGCAACACATGCTCGTTGACGAGTTCCCGGCACCAGCCGCCTGACCTCCACGGCCAGCCGAGACTATCCGTGCACCCCTGGATCCAGCCACCCGCCCCCGCGAGGCCGCCCCGAGCGTGCACCCCGGCGCTACAACCACACCCAGGCCGCGGTAGATATGTCTGTTTGGACAGCCGCCGAGACCAGGAACGGTCATCGACTCTGGCCGGCTGCCTCCACGGCCACCTCCGCAACCATGGAGGTTGGAGGGGCACACAGTGGTAGTCGGTGAACAGCAGCCGCAGGAGCTGCTGCCACACACCATTGTGCTTCGGGTCCAGCACCGAGCACCGTTGCCGGGCAGCTGAAACGGGCAGAAACCGTTGCCATCGACTTCGGCCTCGGCACACCGGCGGTGGGGTGTGCAGGCAGTAATCTCTTCAGATGGCTGCTGCGTTCCCCCCGCGCAGTGGTGGCTGCCTTCGTCGGAAGACTCCTGTTGTGGATTCCACCTTGCGTTTCCTGTCCATCCGCGTCCTGCACGACAGCAAGCTGCCCGCCCGCAGACGCGCGCTGTTGAATCAGCTGCCCCTGTCGCTCACCACTGCTCTGGTGTATGCGGGCAGCGCGGTGTTCCACACCCCGTTGCTGGCCAATCCCAGTCGATGAAATGAGCCCAGCGATGCGGGCCACACGGTCGCCCCTCGACGACCTTGTCACTGGCAGTTCACCTGCGTGGTTGAGCCTGCACCTCCAGCTTGAGCATGCCTTCCGGGAACGCGCTCAGCGTTGTGGCCAGCTGCTGGTCGAGGTAGGTCAGCAGCAGGCGCCGGTAGACGATGCCTTCCGGGCTCACCCCGGCCCCACCGGCATGACGCCGTGTGGGCTCGACAGCAGCGATAACGGCGTCCAGGCGTGCGAGGTCGTCTGCGGTCCACGGGCTCTGGTACACCCGCAGGCGCCCACCGTACACGGGCAGAAGGGCTCGCCGGGCCGCTGTGACATCGGTGGCCGAGACCACGACCTCTTCCACCCCATCCGGGGCCACCCGGCGGAATCGCCACAGCACGACACCGGCCTCGAACAGAGGGCTCTCGACGGCTCGGGTGGCTTCGTCCACCGGGTGCATCGGCGCATCCTGTGACTGCACCGGCAACCGCAGGGGTGACGCCGCCGGGATGATGTCGGTCACGGTGTCCACATACAGCTTGCCGTCGGACCACACCCCGGTGACCAGCACCCGGTGACCGATTCGGTCGATCAGCTCTTCCTCCCGACCAGGCCCCCGGGGGAACAAGACGACGACGGGCGCAGAGGCGGGCAGAAGAAGATCGACGGGCCACGACTCCTGGTGCCACCACACCAACCCGAGTCCTTCCTGCTGCACGCGCACCAGACGCCCGGCAGCCACCGCCTCCTGCCCGTCGGCCAGGACCAGGTGATCGAACCGTGTGTCCTTCGATTGACTGTCCACCGCTGGTTCCTCCACGTTCCTAGGAGCGCTTGACCTCCAGCATCATCCCAAATCGTGTCGGACGGACATTGACCGTGGACCGGTTGCGGCATTGGTAGTCCACGATGTCGGTGTAGACCCCGGCCAGGTAGGCCCCGCGCCGCATGCAGGCGCTGTAGCTGGAGTAGATGGTGTCGTCCCAAGGGATCCAGATCAGGTTGTGGTCCATGGGAGCGTACTCCCCGCCCTGGAACGCGGCAGACCCGACGGTGGCCGCGGGCACGGTAGCCGATACGGCCGGCGCGAGGGAGGAAAGACTCATGACGGCGGCGAAACCAGCCGCAGCCATTCCTCGAACGATCTTGTGACGCATGACGTGCTCCTCAAGCTCGGAGGTCGCCCCGCCGACCCGGTGAAGCGTGCCGTAACCCTAAGACGTTCGCAAAGTCAAATCCATGACTTTCCTCTAGATCCACAACGATGTCTTCTTACCGGGTTCCGTGCTCACGGCTCGTTGGCACGAGAGCGGCAGCGACGATGTCCCCGATGCGTGAGACTGAGAGGCTGACGTGGCGCAGGGCGGCCCAGCGTTGGCCCAGCAGCGCGTTGGCGCGTTCCCCGATGGCGCACATGCCGCTGACCAGCGCGTTGTAGGCCCGGCTGTCGATTTCGAGGTGGAAGCCCTTGATCGGGGTGTGCACCCCGATCCCGGCGCCCTGGTAGCCCTTGTCGGTCGAAAGCCTGCACAGGGCGCAGCAGACACCCGCCGGTGTGTCGAGGCCACGCTCCTGCGATCGGGTCAGGCGGAACGAACACGAAGCCCGGTCGACCACGCACCAGCAACATCGAGGAGCACAAGACCCGAGGTGTCACCCCGAACCGTCGCCGGTGTGAACCGACAGATCGCGGTGTTGTGGGAGCTCTCGTTCACAGATCGTCGTCACTTTTGCGAACGGATTGGCGGGTGGCGGATACTGGAGGCGGGAACTGGCGTGCTCACACCCACCGTTTCCCGGGAGGCCTGGTTGACCAGGCCGCGCCTCCCAGAAGAAAAAGCCGGGCGGCCGCCCGGCTTTTTCCATGCCCACCAGCCCGGGCTAGTCCAGAAACCGCCGCCACCAGATCCCCACCACCACAGCACCCGGAACCAAGGCAACAACAGTGCCCACCACGAAGTCTTCGACCAAGACGCCGATCACCGCAGCCAGCAGACCCACCTGCACCCCGGCCAGCAACACCAGGATCCAAGCCATGTCGCGACGCTGCCGGGTCTTCCACTCCGCGCGCCTTCTGTGCATTCGTAAAACGCTACGGGTTGAGTCCCCGCAACACCTTATCGCCGCGCTTCGTTACTCCACACCCCGATGTAGGGCGGCACACCTCATGCAGCACGTGGTCGCCATGACGGCAGCGCATGGCGAGATGGCGGGAAACTCACCATGCCTGTCGAAGTGAAGAGAGTCGGCGCAGCAGAACAAGAGAGGAGGGGCCGGAGCTGACCCGCCCCGGCTCCTCCCGTGACACCTCAGGCAACCCGAAGCGCCTGTAGTCACGGGGTGGTCGTCGCATTCTCGTTCCGCATGCCGTGGCGGGCGATGAGAGCCAGATATACCCCCACGATGGAAAGCGCAAGACCCAACAAGAAAAGCAGGCCGAGACCGATGTCCGGGTCCGCGCTGTAGCGTCTCTGCAGGGACGATGTCACCTTGGTTGCCAAGGCCAGGATTGCCCCAACCGGGATGAGGACAAGCCCAATGCGGTACATGCTTTTCATTGCGCCATTCTAGTTATTCCGTCCGGCGCCCTTGTCGTAGCCATCACCCACAGCTCGCGTCACGAGAGCAGCTGGTGCGCGCGGTAGCCGGGCCCCTCATGTGGCAGTCCAAGCACGGCCACGCCCTACGACACTCCATCTACCCGTATCGCTTAGGCATGCTGGCCATCCTGACCGGGAGACTCCACGTGACAAGCACTCCCCGGGCAGAGATCAACCCCATCTGCAACTCCGTCCCCACGTGCAATGGCCGGCATCCGGTCGCACATAAAGGGCGACAACGCGCCTGCGTCCGCGCCGTCGCCGGTCCGATCAGGAGTTGTCCGGACGACCCTGAGGCAGTGATCGCATCCCGGATACAGGACGCAGCCAGCCTGAAGGAATCCCGGGCACGGAACCGCCAACATAGTGACAAGCATGCTTTCTATCAGTAAGCTTCATACTTACGCTGGCCGCAGTGGTCGGCGTACGGGGTGATCGCACGGTTGGGTACGACGGTGCCGGCACCCCGGGAGCCTGCCGTTACTCCGCGGTGAGGTTGTCGCCTCCGCGCCGCCAGCCATGACGGCGCGGAGGCGTTCCCCGTGGGTATCGACCTTGTGAGACGACCTCAACGACACCACCCCGTCTCGGCCGCGGCGGCGAGAGACCGCATGGTCATCCCGAGCCACACAGAGCTTCAACTTTTAGTGAGACCATTGATCAGCAGGCTGATTATCAGTAGGGTGAGAGGCAGCAGCCGAATGCATCACCCCGCCCACCGGCGGATACCGTCTGCGCCGGGCTTCCGCCCGTGAGTTCGTGCCACGCGAATTACCCAAAGGAGATTTCATGGCCACCTACGACGTCAATGCCCTTCTCTCCGCCACCGCCTACGGGTCGGACGGCGGCAAGATCGGCAAGGTCGAGCAGGTCTTCCTGGACGACAACACCGAAGAGGTCACCTTCGTGACCGTCAACACCGGTCTCTTCGGCACCAAGGAGAGCTTCGTCCCCGCCGACGGCGCCCGACAGGACGGCGACCGCCTCATCCTTCCCTACACCAAGGACGTCGTCAAGGACGCCCCGAACGTGGACGCGGACCAGCACCTCTCCCCGGCCGAGGAGGAGGAGATCTACCGCTACTACAAGATGAACTACTCCGGCAACGGTGGCCGCGACGACCGACACGCCACGGAGATTGATCACAACGCCACTCCGGCGGCCGGAACCGCCGGTTACGCCCGCAATGACCAGTACGCCGATGACACCGCGGACCGTCACGACACCGCCGCTCGCGCTGATCTCGACGACAACGAGGTCATCCGTCACGAGGAGCGCCTGCGCGTGGGTAAGGAGCGTCAGGAGACCGGCCGCGCCCGTCTGCGCAAGTACGTCGTGACCGAGCACGAGACCGTCGATGTCCCCGTCCAGCGCGAGGAGGTTCGGGTCGAGCGCATTCCCCTCGACGGCACCGAGGTCACCGGCGGCACCATCGGCGAGGACACCGTGGAGGTCACCCTCCACGAGGAGCGCGCCGTGGTGGCCAAGGAGACCGTGGGCGTCGAGAAGATCGAGCTCGAGAAGGACACCGTCCGCGACACCGAGCGCGTCAACGCCGAGGTCCGCAAGGAACAGGTCGAGATCGAGACCGACGCCGAGCGCGGCACCGGCCTGACCGACAAGGATCGCCGCGACCGCATCTGATCGCACCCGATCGACTCCGGGGCCCCCGTCACCGTTGCGGTGACGGGGGCCCCGTCGTCGTACCGGGTACACCGAGCAGCGGCACCTCGATCGGAGCCCTGTCCGGCAGAACCTGGTCGGCCGCACAGACGCCGTCTGACCTTGACCGCGGGTGCTCAGGACGTGCTCTGCGGACGGTCGTTCAGCAGCCCGGGAACGGCTGTGGAGGTCCGCAACCACCCGGCCAAGTCACGATCAATGATGCCGGCAAGCTTGAGACAGGCCTGATGGGCGTCCTGCGCCTCGAGCCTGATGCGCTGACCAGGCAGTGGGAAACCGTTGACGAACGGCTCGTGGTGAGCCGCCCGGTTACGGGCAGCATGGACCACGGTGACTGTCTCCAACGTCCACGAGCGGGTGAACTGGGCTCCCTCGGCCCGGGCCATGAGCCGGCCCCCGGGAAAGGCCCGGTGCAGGCAGTGCACCCACAACGCTTCGTGGTCGGCGCGGAACCGCTGCGGGGCCCGGCCCACATACCCGCCGGGCTCGAGGAGGCCCTTCCAGAAACCGAGCATCAGCCGGGCCACCAGATGGCCCGGTGTTTGACTCCCCGATGGCAGGGCCCCCCACGCCTGGGCAAGGCTCTGCCGCGTCGGCCCGTCAAAGCCCACGTCGACCTCGAACCATCGGGGGCCGTAGGCGGCCGTGAGCTGATCGTTGAGCGCGTTGCGCAAAGCGACTTCTACGATGGCGACATCAGCCAACAGGGCCGCAGCAACATCACGATCCCAGATATAGAGCTGCGTGGCGAGACCGACTTCATGGCCGGCGGCGTGCAGATAGCTGCCCATCCGCAACGGAGTGATCGCCCGTTGCAGAGCACGTTGATGCGCCCCGTTGCTCCACCCCGGTGCTGCCATAGATGTCCGGTCCTGCCTTCGCTACACTAGATCGCGTAGTCCCCGGATCCGCCTCTCTGGACATGAGCCATGATGCGGCCGGGGTATTTTTCTGCCCTCACCCTACTGGCCCCGTGACCGCACCGAGAGCGGGGTAGAGACAGGCCGGTGGCGATCGAGCCGGGCATCGTGAAGAAGCGGCAGCGTGGCAGACATGGTGCTCTCGCTGTCCACCCACGGGCTCGCACACGGTGACACCAGTGCGCGCCTGGCCGAGGTCTAGGGTACGGAGGTGTCGAAGACGACGATCTCCACGATCACGAACATGGTCCTCAGGTGCATGACCGAGTGACAGAACCGCGCCCTGGACCCGGCGCTCCTCGTGGATTGCATCCACCTCAAGGTGCGCGACAGACAAGTCGCGAACCGGCCGATCTTTATCGCCCTGGCCGCGACCGTGGACGGCAACCGCGACATCCTGGAGCTGTGGGGCGGCGCCGGCGGAAAGGGCGCAAAGTACTGGCTTGCAGGTCCTGACCGAAATCAAGAGCCGCGGGGTCGAGGACGTGCTCATGCTCGCCTGCGACGGCCTCAAGGGTCTGCCCGATTCCGTGGCCAGCGTGTGGCCGACCACGATCGCGCGAACATGCGCGATCCACCTGGTGGTGGCGAGTTTCCGCTACCCCCGCACGGCAGGACTGGGACGCGATCTCTCAGGCCGCGACCGTGGACGAGACCACAGAGGGGACTGCAAGAAGAACGGTGGGGCGGGCCGGATCCAAAGAAGACGTCTGTGTCAGTGTCTACGGCTGAGATGACAGGCACGATGATCCCTCCGGTCACAGGATCACGCACCAAAGATTTCGTCCTTCCGCGCAACACCGAAGCCCACCGCCACCTCAACTTGGGCGAGATGGCCCTCCAACAGGTGGCCAGGGTGCCAGGGCCGGACCAGCATCCACGTCGAGGCCTGGACCCCGGATATCTGAAGGCACCGGTGGGGTCGGTGCGATAGGAAGTGTGCTGGCGTTCTCGGTGGTGCCTGACATATCCTGGTCTCCGGTCAAGCAGCGGGCCACGACCCCTTTTCGCGTATCGAAAGCTGCTGCCATGGACCACAAGATTTCTGTGACCGTCCACGTCGATCTCGACGGACGCAACGTCCGGATCGTTGTCACCGGATGTCTCACCGAGTTCAGTCAGCGGGCCCTGCACCCGCTGATCCGCCGGGCCCGCACCCTGACCCCCACCGTTGAGGTCACGGTCGATCTCACCCGAGTACGCCATCTGGAGCCCCTCGGTCTGGACCTGCTGCGCCAGGCCGTGGATCAGGACGGGGCCGGGGGAACACGGTCACCGGTGCACTTGGTAGTGGCCCAGCCCAGCCGTTCCCGACCGGTGCCCCCGCTGGGCGCACGCCCCGCCGCGCGCCCGGGCACCGGTGCTGGTGGGAGGATCGCGGCATGAGCATGTCCACCCACGTGCTCATCGACGACCCGGCTGCCGCAGTTCCTCTGAGTCCGTCGACGCCTCCGGGTCGGCCCCGTACCTGTCTGGGACCGGATGAGCCTTTCCCCGGTGTACTGGCCGAGCTGCCGCTGACCCAGGTGCAGGTGTTGCACAGCCGGATTTGCTGCCAACTCGATGAGGACTACCGCACCGATCCCTCCGGGCCGCACCCGGTGACCCTGGATCGACACCACGAGCTGGTCGAAGAGCTGGCGATCCGCACGCGTGTGGCAGCCGAGCACGGGGCGCACCGGTGAACCGGTGCGGTGTCCGAACCAGTCCCCTGCAACCAAGCCGGATCATCCGGGGTGCTCAGGGGGTCCTCGCCGGCCGCACCGGGGGGCACCTGGGGCAATCGAGACTGGCCCCGACCGTGTCCTGTGCGCCCACGGTCCCGGCGACCACCGTGCGGGCCCCGCAGCGTGGGTGTCCTGCCCGGCTCTCTCCCCCGCGAACTGGGCAGGAAGAACCACGGGCCGGGACGCTCTTGACACCCCCGGTTCCCGAGCCCGGCACGGTGGCGAGGGTGGTCGCCCAGTCGGTAGCCGCCACCCCGGGGGTGCTGCAGCTGATCCCCACCGTGCTCACCAGGGTCCTGGCCATGATGTGCGCCTGGACGGAAGCGGTCCACCGGATACGGCACCGCCGACCCGGGGGCATCGGGGCGTGCACCGGGGTGTGCGTGCACGTTCGAGGGGCACAAGTGCAGGTGGCGGTGGATCTGTCTTTGGATCCGGCTACTGTCCCGACAGATCAGAAGCTGCAGGCGGCGGTGGCCATCACGGCCGCGGTGGAGTGCTGCGTCCAGGAGACCCTCACCGGGCTGGGGTGCAGTTCCGCCGGTGTGGATATCACCGTCCACGCTCTGCACCAGTCCACCCGCCGGCAACGAAACCTTCGATCGAACCGGAAGTGAGGCCCGTGTCCCATCCCGCCGCCGTCCCACCGGCTACTGCCACCCACTTTCGGGTGCTGCGCACCGTGCCCAACTACACCGAAGCACAACAGGTCGTCGACGCTCTCTCCGACGCCCGGTTTCCCGTCGAGCATGTGCGGGTGGTCGGCACCGGCCTGCGCCTGGTCGAACAGATCACCGGGCGGATGACCTACGGCCGGGCCGCTGTGCTCGGAGCCGGAACCGGGGCGTGGCTGGGACTGTTCCTCGGACTGTTGCTGGGCATCCTCACTCTCATCGGCTGGTGGCCGGTGCTGATGTGGACCCTCGTGCTGGGGGTGATCTGGGGACTGGTCCTAGGACTGGTCGCTCACGCCGCCACCGGTGGGCGGCGTGACTTCTCCAGTGTGCAGGGCCTGGAGGCGGATGCTTATGACGTGCTTGTCGACGCCGACCACTTCGACGCGGCGACCACCACGCTCAACAGCAAGGGCCCGAACCCGTGAGCTGCACAACAAGGAAGGTACCCGCTGTCATCACCACCCGGTGCACCCGGCCAACCGCCTGTGCCTGCTGATCCGTCCTCGACCGCCGCAGACCCCGTCGATGACCCCACCCCTCCGGAGCTGGCCTTGGGAATCGTGATCTCTCCGCAGGTGGCGGGGCTGGTGGGCCCCGAGGTCGCTGCCACGGTCTCGAGCTTGTTGCGGGACCGCCACCCGAACGTGCTGTGGCAGGTGGTAGTGATCGAAGACCGGCTGGTGGTCCCGCCGGCGGATGCCCTCGATCTGTTGGAAAGCGCCCGCGACCGGATGCTGGAGGAGAACTGGGACCTCTCCGTGGTGCTCACCGATCTGCCGCTGCGGCACGGGCGTCGACCGGTACTCACCCAGGTGAGTCCGCTGCACGGTGTGGGGCTCGTCGACGTCCCCGCCCTGGGGGCGGTGCACGTACGACAACGGTCGCGGGAGGCCGTGGTGGCCGTGGCAGGACAGCTACTGGGTTACCACCCCACACACGCCGACGCCGCGCAGAGCTTCACCACCCGGGCCCGGCAGATGGCCAACGACCTCGACGACCGCGCCGAGGACCACCTCGTGCCCTTCACCGCCCGGGTGATTACCGGCAACCTGCGATTGTTGTTGGGCATGGTCCGCACCAACAGGCCCTGGACACTGGTGGTCCGGTTGTCCCGGCACTGGTCGGGGCCGCAGCCACAGGGGTGCTGACCCTGGTGGCCTCCGATGTGTGGCTGCTCGCCTCAGCCTACGGGCCGATACGACTGGCCCTACTGGCGGCGTTGGCGGTCGGAGCCGTCAGCGCCACCCTGATCCTGGGCGCCGGGCTGTGGGAACGGCCACGGCGACCCGGCGAACGGGAGCAGGTGGTCCTGTTCAACCTGGCCACCGCCACCACCGTGGCCATCGGCGTGGTCGTGTTCTATCTCGCCCTCTTCGCCGTGTCCTGGCTCGGTGCGCTGCTGCTGGTCGAGGCCGGGGCGCTGAGCGAGGTCCTGGCCCGGCCGGTCGGGGCGGGAGACTACGCCAAACTCAGCTGGCTCACGGCCACACTGGCCACCGTAGGCGGGGCCCTAGGCGCGGGACTGGAAGACGACGACGCGGTACGCTCCGCCGCTTACACCCACTCCGACTGAGTCACCTCCCGCAGAACGCCTCGTGGCCCGCCTGAGACGTCATCGCCCCCAGCCACCACCTTGTAACCCATTCCCGGGCCTTTGTCCATCATCGCGGTGCGGGTTGCACTCACGGTCCGAGTCAGGAAGACTAATCAGTGTACTTACTATTGGATTGGTTCCGGCCCTGCACCCCGTCGCATCTCGCCAGAGCCGACCAGCGCTTCGTCGCGATGACACAAGGGTTGTCCTAACAGGGCCGCGACAGGCCCCGCAGAGCGCACACCATGTGCTCAGGCCACGAAAAACTCCAACCGGTAGCACCATCTGTCCAACGAGGAGCCATCATGTCCAGTACCCCCGCCAACTCCGCCTCCACGTCAGGTTCCTTCCCAACCGGCACCGGGGACACGGCCAGCCACACCTACCAGGCCCCCAAGCCGTCCTGGAAGGACACCGCCCTGGGCGATGACCGGGAGGGTAATCCCCGCAACATCTCCTGGGGGGCGGTGATCGCCGGGGTCGTCACCTTCTTGGCCTTGACCCTGTTGCTGTCGCTGATCACCGCCGCCCTGGGGTTGGGCATGGCGGATCTGACCTCGGCCAACCCTGGGGAGGGGGTGGGCATCGCCACCGGCCTGTGGTCCATCGTGACCCTGGTGTTGGCCCTGGCCGCCGGTGGTTACGTCGCCGGCGCCCTGGCCGGTCGGGCCGGGCTGATCCACGGGTTCCTCACCTGGGCCACCGCCCTGCTGGCCGCCGTGGTTCTCGCCGGCCTGCTCGTGGGCAACATCCTGGGCGCGGCCGGGAACCTGCTGGGCTCGGCCACCTCCACCGTCACCGACGCTGCAGCGCAGAACCCGGGCCAGGCCGCCTCGCTGGCCCCGGAGGTGGACCCCGCCGAGGCTGAGCAGGCCGCCGAGAACGCTCAGCAGGAGGCGGGTCAGGCCGTGGAAGAGGCCGCCCCGGAGGCCGAGCAGGCCGCTGACACCGCCGCCGCCGGTTCCCTGTGGACCTTCGCCGGGCTGCTGCTCGGGGCGATCATCGCCTCGATCACGGGCCTGCTCGGCTCCCGGTCCGTGACCCGGGACCACACCAAAGACCCCGAGGTGCGCGCCTCCCGCAGCTGATCGACTGCAGCAGGTGAGCGCTCCGGCGGTCACTTCATGAGCAAGCCCCGCCCGAGAAGTTCCTCGGGCGGGGCTTGTTCGCGGTGTGACGGTCAGGATCCGTAGTTCTCGAAGATCAAGTCATCGGTGTTCTTGTCCAGCTGCATGGCGCTGCTGTGCTGGATCAGTCGCGCCACCGTGGACGCCTCACTGTCGGGCACCACGAGCAGGTACTCCTCCACTCCCTCATCCAGGGTCAGCTCGAAGGTGTACGCACCAGGCTGGCCCTCCCCGGCGTTGCTGCGGATCACATCGACGCTGGTGACCCGACGGATGTTCTTGCCCTGTCCTGCCGGCATGTGCTTCTCCTTCTCATGACGCCACGATCGTGGCGAACTCGGATAGCTGTCGCTGCGGGGGCGACTCGCCCCGCCGGTTGACTTTGACAACCCCGCGCAGGGCAACAGGTCATCCACGACCGCTCCACTGCGCAGCACTGTGAACGCTACCCAATGGACAGCAAGCTGACTAGAGCCGCTGAAGGCTGCGTTTCCCACCTGCATCCGGGGGCCCCTGTCCCCGCCCACCTGTGGGCCGGAGTAAAAATGGGCCTCGGCCAGAGCCTGTCGAACCTGCACCGGGGCTCTCACCGAACCGCCCCCAAGAACCAGTTTCCCCCGGGGTCGGTCCGGTGGGCTCAGCGATCGACCTTGAGCACGGAGCCGTTGTCGACGTTGACGTACACATCCACCGAGGTGCCCTGATCATCGTCGATGTCGACCTCCCACACGGTGGTGCCGTCCTCGGTGTCCAGCTGGGCGCTGTCCAGGGTGCCCTCCACCTCCTCCAAGGCGGTGCGCACGGCATCCTCCAAGGGCACCTGGACCTGGGCGAGGTTCTCCCGATCCTGCTGGTCCAGCTCGTCATCACTCTCCTGCGCGGTGACCTCCTGACCGTCGGCGGAGACCTCCACCTCCTGCTCACGGTCCTCCACGGCCAACTTCACCTCCCACCCGTCACCGGCGTCCTTACGATCGATCTCGAAGACCTGCCCACCAGCCACGGATTCCTCCGCGGCCACGATCGCCCCGGCCACCGCACCGGCCTCCGCCCCGACCCCGGCCGCCCCGGAAGCCGAGGGGGACGCCGAGGCGCTTTCGGTCTGGGTCGCCGTGTCCGAGGGGGATGCCGAGGCGCTCTCCTGCGCAGTGGCGCTCTCGCTCGTGGTGGCGGTGGACTCGGCGGTGGCTGCGTTCGTGGCGGCCCCGTCGGCGGTCTCCTCACCACCGCCCTGGCCTCCGCCGTCGGCGCAACCGGCCAGCAAGAGAGCGGAGAGCGCCAGGGCGCTCAGGGACAGAATGTTTTTATCAGTGTGCTTCATAACTGCTTATTGTGATGGGGTCGGCCTACCGGCGCAAGAAGATCACCGGCTCAGAACACCCGACCGCACACATCCATCACGAAGGCCCGCATCACCGGACCTCCCGGGCACCGAGGACGGCATGGCCGGCGGCAGCAGCCGCCTCGGCGTTCCCGATCTCGACCTCGTCGGCGGGCAGCCCCCGGCCCGGTGCAGCCGGTGGATGGCGCGGACCTGCTCGGGGCCGTCGAGGACTTGCGCCCCAGCTGCACCACGCAGGCCCGGGCGGGCTTCGGCCCGTCCTGGACACGCCCCACGATCAGCGCCCGTTGGTACTCGACCATCACCGCGAATACATTGAGCTGAAAGCGTCCGGCCCCGAAGGGGTCGACGGTATCGCTGAGACTACGCAGGATGACTCCGAGACGAATCAGTTCGTCAATGGCGGTGACCATGTGCACCAAGGACCGGCCCAGCCGGCCCAAAAGGTAGTGCACGAAGGCTCCCTCCTCCCGGGCCTCGGCCATGAGCGCGGCCTGGCCCAGGCCCTCGGCTTGGGCGCCGCTGACCTTGTGGGCGAAGACCAGCTTCGCCGGCACTCCGGTCTCGGTGAGTGCGCGCAGTTGCACATCAAGGTTCCAGGAGGTGGCGGGCACCCAGGCGTGGCAGCCGCCCGACGAGGCGGGCCGGACCCGCTCACTGCTCAACCAGCCCCCGCAGCGGCGCGCCCGAAGCCCCGCAGCCGCGCCTGGGGGCATCGCACTTCCACGGTTACGCGAGTTCCGCCACCGGCGGCACACCGGATGACCCGTCACGAAGCGAAGCAAAGCTCCTACCCATAGCAAGTTTGCTGTCTAATGCCTACCCTGATAAGGCGCTGTTCCGATGCACAGCGCCGCGGAATGGCCCCAGGGGGATGCCACTGCTGCCGCCCCCGACGGGCCCCGCACGCCAAGTGATCACACCTTGGCACGGACGCGCCTTCCGCCACTCCGTCCCGCGGGCGGAAGGCGCGTCCCCCACACGATGGGTTCCCGACCCCGACCACGTCCACCGCTGCCAGCACTGGCTCGACGAGACCGACCATCAACGCCTGAAAACCGCTTGACGCCAATAGGAGCATCCGTTTATCGGACAGTCCCCAAGAGCGACAGGGCCCAAAAAGGGACGATGAGCGCTGCCCGTCGCGAGGGTGGAAGCGGAGCGGAGCGGGGCGGGCTATCAGCAGGCGGGACGGCCAACACGAGCCCCAGGGACGTCCCGCATCCCTTCGCCTGGACGAGGTCGGGGGTCACATTGGCCGGCACGCTTCTGCTGGCGCTTCGGTCTCTTCTACTGTGGGGCATCACCCTCGGGCTGTGTCTTCGTCCGCTGTGGGGCCCTGCCCCCGGCCGCCTTCGCGACGTGATCCTTCTCCAGCGACCAGGAAGTCGACGTGGACACCATCACCTGCGGGGCTCTCGCCGTTGAGCTGCACCCCCACTCCCCCACCCACTGGGTGGCCACCTTCTACCCCCTGGTGGACACTGCCGCCGGATGCTGGGCCGATGTCACCACGGCGCTGCACCAGTGTGTGATGCCCCTCGCCCACCACCCCTTGTCCTCAGCGAGATGGCTGGAGCTGGGCAGCCCGGACCCAAGACACGCCAGCTACGACGACTACCCGGCCTGGGGCGCGGCCCTGGCCACCGGCTACACCACCGCCTGTCTCGCCCGCTCCATGCAGATCACCAGAGCCGCCGGGGGCGCGTTGACCCCTGAAGAGGCCAGGGGGCTGCGGGCGGCCACGGTCGTGGTGCCGGCCGGGCAGCTGTCGGAGTGGCTGCTCGAGGACCTGCAGGACCTCGAGCTCTGATCACGACGCCGCAGCGGAGACTCCAGGTGTCTCCGCTGCGGCGTCGTGATCAGTCCGTCTCCCCGGACTCGGCCCCGGCAGCAGTGACCGGTCCGGCCGTCACCGACACGGGAGGCCGCGGCGGCAGATGCCGGTACAGAGTGGTGCGGGTGATCCCGGTCTTCGCCACGATCTCAGCGATCGTGTGCCCGGTATCGCGCAAGTGCGCGGCATAGGCCAGCTTGTCCGCATCCACCACCGAGGGCCGCCCGATCCGTCTCCCCTTTGCCGTGGCCACCGCCCTCGCGTGGGCGGCACGCTCCAGGGTGTAGGTGCGTTCCATCTGCCCGAAGAGTGCCAGCAGCACCACCGCTAGCTGCGCCATCGGATCATTTGGGTTGGTGGAGTCGACCTTGATCGGGTCCGCCAGGTTGCGCACCCCCACCCCCCGCTCGGCCAGATCATGGATCAGGTTCAAAGTGTCGCGCACCGTGCGCCCCAACCGGTCCAGGGTGTGCACCACGATCACATCCCCTTCCCGGGCGTAAGCCAGCGCTGCGGTCAGCCCAGGGCGGTCGGTGGTGGCCCCGGACTTCTTATCCACATAGATCCGCTCCGGCACGATCCCCACCGCACGAAGAGCATCGATCTGCCGATCGAGGTCCTGCTTGGCCGTCGAGACCCGCGCGTAACCCAATTCCATGACAACAGCGTACCGAAAGTCGCTTTCGAACTGCCCCCAAGGGACGTCTTTGTGGAACCAACTTTTGAAACACGACTCGCCGAGTCGACGCACACCTCGAGCCCCTCAGGTCGAACCGTCCCACTACCAAGGAAGTGGAACGTCCCCGCGAGAGCGATCAACACGTCGATCACCTCGAGCTCGGCCGGTCCGACGACTCCGATCGGGAAGCGAGACCTCGATACCGCCATTTAGCTCCGTCAGAACACCGCCACTTTTCGTTGCGGTTCACAATCATGCGGCCGCAAATTTTTTGGACGAGACGTCTCGCATCCCATGGCTTGAGAAACGAGTCGCTGTCATCTTGTTCAGTTTGCTTCCTGAGTGATCAGCTCAGTGGTTACTCTGGAATATCGCCGACGGGGTTCCCTCCCGACCCGGCGTCACGGTCCAGCCCCGGCCGTCTCGATCCTTGACCTGTGAACAGGAAAAAGGCATGACATCCTCTGTCTCCGGGGCTCTGGCAGTCGAACTGCGCCCCCATTCCCCCGCCCACTGGATCGCCACCTACTACCCCATGGTGGAGACTCCCGCCGGCCGCTGGGCCGACGTCACCTGGATCCTGCATCAATGTCGGATACCCCCTCCCGCTTCTGTTGCACTGCCTCGGGCGCAATGGCTGGAGCTGCGCAGCCCCGATCCGGGTCACCACGGTTACGCCAACCACCCTGCGTGGAGGGCGGCCCTGGCGAGCGGCTACGCGGCAGCGCTGGCCGTCTACATCGCCGAGGCCGATGACGTTCCCGCACCGACTCAGCAGGCCCAGCGGCCTCGAGCCGGTACGGTCGTCGTCCCGGCCGGACAGGTCTCGGAGTGGGTGCTCGAGGACCTCGACGAGGAGACCATGCAGATTCCCAGGTGACCCTGCCGTTGGCCACCCGTCATCACCGCCGCTTTCCTGCACCGGCCCTGCACTGGTCGACAGGTTTGGGTGTGCGCTGTGGAATCGGTGCCACCACAACCCCGTGATGAGCAAATCTGCGAGGCAGGTCTGTAGATGTTGAGCTCGTGGGCGGCGCGGTCGAGGACATTGCGCTGGAGGCGAGACAGGTGCAGGGCCTCGTACAGGTAGGCCTGTATCTCCACCTCCCCGGCGTCGCGCCCGAGGTCGTAGTGGTGCCGGCTTGAAGCAGGGGACGGTGGTTCCACCGCCGTCCCGGACGCAGGGCCCGGAGCGTTCCGAGCCACGCGCTGCCCCCTGTCAGGTCCGTGGTGCTGCGGCCGGCTCACCACCCTCCCCTGGCGGGAAGGAGAGGAGGCGTCCGGTCGTGGTGCTCGCCACACGAGGCAGGCGCTCGGAACGACCCGGCCGCCGCCTGCGGTTCAGCACCACCACGAATCCCGTGGGGTGCTGGGGTTCAATTGCTGATGGCCGGGGCGGCGCAGATGTATGTGGTCTCCAGCGCCTGGGCGGCCAGGAACCGGGCGGTGTCGGCGCGGGTGATCGAGGGCCCCACCACGTCCCGGTGGGTCATCCCGACGTGGCGGACCCCGCGTACCGGTCCGTCCGTCAGCGGCGCGTGGCGCACGAGCGTCCAGCTCAGTGCGGAGGAGGCGATGGCATGGAAGTCGGCGGCCGCCTCCCGGCACAGCTGGGGGCACCACCCCTGCCAGAGCAGCCGGGCGGTCCGCCGCCAGGTGTCCGGGTAGCGGGTGTGGTCGACCAGGGTCGCCGGCTGCAGACCGATGTACCGGGTGCGCCCGTGGCCAGCCATGCTGTCCACGATGGCGCGGGTCGCGTCCACGGTGAGGTTCGGCCGCCGCCGGCTGCGTGCGGCACACAGCACGTCGATCACCACCTCGTTGTCCGCCACAGCCGCGTCGATCACGGCCGCGTCCAACGGGTCCCCGACGCGCAGGTGCACCCGGTCGGCCCACTCCGCCGGTGCCTGGGCCGGATCAGTGAGCACGGCGCTGACCCGGTGTCCCCGGAAGACGAGGTCCGTGACGGTCTCACGGCCGACGTCCGTGTCCGCCCCGAACACCACGACCTTCACCGAGCCTCCCACCCGGCACGTGCCGCCCGACCGGTCCCGCTGAGCAGAACGCCACCGGCCCGCGGCCGCTGGTCGGTGGTTGCATCTGGTTCCAGCAGCACGAGATCCACCCGCCCCCCGGGACGATCGCGGCACTGCTGGTCGATGCCGGCGCGCAACAGCGCCACGGCCGCCGGTTCTGGGGGACCGCCCGCGGTGAGGTCGACGAGGACCTCCGCGGCGGGGGTGAGGGTGCGAGCCCGCTCGATGACCGGGTGCAGGGCCTGTTGGTTGGCGGCGCTCAGGCACCCGGTGACGATCAGGCGCAGGCGCCGGCCGTCGAGGTCCACGCGCACCAGCACAGAGAGTTTGGGGTCGGACACAGCAGATCTTTCACGGCGGTCCCCCGGGAAGAGGAAGGGTGGGGCCGGCTGTTCGACCACGTCACAGCCTAGACCATTCCCGACGCGACAGCCGGGGAATGGATCTGCTCGGACATCTCCCTGCACCAGTGATCGGGGACGCCGTGCCGGTCCGGGTGTTGCTCCGGCGGATCCTTGCTGGCGTATCGTTGAGGACGAGGGGCGGCCGAGCACTGTTGGTCCCCTGCACGGGGTGACCCCCTGGCTCGCGCGTCCTGCATGGGCCAGGAATTGCCCGACCGACCGGGGAGCCCCCAATGGAACCCACTACCGCTGCTGCAGCGGACGCCACCGATCTGAGCGCGGTCTTCGCCCGGATCCAGGGGATGTTGCTGAGCCAGGAATCAGCTCAGGCCGCTGCCGCCCAGCTCGCCCTGGCGGCCCGGGATCTGATCGACTCCGCGGCCGGGGCCGGGGTCTCGCTGATCGACGAGACCGGACGCCGGACCTCCACCGCGGCCACCGACACCTTGGTGGAGACCGCCGACACAGCCCAGTACGAGCTGGGGCTCGGCCCGTGCTTGAGCGCCTGGGCCACCGAGTCCGTTCAGCGCCTCGAGGACACCGCCGCGGATACTCGGTGGCCGGAGTGGTCCCGCACGGCGGCCGGGGCTGGGATCGCTTCGGTGCTCAGCGCCCCGGTGCTCTACCGGGACAACTGCCTGGGGGCGATGAAGATCTACGCCACCGCCGGGAACGCGTTCAGCGCCCGGGCGGAGCAGCAGCTGGTGCTGCTGGCCTCCGCCGCCGGCACCCTTCTCGGGGCGGCCCAGGGCAGTGACACCCCACAGCGGCTCAGCGCCTCGCTGCAACAGGCCATCACCAACCGCACCGCGGTGGAGACCGCCACCGGGATGCTGATGGAGCGCCACGCCACCGATCACGAGACCGCTCGGCGGATGCTGATCGGCGCTTCTCAGGCCCAGGGCCGGCCGCTGGCGCAGATCGCGCGCCGGGTCGTGGAACGAGCCGCGGACACGACCAGCTGAGGAGTGCGGTGGCGATGGACGACAGTGCTGCAGGCCGCCAGCAGGCCCACCTGGTGCGCCAGGCCCTCGAGGCCGCCGGGATCGAGGTGGGGCAGCTGTGGGTGCACTACTTCAGCATCGGCGGCGACGCCGGGGAGATGGAGGTCGATGCCTTTCTCCACCACTCCCTGACCCTGCCGGTCCTGCAGCGCGATCTGCTGGCACATGCCACCAACGAGCTC
Organism: Kocuria salina; assembly: GCF_013368965.1. Lineage (NCBI taxonomy): Bacteria > Bacillati > Actinomycetota > Actinomycetes > Micrococcales > Micrococcaceae > Kocuria > Kocuria salina. The sequence goes on from NZ_SSSF01000003.1 coordinate 47,987, forward strand.
CTGGACGAGCAGCGGCCCCAGCGGATCCCGCAGACTTCGGACCTGCTCGACCACGACGACCAGGACGGCATCGGGCAGGACGAGCACAGCACTCGGGACCAGGACAGCGCAGAGGAGTCCTGACGCGCCCCTGCACGAGCAGGTGACCTCAGCGGTCCCGGGACCGCGGTGCAGAACGAGCGGGCCGGCGCGGCAGGGAGAGTTCCCCGGTCTCGACGACCTCGGTGGCGAGCTCGGCCAGCTTCCGGTTGCTGTCCTGACTGGCCACCCGCAGCAGCTCGTGGGCCTGGTCCCGGGTGAGCCTGTGCTGGGCCATCAGCACCCCGATCGCGGTGCCGATCTCCCGGTTGGACCGCAGCGCGGCCTCCAGGTTCTCGGCCCGCTGCCTGGACAGTTCCATGGACACCGCCCACGCGGCGTGCGTGGCCAGCAGCGTGCCCGCCCACCGGGTGTGCGCGTCGAAGGCGTCGGTGACGTCGGAGTAGAGGTTCAGTCCCGCGATCAGGTCCGGATCCGACACCAGGGTCAACCGGTAGGCCAGCGCGCTGCGCACCCCGAGATCCTCCGCGACCCGGGCCCCGTACACCGGCCAGCGGGGGTCGTGGGCCAGATCGGGCGAGCAGTGCACGCTGTCCTCCAGCACGGTGTCCACGCACGGACCGCCCCCCAGCTCGTACTGCAGCGCGTCCGCCGCACACGCCGTCTCCCCGGTGGCGGCCAGGGTCCGGAACCTCCCCTGGCGCAACGTGGTGATGCTCGCCCACCGCGCCCCCGGCAACGCCTCCACCGCGTACCCGATCACCGCCTCCACCAAGGTGTCGGAGGCTGCATTGCGCATCCGCTCTCCCAGGCCCACTACCGCATCGGCGATCTCGGCCAAGCCGGCAGGATCAGCCGACGACGTCGTGCCCGAAGAAGTCATAACTGCCCCCAAAAAACGTCCAGTGGCGACCACGCACCCCCGGACTCTTCACGGCTTACTGCTGAAGCACTCCCCAAGTCTATCCATCCCGGACACCGCCACAGCGTGACTGCCGTCGTCCACGCGCTCAACGGCACATGCCCGGCCGTCGAAACCCGCGCACAGCCCCACCTCCCGTTGCGGGCAGGGTGCTACGACGTCGGGGGCCCGCAGCGATCCCCGTGCCCCGGTGTCGAAACTGTTGCGACCGCGTGCCGACCGTTGGTGTTCCGGTTCGGCCGGACGAGAGGTCCTGATGACGGGCTCAGATCCAGAGACGCGGCTGCAGGAGCATCGTGACCGGCATGGACCCGAGCAACCCCCGTTCCTGTGCGAACGTGGTCCGCTCGTCGAGGAAGTCGAGGACGAGATCAGCATCGCCGGAGGTGAATGCGGCTCTCATGAAGTGCACCGCGTGTTCGGGGTCGTGTTCCCACATCTTGAGCAAGGGCCTGTCGTACCAGCGGAAGCGTGGGGACGGCCGGGGAGCGTCGGGTGACCCGGTGGAGGCCAGCGTGGAGGCGAGGTGCTGGGTCTGACGAAGGATCCGGGTGAAGCCGTAGCCCGTGGTGGCCTTGACGGCCCCGGCGGGACATCCGGTGCGCACATGGCGGCCGCGGGGAGAACGGGGGCGGATGCCCAAGGGGATGGACCCTCGCTCCACGGACAACGACGAGAACTCGTTCACACCCCAGACCTTGCGCAGGTAGTCCGACGTTGCCTGCTCGAACGTGAATTCCGGGGTGGGAGTCCTCCCCGGCATGATCCGGGTGACTTCGACGACGGCTTCTCGGGCTGAGAGCGGCAGGACGCAGTGGAAGTGCACGGGGTGGTGCTCACCGGACCGGAAATCGATGAAGGTGGCAGTCGACGGGTCGAAGGAGTCGTGCGCAGTCCGCACCCGATGAACCTCACCCGACATGAGCAGTGGTGCCGTGATCCCGGTAGGGGGCAAGGTGCTGTCGAAGCAGTGGGATGCCGTGACGAGCCGGCTGTCGGAGAGGGCCACGTCCACCGAGTCGGCATGAGCCCGTACTCGTGAAACCCGTGCGTCGAGACGGCTGATCTGAGGGTTGGCATCGATGACGTCGTCGAGGCATCGGAAAATGTCCCGTGACGAGGTGAGGCACAGGCGGTGGCGCTCGAGCGGCAGCACCCGCTGGGCAGGTCCTGCGTCAACCGCGAGGTTCGTGAACGTGGCTGCGGGCGTCAGGGGCAACGGGAGGGCGCCGTCGTGCCAGTAGATCAGGGAGCGGTGCGGGTATCGATCTCCGGCGTCGTCGATGATGAGGATCCGCGCCCCGGACAGCCCTGGTTCCCGGCTCAGGAAGAAGGCGAGGCTGCGCCCGGCAAGTCCACCGCCGGCAATGACGACGTCGTACTCCCTCGCTGGGTGGGTCATGAGCAAGGCACTCCTTCTCCGGACGCAGGCATCTCTGCGGCCACTCCCGAAACCGTCAGTGACCCTCGGGGCGATGTCCAGTCTGGCCGATCCGTCAGGGGTCGTCGACGTCGTCATCGGCGGCGGCACCCGCGTCCACACCCGTTGCACGGGAGGCTAGTCTTGGTCGCACCAGTCCGCCCACCACGACAGAAGCCGGCCCTTGGACAACCCACTCCTGCGCCCCAGCCCGCTCCCCTACGAGCTGCCCGACTTCGGGCGGATCAAGGAGGAGCACTTCCTGCCGGCCTTCGAGGCTGCGATGGCCCAGGACCTCGAGTGCGTGCGGACGGTCCTGGCCGACCCGGACCCGCCCACCTTCGCCAACACCATCGAGGCCCTCGAGCGCGGGGGTCTGGCCCTGGACCGGGTCGAGTCGGTCTTCTTCACGCTGACCGCCGCGCACAACACGGAGGGCATCCAGCGGATCTACCAGGAGCTCGCCCCGCGGCTGTCGGAGCACAAGGCGGACTTCACGCTCAACAAGGAGCTCTACGCCCGGGTCCGGCGGGTGGACCGCACCGACCTGGAGCCGTGGCAGCTGCGCGCCCTGGACGAGTACGTCTCCTGGTTCGCGAACTCCGGTGCGGAGCTGACCCTGGACGACCAGCGGCGGCTCCGGGAGATCAACGACGAGCTCTCGGAGCTGAGCATCGGCTACGGCAACGACCTGATCCGGGAGGTCAACGCCTCCGCCGTGTTCGTCGACGACCGCGCGGAGCTGGACGGGCTGTCCCCCACGGACGTCGAGGCCGCCGCCTCCGCGGCCGCCGAGAACGGGATGCCGGGCCGGTACCTGCTCACGCCCTCGCTGTTCACCGTGCAGCCCGTGCTGTCGGTGCTCACGGACCGCGCGCTGCGCCGGCGGATCCATCTGGCCGCAGTCAACCGCGGCACCGGCGAGCACGGCGGCGAGGGCTCGCAGAGCCGCACGGACCTGCTGCCCGTGGCCGCCCGGATCGCCCGGCTGCGCGCGGAGCAGGCCGGGCTGCTCGGCTACCGCAGCCACGGCGACCACGTCATGGCCGGGAACACAGCGCCGTCCCAGGAGGCGGTGCACGAGATGCTGGAGCGGATCACCGGCCCCGCCGTGCGCAACGCCCTCGAGGAGCGGGCGGAGCTCGAGCAGCTGGCCGGGCACCCGATCGAGGCGTGGGACTGGCCGTTCTGGGCCGAGCGGCTGCGCCGGGAGCGCTACGCCGTGGACGCCTCCGCGCTGCGGGAGCACTTCGAGCTGGAATCCGTGCTGGAGCACGGGATCTTCCGCACCGCCCGGGAGCTCTACGGGCTGGTCTTCACCGAGCGCCCCGACCTGGACGGCTACCTGCCGCAGGTGCGGGTGTGGGAGGTCACCGACGAGGCGGGCCGCGGCGTGGGGCTGTTCCTGGGCGACTGGTTCACGCGGCCCACCAAGCAGGGCGGCGCCTGGATGGGATCGCTGGTGCACCAGAACCGGCTGACCGGTCAGCGCCCCGTCGTCGTCAACAACGCGAACTTCACCCGGCCGCCCGCGGGCAGGCCCAAGCTGCTGACCCTGGACGAGGTGGTGACGGTCTTCCACGAGTTCGGCCACGCGCTGCACGGGCTGCTCTCCGACGTGCACCTGCCCTCGTTCTCCGGGACGAAGGTGCCGCGGGACTTCGTGGAGTACCCCTCCCAGGTGCACGAGATGTGGGTGCTGCACCCGGAGGTGCTCCGGCACTACGCCCGCCACCACCGCACGGGCGAGCCGATCCCCGAGGAGACCCTCGCGGGCCTGCGGGAGGCGTCCGCGCACGGGCAGGGCTACCGGACCGTCGAGTACCTCGCCTCGACCTACCTGGATCTCGCGTGGCACGGGATCGAGGACCCCGCCGAGCTGCCGGACCCCCGGACCGTGGAGCAGGAGGCGCTCGCCCGCGCCGGGGTGGACGTGGACGGCATCGCCCCGCGCTACCGGACCGGGTACTTCAAGCACATCTTCGCCGGCGGCTACTCCGCGGGCTACTACTCCTACATCTGGTCCGAGATCCTCGACGCCGACACGGCGCAGTGGTTCGCGTCCCGCGGCGGACCGACCCGGGAGAACGGGCGGCGCTTCGCCGAGGAGGTGCTCTCCCGGGGCAACGAGACCGCCCCGATGGAGGCCTTCGAGGCCCTGCTGGGACGCCGCCCGCACCTCGGCGCGCTGCTGGAGCGGCGCGGACTCCAGCCGCGGGAGGAGTTCGTCCACCAGCGGCGCGGTGCTCCCGCCCAGGACGCCCGCGGCTGAGCGCCGCGGCGCCCGGGGGCGGACGCCCCGGGTGTGACGACGACGCGGATCAGGCCGCGGGCCAGGCGTCGGCGATGTCCTGGCGGGTGTCCCCGAGGGTCTGCATGATGGCCTTGGTCCCGGCGAGGACCGGCATGAAGTTGGCGTCCCCGTTCCAGCGTGGCACCACGTGCTGGTGCAGGTGCCCCGAGAGGGAGCCGCCGGCCGCGGCCCCCAGGTTGAGGCCCACGTTGAAGGCGTGCGGGGACGCGACGCCGCGGATCGTGGCGACCGCGGTGCGGGTCAGATCCGTGAGCTCCCGCAGCTCCGCCGGCTCGAGCTCCGTCAGATCGGCCACGTGCCGGTACGGGCAGACCATGAGGTGGCCGGGGTTGTACGGGAACAGGTTGAGGATCACGAAGCAGTGCTCGCCGCGGTGGACGATCAGCGACTCCTCGTCCGCGCGCTGCGGGCCGTTGCAGAAGGGGCACCCGGGGTCCTCCCGCACGGACGGGTCCTCGCCGCGCACGTAGGCGAGCCGGTGCGGGGTCCACAGCCGCTGGAAGCTGTCGGGCACCCCGGGGATCTCGAACTCGTCCTGGCGGATCCAGTGGTGCGGGGGCCCGGCGTCGGGCGCCGTACCGGTCACTGCCCCACCCCGGCCGTCTCCGCGGCGGCGCGGGGGTCCTCGGCGGCGGCGGCCGTCGGCTCCTCGTTGATCCGCCGCTGGACGTGCGCCACGATCCGCTCCACGGCCTCGCCGACCGGGACGCCGTTGTCCTGCGAGCCGTCGCGGAAGCGGAAGGACACGGCGTTCGCCTCCGCGTCCTCCCCGCCCGCGATGAGCACGAACGGGACCTTCTCCTTGGAGGCGGTGCGGATCTTCTTGGGGAACCGGTCCGAGCCCGCGTCGAGCTCCACGCGCACGCCGCGGGCCCGCAGCGTGTCCACCACGCCCTGCAGGTAGTCGTTGAAGGCCTCGGCCACCGGGATCGCCACGACCTGGACGGGGGCCAGCCACGCCGGGAACGCCCCGGCGTAGTGCTCCACGAGCACCCCCATGAACCGCTCCACGGAGCCGAACAGGGCGCGGTGGATCATCACGGGCCGCTGCCGGGTGCCGTCGGCGGCCTGGTACTCCAGGTCGAAGCGCTCCGGCAGGTTGAAGTCGAGCTGGATGGTGGACATCTGCCAGGTCCGCCCGATCGCGTCCTTGGCCTGCACCGAGATCTTGGGGCCGTAGAACGCGGCGCCGCCGGCGTCCGGGACCAGGTCCAGCCCGGACTCGGCCGCGACCTCGGCGAGGGTGTTGGTGGCCTCCTCCCAGAGCTCGTCCGAGCCCACGAACTTCTCGGGGTCCTTGGTGGAGAGCTCGAGGTAGAAGTCGTCCAGCCCGTAGTCCTTGAGCAGGTCCAGCACGAAACCGAGCGTGGTGGTCAGCTCCGCCTTCATCTGCTCCCGGGTGCAGTAGATGTGGGCGTCGTCCTGGGTCATGCCCCGCACCCGGGTCAGGCCGTGCACCACGCCGGACTTCTCGTACCGGTAGACCTGCCCGAACTCGAACAGGCGCAGCGGCAGCTCCCGGTAGGAGCGGCCCCGGGAGCGGAAGATGAGGTTGTGCATCGGGCAGTTCATGGGCTTCAGGTAGTAGTCCTGGCCCTGCTTGGTCAGCTCCCCGGTCTGCGGGTCCCGCTCCTCGTCCACGTGCATCGCGGGGAACATGCCCTCGCGGTACCAGTCGAGGTGGCCGGAGACCTCGTAGAGGTGGCCCTTGGTGATGTGCGGGGTGTAGACGAACTCGTAGCCGGCCTCCGTATGCCGCTCCCGGGAGTAGTCCTCCATGGTCTTGCGGATGATCCCGCCCCGGGGGTGGAACACCGGAAGGCCGGAGCCGAGCTCGTCGGGGAAGGAGAACAGGTCCATCTCCGAGCCGAGCCGGCGGTGGTCGCGCCGCTCCGCCTCGGCGAGGCGGTTCTTGTACGCGGTGAGGTCCTCCTTGGACGGCCACGCGGTGCCGTAGATGCGCTGGAGCTGCTTGTTCTTCTCGGAGCCGCGCCAGTAGGCGGCGGCCGAGCGCATCAGGGCGTAGCCGTTGCCGATCAGCTTGGTGTCCGGCAGGTGCGGGCCGCGGCACAGGTCCTTCCAGACCGTCTCCCCGGTCTTGCGGTCCACGTTGTCGTAGATCGTCAGCTCGCCGGCGGCGACCTCCACGGAGGCGCCCTCCGCGGCGGCGTCCACGTCCGCGCCGGAGCCGGGGCCCTGGGACAGGCCGATGAGCTCGAGCTTGTACGGCTCGTCCGCCATCTCGGCGCGGGCCTCCTCCTCGCTCACCGCACGGCGGCGGAAGGACTGGGTGGAGTTCACGATCCGCTGCATCCGCTTCTCGATGGCCTTGAGGTCCTCGGGCGTGAACGCCTGCTCGACGTCGAAGTCGAAGTAGAAGCCGTCGGTGATGTACGGGCCGATGCCGAGCTTGGCGTCCTCGTGCAGCTGCTGCACGGCCTGGGCCATGACGTGGGCGGCGGAGTGGCGCAGCACCTCGAGGCCCTCGGGCTCGGAGATCAGCACCCGCTCCACGGCGTCCCCGTCGGCCAGCCCGGTGGCGAGGTCCTTGAGCACGCCGTTGACCCGGGCCACCACCACGGAGCGGTCCTCGCGGTACAGGTCCGCGGCGGACGTCCCGGTCCCCACCGTGCGCTGCTCGCCGTCGACGGTGATCGTGAGGGGGGCGGACTCGGGCTGGTGCTCGGGCACGGTGGTCATGGGGAAGGTGCTCCTCGGGTCGGGATCGGCACGCACCGGTACGGGGGGCGCGTGGCAGCGGCACCGGCGGGCGGCGCGCACTGCATCGATGGTACCTGTCGGCCGGTGGGGACCGCGGCGGTGAGATGATGGCCGGCGGAGGTGAGGCCACCCGATGCCCGCAGACGTTCCCGGACCGCCCGACCCGCCCGCACCGGGAGGGGAGGTGCCCTCTCCCCCGCCGCACCGGCTGTGGACCGCCGGCTTCGTGCTGATGTGGGCGGGCCAGTTCCTCATCTCCATGAACTTCTACCTGCTGATGACCGTCATGGCGCTCTACGCCATGGAGCGCTTCGGCACGGACGAGGCGCTGGCCGGGGTGGCCACGAGTGCCTTCATCGTCGGGGCGGTCCTGGCGCGGCTGCTCACCGGCAAGTACATGGAGCTGCTCGGGCGCCGGCGCGTGCTGCTCGCCGCGCTCGTGCTGCTGGCGCTGTGCGCCGCCGCCTACCTGCTCGACACCGGCTTCTGGGGCCTGCTGGTGGTGCGGGTGCTCAACGGCGTGGGCTTCGGCATGGCCACCACCGTGCTGCCCGCGTCCGTCCAGGCCCTCATCCCCGCGCACCGGCGGGGCGAGGGCACCGGGTACTTCATGCTCTCCACCACCCTGGCCGCCGCGCTGGGTCCCCTGGCGGGACTGAGCCTGTCCACGTCGGTGGGCTACGACACGCTCTTCGGGGTGTGCGCGGCGGTCGCCCTGCTGGGCCTCGCCGTGGGAGCCGTCACCCGGGTCCCCGAGCTGAGCCTCTCCGCCGAGCAGCGGGCGGGGCTGCGGTCCTTCTCCGTGGGGCAGTTCGTGGAGGCGCGGGCCCTGCCCGTCTCGGCGCTCATGCTCTTCGTGGGCGTGGGGTACTCGGCGGTCCTGTCCTTCCTCAACCCGTTCGCCGTGCAGGCGGACCTCGTGGGCCCCGCGGGCGCGTACTTCGTGGCCTACGCCGTCACCGTCCTGGTGAGCCGCCCGTTCGCGGGCCGGCTGCAGGACCGGCGCGGGGACAACGCGGTGCTGTACCCGTCGCTGCTGCTCTTCGTGGTGGCGCTGCTGCTGCTCGCGGCCGCGGACTCGCCGTTCCTCGTGCTCGCCTCGGGCACGGTGCTGGGCGTGGGCTACGGGGCGGTGCTCTCGGCGGCCCAGGCCGCCGCGGTCCGCTCGGCCCCGCTCACCCGCGTGGGGCTGTCCACCTCGACCTACTTCCTGTGCATGGACGTGGGCGTGGCGCTGGGCCCGATGCTCATGGGGGCCCTGGTCCCTGCGCTGGGCTACCGGGGGATGTACGTGGCGGCCGCGGCGGTGGTCGCGCTGGGCCTGGTCTACTACGCGGCCGTGCCCGGCACGCAGGCCCGGCGGGCAGCGGGGTGAACCGTGTCCAGCACGACGACGGGGCCCCCGTCACCGGAACGGTGACGGGGGCCCCGGAGTCGATCAGGTGCGATCAGATGCGGTCGCGGCGATCGTCGTCGGTCAGGCCGGTGCCGCGCTCGGCGTCCGTCTCGACCTCGACCTGCTCCTTGCGGACCTCGGCGTCGACGCGCTCGGTGTCGCGGACGGTCTCCTTCTCCAGGCCGACCTTCTCGACCCCCACGGTCTCCTTGGCGACGACGGGACGCTCCTCGTGGAGGGTCACCTCGACGTCCTCCTCGCCGATGGTGCCGGCGGTGGCCTCGGTGCCGCTCAGCGGGGTGCGCTCGACACGGACCTCTTCGCGCTCGAGGGGCACGTCCACGGACTCGTTCTCCGTGACCACGTACTTGCGCAGACGGGCGCGGCCGGTCTCCTGGCGCTCCTTGCCGACGTGCAGCTGCTCCTCGTGGCGGACCACGCCGTTGTCGACACGGTCGGTGCGGTCACGGTCGGTGAGCCCGGCGGTGCGGTCGCGGTCGACGTCGGCAATGCCCGAGGTGCTGTTGCGGTCGGTGTACCCGTCGTTCTCGGGGTAGCCGGCAGTGCCGGTCGCCGGGACGGCATTGCGGTCGGTGTCCGCGGCGTAGCGGTCGTCGCGGTCGGCGAGACCTGCGGCGCCGGCGGTCCCGGCGGCACCAGCGGTGCCGGCAACGCCGGCGGTGCGGTCACGGTCGGTGCGGTCGCGGTCGTCGGTGCCGGAGTAGTTCATCTTGTAGTAGCGGTAGATCTCCTCCTCCTCGGCCGGGGAGAGGTGCTGGTCCGCGTCCACGTTCGGGGCGTCCTTGACGACGTCCTTGGTGTAGGGAAGGACGAGGCGGTCGCCGTCCTGCTGGGCGCCGTCGGCGGGGACGAAGCTCTCCTTGGTGCCGAAGAGACCGGTGTTGACGGTCACGAAGGTGACCTCTTCGGTGTTGTCGTCCAGGAAGACCTGCTCGACCTTGCCGATCTTGTCGCCGTCCGACCCGTAGGCGGTGGCGGACAGCAGTGCGTTCACGTCGTACGTAGCCATGAGAACTCCTTCTCTATTCTGCGAGGCAACGGGCTCCCCTGGACGGGGGGCTCGCCGCGGACGATCTCCGCCCGGGGAGGCGGGGTGCAGCTCGTCCGCTGTTATTAGTAACCATACTGGCAATCAGTTCGCTGGCCAATGGCTTCACCGAGAGTGAAACCCCTGGATCCGGACGGTCTCCCGGCTCATCCTGTCCCCGCTCCCCGGAGGATCGGCGGGGCCGCGGCGCGCACCGCGGCCGGGGTTCCGGGGTCGGCCAGGTCCCAGGCCTGCTCGGCGCTGATGCTGATCCCCCGCGGCCCGGTGCGCCGCGTCCGGCCCCGCACCAGCAGCATCCGCGTGCCGAACAGGTGCTGCCCCGAGCGGGCCTGGGCGTCGGAGAAGAAGGCGCAGTCCACCGCGCCCGTGCCGTCGTCGAGGCTGACGAAGACCACCCGCCGGCCGCTGCGCATGGGCGGGGTCATGGTCGAGACCCGCACCCCCGCCACGAGCACCTCGGACCGGTTGCGCAGCTCCAGCAGCCGCTCCGCGGGCGTGACCCCGAGCTCGCCGAGCAGAGGCGCCCAGCTCTCCAGCAGGTGCGCCGAGACGTCCACCGCGAGCAGGTCCAGCTCGGTGCGGACCTTCTCCGCCAGGGTGGGCTCGGGGCGCTCCGCGGGCAGGGCGCGCAGCTCGAGGTCCCCGAGCGGAAGGGCCAGCTGCCCCTCGACCTCCCCGGCCGGCCGGGCGGGCCGGCCGCTGTCCGCCCGGGCCCGCAGGGCGTGCACCAGGTCGGCGCGGGACGCGGGGCCGCCGGAGCGGCGCAGCAGGCCGTCGAAGGCCCCCACGGCGGCGAGACGCTCGAGGGTGCGCCGGGCCGGACGGGCCCGCTGCCGCAGCTCGGCGAGCGAGGCGTAGGGCTGCCCCGCCACGATCCGGCGGACCTCGGCCCGGGAGACCCCGTGGATCCCGGTGAGGGCCAGGCGCACGCCCAGGCGGGCGGGGTCGTCGTCGAGCCGTTCCACGCGGTAGTGCTCGTCGGAGCGGTTGACGTCCACGGGCAGGACGGGGATGCCCATCCGTCGCGCCTCCCCCACGAGCAGGCGCTTGGGGTACATCCCGGGATCGTGCTCCCACAGCCCCGCGAGGAACGCCTCCGGGTGGTGGGCCTTCAGCCACGCGGACTGGTAGGTGGGCACCGCGAACGCCGCGCCGTGGGCCTTGCAGAAGCCGAACGAGCCGAACGCCGCCAGGGTCTCCCAGACCCTGTCCACCACGTCCAGGGGGTAGTCCCGCGCACGGGCCCGCTCGCGGAAGAACTCCTCCACCTCGAGCTGGCGCTCGGAGCCCAGCCGGCGGCGCAGCTCGTCGGCCCGGGCGAGACCGCATCCGGTGAAGGTGTCGAGGATGCGCAGGACCTGCTCGTGGAAGACGGTCACGCCGTGGGTCTCGGCGAGGATCGGGTCGAGGGACGGGTGGATCGAGACGGGCGCGGACCAGCCGTGGCGGTGCTCCAGGTAGGGGCGCACCATGTCCGAGTGCATCGGCCCGGGACGGAACAGGGAGATGTCCACGATGAGGTCGCGGAAGCTCGTGGGCGCCATCTTGCCGATGAGCTCGCGCTGGCCCGGGGACTCGATCTGGAAGCACCCCAGGGTGTGGGTCGAGCGGATGAGCTCGAACGTCCTCCCGTCGTCCACGGGGATCGCCTCGAGGTCCAGGCGGGGCCGGTCCGGGTGGGTGCGGGCCACCTCGTCGACGGCGTGGGCGAGCGCCGACTGCATCCGCACGCCGAGAATGTCGAGCTTGAGCATGCCCATGGGGTCCATGTCGTGCTTGTCGAACTGGCTCATGGGCATCCCCGTCCCACTGGACTGCACCGGGGTGCGGTCCAGGAGGCTCAGGTCCCCCAGGATCACCCCGCACGGGTGCATGGAGATGTGCCGGGGCAGCCGGTCCAGGCGCTCGGTGAGGTCCACGAGGAGGTCGAGCTGCTTCTCCTGGGCCACCTGCTCGGCGAAGTCCCGCAGCTCCGGCTGGCGGGCGATGGTCTCCCGCAGCGCCGAGGCCGGCAGGTGCCACAGCTGCTTGGCCGCGCCGTCCACGGTCTCGGGGTCGATGCCGAGCGCCAGCCCGGCGTCCCGGACGGCACCGCGGGCCCGGTAGGCGTTCTGCATGCTCATGAGGCTCACCCGTTCGGGGCCGAAGCGCTCGAAGATCCGCCGGTAGACGCGGTGGCGCTCGGCCGACTCGACATCGATGTCGATGTCCGGGAGGGTCGAGCGGTCGTTGGAGAGGAAGCGCTCGAAGAGCAGCTCGTGCTCGAGCGGGTCCACCTGGGAGACGTCGAGCAGATAGTTGACGAGCGAGGACACCCCCGAGCCGCGGGCGGCGTGGCGGACCCCCATCTGCCCGATCATCGCCGAGACCTCGGCCACGGTGAGGAAGTAGGAGGCGAAGCCGAGGTCCTCGATCACCCCCAGCTCCTGCTCCAGCCGGTCCCGCACGGCCCGTGTCATGCGGCGGCCCGGGTAGCGGCGGCCCAGCCCCGTCTCGCACCGGGCCCGCAGCTCTGCGGGCGCCGGCCGGTCCAGGCCCAGCACGGAGGCCTCGGGCACCACCGGCCGCCCCCAGCCGCAGTCGGCGACCGGGTCCAGCCGGCACCGGTCGGCCACCCGCTGGGTGCCCGCCAGCAGGGCCGCGGCCCCGGCCGCGCCGAGGTCCGCGGCCCGGGCGATCTCCGCGGCGAGCGCGCGCATCTGCCGGGCGGACTTGAGCCAGCCCTGGCCGTTGGGCTGCAGCGGCTCCGGCGCCGTCGTCCGCCGGGACGTCCCGGTCCGCCCGGCGGCCCTGCCGCCGGGTGCGTGGCCGGCGCGCGCCCCGAGGGTCTCGAGCGGGGTGAGGGCGCGGGCGGCGTCGAGGACGTCGGCGGTGGCGGCCTCGGCGGGGGTGGCGTAGCGCACCGCGTTGGTCAGCACGGGGGTCAGCCCCGCCTCGAGGGCGGCGCGCAGCATCCGGGCCGCGTGGGAGGTGCTGCACGCCGTGCCGGGGGCGGCGAGGTGCGAGACCACCTCCACGGCGAGCGCCGGTGCGGGGAGCAGGGTCCGCCACCGGGCCAGGGCGGCGCGCCCGGTGCGGTAGCGACGGGCCGCGAGCTCCTGCCCGACGTCGGAGGCGGGCCCGAGCAGGACGGTCAGGACCGGCTCCCCGTGCCGGGGCGAGTGTGCGGCGGCCGCGATCTCGGCGGCGGTCACCCCGGGCGGGCCCGCTGCGGCGTGGGCGGTGGAGACGAGCCGGCACAGGGCGGCGTAGCCCGCACCGGCGGTGCCGCCGGCCGCCAGGACCACCACGCGGCCGAGGGCGCGCTCGCGGCCGGGGTCCAGCAGGGCGAGGTCGGCCCCCAGGACCGGGTCGATGCCGTGCTCCCGGCACGCGCCCAGGTGCTTGATCGCGCCGTAGAGCCCGTCCCGGTCGGTGCAGGCGAGGGCGTCCGCGCCGTCCGCCGCGGCGGCGGCCGCCAGGACGGCAGGCCGGCTGACCCCGAAGTGGGCGCTGAAGGCGGTGGCGACGTGCAGGTGCGGAAAGCTCACGCCCCCATTCGAATACGTGTTCGAATCTTAAGTCAATTGCAAACCACCGGGGCCGCGGGAACTCCGGCTCCTGGGCGTCCGTGGCGGCGCACGCCGGCCCAGGAGGACGCAGGGCCCGGGCGGGACACGATCCGCCCACGGCCCGCAGGGGCGCCGCGCACGGGGACGCCCTCGTTCCGGGACGGGGATGCCGCACTTCTGTGGCATGTTGTTTCCTGCACCCACGGGCAGCACCGAGGGGCCCGCACCCCCGCCGCACGGACGCAGGAGGAGACGACGATGGACGTCCGGCAGCTCACGTACTTCCTGGCCGTGGTGGACCACGGCGGCTTCACCCGCGCCGCGGAGCAGCTGCTCATCGCCCAGCCCTCCCTGTCCCAGACGATCAAGGGCCTCGAGCGGGAACTGGGGGTGCCGCTGTTCCACCGGATCGGGCGGCGGGTGGTGCTCAGCGAGGCCGGCGAGGAGCTGGTGGGCCCGGCCCGGGTGGTGGTCCGGGACCTGGAGGCCGCCCGGTCCGCCGTCGACGACCTGCGCGGGGTGCGCAGCGGCCGCCTGGACGTGGTCGCCATGCCCTCCCCCGGCGTCGAACCGCTCACGTCGATGATCGCCGCCTACGCGGGAGCCCACCCGGCCGTGACGGTCAGCGTGGAAGCGGCCTTCACCCCCGAGGAGGTGGTCGACGCGGTGCGCACCGGCCGCGCCGAGATCGGCATCCTGGGCTCGGAGCACCCGTTCCGCTCCGCCGAGGTCGAGGTGATGCACCTGGAGCAGCAGCCCCTGGTGCTCATCGTGGCACCGCAGGCGGACACCTTCGGTGACGGGCACGCCATCCGCCGGGAGGACCTGGCCGGGCACCGGGTGGTCGTCTCCCAGCAGGGCTCGCTGATGCGGCGGCTGGTCGACGACGCCCTGGCCGGCGGGGTGCCGGTCGAGATCGCCGCCGAGGTCGCCCACCGCACCTCGGTCCTCCCGCTGGTGCTGGCCGGGGTCGGGCACGCGGTGCTGCCCTCCTCCTGGACCCCGCTGGCGCGCGCCGCAGGGCTGCGGGTGCTGCGGATCGAACCGGTCACCGTGCTGCACGTGGCCGTGCTCAGCCGCCCGGCGCACCTGACCCCGGCCGCCCGCGCGTTCCTGGCGGTCGCCGCCGAGCACGCGGCCCGGCACGCCGCGGACCGCTCCCGGGCACCGGAGGGAACGGCGCCGGACCGGGCCGAGAGGGCGGGCCGGCCGTAGGGGACGGCGCCGCAGGACGCGCCGCGGATCGTGTCATAGGGGATTCCTATCCGGGGGATGGGATTCCGGTCTTGGACCTCACGGTGCTCGGGGCGCTCTACTGGAACCCGGTGCCGCACTGCGCTGCGGACACCACGACCAGAGCACCCGAGAAGGAGAGCACCCCATGGCCGAGCACCAGGTCTTCACGATCGCCTCGATCCCCGCCGACGGCGTGGGCCAGGAGGTCGTCGCCGCCGGCCGCACGGTCCTGGACGCGGTGGCCGAGCAGTCGAACGGGGCGTTCTCCTTCGACTGGACCGAGTTCCCCTGGGGCAGTGCGTACTACGCCCAGCACGGGGTGATGATGCCGGCCGACGGGCTGGAGACCCTCCAGGACTTCGACGCCATCTACTTCGGCGCCGTGGGGTGGGAGAACGTCCCCGACCACGTGTCCCTGTGGGGGCTGCGGCTGAACATCACCCAGAACTTCGACCAGTGGGCCAACATCCGCCCCGTGCGCTTCCTCCCCGGCGTGGTCTCCCCGCTGCGCAAGGCCGACGACACCGAACTGGACTGGGTCGTGGTGCGGGAGAACAGCGAGGGCGAGTACGCCGGGCTCGGCGGGCGCAACCTCGCCGGCCGAGGTCCCGGCAACGAGGTCGCCGTCCAGTCCTCCCTGTTCACGGAGAAGGGCTGCGAGCGCATCATCCGCTTCGCCTTCGACCTCGCCCGCACCCGCACGGTCAAGAAGGTCTCCAGCGTCACGAAGTCCAACGCCCAGCAGTACGGCATGGTGCTGTGGGACGAGGTCTTCGCCCGCGTCGCCGCCGACTACCCCGACGTGCAGACGGAGTCGGTGCTGGTGGACGCGATGAGCGCCAAGTTCGTCCTGCACCCCGAGGAGCTCTCCGTGGTGGTGGCCTCCAACCTCAACGCCGACATCCTCTCCGACCTCGGCTCCGCCCTGGCCGGCAGCCTCGGCCTGGCCGCCAGTGCGAACCTCGACCCGGAGCGCCGGTTCCCCTCGATGTTCGAGCCCGTCCACGGCACCGCCCCGGACATCGCCGGCCAGGGCATCTGCAACCCGATCGGGGCGATCGCCAGCGCCGCCCTGATGCTGGACCACTTCGGTCTGCACGCCGAGGCCCGCCGGGTGGAGGCCGCGATCGAGGCCACCACCGCCGCCGGGCACCTCACCCGTGACATCGGCGGCACCGCCGACACCGCCGAGATCACCCGGGCCGTCGTCGACGCCCTGGCCGCCTCCCTGACCTCCGCCTGAGGCTTCCCGTCCCTCCGGCCCCCGCCCCGCCCGGGACACCTCCCGGGACCGGCCGGCGCCGCGCCGGGCGCGGCGGTCAGCGTCCCGTGGCGCAGATCGCCCGCTCGATCAGGGAGGCGCTGCGGCGGTCGATCTCGTCCTCCACGAGCCTGCCGGGCGCCTCGGGGTACCAGCCGAGGTCGTCCCGCACGTCGGCGGCGACCTCGGACCCACCGCCGCGGGGGACCACCCGGAAGGTGGCCCGCAGGGGCAGGGCCCGCCACCCGAACTCGGAGGCCGTCCCGCGCCGGCGGAAGGTGACGTCCGAGCCCACCGAGACCTCCACGCAGCACTCCTGGGAGCGGACCGCCGGGTCGAGGTCCTCGAACGCCGTGCGGATCCGCTCGAGGGCCTCCTCCGGGGGCATCGGGCACGTCCACGCCCGGGTCGTGGTGATGCGCGGCCGGTTCGGGGACCGGCGCGCCAGCCAGGGGACGAGGAACCGCTGGCCGAGCACCAGCGCGACGACGACGAGCGCCGCCGCACCGAGCGCGAGCTGCGCCACGGAGATCACGCCCCGGAGGAGGAGCTGGACCACGAGGAGGACGACCACGGCCGACCCGGCCGGCCCGGCCAGCCGGTACCGTCCCCCGGCGGAGCGTCTGGCAGACACGCGACCTCCCTCCCCCGTCCGGACCACGGTGCCCCTCGGCTGTCCTGCGTCGCTGCCATTCTTGCCCGCGCGCACCCCCGGACACCAGGTGTGCATCCGTAAAGGGGACAGGCTCGCGGGGCGCTCCCCGGGTGCAGGGAAGATCGGGCGGCGCGGCCCGGCGCCCCGCGGTGTCGCCCGCCCTGCCTATGCTGAGGTCCGGCGGCAGCGAGGCGGCGCCGGACCGGCGGCCGCGACGACGGAGGGGTGTGGGCCATGACGGCGACCTATCGGTACGACGTGGAGGTCCTGCACCTGCTCGTGTCACCGGCGCACGCCTACTTCGGCCGCGCCCGGGACGGCGCGGCGGAGGTCCCCACCACAGACGCCGAGCGGGTCGAGCTGGTGGCCGGCAAGGGCGTGGTGGGCGACCGGTTCTTCGGCAAGGCCGCGCACATGGACGCCGCCGTCACCCTGCTCGCCGTCGAGGCGCTCGAGGCCATGGCCGCGGACCTGGGCACGGACCCCTTCGACCCGCTCCTGACCCGGCGCAACGTGGTCCTCCGGGGCGCCCACCTGGCCCCGCTGCTGGGCGAGGAGTTCGCGCTGGAGTCCCGGGGCGCCCTCGTGCGGCTGCGGGGCGGGCGCCCGGCCCACCCCTGCGTGTGGATGGACCGGGTCCTGGCTCCGGGCGCGCACGCCGCCATGCGGGGGCGAGGGGGCCTGCGCTGCCGGCCGCTGTCCAGCGGCGACCTGCACCGCGGACCGGCCGTGCTGCACAGCCCGGTCCCGCTCGAGCCGGAGCTGGCCGGCGCGGCCGTGCTGCGGCGCCCGTCCCGGCTGCCGTAGCCCGCCCACCCGGGACCGGCGCCCGGGCCCGCGCCGGGTCAGGCCTGCGCCAGCTGGGGCAGCACCGTCTCCCCGAAGGCGTCGAGGAAGCGGCCCTGCTCCTGCCCCACGTGGTGGAGGTAGATCTCGTCGAAGCCGAGGTCGGCGTACTCGTGCAGCCACTGGGCGTGCCGGCCGAGGTCGGCGGAGACGTTGACCGCCCCGGCGATCTGCTCATCCCCCACGTCCTCCTGGACCGCCTTGCGCAGGTAGTCCTGGGGCGAGGCGAGCTCGGCCATGGTCACGGCGTCGAAGACGTTGGTGCGCCACTGGTCGAAGGCGATCGCGCGGGCCTGCTCCGGGGAGGGCGCCCAGCTCAGGTGCACCTGCAGCGCGGTCCGCCCGGTGCCGCCGGCCTCGCGCCAGGCCTCGAGCATCCGGCGCAGGTCCTCGAGGGGCTGCTGGACGGTGATGAACCCGTCGGCCAGGGGGGCGAAGCGGCGGACCGTCGCCGGGGTGAGCGCGGCCACGCGCAGGGCGGGCAGGACCTCCGGCGGGTCCCAGACCCGGGCGCGGTCGGCGTGGAACGGCTCGCGGCAGGACACCTCCTCGCCCGCGTGCAGCCGGCGGACGGCGTCGAAGCTGCTCTCGAGGAACCGCTGCCGGTGCTCCTTGGCCGGCCAGTCCGGGGTGACGGCCCGCTCGTTGAGCTTCTGCCCGCTGCCCAGGGCGGTCCAGATCCGACCGGGGAACATGCGGGCGAGGGTGGCCGTGGCCTGGGCGGTGACCACGGGGTGGTAGCGCCGGCCCGGGGCGTGCACGAACCCGAAGGGCAGGTCCGTGGTGGCCAGGGCGGCGCCCAGCCAGGACAGGGCGAACCCGGAGTGGCCCTGGTGCGGCGACCACGGCTCGAGGTGGTCCGAGCACATGGCGGCGCCGAAGCCGGCCTGCTGGGCGTGCTCGACGTCGCGCAGCAGCTGCTCGGGAGGGATCTGCTCGTGGGAGGCGTGGAAGCCGATCGTCGCCATGGGGTCCTCCGGTCGAAGGCGGGAACAGGACAGTGGGATTAGGTCACGGGGATCAGGTCACGGGGATCAGGTCACGGGGATCTGGACAGCAGGAGAGGGAGGACGGGACCGGGTGGGGACGGGTGCCGGGTCAGCCGGCCGCCGCCCGGAGGTCCTCGGCGGGGGTGCAGACGTTGCGCAGCTCGCCGATGCCCTCGATCTCGGTGACGACCTCCTGGCCGTCCCGCAACCAGATCCGGCGGGGCTTCTGGGCCAGGCCCACGCCGGCGGGAGTGCCGCAGGCAACGAGGTCCCCGGGCTCGAGGGTCAGGAACCGGCTGAGGTACTCGACCAGCTCCACGGCGGAGAAGATCATCCGGTCGGTGCCGGAGTCCTGGTGCCGCACGCCGTCCACGGTGCAGCGGATCGCCAGTCCCGCCTCGGGGTCGATCTCGTCGGGGGTCACCACCACGGGGCCCACCGGGGTGGTGCGGTCGAAGTTCTTGCCCTGGAACCACTCGGAGGTCCGGCCCTGCCAGTCCCGCACCGAGATGTCGTTCATGATGGTGTACCCGGCGATCGCGGCCCGCGCCTGGTCCGGCGTGGCGTGGCGCAGGGGCGAGCCGATCACCACGGTGAGCTCGGCCTCCCAGTCGATCTTCTCGGACTCCTCCGGCATGGCGATGGGGTCGGTGGGGCCGATGAGCGCGGTGGCGTACTTCGCGAAGATCGTGGGGTGCTCCGGGATCTCCTGACCGACCTCCTCCGCGTGGTCGTAGAAGTTCAGCCCGGCGCACAGGATCTTGCCCGGGCGCAGGACGGGCGTCGCCAGGTCCTCCGGGGCCGGCGCGGGGCCCGACTCCCCCGGCAGCCGCAGGTCGCCCCCGGCGAGGAGGGCCCCGACGTCGGGGACGGGGAGGTAGACGGTCCGCCCGTCCTCCTGCCGGAAGGCCTGGGTGGTGCCGTCTCGTCGCACGGTGCCGAGTCTCACGGGTGCTCCCTCACGTTCTGCGGTGCGGTCTCCACCGACGATCCTATGCACCTCCGGCGGGAGGGTGCACCGCGGCGGCCTACGCGCAGCGCACCACGCGGATCCCCGAGGCGCTCGTGGCGGCGAGCAGTCGCCAGCGCCCTGTGTCGAGGGTGTGGACGAGCTCGAGGGTCAGCAGCTCGGAGCGGGTGTTCAGCTGCACCTGGACCCGCCACATCTGCTGGTCCACCGCACCGATCCCCCGGTCCTTGGGCAGCCGCGCGTCCTCGGACCACCAGGCGCGGCGCTCGTACCAGCGCACGGGCCCCTGGGCCACCAGGTAGTCCCGCCCGCGCCAGCGCACGCCCACCGGCACCCCGTCCGTGTCGCAGTCCACGTCGACGCTCTCCGTCAGGAAACCCACGACGGCTCCTCTCTCCCTCGGCCCGGCGCCCGTCCCCGGTGCGCCCTGTTCCCTGGAAGCTAGAACACCTGTACGACACGCTAACCCGGAAGAGCGCGGAAAAGGAACAGGTGTTCCCGTGAAGTCCCCGCTCCGACCTGGCCGTTCACTTTTGCGATCGAGGACGGCGAA
This sequence comes from Kocuria salina, assembly GCF_013368965.1. NCBI lineage: Bacteria > Bacillati > Actinomycetota > Actinomycetes > Micrococcales > Micrococcaceae > Kocuria > Kocuria salina. Next base: position 67,929 of record NZ_SSSF01000003.1, read on the forward strand.
GCATGGACAAGCCCAGCGAAATGGATACGCTGAATGCACGGAGGGCCTGCCCTGCGCGGCCCTCCCGGACGTCCCCTGTCCCTCGTCCGCCCCGCCGGAGCAGCCGGCGTCGACCTCACGGAGGCCTTCCATGACCGGAACCATCACGCTGATCGCCCACACCGCGGCGAACACCAAGAAGCCCGCGGTGAATCTGCGTCCGTCCGGCCCGGAGGACGCCGAGAGCCTCGCCCAGCTCTACTACTCCTCCTACGAGCAGGGCGGGGTCTCCAGTCTGGAGGAGGCCCGCCAGGTGATCCGGGGAGTCTTCGACGGGGAGTACGGGCCCTTCCTGCCCGAGGCCTCGCCGGTGGTGGTCGACGACGACGGGACCGTGGTTGCCGCCGCGCTCGTGCTGTCCCGGCGGGTCGGCGACGACCTCCCTGACGTCCCCTACATCTTCGAGCTGTTCACGGCGGCCTCCCGCCGCCGCCAGGGCCTGGCCGAGCAGCTGGTGCGCTGCGCCATGGGCACCCTCTACGACAACGGCTACGACCAGGTCAGCCTGCGGATCGCCGAGGACAACGCGGCGGCGCTCGCGCTCTACCTGACGCTCGACTTCAACCGGTGGGTCCCCGAGACGGACGACGTCTGAGCCCGGCGGGCGCTCCGGACCGGGGGACGCCGGAGGGGACGCCGGCACGAACAGGGCCCGGCACCAGGCCGTGGAAGAGGCCCGGGACCCGCGATGCGGGTCCCGGGCCTCTTCTGTGACCGGCTCAGAGCGAGAACTCCTCCCGGACGGGGGGATCGGCGGCGATGTCGACGAACCGCGCCCAGCGGGGGCGCACCGCCACGAGCCGGGTGCTGTCCTTGTCCGTGGCCCCCGGGTGCCGGGACTCCAGCACCTCGCCGGCGTCCTGCGCGGCGGAGCCCTCCAGCACGGCGGCCTCGCCCTCGAGCTGGAACTCCTGGCCCGTCCCGGAGACCACCACGAGGGAGACCCGGGGATCGGCGAGGAGGTTGGCGTACTTGCGGCTGCGCTCGTTCGTGCCGAAGACCAGCCGCCCGTCCCCGAGGGCCGCGAGGTTGATCCACGCGGACTCGGGGCAGCCGGCGCCGCTGTTGGTCGCCACGACCCCGCCGCCGTGGGCGCGGACGAAGGCGGTGACCCGGTCCACGGGCTCCCGGGGGCTCAGAACAGGCTCCGCTGCGGCTCGACGAGCTCCGGCGAGTTGTTGCGCACGTTGCCGACCGCCGGGCCCACCGGGTCGAGCACCCAGCGGGCGGCCGTCCGGTGCGCCTCGGCCCGGACCAGGTCCACGAGCTGCGGGGCGTCGTCCTCCCCGGGGCGCAGCCAGTCCCCCACGTGCTCGGGCGCCAGCGGGATCGGCATCCGGTCGTGCAGACCGTGCAGCTCCGTGAGCACGGGGTGCTCGTCGGAGGGCTCCGGGGAGTCGGTGGTGAGGATGGAGCAGGACAGCAACCAGGTGCTCCCGCCGCCGTCCCTGCCCGGCTGCAGGGCCGCGGAGTGCAGCTCCGTGCCCTCGGGCACCCGCCACCACTCGTAGATCCCGGCGAACCAGATAGTCTCCTCCGGATCGGCCGGGTGGACGTAGTAGGGCTGCTTGCGCCCGCCCTTCCCGGCGCCGGGCTCCTTCTTCCACTCGTAGTAGCCGTTGGCCGGGACCGCGCACCGGCGGGCCCGGACCGCCTTGCGGAAGGACGGCTTCTCGAGGACGGTCTCCGAGCGGGCGTTGAACATCTTCGACCCGACCGCCGGGTCCTTGGCCCAGCCCGGGACCAGTCCCCAGCGGGCCACGTGCAGCTCGCGCACCAGCTCCCCGTCGTCGTCCCGGCCGTTCCCGCCGGTGAGGCGTTCCAGGACGATCGGCACGTCGGTGGTGGGCGCGGTGTTCCAGTTGGCCCGCAGCCGCTCGGTGTCGGCCTCGCCCAGGCTCTCGTCCGGGACCGCCCCGGTCGCGGCGACGAGGTCGCCCACGGCCCGGGCGATGACGTAGCGTCCGCACATCTGCTGCCTCCTCGGTCTGCCCGGCCCGCGGCCGGGGCTCAGTCGGTGAGCGGCCCGTACCCCAGGTACCGGGAGTACATGCCGTACACCTTGCGGATCCCGCGCTCCACGTCGGCCACGGTGGTGCCCGGGCGCAGGTCGTCCACGGCCCCGGCGGTGGCCGGGTCCCAGTCCAGGTCGAGGGCCGAGTAGACGTCGGTGAGCACCGAGCGGATGGGCTCGGACTGCTCGACCACGAGCACGGTGCTGAAGTACCAGGCGCCCGCGACCACCCGCTGGGCCGTCCCGGCCAGCTTCACCTTCCGGCCCGGGGTGGACGACGACGCCGGGTGCGTCCCGTGCACGCTGTGCTCGCCGGCACAGTACTCGCCCGGGATCTCGCCGACGTCGGCCTCGACCTCGAGCTCCTCCAGGGCGGCCACGATCATGTCGCCGAAGAGCCGGTAGCGGTCCTGGATGCCCGAGGTAGGGTCCTCGGCGGCCTCGAGGTGGTCGATGATCAGGCACCCGCCGTGGTAGGCCGCGGCGCGGCCCCCCACCTTGCGGACCAGGGGCTCGAACCCGCTCTCGCGGGCGGCCCGGGCGGCGTCGGGGAAGCCCGGGCGCAGCTCGTCCCGGCGGCCGAAGGCGACCGTGGGGGCCGGTTCGTACAGGCGCAGGACGGGCCCGCTGCGGCGCACGTCGGCGAGGAGGGTCATGGCGCTCTCGTAGTCCTGCTGGGCGCCCAGGGACTCGCGCTGGCGGAGAAGTTTCATGCTGGCCCCAGTCTAGTGGCGGATCCGGACGGTCCTGCGGCAGGTCACGCCCCGGTGATCCCGCTGCCGCGGAACCAGCGCCCCAGGGCCAGGGCGCTGAGCTCGACCTTCTCGGCCCACGCGACCGCCTCCTCGTCGGCGGCGTCCGAGACGTGCTTGACCATCCGCAGCGGCACGCCCAGGTGCCGGCAGGCCACCGCGATCGCCCAGCCCTCCATGTCCACGAGGTCCGCCCGGGCGGCCAGGGCGTCCCGGGCGGGTCCGCCGGCCACGAAGGAGTCCCCGGTGGCGAGCACGGGGCCGTCGCCGCCGAGCTCGATGACGTTGTCCACGGGGATCCCGGCCGCGCGCAGCAGCTCCTCGTCCACGTCCCGGTTGATGATCCGGGAGGGCTCGAGCACCCCGGTCAGCCCGTGCTTGAGGGCGCCGGCGCTGCCGATGTTGAGCACCGTCAGCTCCGCCCGGCGCGCGGGGTCCGGGCAGCGGGTCAGCACCGCCTCGGTGGTGCGCACCGCCGCGGCCGACATCCCGACACCGGTCAGGACCAGGTCGATGTCCTCCGGGAAGTACTTGGTCTCCAGGGGGTGGGCGGCGAGAACGAGCAGCTGTGGCACCCCGTCACTCTATCCGCACTCCCTCCCGCCCCCGCCCGGCCTGACCTCCCGGCGGGGAGGTCAGGCCGGGCGGGTGGTGAACAGCGCGGCGAGCCGCCGGTCGGAGTCCGCCTGGGCGTCGAGATCGTGCGCGCCGCCCGTCACGAGCAGCTCGTCCGCCCCGGTGCGCGCGAGCAGCCGTTCCAGCTGGTCCCGGACGTCCGGGGCCGTGCCGTGGACGGAGGACGTGAGGGTCTCCTGCACGAGGGCCCGCTCCCGGGCCGTGAGCCCGTCCGGCTCCGCGGGCCGTGCGGGCGCCAGGGGCGGGAACTCGCCCCGGGTGCGGGAGGCGGCCAGGGCGCGGGCCTCGGGCAGCAGCAGTTCGCGGGCGGCCGCGCGGGTCCGCGCCACCGCGACGTTCGCCGAGACCACCGCGTAGGGCTCCGGCCACCACGACGACGGGCGGAACTGCGCGCGGTACCGCTCGAGCACCGCGGCGCCGCCGCCGGGGCCCTCGCGGAAGATCGCCGGGCCGCCGAGCACCACGGCGAGTCCCGCCCGGGCCGCGGTCTCCACCCCGGCGCCGGTCGCCAGGACGAAGACCGGTGTGGCGGCGTGGTTGCGGGGCCGGGCGGTCACCGAGGCCGCGCCGGAGAGGTGCGCGAGCAGCTCGGCCAGGTCGTCCCCGAAGCGGTCCGCGGCCTCCTTGCCGGTGCGCAGCGCGTCCCGGACCGCGGCGGTGAAGCCGAGGGAGCGGCCCACGCCGAGGTCGATCCGGCCGGGGTGCAGGGCCTCGAGGGTGGCGGCCTGCTCGGCGACCACGAGGGGCTGGTGGTTGGGGAGCATGATCCCGCCGGAGCCGATCCGGAGACGGCGGGTCCGGGCGGCCAGGGCGGCCATCAGCACCGCCGGCGCGGACCCGGCGATCCCGGGCACCGCGTGGTGCTCGGCCACCCAGAACCGGTGGTAGCCCAGCTCCTCCGCGCGCTCGGCCCGCTCCAGGACGCGGGCGAGGTCCTCGGCCTCCGTGGAGCCGTCCCGGGTGTTGGCGCGGTCGAGGAGGGAGAGCGGGACGTCGGAGAGGGCCATGGTGCGCACAACCCGGGCGGCGCCGGAAGCATTCCGGGCCGCTGCCGCCGTCCGGTGCGGCCAGGAGCAGAGCCCAGGGCGATCAGGGCCGGGGTCCCGGGCGGCAGAGGCCGGAGTCCGGGGTGGTCAGGGCCGGCGCCGGACCTGGATCCGTCCCTCCTCGACGCGGGCCTCGTAGCTGGGCTGCGCGTCGGTCGCCGGTCCGCGGACCACGGCGCCGTCCGCGAGCCGGAAGGTGCTGCCGTGCCAGGGGCAGGTGACGCAGCCGCCGTCGACCGTCCCCTCCTCGAGCGGGCCGCCCAGGGCGAGGGCCCTGCCGGCGCCGCGCCGGCCCCGGAGCCGGGCGGCGAGCGAGGCCGCGTTGAACGTCAGGGCCACGCTGTTGGCGGTCGCGTGCACCAGGCCGATGCGCCGGTCGGCGCCCTGGGTGTCGGACCAGTCGTTGAGCCCGGTCGCCGCCGTGGGAACGGCGGCGGCCAGCCCCGCGGCCACGAGCACGTCGGCGGCGCGGGCCGTGCCGGGGCCGCCGGCCAGGTCCAGCACCGCGGCCATGGTCCACGCGCCGGGCGGGACAAGGACGTCCTGGTGTGTGAAGACCGGTGGCGCCGGGAGCCGTTCAGCCGGCGCGGTCGAGGGCCTCCTCGGCGGCGACCCAGCCGAGCATGGCGCACTTGACGCGGGCCACGAACCGGGAGACCCCGGCGAAGGCGGCGGCGTCGCCGAGGACCTCCTCGTTGGGGACCACGGTGCCCCGCGAGCGCAGGAGGTCCCGGAACGCGCCGATCATTTCCACCAGCTCGGCCCGCGTCATCCCGGGGGCGGTCTCGGCCAGCACGGAGGCCGCGGCCATGGAGATCGAGCAGCCCTCGCCCTCCCAGCTGAGTCGGGTCACCACCGGCTCCGCGTCCCCGGGGCCGGTCGCGAGCTCGACCCGCACGGTGATCTCGTCGCCGCATGTGGGGTTGTACTGGTGGGACTCCCCGGCCCCGTGCCCGGGTGCCGGGGCGGCCAGGCCCTCGCCGGAGCGCCGCTTGGCGTGGTCGAGGATGACCTCCTGGTACATCCCGTCCAGCGCGCTCATCGCGTGTTCTCCAAGCGGAAGTAGCCGCGGACCCCGGCGAGCTCGGCCAGGAACCGGTCGACGTCGGCGGTGGTGTTGTACAGGTAGGCGCTGGCCCGGGTGGTGGCGGTCAGCCCCAGCGCCCGGTGCAGCGGCTGGGCGCAGTGGTGGCCCACCCGCACGGCCACCCCGGCGGCGTCCAGCACCTGCCCGACGTCGTGGGCGTGCACCCCCGCCACGTCCACGGCCGCCAGACCCACCCGGTCCGCACCCGGGGGTGGGCCGATCAGCCGGATTCCCTCCAGCTGGGCGAGACCGGCCGCGAGCCGCTGCCCCAGGGCGTGCTCGTGGGCCGCGACCCGCTCCATCCCGATGCCCTGGAGGTAGCGCACCGCCTCGGCCAGCGCCACGGCCTGGGCGACCCGCTGCGTGCCGGCCTCGAAGCGGGTGGGGGCCGGCAGGTAGCGGGCGGACTCCATCGTGACCTTCGTGATCATGGATCCGCCGGTGAGGAACGGGGGCATCGCGTCCAGCAGCTCGGACCGCCCCCACAGCGCCCCGATGCCGGTGGGACCGAGCATCTTGTGCCCGGAGAACACCGCGAAGTCGACCCCCAGGGCGGGGAGGTCCACGGGCAGGTGCGGCACCGACTGACAGGCGTCCAGCACGGTCAGTGCCTCCGCCGCCCGGGCCAGCTCGACGAGACGGGCGACGTCGGTGATCGCACCGGTGACGTTGGAGACGTGGCTGAAGGCCACCACCCGGGTGCGCTCGCCGATGACCTCGGCGGCGGCCCCGAGATCGAGGGCGCCGGACTCGTCGACGGGGATCCAGCGCAGGGCGGCCCCGGTGCGGGCGGCCAGCTCCTGCCACGGGATGAGGTTGGCGTGGTGCTCGGCCTCCGTGGTGACGATCTCGTCGCCCGGGCCCAGCCGGAAGCGGGCGGCCGTCCCTCCCCCGCGTCCGGCCGAGGCGTTGGAGAAGGAGTAGGTGATCAGGTTGATCGCCTCGGTGGCGTTGGAGGTCCACACCAGCTCCCGCTCGGTGCCGCCCACGAAGCCGGCCACCACCCGGCGGGCCTCCTCGTAGGCGTCGGTGGCCTCCACGGCCAGGGCGTGGGCGCCGCGGTGGACCGCGGCGTTGCGGTGCAGGTAGAAGTCCCGCTCGGCGTCCAGGACGGCCAGGGGCTTCTGCGAGGTCGCCCCGGAGTCCAGGTAGACCGACGGGCTGTTCGTCAGCAGCGGGAAGTCCTCCCGCAGCGCACGCACCTCGGGATCGGTCAGGGGCAGCACGTGGTTTCCTTCCATGCTCCGACACTGTACGGCCCGGGCCCCGGGGTTCTCCGGCCGGACGCCTCCCGGCGTCACGGGCGGGCTACCGGTGGCGGGGGCGCAGATAGGTGTTGCCGTTCGCGTCCTTCTCGACCACGAACTCGTCCTGCAGGTCCTGGTACCACTGCTGCGTCTGCTCGCTGGGCTGGTCCTGGCCCCGGAGGTCGCGGGGACTGCGCACGGCGGGCCCGTAGAACCGCATGGCGAAGTCGTCGAAGCGCCGGAACAGGCTGCGCCGGGGCTCGTCGTCGTCGGCGTGCTGGTGCTTGCGCATGGTGTCCTTCCGGGTGGCGGGCCGGGCCGTCTCCCCCCATGATCTCCCGCCGGTCCGCGGAAGGCGAACCCGGAACGGTGCGCGAGGAGTCACAGCCGGCGCTACGGGGCGACGGCGGCCCACGGGGCGACCGGGTGGGCGGCCTGTCAGGAGAACGCCCGGACGTATTGACGGCCATCGATGCTGGTGGCACTCTTCCACATAGACGGACGTCGATACCAAGGAGCGTTCGTCGCACCCGAAAGGAACCCGTCATGTCCAGAGTCCAGCTCGCCCTGCGTGTGGCCGACCTCGAGCGCTCCATCGAGTTCTACTCCACCCTGTTCCGCACGGCCCCGGCCAAACGGCGCCCGGGCTACGCCAACTTCGCCATCGCGGAGCCGCCGCTGAAGCTCGTGCTGCTGGAGGGCGAGCCCGGTGACGACACCCGCATGGACCACCTCGGCGTGGAGGTGGAGAGCACCGAGATCGTCGAGGCCGCCGCGCAGCGCCTGGCCGACGCCGGCCTGGCCACCCGCCCGGAGGAGCAGACCACCTGCTGCTACGCCGTCCAGGACAAGGTCTGGGTGACCGGACCGGGCCGGGAGCCGTGGGAGGTCTACACCGTCACCGCCGACGCCCGGCCCGACCTGGAGGGCAGGACCGGCCGGGAGCTCTCCGAGGTGGGCGGCGACGGCTCGTGCTGCACCTCCGACCCCCGGCCGGAGCCCGTCAGCCCGTGACGGCCCCGCCGCGGTCGGCGACTCCGGCGGGTGCCGCCGACCGCGGCGGGCGCAGGACAGCCCTCGCCGCACCGCCGGAGCGGTGACCGGAGCAGTGGCCGGGGTGGTGGCCGGGACAGCCCCGTGGACCGGGCCGTCCAATGGCGTCACGAAAGGGAACGCCCCTGGTGACCACCTGATTGCAGGAGTAAACTGACACCCTCAGCTGTTGCGCCTCGGCGCCGGGACGTCGTTCCCGGTGCCACCGGTTCCCCGGGGGCGCACCGCGTCCCGGGGGACGTCTCCCGGTCGGCCGGGGGCCGGCCGAGGACTCCGGCACGCGCCACCGGCGCCCGTGCCGACGATCCGTCTCATGACCTCGGGGACCCGCCATGAAACACCCACTCCTCTCGCGCGTGCTCACCGGCGCGTCGGCCACCGTGCTGGCGACCGCCGGGCTCGCCGTGGGCGCACCCGCCCACGCCGCGACCGCGCAGCCCATGTTCTCCTACGCCCAGGGCTGGCGCACCGACCAGCACGTGCGCGAGCTCGCGGACGTCAACGGCGACGGCCGCGCCGACGTCGTCGGCTTCGGCGGCGCCGGCGTCCAGGTCGCCTTCGGCCGGGCCGACGGCACCTTCGGCACGCCGCGCATGAGCGTGCGCGACTTCGGCACCGCGCAGGGCTGGTCCGGCGCACGGCACGTGCGCACGCTCGCGGACGTCGACGGCGACCGCCGGGACGACATCGTGGGCTTCGGCGACGCCGGCGTCTACGTGGCCTACTCCCAGGGCGACGGCAGCTTCACCGCGCCGCAGCTCAAGGTCCGTGACTTCGGCTGGAACCAGGGCTGGCGCGTCGACCGGCACCCGCGCGAGCTCGCCGACCTCAACGGCAACCTGACCGCCGACATCGTGGGCTTCGGGCACGCGGGCGTCACCGTCTCCCACGGACTGTCCAACCGGACGTTCACCGGGACCGGCAAGCGCATCGACAGCTACGGCTGGGACCGCGGCTGGCGGCTCGACAAGAACCCCCGGATGCTCGCGGACGTCGACGGCAACAGCACCGCCGACATCGTGGGCTTCGGGGACGCCGGCACGTACGTCTCCTACTTCTCGGCGCTCGGGGACACGTTCACCCAGCCCGCGCTGGAGATCCGCAACTTCGGCTACGCCCAGGGCTGGCGCGTGGACCAGCACCCGCGGATGCTGGCCGACGTCAATGTCAACCCCGCCGGCAACGCCGCGGCGGACATCATCGGCTTCGGCTACTCCGGGGTCTCCGTGGCGCACTCGCTCAACGGAGGGAACTACACCGGCGTGGCACTGCGGGTGAACGACTTCGGCCAGGCCCAGGGGTGGCGGGGCGACCGGCACCTGCGGACCCACGCGGACATCAACGTCGACGGCATCCAGGACCTGGTGGGCTTCGGCAACGCCGGGGTCCACGTGGCCCACGGCCGGGCGGACGGCACCTTCGCCCCGGTGTACCTGAAGGTCGCCGCCTTCGGCTACGACCAGGGGTGGACGGAGGACCGGTATCCGCGCCTGCTCGGTGACGTCAACGGCGACGGCCGCGACGACGTCGTCGGCTTCGGGCACTCGGCCACGTACGTGCAGCTCTCGTGAGCCCGCCGGCCGCGATCCGTCGCGGCCGGGCCACGGCTCCGCCCCCGTCCGCACGGACAGGGACGGGGCCGTGCTACGTGACGGGCTTCGGCTCCGCACCGCGCTCGTGCACGTAGGCGGCCATGGTGATCACGGTGACGAGCTGCACGGCGACCACCACGAAGGTCCAGCCGCCCTCCGCGACGACGTAGACGGCGGCGGAGACGGCGAGCACCAGCGGCAGGACGCGCGACGCGGCGAGCGCGCGGCCGGACTCCCCGGGGGCCCCCGGCGGGTCGGGGCCGTGCCCGGCGGCCGGCTCCGCGTGCTCCGGGAGATCCGACGGTTCCGGGGGTTCCGGGGGTTCCGGGGCGGGCTCGGCAGCGGGCTCGGTCCGTCGGCGTCGCCCGGTGTGGACGGTGCTGACCAGCACCGCCACGTAGAGGGCCGCGACGAGACCGGTGACGAACAGCATGACGGTGCCGTCGTCGTCTCCGACGTACAGCCCCACGACGAGACCGAGGGCCACCGGCAGGAGCCAGAGCCCCAGGAGCAGCCTGTCGCGCACGGTCAGCACGAGGCCCTCCCCCCGTTCGACGATCCCCGTGACCGCATCCTCGCACCCGGCGACCCCGCGTGTCTGACCCCTCATCCGGGGATGGCGCGGGCGTCCCCGGACGGCGCGGTGACCTCCGGCGTCACACACGCGGGGGCCGCCGTCCTCTGCGGCGCGCCGTGCGGTGCCGGACGGGCACCGCACGTAGAACAGGAGGGTGCCCCGCGCGATCCCCCGACGCGTGCCCTCCCCCAGGCGCACTTCCTCTCGTCCCCCCAGGAGCACCATGCGCAACACCCTCTTCCCCTCGCCTGCCCCGGGAGCGGACCCGGCGTCCCGCCGCGGTGTCGCCGCGGGCCGGTGGATCGTGGCGGGGCCGCTGCACCTCGTCCTGGCGATCGGGCTGGTGGCGGGCTGCGCGTCAAGCACCGCGTCCACCGACCCGGCCCCCGGCCCCGTCCCGGGGACCGTGACGACGGTGCCCGCCGCCCCCTCCCCGAGCGCCGAGCCCGGCAGCACGCCCTCGCCCACGGCCTCGAGGACACCGGGGACGGTCACCACGGTCACCCCGTCGCCGAGCTCCGCCCCGGAGCCGTCGGAGACCCCCGTCCGGGCCGTCGCCCCGCCCTCGGGGGCGTTCCTCGCCCTGGAGGACCTCCCGGTCGCCGCCGCCGGGACGATGTCCGACTACGACCGCGACGCCCTGTTCGGCGGGTGGATCGACGCCGACGGCGACTGCGAGGACTCCCGCAACGAGGTCCTGGCCCGGGACCTGACCGGCATCACCTCCGCCGACGGGTGCAGGGTCGACACCGGCACCCTCGCCGACCCGTACACGGGGGCGTCCATCGACTTCGTCCGCGGGGTCGTGACCTCCGCCGACGTCCAGGTGGACCACGTGGTCTCGCTCGGCAACGCCTGGGTCACCGGGGCGCGCCGGCTCTCCCCGGCCGACCGCGTGGCCCTCGCCAACGACCCGCTGAACCTGCTGGCGGTCGACGGCCCGGCCAACGGCTCGAAGTCCGACGAGGACGCCTCGCGGTGGCTGCCCTCGAACCGGGCCTTCGCCTGCGAGATGGTGGCCGTCCAGATCGCGGTGAAGACCCGCTACGGCCTGTGGGTCACCGCCCCGGAGAAGACCGCCATGGCCGAGGTGCTCTCCGGCTGCCCCGACCAGCAGCTGCCCGGCGGCACGCCGTTCGGCGACATCCCCGGGGGCGCCGGGGCCGCCCCGGCGCCCGTCGAGAAGGCCCCGGCCGATCAGGCTCCCGTGCCCGCGGACGTGCACTACGCCAACTGCACGGCCGCCCGGGAGGCCGGCGCCGCACCGCTGCTGCGCGGGGAGCCCGGTTACCGCGAGGCCATGGACGGCGACTCCGACGGCGTCGCGTGCGAGTAGGACGACAGCGGGACGGGGACCGCACGACGGACGCCACCCGCTGCGTCGCCGCCCCCACCGTCCCCGCGGCCGCCGCCGGCCGGCGCCGGGGACGCGCGGCCGCGCTCAGCCCTGCCAGGCGGTCCGACCACCGGCGCGGCGGGCGAACTCCGGGGCGCGGCGGCGCGGCAGCGCGTCCCACAGGGACCCCGCGGCCATGCCGACGAACCACAGGCACGGGAACCACCAGCGCCCGCCGCCCAGGTACAGATAGCACGACACGACGAGGACGAGGGTCAGCGCGATGTTGAGGAACATCAGCGTCATCTGGTGCGGCACAGCGGCCCCCTTCACAGTTCTGCGGCATGCCCTCCGCATCGTGGCACGGCCCGCCCCTCCCCGTCTGACCCCTCTTGGGTGGGCAACTCTCCGGCGGGCCACCCCGGTTCGCCGCCCGGCCCGCCTACAGTGGGAACCCCGCCCCCCAGCGAAGCAGAGGCACCCCATGAGCACGAAGGCCGTCGTCACCAGTCTGTTCCTCGCGTCCGGTCTCGCCCTGGCCGGCTGCGCCGGCGACCCCCCGGTCCAGGAGGACACCCCCGCCGCCCGGACCTCGCCCTCCCCCACGGGCACGGCCCCGGAGACGACGCCGGAGCCGACCCCCGAGTCGACCCCCGAGCCCACGGAGCCCCCGGAGTCCACGGAGCCCGCGGCGCAGCCCGACGACGCGGACGAGGAGCCGGCCGCGGAGTCGCCGGCGCAGCCCGGGGCCGCGCCCGCGGAGCCCGTCCCCGCCGACGCGTGGTCCGCGTTCTCCACGACGCCCGAAGGACAGCCCTACGCCGGGACCGTGTCCGGGATCGAGCAGCAGGCGGCCCCGGGCGGCGGTCTCGTGCACCGGCTCACCGCGGACACGAACGACCGCGCCGTGGCCGTCGAGATCTGCCGGGCCTACCAGTCAGCGATGAGCACCGGCCAGGACCGGATCGACGTCGTCGACACCGTCGGGCAGCTCCTGGCCTTCGCCCCGGGCGGCCCCGGGACCTGCCAGGTGCAGGTCAGCACGGACGTCGGGGCCGTGCCCTTCCCGGCGAAGTTCAGCTACGAGGAGGCACTGGCCGCGTGGCGGAGCGGGGTGCCCTACTACGACGCCTTCTGCATCAACTACGACCCGGTGACGGAGGCCGGCGCCGCCCAGTGCACGGGCATCGAGAACGGCACCGTGGACAGCGTGACCGGGGAGTACATCGGCGGCTGACCGCGGGCCGGCGCCTCAGGTCCCGCAGTAGGTCGTGTAGGCGCCGAAGTCCTCCGGGGGGCCGGCGGCGTAGCGCTCCAGGCCCGGACGCTCCTCGTAGGGGGCGGTCACCGCCTCCAGGAGCCGTCCCAGCGGGTCGAGGTCGCCGTCCACGGCGGCGGCGAGGGCCTCCTCCACGAGGTGGTTGCGGGGGATGTGCACGGGATTCACGCGGTCCATCGCCTCGGGGTCCGGCCCCACGGCGAGCCAGCGCTCGGCCCAGGCGTCGAAGGCCGGCAGGTCGAGGACTAGGTCGCGCGCGGCGGTCGCGCCGGTGCGGGCGGTCCCGGCGAGGGCGCGGAAGAACGAGGTCCAGTCGACGCGGTTCTGCTGGAGCAGCACGAGCAGGTCGTCGACCAGGAACGAGGCGACCTCGTCGTCGAGGTCCTCGGGCAGGCCGAGCTTCGAGCGGATCCCCGCGGACCAGGCCGCGCTGTACTGCGGCGCGAACGCCCCGAGCGCCCCCTCCGCCAGGGACACCGCCCGGTCCTGGTCCTCGTCCAGCAGCGGCAGCATGGCCTCGGCGAGCCGGGCGAGGTTCCACTGCGCGGCGACCGGCTGGTTCCGGTAGGAGTAGCGCCCGCCGTGGTCGATCGAGCTGTAGACCGCGGCCGGGTCGAAGGCGTCCAGGAACGCGCACGGCCCGTAGTCGATGGTCTCCCCCGAGATGGTCGTGTTGTCGGTGTTCATCACCCCGTGCACGAACCCCAGGAGCATCCACCGGGCCACGAGCGAGGCCTGGGCGGCGACGACCGCCTCGAACAGCGCGAGGTACGGGTGCTCGGCGCCGGCGGCGCCGGGGTGGTGGCGGCTGATGGCGTGGTCGGCGAGCCGGCGCAGGAGGTCGGGGTCGCCCGTGGCGCGGGCGTACTGGAAGGTGCCCACGCGCAGGTGGCTGCTCGCCACCCGGGCGAGCACGGCCCCCGGCATCAGGGTCTCGCGGCGCACCTGCCGCCCGGTGGCCACCACGGCCAGGGACCGGGTGGTGGGGACGCCCAGGGCGTGCATCGCCTCGCTGACGATGTACTCGCGCAGCATGGGCCCGATCGCCGCGAGACCGTCGCCGCCGCGCGCGAACGGCGTCCGCCCGGAGCCCTTGAGGTGCAGGTCCCGCCGGCGGCCGCCGGCGTCCACGATCTCGCCCAGCAGCAGGGCGCGCCCGTCGCCGAGGCGCGGGGAGAACGCGCCGAACTGGTGCCCGGAGTAGGCCTGCGCCACCGGTGTCGCCCCGGGCGGCACGAGGTTGCCGACCAGCAGGCGTGCGCCCTCCGGGCCACTGAGCCACTCCGGGTCCAGCCCCAGGTCGGCGGCGAGGGGCTCGTTGAGCACCAGCAGCCGGGGCTCGGCGACGTCGTCGGCCCGCCAGGGCACGGACAGCTCCCCCAGCTCCTGGGCGAAGCGGCTCTCGAAGGTGACGGTGGACAGGGCTGCGGTGCTCACGATGTCCACGCTACCCCGCGGACCCGTCGCCGCCGAGGGGTCGGCGGGATCAGGAGTGCTCGGCGGTCCGCAGCACGGCCACGAGGAAGTCGCTGTCCTCCCGGAACGGGCGCAGGTCCCAGGTGGAGAGCAGCACATCGGGCACGAGCCCGGCCCGCTCGGCGTCCTGCAGGAACTCCGCGAACGGGTAGCCGCGGCCGGCGCCGAAGCCCACGGCCGCCCGGCCGTCGGCGGCCAGGTGGAGTCGGAGACGGCGCAGCACCTCGAGGCGCGTGCTGGGGGCCAGGAAGGCCATCACGTTGCCGGCGCACACCACGGCATCGAAGGGCTCCGGGACGCCCCGGGCGGGCAGGTCCAGCTCGGCCAGGTCCCCCACGAGCCACCGGGGACCCGGGTGGTCCTCCCGGGCGGCGGAGACCAGCGCGGGGTCGACGTCGATCCCGACGACGGTGTGCCCGCGGCGGTGCAGGTGGCCGCTCAGCCGGCCGGGACCGCACCCGGCGTCGAGGATCCGGGAGCCGGGCGGGACCATGGCCTCGACCAGCCGCGCCTCCCCCACGACGTCCTCACCGGCGGCCGCCATGGTCCGGAACCGTTCGACGTACCACGACGAGTGCCCGGGATCCGCGCGCACCTTCTGCATCCACATGCTCTGCTCGACCACACGGCCAGGGTACCGCCCGCCAGGCGGCCTCCCGCGGTCCGGTCGCGGCGGGCCCGTTGCGGGGCCTCGAGCTCCGCGACCCGGTTGACGGGCTGGTTGCCGTCGTCGTCGACGTCGCGGTTGGGGTGGACCACCATCTTGCCGCCGGCCAGCCAGCCGACACGGGTCATGCTCGCCCCCGTGAGGAAGGGCGGCGCCAAGTGCCCGCGCTGCAGGAGACGGCGGGTCAGATCGGCGGACTGCTCTGACCGGCGGTGACCGGGCCCGCCCTCTTCCCTCCGTTTTCAGGCTACAGCGCGCCGGGGGGCTTGCGGCAAGACCCCGGTCGCGCCGCAGAATGCTCGGGCCGGGAGCGGCACCTGCGGACGGAGGGGCAGCAGATGGACGAGCACGAGGTGGTGGTCGTCGGCGGCGGGCCGACGGGTCTGATGCTGGCGGGAGAGCTGGCACTGGCGGGGGTCGACGTCGTCGTCCTCGAGCGGAGGACCGGTCAGGAGCTCGTCGGCTCGCGCGCCGGCGGGCTGCACGCGCGGACCATCGAGGTCCTCGACCAGCGCGGCGTCGCCGACCGGTTCCTCACCGAGGGCACGACCGCCCAGGTCGCCGGGTTCGCCGGCACCCCCCTGGACCTCAGCGACTTTCCCACCCGGCACCCCTACGTTCTCGCGCTGTGGCAGAACCACATCGAGCGGCTCCTGGCCGGCTGGATCTGCGAGCTGGGGGTGCCGGTCCGCTACGGGCACGAGGTGACGGGCGTGGCCCAGGACGGCACGGGCGTCGACGTCGAGCCGGCCGACGGCCGGCCGCTGCGGGCGCAGTACGTCGTCGGGTGCGACGGAGGGCGGAGCCGGATCCGGAAGGCGGCGGGCATCGGGTTCCCCGGGTGGGACCCGACGACGAGCAGTCTGCTCGCCGAGGTGGAGCTGGCCGAGGAGCCGGAGTGGGGCATCCACCAGGACGCCGTCGGCAAGCACGCCTTCCGCCCGCCCCAGGACGGAGGGCCGGCGGGGGTCATGGTGACCGAGCACCATGTGGGGCCCGGCCGCGAGCCCACCCTGCGCGATCTCCGCGCGGCGCTCGTCGCGGTGTACGGGACGGACTACGGGGTGCACAGCCCCACCTGGATCACGCGGTTCACCGACACGACCCGGCAGGCGGCGTCCTACCGGAACGGGCGCGTCCTGCTGGCCGGCGACGCCGCGCACGTGCACGCCCCGGACGGTGGGCAGGGCCTCAACACCGGGGTTCAGGACGCGGTGAACCTGGGCTGGAAGCTGGCCCAGGTCGTCGGAGGGACCTCACCGGAGGACCTCCTGGACAGCTACCACGCCGAACGCCACCCGGTGGCCGCCCGCGTGCTGCGCCTCACCATGGCGCAGGTCGCGCTGCGCCGCCCCGACGACCGCGTCCGGGCCGTGGGCGAGACGGTCGCAGAGCTCCTGGCCATGGACGAGCCGCGCCGGCGGTACGCGGCGACGATGTCCGGCCTGGACATCCACTACGACCTCGGCGCGGGACACCCGCTGCTCGGGCGGCGCATGCCTGATCTCGACCTCCGCACGGCCGGCGGCCCGGCGCGGGTCTTCGCCCTCCTGCACGAGGCACGGCCGGTGCTGCTCGAGCTCGGCACGCCCGGCGGTGTCGACATCGGGCCCTGGGCGGACCGCGTGCGACTGGTCACCGCCGCGCACCACGGCCGCTGGGAGCTCCCGGTGCTCGGGCCGGTCACCCCGCCCACCGCGGTGCTGATCCGGCCGGACGGGCACGTGGCCTGGGTGGGCGAGGGCGACACGTCAGGGCTCGAGGCCGCGCTCACCACCTGGTGCGGTCCGCCGGCGGAGCCCCGTGCCGTCAGCGCAGATCGAACCGGTCGAGCTCCATGACCTTGACCCACGCGGCGACGAAGTCGCGCACGAACTTCTCCTGCGCGTCGTCGCTCGCATAGACCTCCGAGATCGCCCGCAGCTGGGAGTGCGAGCCGAAGACCAGATCGGCGGCGGTGGCAGTCCACCTGAGCTCGTCCGTGGCGAGATCACGGATCTCGAAGACCTCCTCCGCATCCTCGGACGCCCTCCACTGCGTGCCGGCGGTGAGGAGATTGACGAAGAAGTCGTTGGTCAGCGCCTCCTTCCGGTCGGTGAGGACGCCGTGCTCCGACTGCCCGTGGTTCGTCCCCAGGCTCCGCATGCCGCCGACCAGGACCGTCATTTCGGGGGCGGTGAGGTTGAGCATGTACGCGCGGTCGAGCAGCAGCGTCTCGGGCGAGAGCCGCACGTCGGACTGCACGAAGTTCCGGAAGCCGTCGGCCTGCGGCTCGAGCACGGCGAAGGACTCGACGTCGGTCTGCTCCTGCGCGGCGTCCGTGCGCCCGGGCCGGAACGGGACCCGGACCGGGTGACCGGCGTTCCGGGCCGCGCGCTCGACGGCCGCGCAGCCGCCGAGCACGATCAGGTCGGCCAGCGAGATCCTCGTGCCGTCGGACCGGGCGCCGTTGAAGTCCTCCCGGACCTGCTCGAGGACGCGCAGCACCTCGGCCAGCCGCTCCGGCTCGTTCACCTCCCAGCCGCGCTGCGGCTCGAGCCGGATGCGGGCGCCGTTGGCCCCGCCCCGGTTGTCGGTGCCCCGGAAGCTCGCCGCGGAGGCCCACGCGGTGGAGGCCAGCTGCGCCACGGTCAGCCCCGAGCCGAGGAGGGTCTCCTTCAGGGCGGCGACGTCCTCGTCCCCGACCAGCTCGTGGTCGACCGCCGGGACCGGGTCCTGCCACAGCTGCGGTTCCGGGACCCACGGCCCCAGGAAGCGCGTGACCGGGCCCATGTCGCGGTGCAGCAGCTTGTACCAGGCCTTGGCGAACGCCTCGGCGAACTCGTCCGGGTGCTCGTGGAACCGCCGCGAGATCTTCTCGTACACCGGGTCCGCCCGGAGCGCGAGGTCGGTCGTCAGCATCGTCGGCCGGTGCTTCCGCCCCGGGTCGAAGGCGTCCGGGACGGTCTCGGTCGCGTCCTCGGCGACCCACTGGTGGGCCCCCGCCGGGCTCTCGGTCAGCTCCCACTCGTGGCCGAACAGGTTGCCGAAGAAGCCGTTGCCCCACTGGGTCGGGGTGCTGGTCCAGGTCACCTCCAGACCGCTGGTGATCGTGTCCGGCCCCTTGCCCGTCCCGTAGCTGCTCCTCCAGCCCAGGCCCTGCCCCGTGACCGGGCACGCCTCGGGCTCGGGGCCCACGTGGTCGGCGGGCCCGGCCCCGTGGGTCTTCCCGAAGGAGTGCCCGCCGGCGATGAGCGCGACCGTCTCCTCGTCGTTCATCGCCATGCGGCCGAACGTGTCGCGGATGTCCCGGGCGGACGCGAGCGGGTCGGGGTTGCCGCCGGGGCCCTCGGGGTTGACGTAGATCAGCCCCATCTGGACCGCGGCCAGCGGGCCCGAGAGCTCGCGGTCGCCGGCGTAGCGCTCGTCGCCGAGCCAGGTGTCCTCCGGGCCCCAGAACATCTCCTCGGGCTCCCACACATCCTCGCGCCCGAAACCGAAGCCGAACGTCCGGAAGCCCATCGACTCGAGCGCCACGTTCCCGGCGAGCACCAGCAGGTCGGCCCACGAGATCTTCCGGCCGTACTTCTGCTTGACCGGCCACAGCAGGCGCCGGGCCTTGTCCAGGTTGGCGTTGTCCGGCCAGCTGTTGAGCGGGGCGAACCGCTGGGCGCCCTCCCCGGCTCCCCCGCGGCCGTCCGCGATCCGGTAGGTGCCGGCCGAGTGCCAGCTCATCCGGATGAACAGCCCTCCGTAGTGCCCGAAGTCGGCGGGCCACCAGGCCTGCGAGGTGGTCATGAGCTCGACGAGGTCGCGCTTGAGCTCCTCGACGTCGAGCGTGGCGAACTCCTTCGCGTAGTCGAAGCCAGGGCCCAGCGGGTCGGTCGTGGTCGAGTGCTTCCGCAGGACGTTCAGGTCCAGCTGGTTGGGCCACCAGTCCTGGACCGTCCGCGGCTGACCGGTCTTGGGGGTGGGCGCGTCGATCGCCGGGTTCTCGCTCTCGCTGCCGTGCACGGGAGCATCAGGCGTCTGGGACATGGGTCTTCCTTCCAGGATGGCGGTACCGGTCCGGGGCCGGCGGTGGCCGGGTGGGGTGCTGGGCCGAGGGGCGCCGCTCAGGGAACCGAGCCGGTCCCGCCCCGGCTACCAGCACATGATGGCGGTGTCCCCGGACTGTCCTGCCCATGCGAGCCTGACGCGGACGACGTACCGCCTCCTCCGGAAGAGCTTCGCCGACAGGGTGGAGTTGCGGTCCTCCCCGCTGTCGTCGTCGCCGGCGAGGAAGCGCAGCTCTCCGTCGACCTCCTCGAAGAGCACCAGGGTGGTGTCCGCCGTCCCGAAGGTGGCGATCTGGTGCTTCCGCGACAGGGCGGGGGTGATCTCGAAGTCCGCCTGCTGCCCCGGGACCAGGGTCAGGGGCGTGGACCGGAACGGCTCGAGCGTCGGGAGCACGTCCGGCAGGACCGGGTAGAACTTCCGCACCCAGTCCTGGTCCTTGGCCGACAGGCCGCCCGGAGGGCTGATGCCCGGCTGGTAGCGGGCGGGCTCCTTGATGAGGCCTCCGGGGAAGGAGTACTGCATCACCGAGTCGGGGTCCCAGGTCGAGCCCTCCACCTCGTCCTGGCCCAGTTTGCGCAGGACGTTGTGGTGCGTGGTCTCCGGGGACCAGTGGTTCGGTGCCCCGGCGAAGAACGCGTAGACCTTCGCCTCGTCCCAGACGATCCCGGCGAACGGGTTCTGGTGCTCGTGGGGCAGGCCCATCGTGTGGCCGATCTCGTGCAGCGCCGTGGTGCGCCCGTACTCGTCGGTCAGGTCCCAGCCGAAGTTCATGGTCGCGTCCTGGGTGCCGATCGTCAGGACGTCCCTGCCCAGATAGGACCACGACCCGTCGGCCTGGTCGAAGGAGATCCGGACCTCGGCCTCCCCCGGCTCGTCCACCTCCTGGAACCCGAGGCCGATCTCCAGGTCCTTCCACTCCCGGAACGCGCTGCGCACCGCCTGGCGCTGCGGCTCGGGGCCCTCCCGGAACGCGTAGCGGAGCACTGTCCCGTTGACCCACTTCTGGGCCATCACCCGGACGAGGCGCTGTCTGATGCCCACCAGCCCCTCCGGGAGGGGACGCACGATGCGTGGCTTGGCAGCACAGTAGGGACGAACTGAGGAATTCATCGTTCTCGGCTCCTGGACAAGCGCCTGTCGTGTGATCGCGACTCCCGCACGTCCCGTTCGGGGTGGCAGGAGGACCCCCGGCAACCGTTCTCCAACGCTTTTTTGCGGCGTACTGAGAATACCGGCGGAGTGATGTGCATCGACATAATCACGGGTGGGTCGCACGTGAAAGCAGACGGACGTTCCCGTGCTGTGGCTGTGACCATGTGACGCCGAGATGAAGAATTCCGGTGCACGGGTTCGTGCCCTGGTCAGAGCGTGTTTCGGTGTGCTGACGGGAATACCAGGGAATTTCCGCGACCGCTGATTGTTGTCCGGCGAATTCTTTCCCGTCACACGGGGCCCGATATCGGGCAGCCGTTCCGTGCCCGCACGGCATTTGCTGTACTGACCTCGGGGATCGAACCTGCCGAAGGGGCGTGGACAGCATGGAACGGTATGCCGACCTGGTGCTGGAGGGCGGGGGCGTCAAGGGCATCGCCCTGGTGGGAGCCATCGAGGTCCTCGAGGAGCACGGCTACCCTTCAAACGGGTCGCCGGCACCTCCGCCGGAGCGATCGTCGGGGCCCTGGTCGCCGCCGGCGCCCCGGCGAGCAAGCTGGTGGACATCATCGGCTCCGTCCAGTACCCGGACTTCCGCGACGGCTCCCGCCTCACGCGCTACACCGCGGGCAAGGCCGCAGGGATCCTCGCCCGCAACGGCATCTACCTCGGCGAGCACCTCCGATCCTGGTTGCAGTCCCAGCTCGACGAGTACGGGGTGCGGACCTTCGCCGACCTGCCCTACACCGACGAGGAACGGCCCCCCGCCCCGGAGCGGTCCTACCGGCTGGTGGTCACCGCCTCGGACATCAGCAGGGGCCGGCTGCGCTACCTGCCCTGGGACTACGACGACTTCGGCCGTGACCGGGGCGCCCAGCACGTGGTCGAGGCGGTCCGGGCCTCGATGTCCATCCCGTTCTTCTACCGGCCCGTCCGCTGGGACACCGCCGACGGGAAGAAGGCGTGGCTGGTCGACGGCGGCATGCTCTCCAACTTCCCGATCGCCGCCTTCGACGCCCCGCCCGGCACCGTTCCGCGTTGGCCCACGCTGGGCATCAAGCTCTCGGCCCATCCGGACGCGGTCCAGGGCACGGGGTACCCGATCAAGGGGCCGGTGAGCATGAGCCGGGCGATGCTCAAGACCATGACCGGCTTCTACGACCAGATGCACATCGAATCCCTCGACGCCCAGGCCCGCACGATCTTCGTCGACACCGGCACCATCCGCGCCACCGACTTCAACCTCACCGACGAGGACCGGGACTTCCTCTACCGCAGCGGCCGGGCGGCCGCCGAGAAGTTCCTCGACGGCTCGCCCACCCGACCGCCGTGGGATTTCGACGCCTACATCGCCGCCCATCGCTGAGGCGTGCCCGGGCCTGCCGATCCGGTCGAGCCGGAGTGCCGGCCCCGTCCCGCCCGCCGGCCGGAAGCCCGGGCTCACCGGGCCGGCGGTGGGACTCGTTCATGCGGAGGACCGGGAGGCGGTGACGCCGTCCGCGGCGTCCTCCGCCGCGACCTGGGCGTACGACGCCGAGACCCGGCGGTAGACCGGGGTCAGGAAGGCCAGCAGCGCGGCGGCGATCATGACGATGCCGGCCACCAGGAACACCAGGGCGATGCCGCGCGAGGTGCCCTCGCCGAGCAGCGGGGCCAGCTGGGCGCCGCCCTCCGCGGACCGCGCGTACGGGATGATCCAGAACTGGGCGATCGGTGCGATGAGGAACGCGGTGACCGGCGCCGCCGCGGACTCGAACGCCATGGCGAAGCCGAAGACACGGCCCTGCCGCTCCAGCGGCACGACCCGCTGGATGACCGTCTGTTCCGCCGCCTCCACGAAGGGGAAGAGCACCATGTAGAGCCAGATGCCCAAGACGTACAGCCAGGCCCACTCCCGCACGGTGAACACCGCGCCGAGCACGCCCATCGCCATCACCGCGAACAACATGGTGCGCAGCGGATTGGACCCCAGCCCGAACTTGCCGATCAGCGCCCCGCCCACGATGAAGCCGGTGGCGCCGAGCGCGAAGACCGCGCCCCAGATCTCCACGGGAAACATCTCCAGACCGTACGGGTCCATCAAGGCCATGTAGACGCCGCCGATGAAGTTGTTGAACGTCGAGAACAGGATCAGCGCGAACAGCCCGGACACGGCCAGCACGGCGGCGAACGCCCCCCGCAGGTCGAAGCTGCCGTGGGCGTCCGTGGCCGCGGCGCGCACCTCCTCGGGCATGCGCAGCGTCAACAGGTGCCCGAAGGCCACGGCCGTGAGCGCCACGGCGACCACGACCGTCCAGCCCATGCCCAGCAGTCCGACCGACAGCCCGGAGAGCACCGAGGTCACGATGAACATCAGGCCCTGCACCATGCCCACCAGGCCGTTGGCGTTGGCGCGCCGGTCCGGCTCGATGAGGATCGTGACCGTGGTGGACAGGGCGACGTTGCGCATGTTCTCCACCACCGCCCCGATCAGGACGACCAGGGCGAAGACCCAGATCCACGGGCGGGTCAGGTCCACCATCGAGGCCGCCGGGGCGAAGAGGAACAGGACGCCCGCCAGCATGAACATCACCAGGGTGAAGGCTGCGGCGAAGCGCATCACGGCGAGCTTGCGGTAGCGGTCCACGAAGGTGCCGAAGCTGATGCTGGAGAGCGCGATGAGCAGCATGTAGGCGCCGCCGACCACCCCGGTGGCGATCACGTTGCGCGTCTCCAGATACACCCAGAACGTCAGGGCGAACCAGAGGTAGCTGGTCGTGATGTTGGCGAGGGCGGTGTTCACCAGGATCCCGGCGAAGGTGCGGGACCGCTGCGCCGGGCTGCGCACCGAGGTGTCCACGGCCTCGGGATCGATCAGCCCCGGCCCCTCGGCGGCGTCGATGGGAGCGGACGTGGCGGTCGCGTCCGCGGGAAGCGCCGCACGGCCTGCGGGTGCCGAGGCGGCCCGGGACCGGCCCGGTTCCTGCTCGTTCATGCGGCTCAGTCTAGTGACGGGCGCGGACAGGCCAACGGCTCGGAGCCGGCGACGGAACACCGCCGTGACCGCCCGGCAGCCCTCCACTCCCGGGTCCGGCCGAGCACGCAGCACCGGACGATCCCCGCCGGACTAACCCGCCGTTCTGAGGCCGACGAGCCCGCGCTTCGTGCTGAGGACGCACGAGGATCCTCGCTCGCGCGTGAGCGCGCCGTCATCCGGGGGCAACGGGTTGACCCCCGGATCTCGTGGCGAAAAACTGGGCACCACGGATGTCGTCGGAGCACACCGAAGGACCACGTCATGGGCATCATCCAGGTCGACCTCTTCCTCACCCTCGACGGCGTCTACCAGGCGCCCGGCGGGCCCGGCGAGGACCGTGCGGGCGGTTTCGAGCTCGGTGGCTGGCAGGGGGCGTACTTCGACGACGAGTCGGGCGCGACCATCGGCGCCGGGATCGAGCGCATCGACGCCCTGTTGCTCGGTCGCCGGACCTACGACATCTTCGCGGGCTACTGGCCGGAGCACGCCGACGCCGACCCGATCGCCGCGAAGTTCAACACGGTGCCGAAGTTCGTCGTGTCCCGCACGCTGACCGACCCGGCGTGGGAGGGAACCACGGTGCTGACAGAGGTCGCCACCGAGGTGCGGGCCCTCAAGGACCGGTTCGGCGAGATCCACGTCATCGGCAGCGGCGACCTCGTGCGGACCCTGCTGAGGGAAGACCTCGTCGACCGGCTGAACCTGCTCCTCTATCCGCTGGTGCTGGGCTCGGGCAAGCGCGTCTTCGGCGACGGCACCGCTCCGGCCGCCTTCACCCTGGCGCAGCCGCCGCGGGCGTTCCCGAAGGGAGCGGTCTCGCTCGTCTACGAGCGGGCCGGCGACCCGTTCACCGGCATGGACGTCTCCCAGCCGACGCGGTGAACGACTCCGTGACGCCCTGATCTCCGCATCCCTCTCACCGGCAACCGGGTCTCCGGGTGACCGGTGCCGCCGCCGCGTCGATCACGTGGAGGAAGACATCCAGAGGGATCCGCTGTAATGCGGCCGTCCGAACCCGCGAAGAAGGGCCTGGGATGGACGAGCTGGAGGCACCGCGGTACCGGGTGCCGTTGCGGCTGCAGGGTGTGGAAGGCAGGATCGCGACCTTCGTGGTGCCGTCGGAGTTCGCAGAGCACATTGCCTCGGCCACGCCGGCGAAGAACGCCTGGACCCGCGATTTCAACACCGGTCTCGTCGGCGGGGTCCGCATCGATCGGTCGACCACGCCGCCGACGGTGGTCAGCTACCTCACCCGGCCCTTGCAGCAGATCGACGTTGCCGGCGAAGGATGGGTGGCGCTGCTCCGGCGTGACACGCGGCCCCGGGCCAAGAGGCCCTACCAGTTGGTCTCCGTGACCCGCAGCATCGGTCCGGGCAAGGCCAAGAGCTCGGACGGCGGTCCGGCGCCGGTTCCGGTCCACACTGCCCCGCCCATGGCCCTGGACGACCGGATCTGATGTCCTGGCCTCACGGGCGCACCACCCAGGAGACCCGGTGGAGGGGGGGACGGCGATGCCGAACGAGGAGGTCTTCGTACCCTACGGCCCCACTCACTGGGCCGCTCTGGGCATCTGCGTCCTCGGGGCTGTGCTCGTGGTGATGCTGGGCCGCCGCCTTCGGGATTCCCCGGCCGAGGTGGTGTTCTCGCGGGCCTTCGCCGCGGTGCTGACCACGTACACGGTGACGATGCTCGTCTACCGATCGGTGCCGGACAATTTCGACGTCCACATCTCTCTGCCGGTCCACCTCTCGGACCTCGCGTGGATGGTCGCTGTCATCGCCCTGTGGACACGGGCCCGCTGGGCGACGGCGCTCACCTACTACTGGGGACTGACTCTCAACCCGCAGGCCATCCTCACCCCGGCACTCGACTCGCCGGACTTCCCCCACATCGACTTCATCGACCTCTGGGTCCAGCACATCCTGGTCCTCTGGGCCACCCTGTACCTGATCTGGGGGCGCGTCGGCCGCGTCGACTGGGGCAGCTACCGCCTGGCCATGGTCGTCACCGTCATGTGGGCCATGGCTGCCTTCGCACTCAACAGCTGGCTGGGGACCAACTACGGCTTCCTCAACGGCAAGCCGGACAACCCCTCGATCCTCGACCTGCTCGGACCCTGGCCGTGGTACCTGCTGGTCGAGTTCCTCATCATCGCCGTGGCCTGGGCGCTCATCACCTGGCCCTGGACGATCCGGCGACAGAGCACCGCCGACCCCCGGGTCGGCGCGGCAGGCTGAGGCAGCACGGCACCACGGGATCGAGTCATGCCTGTCGACGACGGCGGTCCGGCCCACCTCGGGAAGGTGGACCGGACCGCCGTCGTCGTCCTCATGGTTCAGGCCGGGATCAGAAATCCCAGTCCTCGTCCTCCGTGTTCACGGCCTTGCCGATCACGTAGGAGGAGCCCGAGCCGGAGAAGAAGTCGTGGTTCTCGTCCGCGTTCGGGGACAGCGCGGAGAGGATGGCCGCCGAGACGTCGGTCATCTCCTTCGGGAACAGCGCCTCGAAGCCCAGGTTGTTCAGGGCCTTGTTGGCGTTGTAGTGCAGGAACTTCTTGACGTCCTCGGTCCACCCGACACCGTCGTAGAGGGACTCGGTGTAGCGCACCTCGTTCTCGTAGAGCTCCTCGAGCAGCTCGTAGGTGTAGAGCTTCAGCTCGTCCTGGCGCTCCTGGGACTCCAGGGCCATGGCGCGCTGGAACTTGTAGCCGATGTAGTAGCCGTGCACGGCCTCGTCACGGATGATGAGGCGCACCAGGTCGGCCGTGTTCGTCAGCTTGGCCCGGGAGGACCAGTACATGGGCAGGTAGAACCCGGAGTAGAAGAGGAAGGACTCGAGCAGGGTCGAGGCCACCTTCTTCTTCAGCGGGTCGTCGCCCTTGTAGTACTTGATGATGATGTCGGCCTTCTTCTGCA
Organism: Kocuria salina; assembly: GCF_013368965.1. Lineage (NCBI taxonomy): Bacteria > Bacillati > Actinomycetota > Actinomycetes > Micrococcales > Micrococcaceae > Kocuria > Kocuria salina. Next base: position 93,852 of record NZ_SSSF01000003.1, read on the forward strand.
GGTACGGGTTCTCCCGTGACCAGCGGAAGACGTCGTCGATCTCCTTCATGGAGGACAGCGTCGAGAAGATGGAGGAGTAGGACTTCGCGTGCACCGACTCCATGAACGCGATGTTGGTGTACACCGCCTCCTCGTGCAGGGTGACGGCGTCCGGGATCAGGGAGACGGCGCCCACGGTGCCCTGGATGGTGTCCAGCAGCGTCAGACCGGTGAACACCCGCATGGTGAGCTGCTGCTCCTCCGCGGTGAGGGTCTTCCACGAGGGGACGTCGTTGGAGATCGGCACCTTCTCGGGCAGCCAGAAGTTCGCGGTCAGCCGGTCCCAGACCTCGTCGTCCTTGGGGTCCTCGATCCGGTTCCAGTTGATGGCCTGGGCCTGGTGGTGGAGCAGCTGCACCTTGTCGATGCTCTCGCTCTTCTCCAGAGTCATGATCTGTCTCTTCCTCGAACGGGGTGGACCCCCGCGCGCGTCCTGCGGACGCGCGCGGGGAGTTGTGGGGTGGTCGCCGGGGCTCCGGCGGTCAGAGCATGCAGGAGACGCAGCCCTCGACCTCGGTGCCCTCCAGCGCCAGCTGGCGGATGCGGGAGTAGTACATCGTCTTGATGCCCTTGCGCCACGCGTAGATCTGCGCCCGGTTGATGTCCCGGGTGGTGGCCGTGTCCTTGAAGAACAGGGTCAGCGACAGGCCCTGGTCCACGTGCTGGGTGGCCGCGGCGTAGGTGTCGATGATCTTCTCGTAGCCGATCTCGTACGCGTCCTGGAAGTACTCCAGGTTCTCGTTGTTCATGAAGGGCGCCGGGTAGTACACGCGGCCCAGCTTGCCCTCCTTGCGGATCTCGATCTTCGAGGCGATCGGGTGGATCGAGGACGTCGAGTTGTTGATGTAGGAGATCGACCCGGTCGGCGGCACGGCCTGCAGGTTCTGGTTGTACATGCCGTGCTCCATGACCGAGGCCTTGAGCTGCTCCCAGTCCGCCCGGGTGGGGATGTGCACGCCCGCCTCGGCGAACAGCTCCCGCACCCGCCCGGTGGCCGGGACCCAGTCACGGTCGGTGTACTTGGTGAAGTACTCCCCCGACGCGTACTGGGACCGCTCGAAGCCGGCGAACACCGCCTTGCGCTCCTTCGCGATCTCGTTCGACGCGCGGACCGCGTGGTACGTGACCGTGTAGAAGTAGATGTTCGTGAAGTCGAGGCCCTCCTCGGAGCCGTAGTGGATGTGCTCCTTGGCGAGGTAGCCGTGCAGGTTCATCTGCCCGAGGCCCACGGCGTGGGACATCTGGTTGCCGCGCTCGATCGAGGGCACCGAGGTGATGTCGGACATGTCCGACACCGCGGTGAGCCCGCGGATCGCGGTCTCCACGGACTGCCCGAAGTCCGGGGACTCCATGGTCAGCGCGATGTTGAGGGAGCCGAGGTTGCAGGAGATGTCCTTGCCGACCTCGTCGTAGTTCAGGTCCTCGTGGTACGTGGACGGCTCGGAGACCTGGAGGATCTCGGAGCAGAGGTTGGACATGATGATCTTGCCGTCGATCGGGTTGGCCCGGTTCACCGTGTCCTCGAACATGACGTACGGGTAGCCGGACTCGAACTGGACCTCGGCGAGGGTCTGGAAGAACTCGCGGGCGTTGATCTTCTTCTTGGTGATCCGGCCGTCCGCGACCATCTCGTGGTACTTCTCGGACACGTTGACGTCGGAGAACGGCATGCCGTAGACCCGCTCCACGTCGTACGGGGAGAACAGGTACATGTCCTGGTTCTTCTTGGCCAGCTCGAACGTGATGTCCGGGATGACCACGCCCAGGGAGAGGGTCTTGATCCGGATCTTCTCGTCCGCGTTCTCCCGCTTGGTGTCCAGGAAGCTGTAGATGTCCGGGTGGTGGGCGTGCAGGTACACCGCGCCCGCGCCCTGGCGGGCGCCCAGCTGGTTGGCGTAGGAGAACGAGTCCTCCAGCAGCTTCATGATGGGGATGATGCCCGAGGACTGGTTCTCGATCTTCTTGATCGGGGCCCCGGCCTCGCGGACGTTGGTCAGCGCGAACGCCACGCCGCCGCCGCGCTTGGACAGCTGCAGGGCGGAGTTGATCGACCGCCCGATGGACTCCATGTTGTCCTCGATGCGGAGCAGGAAGCAGGAGACGAGCTCGCCGCGCTGCTGCTTGCCCGCGTTGAGGAACGTGGGGGTCGCCGGCTGGAAGCGCCCGGAGATGATCTCGTCGACCAGCTGCGTGGCGAGCAGCTCGTTGCCGTCGGCGAGGTAGAGGGAGACCATGACCACGCGGTCCTCGAAGCGCTCGAGATAGCGCTGGCCGTCGAAGGTCTTCAGCGTGTAGGACGTGTAGAACTTGAACGCGCCCAGGAAGGTCTCGAAGCGGAACTTCTGGGAGTACGCCCGCTTGGAGAGCTCCTTGATGAACTCCATGCTGTACTTCGCCAGGACCTCGGGCTCGTAGTACTGGTGCGAGACCAGGTAGTCGAGCTTCTCCTCGAGGTCATGGAAGAAGACGGTGTTGTTGTTCACGTGCTGCAGGAAGTACTGCCGGGCGGCCTGCCGGTCGGCGTCGAACTGGATGTGGCCGTCGGCGTCGTAGAGGTTCAGCAGGGCGTTGAGCTCGTGGTAGCCCAGGCCCCGGTACTTCTCGGGAACGCGCGTGTCCTCGTGGCCGGGCTCGACGCTCACGCCCGGAGCTGCGGAAATTGTCGCCAAAACTGTTCCAATCCTTGATTTACCTGGTGGACATCCTCGGGGGTGCCCATGAGTTCGAACTTGTAGAGGACGGGGACGCCGCACTTGGCCGCGATCTTGTCCGCGGCCAGGCAGAACGCCGACCCGAAGTTGGTGTTCCCCGCGCCGATGACGCCGCGCAGGAACCGCCGGTTGGTCTCCTTGTTGAGGAACTTCACGACCTGCGGCGGGACGGCCCCGCTGCCGTTGGGCCGCCCGTACGTCGGGGCGGCCAGCACGAAGGGCTCGGTGATCTCGGGGGGCTCCTCCCCGGTCAGAAGAGGAAGGCGCAGCACGCGGGCGTCGAGCTTCTCGACGAAGCGGTGCGTGTTGTTGGAGACCGAGGAGAAGTAGACCACCAGTGGGGCGTGGCTGTCCGGTGCCGCGGCGGTGTCGCCGTGGTCCTGCTGAGCGGTCCCGGGACGGGTGCCGGGGTGGTGCGTGCTCATTGCTTCCGCGCTCCGAAATGGGGTCGGTGGTGGATGGACCGGGGCGCCGCGGGGAAGCGGGCGGCGCTGCGGCCTCAGGCCGAGAGGAGGACGGCCAGGGAGGTGATCTTGTCCGGGCGGTAGCCGGACCAGTGCTCGGTCGCCGTCTCGACGACCGGGACCTGCTGGTAGCCGAGGGCCAGGACGTGGGCCAGGGCGGCCTCGTCCTCGGTGACGTCGACGACGTTGTACTCGATGCCCTTCTTGCTCAGGGCCCGGTAGGTGGCATTGCACTGGACGCAGGCCGGCTTGCTGTACACGGTCACGGACATCGCTGTTTCCCCTTGGTCGATCGGGTGGTTTGTGGGGGAGATCCGGGACTTCCGCAGGGTCTGCGGCGGTGTAGGGGTCTCTCCGGGTGGCTGATTTCAATACTACATCTAGTGCCAGGAAGGGGAAGCGACCCCTAGATGCAGTGGTGAGGGTTGTCCACAGCTCCTCTCTCGCTATCCCCAGAACCACCGCCGGCCATCCACAGGCGGCCTCCGCGGGGGGTCGCGGAATCCCGCCGCCGGGGTCCCGTTGTGCACAGGCTGTGCGCACCGCGGGACCCCCGGCCGGTGGACAGGATTAATTTTCGGACACGGCGTGTCGGGTCCGGCGGCGGGGCCGGCGCAGCCCGACCGCCGCGGCCGCGAGGCGGGCCCGCAGACCCCGGTAGGGCGGGTAGACGACCCGCAGCGTGTCGGGGGCGAGCGGCTTGTCCAGGACCGCGCGCGCGTGGGAGAACGTGGTGAACGAGAACTTCCCGTGGTAGGCGCCGGTGCCGCTCTCACCCACGCCGCCGAACGGCAGCTGGGGGCTGGTCAGGTGCAGCAGCGGGGCGTTGAAGGACAGTCCGCCGGAGGACGTGCGCCGGCGGAACAGCTCCTTGACCGAGCGCTCCTCGGAGAACACGTAGAGGGCCAGCGGCTTGTCCCCGGCGGTGATCAGCTCGACGGCGTGCTCCGCGGAGGCGACCGGGACCAGGGGCAGGACGGGACCGAAGAGCTCCTCGGCCATGAGCGGGCCGTCCGGGGCGGAGCGCACCACCGTGGGCGCGAGGTAGCGCTCCCCCGGCTCGGCGGTCCCGCCGCAGACGACGTCGTGGGCGGGGACCTGCTCCAGGAGCCCCACCAGCCGGTCGAGGTGGCGCGCGGTGACGATCCGCCCGTAGGAGTCGCTGCGGGACGGGTCCTCGCCGTAGTGCTCCTCCACGGCCCGCAGGAGCTCCGGCTCGAGGGCGGCGAGCGTCTCCGGGGTGCCGAGCACGTGGTCCGGGGCCACGCAGGTCTGGCCGGCGTTGAGGAACTTCCCCCACACGATCCGCCGGGCGGCGGTGCGCAGGTCGGTCGAGCCGTCCACCCAGACCGGGGACTTCCCGCCCAGCTCGAGGGTCACCGGGGTCAGGTGCCGGGCCGCGGCGGCCATCACGATCCGGGCCACCGTCCCGTTGCCGGTGTAGAAGACGTGGTCGAAGCGGTGCTCGAGCAGCCGCGTGGTCTCCGGCACGCCGCCCTCGACCACGCGCACGCAGTCCCCCAGATAGCGTTCGAGCAGCTCGGCCAGCACCCCGGAGACGGTCGCGGAGACCTCGGAGGGCTTGACGACGACGGTGTTGCCGGCGGCGAGCGCTCCCGCCAGCGGGCTCAGGACGAGCTGGACGGGATAGTTCCACGGCGCCATCACGAGCACGGTCCCGAGCGGCTGGTGCTCCACGCGGGAGCGGGCCGGGGCGAGGCTCAGCGGGACGGGGACGCGGGCCGGGGTCATCCAGCGGCCGAGCTCCTTGCGGATGCCGGCGATCTCCTCGAGGGTGAAGCCGAGCTCGGTCAGCCACGCCTCCGCCGGGGGCTTGCCGAGGTCGGTGGCCAGCGCCTCCTCGAGCACCGTCCGGTTCTCCCGCACGAGGTCCTCGAGCCGGTGCAGCCGGTCCAGCCGGGTCGCGAGGTCGACGTCGGGCACGAAGGCCGCCCGGGCACCGGCGACGGCGGCGTCCACGGCCGGGAAGTCCGCCGGGAAGTCTGCCGAGGGGTCCGCCGGGACGTCTGCCGAGTCGTCTGCCGGTGCGGGGGCGGGGAGGGTGCTGCGGGTGCTGGTCATGGGTCCAGGGTAGGGCCCGGCTCGGACGCCGCAGCCCGCCGGTCAGAGCAGGCCGTGCTCCGCGAGCTGCCGCGAGATCGAGGCGCCGTCGTTGCCCTCGATCCACAGCGTGCCCTCGGGGATGGTGACCCGCCGCTCCTCGTTGACCAGCGGGGTGCCGGCCAGCACGGCCTCCGCCGGGGACAGGTTGCGGATCACGATGGCGGCCACGTGCTCGGGATAGCGGTGCACGAAGCCGCTGTAGATCTCGGGGTCGTGCTGGCCGTCGTCGCCGATGAGGATCCAGCGCACGTGCGGGAAATTGCGGGCCAGCCGCTCGAGGTTCTGCACCTTGTGCGCGGCCCCGGCCCGGAACCACCGGTCCGTGGTGGGTCCCCAGTCGGTGAGCAGCAGGGCCCCGGCCGGGTAGGCGTTGCGCGTGAGGAAGCGGCGCAGGGTCGGCGCCACGTTCCACGCCCCCGTGGAGAGGTAGAGGAACGGCGCCTCGTGGTGGCGGTGCAGCAGCCGGTCCATCATGACCGCCATCCCGGGGGTGGGCGTGCGGGCGTGCTCGTTGAGCACGAACGAGTTCCAGGCGGCCAGCATGGGCCGGGGCAGGGCTGTGACCATGACGGTGTCGTCGATGTCGGAGACCACCCCGATGCGCTGCTCGTCGGCCACGACGAACACGCGGGACTCGACCGTCTCGGAGCCCTCCGTCTGCATCCACACGGTGTGCTCGCCGGGGGCCAGGGACACCTGCAGGTCGACGTCGACCACCCCGCCCTTGTCGGCCACCAGGTGGAACTCGAACTCGTCGATCCAGATGTTGACGTGGGCGAAGGCGATGGGCACGGAGGTGAACGAGCGCCAGCCGCGGATGGACTCGGCGCTCTCGTCGGTGGACTCGATCAGCCCCCGGGTCTTCAGCAGGGCCCGGCCCAGGACCCGCACGTGGTGCTCGGAGCCGTAGCCCTCGAAGGCCACCATGACCGGGATGTCCCCGCGGGCCTCGGCGCGCCGCTGCCGGAACCGGTGGAGCCGCTGCTCGAGGCGGTAGCCCACGTTGATGGCTTCCTCGGCGACCTGGTCGACGGTCTGCTTGAGCTCCGAGCTGCTGGATTTCTTGGCCATGCGCCCAGTCTTCCACAGGGCACACCGCGGACACGGCGGCGCCCGCGGGGCGGGCCGCGCCGGAGGTCCGGTGCGGCCCGCCCCGCGGGCGGTCGGGGTCCGCGGACTAGTTCTTGATGTAGCCGTTGGGGTTGAGCACGTACTTGGTGGCCGCCCCGGCGTCGAACTCGGCGTAGCCCTGCGGCGCCTCCTCCAGCGGGATGGCCTTGGCGTTGACGGCCTTGGCGATCTGGATCTTGTCGTGCAGGATCGCCATCATCAGCTGCCGGTTGTACTTCATCACCGGGCACTGCCCCGTGGTGAAGGACAGCGACTTCGCCCATCCCGTGCCGAGGCTGATCGACAGGGACCCCTTCTTCGCGGCCTCGTCCACGGCTCCGGGATCCCCGGTGACGTACAGGCCCGGAATGCCCAGCGCCCCGCCGGCGGCGGTGATGTCCATCAGGGAGTTGAGCACGGTGGCCGGGGCCTCGTGGGAGGCGTCCTTGCCGTGCCCACGGGCCTCGAAGCCGACGGCGTCCACGCCGCAGTCGACCTCCGGGACACCCAGGATCTGCTCGATCTGCTCGGCGGGCGAGCCCTTCGAGACGTCGACGGTCTCGCAGCCGAAGCTGCGGGCCTGGGCCAGCCGCTGCTCGTTCATGTCGCCCACGATCACCACCGCGGCTCCCAGCAGGTGCGCCGAGGCCGCCGCGGCCAGGCCCACCGGTCCGGCACCGGCGATGTAGACGGTCGAGCCCACGCCCACCCCGGCCGTCACCACGCCGTGGTAGCCGGTGGGCAGGATGTCGGAGAGCATGGTCAGGTCCATGATCTTCTCCAGGGCCTGGTCCCGGTCCGGGAACTTCAGCAGGTTCCAGTCCGCGTAGGGCACCAGCACGTACTCGGCCTGACCGCCGACCCAGCCGCCCATGTCCACGTAGCCGTAGGCGGAGCCCGGCCGGTCCGGGTTGACGTTGAGGCAGATGCCGGTCTTGCGCTCCTTGCAGTTGCGGCACCGGCCGCAGGAGATGTTGAACGGGACGGAGACGATGTCCCCGACCTTGATGAACTCGACGTCCGGCCCGCACTCGATGACCTCGCCCGTGATCTCGTGACCGAGGACCAGGTCCGTGGGGGCCGTGGTGCGCCCGCGCACCATGTGCTGGTCCGAGCCGCAGATGTTGGTGGCCACGGTCCGGAGGATGACCCCGTGCGGGACCTTCCGGCCGATGTTGGCCGGGTTGATCCCCGGCGCGTCCTTGAGATCGAACTCCGGGTACTCGGTGTCGATGACCTCGACCTTGCCGGGACCCTTGTAGGCGACCGCTCTGTTCCCTGCCATCATGACCTCTTCCGTGGTGGATGTCCGTCACGGGCGTCCACGGTGGGTCTCCACCGTCGACGCCCTTGTCCCCGACGGAACTCCCCACGCTGTGGCCTCGAGCTCGCTGTGACCCGGGTCACGGAGGACGGCCGCCGGTGGTGCTGACGGTAACAGGACGCGTCAACGAACGGAAGGGAAGGAAGCTGAGAAAACGCGAAAGAGCCCGCCCCGCGTGATGCGGAACGGGCTCTTTCGTCCTGGTGGAGCTGAGGGGACTCGAACCCCTGACCCTTTGCATGCCATGCAAATGCGCTACCAGCTGCGCCACAGCCCCAGGTCGTTACCTCGGAGACATTATCACAACCTTCACGGGCTCCTTTTCAGTCACCCTTTTCCGGTTGTTCCAGCGCCTCGCTGGGCAACGCATTCATAGTAGACAGCCGATCAGGCTCCAGGCAAATCGTCGGTGGCGGGGGCCGCGGCGGTCCGGCCGGAGAGCGGTCCGAGGTCCACCACGGGGCTGTCCCGCCACAGCCGCTCGAGGGCGTAGAACGCCCGGTCCTCGTCGTGCTGCACGTGGATCACGACGTCGCCGTAGTCCAGGAGCACCCAGCGCCCCTCGGAGCGGCCCTCGCGGCGGATCGGGCGCAGCTCGAGGCGCTCGACGAGCTTCTCCTCGATCTCGTCGACCACGGCGTTGACGAGCCGCTCGTTGGAGGCGGAGGCGACGAGGAAGGCGTCGGTGATGCCCAGGGCCTCGCTGACGTCGAGGGCCACGATGTCGTGGGCCTGCTTGGCGTCCGCCGCGGCGGCCGCGACCTGGAGGATGGAGAGGGAGAGATCGTTGACAGTCAAGGAGGATCCTTTCCCGGCGAACCGGAGGTCCCGTCCCGTGGGGACGGTTGGAGTGGACGAGTCGTGCAGGTACGGGTGGTGCGGGAACGGTCGGTGCGGTGGAGCCGGCGGGGTGCTCAGAGCACGAACAGCACGAGCACGACGGCGAGGGCCGCGAGCACCGCCAGCAGCAGGAACCACCAGGCGCCGTTCGTGCGGCGGCGGTACTCCCGGGGCTCCAGCAGCTCGAGCCCCTCGGCGGTGCTGGCCGGCACGGGGGCGGCCGGCGGATCGTCCTCGGCCGCGGGCCACGACGCCGCGGGCCCGGACGGAACGGCCCCCGGCGGAGCCGGTGGGTCCTCCGCGTGCCCGTGCTCCTCGTGGTCACCGGCCGCGGCGGGCGCGACCGGTGTGGAGCCGTGGTGCTCGGGATCCGTGGGCGCGACGATCTCGATGTGCGTGAGCGCCGCCAGGTCCTCCGGGGCGAGCCGGTTGCTGAACAGGGCCGGGTCGACGTGCACCGGGTCGTGGGACACGTGCTCGTCCGGCCCGTCCGGGCCGCCGCCGGGGAACACGACGGTGATCTGCTCGAGCGGCTCCTGCGGGTCCTCCGGCACCGCCGGAGGACGCGGGGCCGCAGCGGGCTGCCCCGGGCCGGGCGGTGCGGAGCCGGGCGCCGGGGCCTCCGGAGCCGCCACCGGCTCCCGGACCGCGGTGTCAGCGCCCGGGTCGGCCTGCGCGGCGCCGGCCTGGGCGGCGAGCTCCGCGAACCGGCGCTGCTTCTCGAGCAGCTCGGGGTCCGCCGGGCCGGCGCCGGCCTCCTCGAGCTCGCGGGCGCGCTCGGCCAGCTCGCGCTGCAGACGGGCCAGCCGCCGCGGCCCGAGGGGCTTGACGGGGCGGACCGGCACGCCGTCCCCCCCGAGGTCGATGATGGGCGCCGGTCCGGAGGGCGGCGGCGCCGGGGCCCGGTCGGGGTCCGGTGCGGCGCCGTCCCGCACGTCGTCCTCGCCGGCCATCAGGGTGCCTTCGCCGAGACGCCGCGGGCGCCGACGTGGTCCGTCGTCGTCCCGTCCTCGGGTCCGAGGTAGAGGCCGTACTTGTTGATGTACTGCACCACGCCGTCGGGCACGAGGTACCAGACGGGCTTGTGCTCGGCCACGCGGGCGCGGCAGTCCGTGGAGGAGATCGCCATCGCGGGCACCTCGAGCAGGTTCACGCCGCTGGAGCCCACGGGCGCGGCCAGGTCGTGGCCCGGCCGGGTGACGCCGACGAAGTGGGCGAGCTGCCAGAGCTCCTCGGCGCCCTTCCACGTCAGGATCTCCGCCATGACGTCCGCGCCCGTGATGAAGAAGAGGTCCGCCTCCGGGCGCTGCTGCTTCAGGTCCCGCAGGGTGTCGACCGTGAACGTGGGGCCGTTCCGCTCGATGTCCACCCGGCTGACCGTGAACCGCGGGTTGGAGGCCGTGGCGATCACCGTCATGAGGTAGCGGTGCTCCGCGGGGCTCACCGCCCCGGCGGCCTTCTGCCAGGGGTGCCCGGTCGGGACGAACACGACCTCGTCGAGGTCGAACTCCCCCGCCACCTCGGAGGCGGCCACGAGGTGGCCGTGGTGGATGGGGTCGAACGTCCCGCCCATGACGCCGAGCCGGGTGCGGCCCGGCCTCCGGGGCGGGACGGCCGTGCCCGTCAGGGGCAGGCCCCGGGTCCGGGCGGCGGTGTCCTGCGGAGCGGTCGTCACGACGGTGGGGTTCCCCGGCTCAGCCGTGGCGCTTGGCCGCGTACTCGTCGAGCATGGCTCGCTCGTCCGCGGGCAGGTCGGCGGGGTCCTGGTGCTGGCCGACCTCCGGGCTGAGGCCCCGGTTCGCGAAGGAGAGCGTCACCACCATGAGGCCGATCAGCACGACGAACACGGAGGCGCCCCAGACCCACGGGGGAACTCCGGCCTCGGCGGCGGCGTGCCCGCCCTCGGCGGCTGCGAGGACGGTGGTGACGGTCTGCTGGAACATGGGGATCCCTTCTGTCGCCGACGTGGCGGCGGGTGGTCGGTGGACGGCCCTGCCGCCTCGGCCGGCTGGCCCGGACGGCTCTCATCGTACTGAATCCGCGGCGGGCCCGCCGCGTCCGCGGCTCAGGCGCGGACGTGCCCGTCACCCTGGACGATCCACTTCGTGGTGGTCAGCTCCTCCAGGCCCATGGGTCCGCGCGCGTGCATCTTCTGGGTGGAGATGCCGATCTCGGCGCCGAGACCCAGCTGGCCCCCGTCGGTGAAGCGGGTGGAGGCGTTGACCATGACCGCGGCGGCGTCGATCTCGGCGACGAACCGCTCGGCGGAGGCGAGGTCGTTGGTCACGATCGCCTCGGTGTGCCGGGTGGACCACCGGTCGATGTGCTGGAGCGCCTCGTCCAGGGAGTCCACCACCTTCACGGCCAGGTCCATGGACAGGTATTCGGTGCCCCAGTCCTCGTCGGTGGCGCGCAGGTGGTGGCTGCCGGCCGGCAGCAGGGCCTCGGCCCGCTCGTCCACGTGCAGCGTGACGCCGGCCCGGTCGAGGGCCGCGAGCACGGCGGCCCCGTGCTCGAAGCCGCGGTGCAGCAGGAGGGTCTCCGTGGTGTTGCACGTGCTCGTGCGGTGGGTCTTGGAGTTGACGACCACGTCCACGGCCATCTTCTTCGACGCCGAGTGGTCGACGAAGAGGTGGACGTTGCCCTCGCCGGTCTCGATGACGGGGACCTTGGCGTTCTGGACGACGGACTGGATCAGACCGTGCCCGCCGCGCGGGATGAGGACGTCGACCTTCCCGCGGGCCGCCATGAGCGCGTTCGCGCCCTCGCGGCCGTACTCGTCGACGCTCTGGACGCAGTCCACGGGCAGCTTCACGTCGGCCAGGGAGTCCCGGATGATGCCCACGAGGGCCCGGTTGGACTCCTCCGCGGCCGAGCCGCCGCGCAGCAGCACCGCGTTGCCGGACTTCAGGGCGATCCCGGCGATGTCCACGGTGACGTTGGGGCGGGCCTCGTAGATGGCGCCGACCACGCCCATCGGCACGCGCACCTGGCGCATCCGCAGGCCGTTGGGCAGGGTGCTGCCGCGGACGAACCCGCCCACGGGGTCGGGCAGCGCGGCGAGCTCGCGCAGGCTCTCGGCCAGGCCGGTGATCCGCTCGGCGTCCAGCTTGAGCCGGTCCAGGAGGGCGGTGGAGGTCCCGTTCACGCGGCCGCGCTCGAGGTCCTTGGCGTTCGCGGCGAGCACCACGTCCTGCTTGCGCTCGATGCGGTCGGCGATGGCGAGCAGCGCCCGGTCCTTCCAGGCCCGGGTGGCGCGGCCCAGGACGCGGGCGGAGTCCCGGGCGTCGTCGGCCATCGCGGCGACGCCGGCGACGGGGTCCTCCCCGAAGGTGGCGATGACGCCGGTGTCGGTCACGACCGCCTTGCCGGTCGTGCGGGTGGCTTCGTCGGTGGTCACGGAATCGTGTGCGGCGGAAGTCATTTCTTCAGTTTAGTCCGTGCGCCGCGGGCGCGCAGGACCACGAGGTTGTCCACGTGCACGAGCTCCCGGCTGTAGTCGTCCCCGAGCTCCTCCGCCAGCACGGAGGTGGACTTGCCGAGCATCGGCGGGATCTCGTCCGAGGAGTAGTTGCTGAGCCCGTGGGCGATCTCCTTGCCCTCCTCGTCCCGCAGCGAGACGGGCTCCCCCGCCTCGAAGGTCCCGGACACGCCGGTGACCCCGGCGGCCAGCAGCGAGTTGCGGTCGCGGATCGCCTCGACGGCGCCCGGGTCCAGGGTCAAGGAGCCCTTGATGTCCGCGAGGTGGGCGAGCCACAGCAGCCGGACGTTGCGCCGCCCGCCGGAGGTCGCGAACCAGGTGCCGACGTCCTCGCCGTCCAGGGCGCGGGTGATGTTCTGGGCCGAGGTGACGAGCGCGGGGATGCCCGAGGCCGCGGCGATCCGGGCCGCCTGGACCTTGGTGACCATGCCGCCGGAGCCGACGCCGGCGCGGCCGACCGACCCGATCTGCACGCCCTCGAGGTCCTTGATGGGGTCGTTCACCACCGGGATCCGCTCCCCGCCCTTGCGGGGGTCCATGGTGTAGAGGGCGTCGACGTCGGAGAGCAGCAGCAGGACGTCGGCCTTGATCAGGTGGGCGATCAGGGCGGCGATCCGGTCGTTGTCGCCGAACTTGATCTCCTGGCTGGACACGGCGTCGTTCTCGTTGACGATGGGCAGCACCCCGAAGTCCAGGAGCCGTTCGATCTGGCGGTGGGTGTTCTTGTAGTGGCTGCGCCGCATCAGGTCCTCGGCGGTGACCAGCACCTGGCCCACCGTGACGCCGTAGCGGGCGAAGGACTCGATGTAGCGGCCCATGAGCAGGCCCTGGCCCACGGCCGCGGCCGCCTGCTTGCCGGCCAGGTTCTTCGGCCGCCGGGACAGCCCCAGGGGCGCCAGACCGGCCGTGATGGCGCCAGAGGACACGAACACGAGCTCGATGCCGCGGGCCTTCGTCTCGCCGAGGGCGTCGACGATCATCCGCACGGCCTGCTCGTCGATCGAGCTCTCGATGGACGTCAGCGAGGACGAGCCGACCTTGACCACCACGCGGTGGGCGCGCGGGATGTCCTCGCGGCGCTCGATGGGGCTGCGCCGGTTCTTGCCGCGGTTCTCGCTGCTGAGCTGGACCGCGGACTTCTCCGCGACCTCCTCGAGCTGCTCGACGTCGATCTCGTTCGTCTGCTCGTTCATCCTGGGCGTCTCCCTCGTCCGGTGGGCGTCGTCGGTGTGTCGGTCAGTCGGTGTGTCGGGTCAGTCGGTGTGTCGGGTCGGTCGTCGGGTGGTGGCCGCGGGGCGTCCGGCACGTGCGGCCGCGGTCCGCCCCGCGGGCGGGCTCAGTCGTCGGTGCCGGCCGGGGCCTCGCCGCGCCGGGCGTCGACCGACTCGGTCCACACCCCGGCGGAGCGCTCGGCCTCGAGCTCGGCGCGGGCGGCGGCCTTGGCGTCCTTGCGGTCCTGGTACTGCTGGCGCTTCTGCTCGCGGGTGGGACGGTCGATGTCCGCGAAGCGCAGGTCGGTGCCGCGGGGCCCGGCCAGCAGCTCGGCGCCGCCGACCATCGTGGGCTCCCAGTCGAAGACCACGCCGTCGTCCTCGGGACCGATGAGCACGGCGTCGCCGGGCCGGGCGCCCTGCTTGAACAGCTCCGTCTCGACACCGAGCTTCGCGAGCCGGTCGGCGAGGTAGCCGACGGCCTCCTCGTTGTTGAAGTCGGTCTGCAGGATCCACCGGTCGGGCTTGTCGCCGCGCACGTGCCACAGCGGCTCGAGGTTGCGCTCCTCCCGGGTGATGGTGAACTCGGGCCCGCGCACCCCCTTGGGGCGCAGCACGACCCGCGGGGCCTCCGCCGGGGCGGGGCGGGCGGCACGGGCCTGCTGCACGACCTCGCCCATGGCGAAGGTCAGCTGCCGCAGCCCCTCGTGGGAGGCGGTGGAGATCTCGAACACGCGGTAGCCGCGGGACTCGAGCTCGGGCCGCACGAACTCGGCGAGCTCCCGGGCCTCGAGGACGTCGATCTTGTTCAGCACCACGAGCCGGGGCCGGTCGTTCAGCGGCACCGCCTGGCCGCCGTCGAGGTCGCCGTCGACGGCGTAGCCGGCGAGCTCCGCCTCGATCGTCTCGAGGTCGGAGACCGGGTCCCGCCCGGGCTCCAGGGTCGCGCAGTCGAGGACGTGCACGAGCGCGGCGCAGCGCTCGACGTGGCGGAGGAACTCCAGCCCCAGGCCCTTGCCCTCGGAGGCGCCGGGGATCAGGCCCGGGACGTCCGCCACGGTGTAGCGCACGTCCCCGGCCTCCACCACGCCGAGGTTCGGGACGAGCGTGGTGAACGGGTAGTCGGCGATCTTGGGGCGGGCGGCGCTGATCGCGGCGATGAGGCTGGACTTGCCGGCGGAGGGGTAGCCGACCAGGGCGATGTCGGCGATGGACTTCAGCTCCAGGACCACGTCCCGGGCCGAGCCCGGCGTGCCGAGGAGCGCGAACCCGGGGGCCTTGCGCTTGACCGAGGCCAGCGCGGCGTTGCCCAGCCCGCCCTGCCCGCCGGGGGCGGCCACGAACTCGGAGCCCTGGCCCACGAGGTCGGCCAGGACGTTGCCGTCCTGGTCCTTGACCACGGTGCCGTCGGGCACGGACAGGACGAGGTCCTCGCCCTTGTGCCCGTGGCGGAGGTCGCCCTTGCCGGGTCCGCCGTTGGGGGCGGACTGGTGCGGGGCGTGGTGGTAGTTCAGCAGCGTGGTGGTCTGGCCGTCCACGCGCAGCACCACGCTGCCGCCGTCCCCCCCGTTGCCGCCGTCCGGCCCGCCGAGCGGCTTGAACTTCTCGCGGCGGATGGACACGCAGCCGTGCCCGCCGGAGCCGCCGGAGACGTGCAGGACGACGCGGTCGACGAAACTGGCCACGGGGAACTCCTCTGGTTCAAGAACGGACGGGCCACGTTAAGACTGTAGAGGGCGGGCGCTGGACGCACCCACCCTCTACAGACCAAACATGGGTGGTGCGGGTCGTGACCCGCACCGGGGCCGGCAGCGCCGGCCCTGTGGACTACTCTGCGGCAGCCTGGATGTTGACGACCTTGCGGCCCCGGCGGGTGCCGAACTCGACCTGACCGGCGGCCAGGGCGAACAGGGTGTCGTCGCCACCGCGGCCGACGTTGAGGCCGGGGTGGAAGTGCGTGCCGCGCTGCCGGACGAGGATCTCGCCGGCGTTGACGGTCTGGCCGCCGAAGCGCTTCACGCCGAGGTACTGCGCGTTGGAGTCGCGACCGTTGCGAGTGGAGCTCGCGCCCTTCTTGTGTGCCATGAGGTGTGCCTACCTTCGGGTCTTTACTGGCTGGTGGAGTCTGGACGGGGACCGGGCCGGTCAGGCGTCGATGCCGGTCACCTTCACGGTGGTCAGCTCGGCACGGAAGCCCTGGCGCTTCTTGTAGCCGGTCTTGTTCTTGAACTTCTGGATGGAGATCTTGGGACCGCGGAGGTTCTCGACGATCTCGGCCGTGACCTTGACGCTCGCCAGGGTCTGGGCATCCGAGGTGATCTTGTCCCCGTCGACCAGCAGCAGGGCAGGGAGCTCGATGGTGCTGCCTGCTCCGCCGGCGACGCGGTCAAGGGTAACGAGGTCTCCGACGGAAACCTTTTCCTGGCGGCCGCCAGCGCGGACAATCGCGTACACCACTTGGGAACTCACTTCTCTCGACGTCATGTGTAAACAGTGTGGGTCGAGCGCATACCTGTCAGGACCAACGACGTTGAGACGAGCTGACGGTGACCGGCCCGTGGGACTAGGCCGAGGTCAGCGCAGGTTCGCCGCAATTCAGGAACTGCACCCGCATGTGCCGCCAGGTGGGGTGTCGAGTTTTTACACGCGCGCACCGGCAGGGCACCGAAGATCAAGACTACTCGATCCGGTCAGCGCCCGCCAACCGGCGCTCCGCCACCGGCGCGGCGAAGAAGTCCCGCTCGAGCGCGCAGGCCTCCAGGAACACCTCCCGCATCCTCGCCCGGACGTCCGCCGGGGCCGCCCGGGCGGCGTCGTCGAGCAGCCGGCGGGCCGTGCGGGTGGCCTCCTGGAACCCCTCGTCCGCGTACGTGGCCAGCCAGTCCGCGTAGGGGTGCCCGTCGGTCCCGTCGGCCGCGGCGAGCTCGTTCAGGTGCCGGCCCACGTCCGCGTAGACCCAGTAGCACGGCAGCACGGCGGCCAGGCCCACCGGGTAGGGCTCGGCGGCGGTGGCCGCGAGCAGGAACGTGGTGTAGCGCCGCGTCACCTCGCCGAGGCCGTCCCGGGCACTGCCGGCCCGGGCGCCGCCGTCCCCGGCGTGCCGCAGCCGCGCCCGGTGCAGCTGCGCCTCGGTCTCGGTGCAGGACACGGCGCCGGCGGCGAAGAACAGCCGCTGCTCCTCGTCGGGCGCCCTGGCGGCCAGCAGTGCCAGCGCCCGGCTGTAGCCGTCGAGGTACTGCAGGTCCTGGTCGAGGTAGGCGAGGAAGCGGTCCGGCTCGAGCCGGCCGTCGCCGAGGAGGCGGACGAACTCTAGCTCCTCGATCTCCCGCCGCACGGCCGCGGAGGCCTCCCACAGCTCGTCGGTGAACCGCTCCGGGCCCGTGCCCCAGCTCTCGAGGGCGTCCTGGACGTGGTGGAAGTGGTGGACGGGCCCGCTGCCGTGGCCGACCTCGAGGTCCCCGGCGGCCTCGAGGGCGCCGCGCAGCCAGTCCCGGGCGATCCGCAGGCTCCGGGGCCAGTCCCCGTGCCGGGCCTGGAGGGTGGCCAGGGCCGAGGAGAGGGAGCACCCGGTGCCGTGGGAGTTCTCGGTGGGCACGCGGGCGCCGTCGAACGCCACGAGGGGCTCGGGGGCGTCCGGGCCCACGAGCGCGTCGGGCGTCCGGTCCCCCGTGAGGTGCCCGCCCTTGACGAGCACCAGGGTGCCGTGGGCGCGGGCCACACGGTGGCCCTGCGCGAGGGCCTCGTCCCACGACGACGCCGTGTCCTCCCCGGCGAGCACGGCGAGCTCCTGCAGGTTCGGGGTGATCAGGTCGGCGAGGCCGAGCATCGCGCGCAGGGCGTCCTCGGCCTCGCGCTCCAGCAGGCGGCCCCCGGAGGTCGCGACCATGACGGGGTCCAGGACCACGACCGGCGGCCGGTGGGTCCCGAGCCACCGGGTGACGGCCTCGATGACCGGCACGGACCCGAGCATCCCGATCTTGACGGCGTCGATCTCGACGTCCTCGGCGACCGCGTCCAGCTGTGCCGAGAGGAACTCGACCGGCGGGACGTGGATGTCGCGCACGCCCACGGTGTTCTGCACGACGACGGCGGTGACGGCGCTCATCCCGTAGCCGCCCATCGCGGCGATCGACTTGAGGTCCGCGTGCTGGCCGGCCCCGCCCGTGGGGTCGGTGCCGGCGATGGCCAGGACGCGGGGCACGCGGGCGGTCACGGGGCCACCTCCCCGGCGGGCACGGCGGCGAAGGCCCGCAGGTAGCGGGCGGCCGCGGCGGCGGGGTCCGGGTCGGCGCAGATCCCGGAGACCACGGCCAGCCCCGCGGCGCCGGCGGCGCGCAGGCCGGGGGCGTCCTCGACCCGCACCCCGCCGATGGCCAGGCAGGGCAGGGCCGTGCGGGCCGCGGCGCGGGCGAAGCCCTCGACGCCCAGCGGCTCGGGGTGGTCGGGCTTGGTGCGGGTCGCCCGCACCGCCCCGACGCCCAGGTAGTCGACCGTCCCGGCCGGCAGCGCGGCGGCGGCATCGAGCTCCTCCGCCGTGGCGGCGCTGAGGCCGAGCACGGCCTGCGGGCCGCAGATCTCCCGGGCGAGCGCCACGGGCAGGTCCGACTGGCCCACGTGCACGCCGGCCACGGGGGCGCCG
This sequence comes from Kocuria salina, assembly GCF_013368965.1. Lineage (NCBI taxonomy): Bacteria > Bacillati > Actinomycetota > Actinomycetes > Micrococcales > Micrococcaceae > Kocuria > Kocuria salina. The sequence continues at coordinate 111,795 of NZ_SSSF01000003.1, forward strand.
GCCGCGCGGGCGGCGAGGTACACGTCGGCGCGGTCGTCCACGAGCACGGGCACCTCCCGGCCCACGCGCTCGGCCACGGCCGTCAGCAGGGCGACGAGCTCGCGGACCGGGGCGTCCTTCTCCCGCACCTGGACCATGGTGGCTCCCCCGCGCACGGCGGCGGCCACGACGTCCGGGACCGTCCGGGGGGCGCTCAGGGCGGTGTCCGTCACCAGGTGCAGGGCCAGGGCCGCGGGGTCGAGGCGCGGGCTCACCGGGCGACCTCCTCGCGCACGAGCTCCGCCCGGGCGGCGATCCCCTCCGGGGTGACGGCGTGCAGCCGGTCCAGCAGCGCCACGGCGAAGGAGCCGGGCCCGGCGGAGTCGGCGGCCGCGTCCTCGGCCGCCAGGGTGTACACCGTGGTGGCGGCCACCGCCGCGGCGGCCGGGTCCGTGCGCACGGCGGTGAACGCCGCCATGAGGGCGCCCAGGGCGCACCCGCCGCCGGTGATGCGGGTCAGCAGGGGCGTGCCGTGCGGCACCCGGACCACCGTGCCGTCCGGGGAGCGCACGAGGTCCACGGGCCCGGACACGGCCACCGCCGAGCCGGCCCGCTCGGCGAGCGCGGCGGCGGCGTCCCGGGCCGCGTCGACGCCGTGGGTCGCGTCCGTGCCGCGGCCGCCGGCGCCGCCGGCGAGGGCGATGACCTCGGAGGCGTTGCCGCGCACGATCGCCGGCTCGAACCCGAGCAGGTCGCGGGCCAGCGCCGTGCGCACGGGCAGGGCGCCCACCGCCACCGGGTCCAGGACCCAGGCCCGGCCCGCGCGGCGCCGGGCCCCGACGGCCTCGTAGGCGGCGCCGCGCTGCTCGGCGGTGGGCGTGCCGGTGTTGACGAGGAGGCCGTCGGCGAGCTCCGCGAAGACCCCGCCCTCGCCCTGGATGTCGGTCATCGCCGGGGACGCGCCCACGGCGAGCAGCACGTTGGCGGTGAAGTTGGTGACCACGGCGTTGGTGATGCACTGCACCAGCGGCGCCGCGGCGCGCAGGTCCGCCAGGGCCGCGGCGGCGTCCTCGGCGAGCGCGGGGTCCGGCGGCACCGGCCTCCCGGGTCCTGGTGTGCGGTCGGACGGGGGTACGGCATCGCGCATCTGCGACATCCCTTCGCTAGTACTGGCTAGATCAGGTTCGACGGGTGTGTTCTCAGCCGCTCGTGCGGCACCCCGTGTCTGGTGTCCTGCCAGTCTAGTCGTCGTGCGGGAGTCGGCACGGACCCCGCACGGGATCAGAACATGCCGTTGGCGTGCGCCATCCGCTCGGGCACCGGCTGCGCGACGCCCCAGTGCTCCACGATCCGGCCGTCGTCGAGGCGCCAGAGGTCGTAGCAGGCGACCGTTCCGGTGGATCCTCCGTCGCGGCTCCCTCCGGGAACGGCCTCCGCGACGGTCAGCACGAAGTTCCCCTCGCCGACCACGCGGCGCAGCCGCTGGTACGCGGGCTGCGGGCCGTCCGGCGTGCCGCCGGTGTGCTCGGTGCAGCCCCGGGGGCTCATGTGGTCCTGGACGGCGTGGCGGTCGCCCCCGACGAGGGCGGCCTCGACCCACTCGGCGGCGATGCGCTTGTTGTCCTGCGTCCGCTCGTGGTCCGTGACCGCGACGGGACCGTCGAGCTGGGGGCGGGCGCCGTCGGGGCCCGTGCGCAGGGGCTCGAGGACGTCCCAGTGCTCGGCGATCCGTCCGTCCTCCACCCGGAAGACGTCGAAGCCGACCAGCGGCTCCGGACCGAGCCCTTCGTACACCGAGTGGACGGCCACCGTCCCGTGGTCGTCGAGCATCCGGACCATGTCCACGCGGAAGTCGTCGGGCATGCTCTGCACGAACTGCCTGAGACCCTCGCGCCCGTCCGGCGCGAGCGGCGAGTGCTGGACGAAGTCCTCCGTGTAGTGACGGTCCACGGCCGACGGATCCCGGTGGACGAACAGTTCCGTGCCGGTGGTGCGGATGGTGTCTGCACTGGTCATGGCGATGCTCCCTGGAACGGGCGGCCGCTCTCCCGGCGGACGGGACGGCGGCCCCGGGTGTGCTGTGGTGCGCACCACGGTACGCCGCCGCGCGGAGGGCGGGCAGGCCGGGGCGGTCCGTGACGGTCCGCGACGACGGAGGACCCCGACCGTGCCGGTCGGGGTCCTCCGTGGTGCTGCTCGGCGGGGCGGGTCAGCCCCGGTCGGCGGGCCGGCCGCTGGTGAGGTCCTCGGCCTTGACGCCGACGCCGACGACGGTCGGCGCCCGGCGGGAGGACTCCTCCGGGGCGCGCTGGGCGACGGTCCTCGCCTCGTGCCGGGCGCCCTCCGCGGCGGCCGCCCGGCCGGCGGTCACCTCGGCCTCGCCGGGCCGCGCCGTCGGGGCCGAGGCCCGCCGGGAGCGCCGCCGGGGCCGCTCGGGCTCGACGTCCGCCTGCTCCGCGGCAACCGCCGAGGCGGGAGCGGGCGCCTGCCGCTCCGTGCGTTCCTGTGCCGTGCGCTCCTGTGCCGTGCTCTCCTGTGCCGGGGCCTCCGCCGCGGCGGTGGCCCCCTCCGCGGCGTCATCCGCACCGGTGACCGCCTCGGCGGCGGCCTCCGGGGCGGCGGAGCCGGCGTCCGGTCCCCGCTGCCCGAAGACCTCCGCGAGGGAGTCCAGGCTCAGCGGCCGGGCCTCGGCGGGCTCGACGACCACGGCGTGGCCCTGCGGCAGCTCGATGACCTCGCCGTTGATGGTCAGGCGCGAGCCCTGCTCGCCCGGCGCCCCCTCGGCGGGGAGCTGCTCCGGGGCGGCCGGGGCGGTGTCCTCCCCCTCCTCCGGCTGCTGCTCGGCGGCGGTGTCCCCGCCCTGGCCGCGGCCGCGGCTGCGCTTGCCGCGGCGCTTCTTCCGGGAGCGCCCCGAGCCCTCGGGCCGGGACTCCGCAGGCTGGGCGGCCTCCTCGGCTCGCTCCGGCTCGTCCGCGGCCGCCTCCTCGTGGTGGGTGGCGGCGGCGATCGTCGCGAACGCCGTCCGCGCGGCCTCGGCCTTGGCCTTCTCCGCGGGGTCGGCCTCGGCGGAGCGCTGCTCCGTCCGGGCGGGCTGCTGCTCGTTGCGGCCCCCGCGGCCGCGCTTGCGCTCCGTGCGGTTCGGCCGCTGGTCGCGGGACTCGCTCGTGGCACCGCCGGAGCGGCCCTCGAGCGGGTGGTCGTGGACCACCACGCCGCGGCCGGCGCAGTGCTCGCACGGCTCGGAGAACACCTCCAGCAGGCCGGTGCCCATGCGCTTGCGGGTCATCTGCACGAGGCCCAGCGAGGTCACCTCCGCCACCTGGTGCTTGGTGCGGTCCCGGCCCAGGCACTCCACCAGCCGGCGCAGCACGAGGTCCCGGTTGGACTCCAGGACCATGTCGATGAAGTCGATCACAATGATCCCGCCGATGTCCCGCAGCCGCAGCTGCCGGACGATCTCCTCGGCCGCCTCCAGGTTGTTCTTGGTCACGGTCTCCTCGAGGTTGCCCCCGGAGCCGGTGAACTTGCCGGTGTTCACGTCGACCACCGTCATCGCCTCGGTGCGGTCGATGACGAGGGAGCCGCCCGAGGGCAGGAAGACCTTGCGCTCGAGTGCCTTCTGGATCTGTTCCTCCACGCGGTAGTTCACGAACAGGTCCTCGTCCTCGTCCCACTTCTTGAGCCGGTCGAGCAGGTCCGGTGCGACGTAGGTCACGTACGCCTCGATGTTGTCCCACGCCTCGTCGCCCTGGACGACCATGGTGGTGAAGTCCTCGTTGAAGACGTCGCGCACCGTCTTGATCGTGAGGTCCGGCTCCGCGTAGAGCATCTCGGGCGCGAGCGTCCTGGTCGACCCGGCCCGCTCCTGGATCTGCTCCCACTGGGCGCGCAGCCGGTTGATGTCGTGGGTGAGCTCCTGCTCGGAGGCCCCCTCGGCGGCGGTGCGCACGATGACGCCCGCCCCGTCCGGCAGACGGTCCTTGAGGATCTTCTTCAGCCGGGCGCGCTCCACGTCGGGCAGCTTCCGGGAGATCCCGGTCATCGACCCGCCCGGGACGTAGACCAGGTACCGGCCGGGCAGGGAGATCTGGCTCGTGAGCCGGGCGCCCTTGTGCCCCACCGGGTCCTTGGTGACCTGCACCAGGACCGAGTCCCCGGACTTCAGCGCGACCTCGATCCGGCGCGGCCCGCCCTCGAGCCGCGACGCGTCCCAGTTGACCTCGCCGGCGTAGAGCACGGCGTTGCGGCCCCGGCCGATGTCGATGAACGCGGCCTCCATGGACGGCAGCACGTTCTGCACCTTGCCTACGTAGACGTTGCCGATCAGGGAGTCCTGCTGGGTGTGCGAGACGAAGTGCTCGGCCAGGACGCCGTCCTCGAGGACGCCGATCTGGATCCGGTTGTCCTTCTGCCGGACCAGCATCTGCCGCTCGACCGACTCGCGGCGGGCCAGGAACTCGGCCTCGGTGATCACCTGGCGGCGGCGGCCCGTCTGGCGGGACTCGCGCCGGCGCTGCTTCTTGGCCTCGAGCCGCGTGGAGCCCTTCACGGCCACGACCTCGTCGACCGTGGCGGTCTCCGCGGCGCGGGGCGCCCGGACCCGGGTCACCGTGTTGGGCGGGTCGTCGTCGCTGCCGCCCACGAGCTCCATGTCGACCTCGCCGCGGCGGCGGCGCCGACGGCGGCGGCTGGTGGCGCTCCCGCCGGTCCCCTGGCCGGCCTCCTCGCCCTCATCGGCGAGCTCCGCCGTGTCCGGCTCCTCGGGACCGTCGCCCGGGTCCTCGGCGGAGGCGTTCTCCTCCTGCTGGCGGCGCCGCGCCTCCCGGCGCCGGGCGGCGCGCTGCTGAGCGGCCTCGCGCAGCTCGTCGAGGTCCGGGGCGTGGAACATGAGAGAGGTCGCCGTCACCGCGGCGGCCAGCGCCGTGCGCGGCTCCCCGTCGTCGTCGGTGTCCTCGTCGTCGGTGTCCTCGTCAACGGTGTCCGCCTCGTCGTCCTCGGCGGACGGGGCGGAGTCCTGCCCGGCTCCGGCCGGCGCGTCGGCGGCCGGCGCCTGGGCCCCGGGGCCCAGGTCCTCGGTCTCGCCGGCGGGCTCGAGGCCCTCGGCGGCCTCCTCGGCACCGGGCGTGCCGGGCGCGGGGTTCGCGGGAGCGGCGGCCTCCTCGGCCACCGCACCGGGGCGCTCGTCGCCGGGGACCGCGGTCCCGGGCGCGACGTCGAGGGTGTCGGTCCCCGCGGCGTCGCCGGTGGCCGGCGCGGACGGCACGGTCTCCGACGGCTCACCGGGGACCTCGCCCGGTGTGCTGGGCCCGGCCTCCGGGACGGTGTCCGGCGCGGGTCGCACGTCCTCCGACGGCTCCGCGGGCACGTGGTCCGAGACCTCGGGGGCGGCGTCCGGCACGGCCGGCGCGTCCTCCGACGGCTCCCCGGGCACGTGGCCCGGGGTCTCGGGGGCGGTGTCCTGCACCGTTGCCTCCGCCACCGGGAGGTCCCGGCGGGCGTCGTGCGATGTGTTCTGCTGACCAGCGTCCAGGGCGTCCTGCGCCCCGGCCTGGTTCACCTGTTCGGCATCCATATACAGCTGTGCTCCTGCCGCGGTACGCCGTCCGTACCCGGTCCCCGCAGCTGCTTGGTCGGCGTATCGCCGGTGGGGGTCCACGCGGCGGCCAGAAGTCCTGTGCGTACCCGTCGCGTCCCGCACACCTCGCGAACGGGCGGGGACGGCAGCGAGCCAGTCCGGGGCTTCGAGCCGCTGCTCACGAGGGCAACGGTCTTGGGCCGGCGGCGGACGCGCTCAATCCGATGAGAGCCGCGGGTCCTGCCGACCTGGGGTCGAAGTCCGACTGGGCCGAGATCCCGCGTACGGGCGGGCTCGACCGTGGCCAGTATCTCACAGACGCCCCGGTGCGGGCCGGATTGGCTCCGTCACGGCCCGCAACCCGCGGGCACGGGGCCGGGAGAGCCCCCGGGGAGCATCAGGGGGCATCGCCTAGGATCGGCGTGTGACCTCCACTCCGCCCCGCCTCGACGACTCCCCCGCCGTGTCCCGCGGCCCGGACGCCCGCGCCGACCGGCGCTGGGGCCTCGTGGCCCTCGTGACCGGGCTCCTGGGCTTCTACGGCGCCGCCACGCTGGTGTACGAGCGGCTCCAGCTCTTCCTCGACGCCGGCCACCGCACCAGCTGCGACATCAACTCGTGGCTGTCCTGCGGCACCGTCATGCGCACGCCCCAGGCGGAGGCCTTCGGCTTCCCCAACCCCTTCATCGGCATCGTCGCCTACGCGGTCGTCGTGGCCGTGGCGCTCGCGGTGCTGGCGGGTGCCCGGTTCGCCGCCTGGTACTGGTGGGGGCTGCAGATCGGGGTGACCCTCGGCTGGGTCTTCGTGCTGTGGCTGTGGTGGCAGACCACCTTCGAGATCAACGCCCTGTGCCTGTACTGCATGCTCGTGTGGGTGATGCAGACCGTCCTGCTGGTGCACACCACGACCCGCAACCTGCGCGGCGGGGTGCTGCCGGCGCCGGCCGGCGTGGCGCGCGGCGCCGAGCAGTGGGCGTGGTTCGTCTCCGCCGCCCTGCTCGTGCTGCTCTTCGGGACCGTCCTGGTCCGGTTCGCCGGGGTCATCTTCCCGGCCTGAGCCCGCCCGGTGCCGTGCGGCTCCGCCGGACGCGGCACGGCACCGACGACGAACGGCCTCCGCCCGTGCTGGGCGGAGGCCGTCGTCGTCGGTGCGCACCGGGGTCCGGCGGGCTCAGGGCTCAGGGCTCAGGCGAACCAGATGCCGATCTCGCGCTCGGCGGACTCCGGGGAGTCGGAGCCGTGCACGATGTTCTGCTGGACCTTCTCGCCCCAGTCCCGGCCGAGGTCGCCGCGGATCGTGCCCGGCGCAGCGGTGGTCGGCTCGGTGGTCCCGGCCAGGGACCGGAAGCCCTCGATCACCCGGTGGCCCTCGACGACGGCGGCCACGACCGGGCCGCTCAGCATGAACTCGACGAGCGGCTCGTAGAACGGCTTCCCCTGGTGCTCGGCGTAGTGCTGCTCCAGCACGGAGCGCTCCGCGTGCAGCAGGCGCAGGTCGACGAGGCGGTAGCCCTTCGCCTCGATCCGGGCGAGCACCTCGCCGGTGAGGCCGCGGGCCACGCCGTCGGGCTTGACGAGGACGAGGGTGCGTTCCGTGGTCATGGGGGTCCTTCCGAGGTGCGGGTCCAGGATGTCGGTGCCCAGCCTAGCCGTCCGGGTGCTCCCGCTCCCACTGCGCCTGGGCGGCGTCGCGAGCGGCGTTCTCCCGGTCCAGCCGCGCCCCGGTGCGCACGGCGTACCACCAGGCGAGCACGGACAGTCCACCCACGAAGAACATCGTCGGCAGCACGAAGCCGGTGGCCAGGAACACGGCCTGCAGGACCCAGCCGACCGTGTACCCCCAGGGCCGGCCCAGCACGGCGGGGGCCAGCCCCAGGAGCAGCGCGAGCGCGGTCCCGCCGGCCAGGATCGCCGTCCGGGCCCCGTCCCCGAGCTCCCGGCCGAGGACCCCGTAGGCGGTGAGGGCCGCGAAGAACGCGATGAACGCCTCCATGACCAGCACCGAGGAGGCGAACATCGTGCGGATCGAGCGCCGCGGCCGGGGCTGCCCGGGGCGCCGGTCGCGCTGGGCTCTGGTCATGCGTGCCACGTGGGACGGGTCCTCTCCTGCGGGGGGTGCGGTCGGTGCGGGGCGCGGGGCACGGTCACAGCCCCAGCAGCGTGCGGGCCTCGCCGACCACGGTGATCGAGCCCGTGACCAGCACGGCGCCGTCGAACTCCGGGCGGGCGGCGGCGTCCTGGACGGCCTCGGTCATCGCGTCGTCGAGCTGCGGGACGGCGTGGACCACGTCCTCCGGGAAGCCGAGGTCCACGGCGAGCTCCACGAGCTCCTGCGGGTCGACCGCCCGGGGCGAGGAGGACCGGGTGAACCAGAACTCGGTGTGGAACTCCTCGTACTCGTCGAGCAGGACCCGCAGCATCGCCTCGGCGTCCTTCTCCCGGAGCATCCCCACCACGAGGTTGAGCTTCCCGAACGTGAAGGCCTCCTTGAGGGCGGCCGCCGCGGCCGTGAGCCCGTGCGGGTTGTGCGCGGCGTCGAGGACCACCGGGGGCGCCTTGCGGGCCAGCTCCAGGCGTCCCGGGGACTCGACGGCGCCCAGCCCGGTGCGGACCAGCTCGGGGTTGAGCTCCTTCTCCCCGCCGCCCAGGAAGGCCTCCACCGCGGCGAGGGCCAGGGCCGCGTTCTCCGCCTGGTGGGCGCCGAACAGCGGCAGCAGGACCTCGGGGTACCGCCCGGCCAGGCCCTGGAGCGTGAGCACCTGACCGCCCACGGCCGTGGCGCGGGCCTCCACGCCGAACTCCACGCCGCCGAAGCGGAACGGGACGCCGAGCTCCCGGGCCCGGGCGAGGAGCACCTCGGCGGCCTCCGGGTCCTGCGCGGCGGAGACGAGGAACCCGCCCGGCTTGAGGATCCCGGCCTTCTCGGCGGCGATCTCCCCGAGCGTGTCGCCGAGCAGGTCCGTGTGGTCGAGGTCGATCGGGGTCACCACGGACACCGCGGCGTCCGCCACGTTCGTGGCGTCCCAGGAGCCGCCGATGCCCACCTCGAGGACGACGACGTCGACCGGCGCGTCCGCGAAGACCGCGAACGCGAGCGCCGTGACGGTCTCGAAGTAGCTGAGCCGGGGCTCCCCCCGCTCGGCCAGCTCGGCGTCCACGAAGCCCAGGTACGGGGCGATCTCGCCGAAGACGCGCACGAAGGTCTCGTCGTCGACGGGCGCGCCGTCCACGCTGATCCGCTCGGTGACCCGGGAGAGGTGGGGGCTGGTGTAGCGGCCCACCCGCAGATCGTGGGCGAGCAGCAGGGCCTCCACCATCCGGGCGGTCGAAGTCTTGCCGTTCGTGCCGGTCAGGTGGATCACCGGGGCGGCGCGCTGCGGCTCCCCCAGGACCTCCATGGTCCGGCGCATCGCGTCCAGGCGCGGGGCCATCCGGTTCTCGGGGGCGCGCTCGAGCAGCCGGGCGTAGACCTCCTCCACGGTCCCCGCCCCACCGGTCCCGGCGAAGGGGGCGCTCACGCCCGCACCGCCCCGGTGCCGGCGGAGGTGCCGGCGGAGGCCCCGGTCGGGGCGCCCACGACGGACACGGCCACGGCCGGTTCGCCCACGCGCAGCTCGAGCTCGGCGGAGAGCGTCTCGCCGGCCACGAGCCCGCGGTTGGCCTCGAGGGCGGCGACCGTCCGCTCGTCAGCGGTGACGACGGTGCGGATCCGGTCCGAGACCTGGAGGGCGGCGTCCTTGCGGGCCTGCTGGATCGCCCGGACCATGTCCCGGGCGGTGCCCTCGGCCTCGAGCTCGGGGGTGAGCTCGGTGTCGAGGACGAGGAAGCCGCCGCCGGGCAGGACCGCCACGGCGCGGGACCCGGCCGCGGCGTCCTGCGCCACGACGGTCTCGAGCTCGTACTCGCCCTCCTGCAGCGCCGTTCCGCCAGCGGTGACGGTGCCGTCCTCGGCCGTGCTCCAGTCCCCGGACTTCGCGGCCTTGATCACGGCCTGCACGCCCTTGCCCAGGCGGGGTCCCGCGGCGCGGGCGTTGACCTTGAGCTGCTGGGAGATGCCGAACTGCTCCGCGGAGGCCTGGCCGGCGTCGAGCAGGGTCACCGACTTGAGGTTCAGCTCGTCCGCGACGATGCGCTCGAAGGTGCCCGCGAGCTCGTCTCCCCCGGGCACCACCACGGTCATCCCGGCCAGCGGCTGGCGCACGCGCAGCTGGTGGGCCTTGCGCAGGGCGGAGCCGTTGGAGCAGATCGTGCGGGTCGTCTCCATGCGCGCCACCAGGTCGGCCTCGGCGGGGAACAGCGAGGCGTCCGGCCAGTCGGTCAGGTGCACGGAGCGCCCGGCGGTCAGCCCGCGCCAGATCTCCTCCGCGACCAGGGGCAGCAGCGGGGCGGCCACCCGGCAGACGGTCTCCAGGCAGGTGTACAGCACGTCGAAGGCGACGGTGTCCTCGTCGAAGAACCGGTCCCGGGAGCGGCGCACGTACCAGTTGGTCAGGGTGTCCATGTAGGAGCGCAGGCGCTCCGCGGCCCCGGAGACGTCGTAGCGGTCGAAGGCGTCCTGGACGTCCGTCACGAGCCGGCCGGTGGCGGCCAGCACGAAGCGGTCCATCACGTGCTCCGAGTCGTGGCGTGTCCGGGCCTCGTAGCCGGCGCCGCCGTTCGCGGCGTTCGTGTAGAGGCCGAAGAAGTGGTACACGTTCCACAGCGGCAGCATCATCTGGCGCACGCCGTCGCGGATGCTCTGCTCGGTGACCACCAGGTTCCCGCCGCGCAGGATGGGGCTGGACATCAGGAACCAGCGCATGGCGTCCGCGCCGTCCCGGTCCAGGACCTCGTTGACGTCCGGGTAGTTGCGCAGGGACTTCGACATCTTCTGCCCGTCCGAGCCCAGCACGATGCCGTGGCTGATGACGTTGCGGAACGCGGGCCGGTCGAACAGCGCGGTCGCCAGGATGTGCAGCGTGTAGAACCAGCCGCGGGTCTGGCCGATGTACTCCACGATGAAGTCGCCGGGGTTGTGGGTCTCGAACCACTCCCGGTTCTCCATGGGGTAGTGCACCTGGGCGTACGGCATCGACCCGGAGTCGAACCACACGTCCAGCACCTCGGGCACGCGGCGCATCGTGGCGGCGCCCGTCGGGTCGTCGGGGTTCGGGCGGGTCAGCTCGTCGATCCAGGGCCGGTGCAGGTCGACCTCGCCCCGGTCGTTGACGGGCAGCCGGCCGAAGTCGGTCTCCAGCTCGGCGAGGGAGCCGTAGACGTCGCGGCGCGGGTGCTCGGGGTCGTCGGACTCCCACACCGGGATGGGCGTGCCCCAGTACCGGTTGCGGGAGATCGACCAGTCGCGGGCGTTCTCCAGCCACTTGCCGAACTGGCCGTCCTTGACGTTCTCCGGGATCCAGGTGATCTGCTGGTTGAGCTCGACCATCCGCTCCTTGATCCGGGTGACCTCCACGAACCAGGAGGACACCGCGCGGTAGATGAGCGGGTTCCGGCAGCGCCAGCAGTGCGGGTACGGGTGCTCGTAGCTGGCCTCCCGGACCAGCCGGCCCTGGGCCCTGAGGTCCCGGACCACCGTGCGGGCCACGTCCTTGTCGAAGACGTTGCGCCCGGCGATCCCGGCCAGGGGCGCGCCGGGGGCGAGCCGCTCGTCCTCGAAGAGCCGGTAGAACACCCCGGACTCGTCGAGGGAGAGCACCACGGGGATGTCGTAGCGGGCGCAGACGTTCTGGTCGTCCTCGCCGTAGGCGGGCGCCTGGTGCACGAGCCCGGTGCCGTCGGTGGTGGTGACGTAGTCGGCCACGACGAACTGCCAGGACGTGCCCGTGCCGAAGCGCTCGGCGTCCGCGAAGTAGTCCCACAGCCGCTGGTAGCGCAGCCCCTCGAGGTCGGCCCCGCGGTGCCGGGCGGTCACCGCCGCGGCCGCGGCCGCCGCCGGGTCCTCGGCCTCGCCCCAGCCGAGGTCCTTCGCGTAGGCGCCCAGCAGCTCCTCGGCGACCAGGAAGCGCCGGCCCTCGAGCTCGCCGGCGCCGGGGACCACGGCGTAGACGATCTCGGGGCCCACGGCGATCGCCTGGTTGGTCGGCAGCGTCCAGGGCGTGGTGGTCCAGGCGAGGGCCTCCACCCCGGCGAGCTCGGCGGCCAGTTCGGGCCGGACCGCCCACGAGGCGTCGTCGAGCACGGGGAAGGTGACGGTCACCGTCTGGTCCTGGCGGTCCTGGTAGACGTCGTCGTCCATCCGCAGCTCGTGGTTGGACAGCGGGGTCTCGTCCTTCCAGCAGTAAGGGAGGACGCGGTAGCCGGAGTAGACGAGGCCCTTGTCGTCGAGCGCCTTGAACGCGGCGATCACGGACTCCATGTAGTCCGGGTTGAGGGTCTTGTAGTCGTTGTCGAAGTCGACCCACCGGGCCTGGCGGGTGACGTAGTCCTGCCACTCGGAGGCGTACTTCATCACGGAGGACCGGCAGGCGTCGTTGAACGCCGCGACGCCCATCCGCTCGATCTCCTGCTTGTCCGCCATCCCGAGCTGCTTCATCGCCTCGAGCTCGGCGGGCAGGCCGTGGGTGTCCCAGCCGAAGCGGCGCTCCACCCGGCGGCCCCGCTGGGTCTGGTAGCGGGCCACGAGGTCCTTGACGTAGCCCGTGAGGAGGTGCCCGTAGTGCGGCAGCCCGTTGGCGAAGGGCGGGCCGTCGTAGAAGACGAACTCGTTGGAGCCGTCCCGGCCGGGGTCGCGCTGGTCCACGCTGGCCTGGAACGTGCGATCCTGCGCCCAGTAGGCGAGGACGCGCTCCTCCACGGCGGGGAACGCGGGCGCCGCGGGCACGCCCCGGGCCGCGGGGTCGGTGGTCGCCTTGGGGTAGACGGGCTGGTCTGACACGGGGTCCATCCTCGTTCTGACGTCGGTGCTGCTCGTGCGGGTCAGGGTGCAAGGACGCTGCCGGCCGGTCGCCCGGGGCGGAACGCGGTACCACCTCGCTTGCGCCCCGGTCCCCTGGGGGACGCGGGCCGCCGCTCGTCGACTGCTGTGACGGGCTTACCCGTTCGGTTCTACTGGGGCGCGCCCCGGGGCGGGGCGGGCCTGTTCTTCCGAAGACTCCCCGGTGATGGCCGGATCGACGCCGTGATGACTGCCCCCATCTTAACCCACCGGCGACTTCGCCGAGGTCGCGGGGAGGCCTACCGGCCGCGGATCAGCTTGTGCGGGGCCGCCTGGGCGACCGGCTTGATGGTCACGGTGTCGAGGTCCACGTGGTGGGGCAGGTTCACCGCGAAGGCGCACACCTGGGCGACGTCCTCGGAGGTGAGGGGCTTGTCCACGCCCGCGTAGACCTTCTCCGCGGCCTCCTGGTCCCCGCCGAGGCGGTTGAGGGAGAACTCCGGGGTGTGCACGAGGCCCGGGGCGATCTCGACGACGCGCACGTTGTGCTCGGCCTCCTCGAGCCGCAGCGCCTCCGTCATGGCCCGCTCGGCGAACTTCGCGGCGTTGTAGCCGCCGCCGCCCTCGTAGGCCCGGTGCGCGGCGAGGGACGTGAGGTTCAGGACGGTGCCCTCGCCGTTGGCGCGCAGCGCCGGGAGGAAGGCGCGGGTCAGGCGCATCGTGCCGAGCACGTTGACCTGGTACATCCACTCCCAGTCCTCGGTGCTGGCCTCGGCCACGCGGTCCGTGCCGCGGGCGCCGCCGGAGATGTTGAGCAGCGCGTCCACGCGACCCTGCTCCTCCAGCACCTGGTCCCGGAGGGCCTCGACGTCGGCGTCCGAGGTGATGTCGCACGGCGCGGGCACGGCCCCCGTCTCGCGGGCCAGGGCCTCGAGCCGTTCGGCGCGGCGGGCCACCGCGTAGACGGTCCAGCCGGACCGGCGCAGCTCGCGCGCGGTGGCCTCCCCGATGCCGGTCGACGCGCCGGTGACGACGGCGACCCTGCCGGTGAGCGTGGTGGGGCTCTGCTGATCGGTCATGGGTCCCACGCTAGCCGGGCGCCGGGCGCCGCCCAAGCACCGGGGCGTCGGGGCGCGCGCCGGGGCTCGTGAGAGACTGGTCGGCATGGCTGACAACACGCAGGGCACAGACACGCCCGGGACCGCACCGGAGACCACGCCCGAGACCACGCCCGTGACCGTTCCCGACAAGCCCGCGCTGGAGGGCCTGGAGCAGAAGTACGCGCGCAGGTGGCGCGAGGAGGGCACCTTCGCCTTCGACGAGGACACCACGCGCGAGCAGGTCTACTCGATCGACACTCCCCCGCCGACCGCCTCGGGCTCCCTGCACGTCGGCCACATGTTCTCCTACACGCAGACGGACGTGATCGCCCGCTTCCAGCGGATGAGCGGCAAGAACGTCTTCTACCCGCTGGGCTGGGACGACAACGGCCTGCCCACCGAGCGCCGCGTGCAGAACTACTACGGCGTGCGCTGCGACCCCACGAGGCCCTACGTCGAGGGCTACCGCCCGCCGGAGAAGCCCGCGAAGAACCAGCGCGACTGGGACGTGGTCTCCCGCAAGAACTTCATCGAGCTCTGCGAGGAGCTGGCCGTCGAGGACGAGAAGGTCTTCGAGCAGCTGTTCTCCACCCTGGGCCTGTCCGTGGACTGGACCCGCACCTACCGCACCATCGACGCCCGCTCCCGGGCCGTCTCCCAGCGCGCCTTCCTCCAGGACCTCGCGGCCGGCAACGCCTACATGGCCGAGGCCCCCACCCTGTGGGACGTCACCTTCCGCACCGCCGTGGCCCAGGCCGAGCTCGAGGACCGGGAGCGGGAGGGCACCTACCACCGGGTCGCCTTCCACCGTCCCGACGGCGAGCCGGTGCACATCGAGACCACCCGCCCCGAGCTGCTGCCCGCGTGCGTGGCCCTCGTGGCCCACCCGGACGACGAGCGCTACCAGCCGCTGTTCGGCACCACGGTGCGCTCCCCCCTGTTCGACGTCGAGGTCGAGGTGCGGGCGCACCCGCTGGCCAAGCCGGACAAGGGCTCCGGGATCGCCATGATCTGCACCTTCGGCGACCTCACCGACGTGACGTGGTGGCGGGAGCTGGACCTCCCGACCCGGGCGCTGATCGGCCGTGACGGCCGCTTCGCGAGCGAGACCCCGGAGTGGATCGCCGCCGGCGCCCCGGCCGAGCGCTACGCCGAGGTGGCGGGCAGGACCGTGTTCTCGGCGCAGCAGGCCGTCGTGGAGATGCTCCGGGAGTCCGGGGACCTGGCGGGCGAGCCCCGGAAGGTCATGCACCCGGTGAACTTCTACGAGAAGGGCGACAAGCCGCTCGAGGTCGTCACCTCCCGCCAGTGGTACATCCGCAACGGCGGCCGCGACGCCGACCGGCGCGAGGCGCTCATCGGGCGCGGGCGCGAGATGGACTGGCACCCCGCGTTCATGCGGTCCCGGTACGAGAACTGGATCGAGGGCCTGCACGGCGACTGGCTGATCTCCCGCCAGCGCTTCTTCGGGGTGCCCTTCCCGGTCTGGTACCGGCTCGACGGCGACGGCAACCCGGACTACGACGACCCCGTCCTGCCCGCCCTCGACCAGCTGCCCGTGGACCCGGCCGCCGACCCGGCCCCCGGCTTCGACGAGACCCAGCGGGATCAGCCGCACGGCTTCACCGGCGACCCGGACGTGCTCGACACCTGGGCGACGTCCTCGCTGTCCCCCCAGATCGCCACCGGCTGGGCGTTCGACGAGCGGCTGCACGCCAACACCTTCCCGATGGACCTCCGGCCCCAGGGCCACGACATCATCCGCACCTGGCTGTTCTCCACGGTGGTGCGCTCCGAGTCGCTGGCCGGCACGGTGCCCTGGACCAACACCGCGCTCTCCGGGTGGATCCTCGACCCGGACCGCAAGAAGATGTCCAAGTCCAAGGGCAACGTGGTGGTCCCCACCGAGGTGCTCGAGAACTACGGGGCCGACGCGGTGCGCTACTGGGCCGCCTCCGCCCGCCTGGGCGCGGACACCGCCTACGACGAGGGGCAGATGAAGATCGGCCGCCGGCTGGCCATCAAGCTGCTCAACGCCTCGAAGTTCGTCCTCGCCCAGGGCGTCACCGAGGCCTCCGTGCTCGGCGCCGGGGCGTCCGCGGACGTCGTGACCGACGCGGTGGACCGTGCGCTGCTCGCCCAGCTGGCCACGGTCGTGGAGCGCGCCGGCCAGGCGTTCCGGGACTACGAGTACGCCCGGGCCCTGCAGCTCACCGAGCAGTTCTTCTGGACCTTCACCGACGACTACGTCGAGCTCGTGAAGGACCGGGCCTACGGGGCCCGCGGGGCGGCCGCGCAGGCGTCCGTGCACGCCGCGCTCGCCACGACCCTCGACGCGCTGCTGCGCCTGTTCGCCCCCGTCCTGCCGTTCGCCACGGACGAGGTCTGGTCCTGGTGGCGCACCGGCTCCGTGCACCGGGCCTCGTGGCCGGGCGTCGAGGGCTTCGCGGACGCCGTGACCGACGCCGACCCGGAGGTGCTCACGACCGTGGGCGAGGCCCTCTCGGGGCTGCGCAAGGCCAAGTCCGAGGCCAAGGTCAAGCAGCGCACCGAGGTGCGCTCGGCGACCATCACGGCCGCCGCCGAGGACGTCGCCCGCCTCGAGGCGGGCCTGGGCGACCTCAAGGCCGCGGGCAACGCCGCCGAGCTCGTGCTCGTCGCCGGGCCCGAGGGCCTCGCCGTGCGCGACGTCGAGCTGGTCCCCGCGGAGGAGCCGGCCCGGTAGCGCCGTCCCCGGTGCGCAGCACGAGGGCCCGGCCGCCGCGGCGGCCGGGCCCTCGTGCTGTCCGGGACCCGGGTCGGTCCGGGTCGCTGCTCAGTCGAAGATCGGGCCCTCGTCACGACCGCGCTTGAGCTCGTAGAACCCGTGGTGGGAGACCAGGGCCAGGCAGCCGTCCCAGACCCGGGCGGCGTCCTCGCCCCGGGGCGCCGGCGTGAAGACCGGGCCGAAGAAGCCCACGCCGTTGACGGAGATGCAGGGCGTGCCGATGTCCTCGCCGGCGACCGCCTGGGCGGCCTCCGTGGAGGCCCGCAGCGCGTCGTCGAACTCGGTGGCGTGCCGGGCCGCGGCGAGCTCCGCGGGCAGGCCGACCTCCTCGAGGGACTCGGTGATGATCTGCTCCAGGTCCTCGATCCCCCCGGGGTGGCGCCGCGTGCCCATGGCGTCGTAGAGCCTCTTGTTGTACTCGTCACCGTGGGCGCGGGCCGCGGCCTCGACCACGCGCACGAGCCACATCGACTCCTCGTGGCCGTGGTGGTGGCTGCCGGGGTTCTCCTCGTTGAGGATGCCCAGCGAGATGATCCGCCAGTGCACCTCGACGTCGCGCAGCCGCTCGACCTCCTCCATCCACCGCGAGGTCATCCAGGCCCAGGGGCACAGGGGGTCGAACCAGAACTCCACCTTGTCCGTCATCAGCTTCCTCTCGTGCGGGCGTCCGCCGGGAGTGGCGGACGCTTCACCGGGTAGAAGCCACGGCTCAGGCTGTTTTGTTCCGGTTCTGCTCCTCGCGGATCATCTCGTGCGTGATGATCTCCGGCTCGGCCTGCTTGGCCACGGCCTCGGCGGTGACCAGCACGGCGGCGATGTCCTCCCGGCTGGGGAGCTCGAACATGACGGGCTGGAGCACGTCCTCGAGGATGGCGCGCAGCCCGCGGGCGCCCGTGCCCCGCTGGATCGCGAGCTCGGCGACGGCGGTCAGCGCCTCGGGGTCGAACGTCAGCTCGACGCCGTCCAGCTGGAACATCTTCTTGTACTGCTTCACGAGCGCGTTGCGCGGCTCGGTGAGGATGCGGGTGAGGTCGGCCACCGACAGCTCGCGCAGCGTGGTCACCACGGGCAGACGGCCGATCAGCTCGGGGATCAGGCCGAACTTCAGCAGGTCCTCCGGCATGACGTCGGCCATCACCTCGTGGCGCGGCCCGCTCTGCTTCAGCTCCGCGCCGAAGCCGATGCTCGTCCGGCCCGCCCGGGAGTCCACGATGTCCTCGAGCCCGGCGAAGGCGCCGGCCACGACGAACAGCACGTTGGTGGTGTCGATCTGGATGAACTCCTGCTGCGGGTGCTTGCGCCCGCCCTGCGGGGGCACCGAGGCCACGGTGCCCTCGAGGATCTTCAGCAGCGCCTGCTGCACGCCCTCGCCGGAGACGTCGCGGGTGATCGAGGGGTTCTCGGACTTGCGGGAGATCTTGTCGATCTCGTCGATGTAGATGATCCCCGTCTCGGCCCGCTTGACGTCGTAGTCCGCCGCCTGGATGAGCTTGAGCAGGATGTTCTCGACGTCCTCGCCGACGTAGCCGGCCTCCGTGAGGGACGTGGCGTCCGCCACCGCGAAGGGCACGTCGAGCTTGCGGGCCAGGGACTGGGCCAGGTACGTCTTGCCGGAGCCGGTGGGGCCGACCAGCAGGATGTTGGACTTGGCGATCTCGACGTCCTCGTCACCGGCCGCCGTGGCCAGGGACAGGGGCTTGCCGTTCTCGCCGGCCCGGACCCGCTTGTAGTGGTTGTACACGGCCACGGCCAGCGCCCGCTTGGCGGTCTCCTGGCCGATCACGTACTGGTGGAGGTGCTGGTAGATCTCGTGGGGCGTGGGGAGCTCCTGCTGCTCGAGGTCCTTGACCTCGCTCAGCTCCTCCTCGATGATCTCGTTGCACAGCTCGATGCACTCGTCGCAGATGTAGACGCGCGGGCCCGCGATGAGCTTGCGGACCTGCTTCTGGCTCTTGCCGCAGAAGGAGCACTTGAGCAGATCCGCGGTCTCGCCGATGCGCGCCATGAAACAGTCCTCTGGTCGGGGTACGGGAATCCTCGTCCAGGATAGGCGAGGACCGGGTCCCGCCCCAACACCAGGGCGCCCCGGTGCGCCGCGACCGGTCGGGTCGCGGCGCACCGGGGCGCTGCGGGTGGGCTGCGGCGGGTCGCCCGGGTCAGGAGGTGACGGTCGCGGGCTTGTGGATCTTCCGGGACTCCAGGACGTGGTCCACGATCCCGTACTCCTTGGCGGCGGACGCGGTGAGGATCTTGTCGCGCTCGATGTCCCGGTTGACCTCCTCGGCGGTCTTGCCGGAGTGCAGGGCCAGGGTCTCCTCCAGCCACTCGCGCATGCGCATGATCTCGTTGGCCTGGATCTCGATGTCCGAGGCCTGGCCCCCGCCCTGACCGGACATGGCCGGCTGGTGGATGAGCACGCGGGCGTTCGGCAGGGCCAGGCGCTTGCCGGGGGTGCCGCCGGCGAGCAGGACGGCCGCCGCGGACGCGGCCTGTCCGAGGCACACCGTCTGGACCTCGGGGCGGATGAACTGCATGGTGTCGTAGATCGCGGTCATCGCGGTGAACGACCCGCCCGGGGAGTTGATGTACATCGTGATGTCCCGGTCGGCGTCCTGCGCCTCGAGCACGAGCAGCTGCGCCATGACGTCGTCGGCCGAGGCGTCGTCGACCTGGACGCCCAGGAAGATGATCCGGTCCTCGAACAGCTTGGTGTAGGGGTTCTGCCGGCGGTACCCGTAGGGGGTGCGCTCCTCGAAGTCGGGGAGCACGTAGCGGCTGGTGGGCAGGGCGGCCGCGGAACCGGCCGTGGACGAAGGTCCGTGGGTGAAGGTCATGGTTGAGTTCCTCGGAGGTCTGGAAGAGCGTGCCTGATGACGTGGTGGGACCGCCGAGGTCCTACTCCTGGTCCTTCATGGTCCCGCCGCCGCCGGTCATGGAGCCGGCCGAGCTGGCGATGTGGTCGAAGAAGCCGTACTCGAGGCCGCGCTGGGCGTCGAACCAGTTGTCGCGGTCGTTGTCCCGGAGGATCGTCTCCAGGGACTGCCCGGTCTGCTCGGCGGTGAGCTCCGCGAGGCGCTGCTTCATCGACAGGATCAGCTCGGCCTGCACCCGGATGTCCGAGGCGGTGCCGCCCATGCCGCCGGAGGGCTGGTGCATGAGGATCCGGGCGTTCGGGGTGGAGTAGCGCTTGCCCTTGGTGCCCGAGGACAGCAGGAACTGGCCCATCGACGCGGCCAGGCCGGTGGCCACGGTCACCACGTCGTTCGGGATGAGCTGCATGGTGTCGTAGATCGCCATGCCCGCGGTGACGGAGCCGCCCGGGGAGTTGATGTACAGGAAGATGTCCGCCTGGGGGTCCTCGGCCGAGAGCAGCAGCATCTGCGAGCAGATGAGGTTCGCGTTGTCGTCGCGCACCTCGGAGCCCAGCCAGATGATGCGCTCCTTGAGCAGCCGGTTGTAGACGTAGTCGTCCTGGCCGCCCATGGGGCCGCCGCCCTGCAGGCGCGGTCCGGTGGAGGTTGCGTGGGTCGAGCCGAACGGCGACTCGTGAGCGGAGGTCATGTAACAGTGCCTCTTTCGTCCGTGTGGTCCGGTGATCTCTGAACAGAACACTAGTGCCCGCCCCGGGTCCCGGCCGGTCCCCGTCCGGGTTGTTCGCTGATGGCGCATGGTCGCGGGCGCGCCCGCCGCACACGACGACGCCGCCGTCCCGGGCGGGACGGCGGCGTCGTCGGGAGCGGTGTCAGGACGTCACTTGGCGGAGTCCGGGGAGTCGGCCGAGTCGGCCGACTCCGGGGAGTCGGCGGACTCCGCGGACTCGGGCGAGTCGGCGGACTCCTCCTCGGTGCCGGGGGTCGGGGCCGCGGTGGTCTCCTCGGGCTCGACCTCCTCGGCGGGCTCCCCCGCCTGCTCCTCGCCCTGCGGGCGCACGAACTCGGAGAGGTCCACCGTGTTGCCCTCGGTGTCGGTGACCGTCGCGTACTCCAGGACCTTGGCCAGGGCCTTGCGGCGGCGGACCTCGCCCACCATCAGGCCGGCCTGGCCCGAGGAGTCGAGCAGCTGGGCGAACTGGTTCGGGTCCATGCCGTACTGCTGGGACATGTTGATGATGTAGTCGATCAGCTCGGACTGCTCGACGCCGATCTCCTCGGCCTCGGCGACCGCGTCCAGCACGATCTCGTTGCGGAACGCGTCCTCGGCGTTCTTCTGCACCTCGGCCCGGTGGTCCGCGGTGTCGTGGTCCGCCTCGGCCTGCGGGTTGTCGAAGTGCTGGGCGATCTGCTCGTCGATCACGGCCTGCGGCACGGGGATCTCCACGAGGGCCAGCAGCTTCTCCAGGACCTTGTCGCGGGCCTCGACGCCCTGCTCCACCACGGTGCCCTCGGCGGCCTGCTTCTTCAGGTCCTCCTTGAGCTCCTCGATGGTGTCGAACTCGGAGGCCAGCTGGGCGAACTCGTCGTCGGCCTCGGGCAGCTCGCGCTCCTTGACGGCGGTGACCTTGACCTTGACGACGGCGTCCTCGCCGCTGTGCTCGCCGCCGGCGAGCTTGGTCTCGAAGGTGGCGTCCTCGTCGGCGGACAGACCGGTGATGGCCTCGTCCATGCCCTCGAGCATCGTGCCGGCGCCCACCTGGTAGGACAGGTCGTTGGCGGCGTCGACCTCCTCGCCGTCGACCAGGGCCTGCAGGTCGAGGGTGACGAAGTCGCCCTCGGCGGCGGGACGGTCCACGGTCTTGAGGGTGCCGAAGCGCCCGCGCAGCTCGTCGAGGGCCTTCTGCTCGTCCTCGGCGGAGGCCTCGCGGGCCTCCACCTCGACCTCGAGGCCCTTGTAGTCGGGCAGCTCGATCTCGGGGCGCACGGCCACGTCGATCTCGACCTTGACGTCGGCCTCGCGGTTCGTCTCGTCCGGCTTGGCGAGGACCTCGACCTGGGGCTGGGTCAGCGGGGTGATCTCGTTCTCCGCCAGCGCCTGCTGGAAGAAGGTGTTCAGGCCCTCGTTGAGCGCGTTCTCGACGACGAAGTCGAAGCCCACGCGCTGCTCGATCAGCCGCGCCGGAACCTTGCCGCGGCGGAAGCCGGGGACCTGGATCTGGTTGGCGAGCGAGGTGTAGGTCTGGTCGATGAACGGCTTCAGTTCCGCGAACGGGACGTCCACCACGATCTTGACCTGGGTGGGGTTGAGTTTCTCGACGGCGCTCTTCACTTCCGCTGCACTCCTGAGTGGTAGGTCGGTTGGGTCTTCCGGTGCCGCTCTCCGGCCCGGGACAGTCGGGAAGGCGGCTGCCCGGCAGGACCGGGCAGCCGCTCCAACGTCGGGGCGACAGGACTCGAACCTGCGATCTCCTGCTCCCAAAGCAGGCGCGCTAGCCACTACGCTACGCCCCGGTACCTGCAGCCTCGGCTGCAACGACTGCGGTCCGGTGCACGAGCACGGACCACCGGCGAGTCTACCGGCTGGGCGGACGGGGCCGCACCTCGGCCCGCCGGACCCCGCTCCGCACGGCCCGCCGGCGTTCTGCCGGCCGCGCTCCGCGGGTGCGACGAGGCCCCGGGATTTGACACCGCGCGCGCCGGGCCGGTTAATGGGAAGGCCTCGACAGAGCGCTGCGCGGGGATGTAGCTCAATGGTAGAGCCTCAGTCTTCCAAACTGATTACGCGGGTTCGATTCCCGTCATCCCCTCTCCGTGCACGAACGCCCCGGTCCTGCTGGACCGGGGCGTTCGTCGTTCCGGCGGCACCTCGGCCCGGCTCCGGGCGCGTCTCAGCGGCGCAGCCCGACCATCTGCCACACCGCGCCCCGGTCCGCGTGCACGGGACGCAGCCCGTGCTCCTGCAGGACGGCGAGCATGGCCGCCGGGGAGTGCACGTAGGTGCGGAAGGGCGTCCCGGCGGCGCGGAGGCCGAGGTTCTCCAGGGCGGCGAGCGCCCGCAGGAGGCGGTGCCCGGGCGGGTGGCTGAACACGAGCAGGCGCGTGGCACGGTCCGCGGCGGCGCCCAGGAGCCGTTCGTGGTCGGGGTAGCAGCACACGACCCGGTGCAGCACCACGACGTCGTGCGGGGCGACCGCTTCCGGGTCCGTCGCGATGTCGAGCTGCATGCGCACCACGCGGCCGGACACCCCGGCGGCGGCGGCCAGCTCCGCGGCCTCGGCCTCGTAGGAGTCCACGAGCTCCAGGTTCGTGCTCCGCGCGGCGCCCCGGCGCAGCAGCTCGAGCTGGATCCCGCCCACGCCGCCGCCGATCTCCAGCACGCTGGCCCCCTCGACGCCCTGGGCGGCGAGGAACTCCACGACCCGCCGGGAGGCGCGGTCGAGGCCCCGCCGCCGGTACCGGCGGGCGAGGCGCCGCGCGAAGCGGGGGCCGAAGACGCGCCGGTAGCCGGGCGCGCCGCAGCAACTGGACACGGCTCCAGGCTACGCCGTGGGCCCCGGCGCGGTCAGCGCTGGCAGGAGGGGCACCAGTAGAGCGTGCGCCCCTCCAGCTCCCCCGCCGCCACGGGCGTCCCGCACCGGCGGCACGGCAGGCCCTGGCGCTTGTAGACGAGGTGGGCGTGCCCGGGCCACGCCTGTGCCTCCGAGATCCCCGGGCGGTCAGCGGCGTCGGTCGTCAGGATCCGGCCCAGCCGCACGCCCGTGCGCATGAGGGCCGCGTTCTCCGCCCACAGCCCCAGCAGCGCCGGCTCGTCGAGGGCGCGCCCCGGCGTCATCGGGTCCAGTCCGCGGCGGAACAGGGACTCCGCCCGGAAGATGTTGCCCACCCCGGCCAGCACGGCCTGGTCCATGAGCAGCGCGCCCACCGGGCGGCGGCTGCGCCGCACGGCGGCCACGAAGGGCGCGGGGTCCGCGTGCGGGTCGAGCGGGTCCGGGCCCAGCCGCGCCCGGGCCGCCTCGGCCTCGGCGGAGCTCTCCAGCACGCACAGCGCCGGCCCGCGCAGATCGGCCCAGCCCTCGTCCCCGACCAGCCGCACGCGCACCGCCCCCACGGGCGCCGGCGGCAGCAGCGGGCCGGCGGGGGCGGCGTCGTCGTCGTGCGCCTCCCGCTCCCCGATCCGGCGCGGGGCCCCGATGGAGGAGGCGCCGCGGAAGCGGTCGGTGCCGCCGAAGCTCCACGCGCCGTAGAGGCCGAGGTGCGAGCGCAGCACCCGGTCCCCGGCGAAGTCGAGGAACAGCTGCTTGCCGTGGGCCCGTGCCCCCTCGAGCACGGCGCCGTCCAGGGCGTGCGCCCCGGCGGCGAAGCGCCCCTGCGGGGAGCTCACGGCCAGGGCCTGGCCTGAGAAGCAGTCGGCGAACTGGCGGGCGAGGCGGTGGACCGAGTGGCCCTCCGGCACTCAGGCCTCCCGGGCGGCCGGGAACTCGCGCGGGCGCAGGTCCTCGAGCTTCCCCGCGACGGTGCCGGTGGACTCGTACTCGCCGATCTGGGCGATCCGGCGCTCGTGGCGCTCGTCGCCGGAGAAGGGCTCCGCGAGGAACGCCCGGACGATGGCCAGCGCCTCCTCCTGCGGGTGCTGGCGTCCCCCGACGGCCACGACCTGGGCGTCGTTGTGCTGGCGCGCGAGCCGGGCGGTGTCCAGGTTCCAGGCCAGGGCGGCACGGATGCCCTCGACCTTGTTGGCGGCGATCTGCTCGCCGTTGCCCGACCCGCCCAGGACGATCCCGAGGGAGTCGAGCCCCGCCTCCCGGTCCGCCCGGACGGCGCGCGCGGCGCTGATGCAGAACGCGGGGTAGTCGTCGAGGGCGTCGTACTCGGCGGGGCCGTGGTCGACGAGGTCGTAGCCGGCGGCGACGAGCTCCTCGACCAGGTAGCGGGAGAGGTCCAGGCCGGCGTGGTCGGTGGCGATGTGGACGCGCATGGGCGGCGTGCTCCTGGGGTTCGCGGGAACGGGGCGGGATCGAGGCGCAGGGCCCGCGCGGACGGACCGGCCGCCCTCCAGCGTAGTGCGTGCCGCGCACACCGCAGGGCCTCCCCGGGCGGCCGGGACCCGGCTGACATAATGGGACGATCCCCTGCGGCCCACCGGTCGCGGACGCCCCGATCCCGAGCCATCCCGACCCGACCCCGACCCCGACCCCGACCCCGACCCCGACGAGAGGACGGCACTGAAGTGCCCGGAACCAACCTGACCCGCCAGGAGGCGGCCGCGCGGGCCGAGACCGTGGCGGTGGACGCCTACGAGGTGGTCCTCGACCTGACCCGCGGCGAGCGCGTCTTCCGCTCCACGACCACCGTGCGCTTCCGGGCGACCCCGGGCGCCTCGACGTTCATCGACGCGATCACCGACGCGGTGCACTCCGTGGTGCTCAACGGCACCGAGCTCGATCCCGCCGAGGTCTCGGACGGCGTGCGGATCCAGCTGCCGGGGCTCGCCGCGGACAAC
Organism: Kocuria salina; assembly: GCF_013368965.1. NCBI lineage: Bacteria > Bacillati > Actinomycetota > Actinomycetes > Micrococcales > Micrococcaceae > Kocuria > Kocuria salina. The sequence goes on from NZ_SSSF01000003.1 coordinate 136,463, forward strand.
GTGCTCACGGTCGAGTCGGACTGCCGGTACATGAACACCGGCGAGGGCCTGCACCGGTTCGTGGACCCGGTCGACGACGAGGTCTACCTCTACACCCAGTTCGAGGTGGCGGACACCCGGCGCGTGTTCGCCGTGTTCGAGCAGCCGGACCTCAAGGCCCGCTTCGCGTTCACGGTCACGGCCCCCGCGCACTGGACGGTCGTCTCGACCCAGCCCACCCCGGAGCCCGTCGCCGCCGGCGAGGGCGCCGCCACGTGGTCCTTCACCCCCACCCCGGTGGTCCCCTGCTACGTCACGGCGCTGATCGCCGGCCCGTACGCGTCCGTGCACGACGAGCTCACCAGCGCCGACGGCCGCACGATCCCCCTGGGCCTGTACGCCCGCCGCTCGCTCGTGGAGCACGTCGAGGCGGAGGAGATGTTCGGCATCACCAAGCGCGGCTTCGAGTTCTTCGAGGCGCAGTTCGGGGTGCCCTACCCGTTCGAGAAGTACGATCAGCTGTTCGTCCCGCAGTTCAACGCAGGGGCCATGGAGAACGCCGGCGCGGTGACCTTCGTGGAGCTCTACGTCTTCCGCTCCCGGCCCACGCAGGCCCGGGTGGAGCGGCGGGCCATCACGGTCCTGCACGAGCTGGCCCACATGTGGTTCGGGGACTTCGTGACCATGCGCTGGTGGAACGACCTGTGGCTCAACGAGTCCTTCGCCGAGTTCATGTCCACCCTCGCCGCGGCGGAGAACACCCGGTACACGGAGGCGTGGACCACGTTCGCCGCCGGGGAGAAGTCCTGGGGCTACGAGCAGGACCAGCTGCCCACCACCCACCCCATCAAGGCCGAGATCCGGGACCTCGAGGACGTGCTGGTGAACTTCGACGGCATCACCTACGCCAAGGGCGCCTCGGTGCTCAAGCAGCTGGTGGCCTGGGTGGGCCAGGCGCAGTTCATGGCCGGGCTGAACCGGTACTTCCGGGAGCACGCGTGGGGCAACACCGAGCTGCGCGACCTCATGGTCCGGCTCGAGGAGGCCAGCGGCCGGGACCTCGACGAGTGGGCCGCGAAGTGGCTCGAGACCGCCGGGGTGAACACGCTGACCCCGGAGCTCGAGACCGACCAGGACGGGATCATCCGCTCCTTCCGGATCCGGCAGACCGCCCCCGACGAGCACCCCACGCTGCGCCCGCACCGCCTGGCCGTGGGCTTCTACGACCACGACGGGGAGCAGGGCAAGCTCGTGCGCACGCACCGGGTCGAGCTCGACGTCGACGGCCCGTCCACGGAGGTGCCGCAGCTGGTGGGCCGGGAGCTGCCGGACCTCGTGCTGCTCAACGACGACGACCTCGCCTACGCGAAGATCCGCCTCGACGAGTGCTCCCTGGACACCGCCCTGACCCACCTGAAGAACTTCGAGGACACGCTCCCGCGCGCCCTCGTCCAGGCGTCCGTGTGGGACGGCGTGCACGACGGCGAGACGCCCGCCCGCCGCTACGTGGAGCTCGTGCTCGGCAACATCGCCCACGAGACGTCCTCGACCGGCATCCAGGTGCAGCTGCGCCAGCTGGACACCGTGCTCGACGGCTACGTGGCCGAGCCCGTGCGCGGGGCCACCGTGCGCGCCGCCGCCGACCGGCTCCGCCGGCTCACCGAGGAGGCGGCGCCCGGCTCCGACCAGCAGCTGCAGTTCCTCCGGGCCTTCGCCCGGCACGCCCGCACCGACGAGCAGCTGGACGTCCTCGAGCAGCTCCTCGACGGGCGGCGCACCCTGGAGGGCCTGGCGCTGGACACCGACCTGCGCTGGAGCCTGCTCACCGCGCTGTGCGCCGGCGGGCGGGCCGGCGACGCCGAGGTGGACGCGATGCTCGCGCAGGACAACACCGAGAACGGCGCGATCGCGGCCGCCCGCGCCCGGGCCGCCATCCCCACGGCCGAGGCCAAGGCCCGGGCGTGGCAGCAGATCATGGTGGACGGGTCGCTGCCCAACTCCATCCAGGACGCGGCGATCGACGGGTTCCGCACGGCCGCCGACACCTCCCTGCTGGCGCCCTGGGCCGAGGAGTACTTCGCGGCGATCCCGGGCGTGTGGCGCACCCGGACCCACGAGCTGGCCCAGCAGATCGCGACCGGCATGTACCCGAACATCCCCGCCCAGGAGACCGTCGACGCCGCGGACGCCTTCCTCGCGGACCTGCCCGAGGACCTGCACGGACTCCGCCGGCTGGTCCTCGAGCAGCGCGACGCGACGGCCCGCGCGGTCCGGGCGCAGGCCGTGGACGCCGCCTACGAGGTGGTGCGCGCATGAGCGACGAGCAGCAGCGCCCCGGTCCGGCCGGCCAGGACCCGCGCACCGACCCCGCCGCCGCGGCGCCGCCCGGGGCGCGCTCCTTCGCGGTCGGGGCGCCCCTGTCCCAGCTGCGCCGCCCCGTGCCGCAGGTCGGCGACGAGCGGGAGCAGGCCGAGGCCGGCACGGCGTCGTCGTTCTACGACCAGGTGGGCGGGCACGAGACGTTCGTGAAGCTCGTGCACGAGTTCTACGCCCGGGTGGCCGAGGACGAGCGGTTCCGGGCGCTCTACCCGGAGGACGACCTCGGCCCCGCCGAGGAGCGGCTGCGGATGTTCCTCGAGCAGTACTGGGGCGGGCCGACCACCTACTCGGAGCAGCGCGGGCACCCGCGGCTGCGGATGCGGCACATGCCGTTCCCCGTGGACACGTGGGCGCGCGAGACCTGGCTGACGCACATGCGCGCGGCCCTGGACACCCTGGAGCTCTCCCCGCTGCACGACGGGATCATCTGGGACTACTTCGACCGCGCCGCCCACGCCATGATCAACCGTCCCGGCTGATCCCCCGGGAGTCTCAGCGCTTGGCCAGGACGTGCCCGCCGGGGGTGCTCAGGCGCACCCAGCGGCCGTTCTCCGCGACGGCGACCTCCGCGCCCGGGCGCAGGAAGCCGAGCGAGTACGCGGCGAACGCCGCGCCGTCCGGCAGCGGCGCCCCGGTCAGCCGCCCCGCGAGCGGCTCCGCCCACCCGGACGACCGGCCCCAGACCTGCGAGCGCACGGTGTCCACGACGGCGGCGCCCGCGTCCGTGGGCACCGCCCGGGCGACCTCGGCGATCCCGGCCCGGGCGACCTCGCGCAGCGCGTCCCCGGCGACGGAGCCCACCGGGGTCCACCCGCCCAGGGGCGGGGCGATGCCCGCCCACGAGACGTTCGCGTCCACGGGGGGCAGGCCCACGTCCGTGGCGTCCTGGTCCTGGCGCGGCATCCGGTCGAGGACCCCGCCGAGCGGGACGGTGACGTCCAGGGCCTGCTCCCCGGCCAGCGCGGCGGTGCGCAGGCCCAGGACCGTGGGCGTGGTGTCCAGCAGGCCGTGGGGCTCGAGCACGCACACGTAGACGCCGAGGGCCCGCCCGCGCGCCTGGAAGCGCACCGCGCCCTGCGGGTCCACCCCGCGGGCCCGGGACAGGTACGTCCGCAGGTCGGCGACGTCCCGCGGGTCCGTCAGCGGGAGGGACCGGCCCACGGGGCTCAGGCCTCCGCCGGCGCGGGCCGGCGGGCGAAGCGGGTCGGGGCGTCCTGCCACTGCTCGAGCAGGCCCCGCTGCGTGTCGTCGAGGCGCACCGGCCGTCCGGAGGAGCGGTCGATCACGACGACGACCGTCTGGGCCACGGCGTAGACGCGCGAACCGTCCTCCTCCTGGACCGCGTAGTCCAGCACGAAGCTCGACCCGCCCACGGAGGAGACCCACACCCGCACGGACACCGGGTCGTCGCGGTACAGCAGCTGCTGCGTGTACTCGACCTCCTGCCGGCCGATCACGGTCATCAGGTCCCCCAGCAGGGTGCGGAACGTCGCGCCCTCCGGCACCCCGGCGGCGGCGTCCTCGGGCAGCGGACGGGCCATGAGCCGGACCCGGGCGTCCTCGAGGTACTGGAGCATGGTGACGTTGTTGACGTGGCCGTAGCTGTCGATGTCGCCGAAGCGCATCTGGATGGGGATCAGCAGCGAAGACATGCCCCCCATCCCATCACACCCGTGCGCGTCGGACGCGCCCCGGCGCGACCGGCGGCTTGGCTAGAGTGAAGGCCATGACCTACAGCCCGATCCCGGACCCCACGCAGGCCCTGCTCGACATGCTCGACCTCGCGGACGGGGGTGGCGCGCGCACGCTCGAGGACATCTACGTGGGCCACTCCATCTCCCCCGCACGCGGCCGGGTCTACGGCGGGCAGGTCCTGGCGCAGGCCGCGACCGCCGCCATGCGCACCGTGGAGCCGGAGCGGATCATCCACTCGATGCACGCGTACTTCCTGCGCGCCGGGGACGTGTCCCAGCCGATCACCTTCGGCGTGGAACGGATCCGGGACGGGCGGTCCTTCTCCGCCCGCCGCGTGCACGCCTACCAGGACGGGCGCGCCATCCTCTCGGCCATCGCGTCCTTCCAGGTCCCGGCCCGGGGCCTGGACCACCAGGACGAGTCCCCCCGGAACCTGCCCGAGCCGGAGTCCCTGCCCAGCGCCGTGGAGCTGCTCGGCCACGTCGACGCCCCCGAGGCGCAGGCGATCGCGCACGAGCGGCCCTTCGACATGCGGTACATCACGGAGCCGATCTACTTCAAGCCGGACTCCCGGGGAGAGCCGTTCAACGCGGTGTGGATCAAGACCCTCAAGCCGCTGCCGGACGACCCGAACATCCACCGCGCCGCGCTCGCCTACGCGAGCGACTACACGCTGCTCGAGCCCATCCTGCGCCTGCACGGCAGGACGTGGATCGAGCCCGGCATGAACATCGCCTCCCTCGACCACGCGATGTGGTGGCACCGGGAGACCCGCGCGGACGAGTGGCTGCTCTACGTGCAGTCCTCCCCCAACGCCTCCTCGGCCCGCGGCCTCGGGGTGGGCCGGATGTTCTCCCGGGACGGCCGGCTCGTCGCCACGACCGCCCAGGAGGGCATGATGCGCTTCCCGGAGTTCTCCTGACCGCACCGGAGCACGCCGGAGGGGCCCGCCGGGCGGGAAGGAGCTGCTCCTTCCCGCCCGGCGGGCCCCTCGGGCGGCACGGGCTCCGGGCCCGGCCCTGCGTCAGTCGCGGGTGAGGCGGCGGTGGGTGACGCGGTGCGGCCGCGCGGCGTCGGCGCCGAGGCGCTCCACCTTGTTGGCCTCGTACGACTCGAAGTTGCCCTCGAACCAGTACCACTGGTCCGGCTCGTCCTCGGTGCCCTCCCACGCGAGGATGTGGGTGGCGACCCGGTCGAGGAACCACCGGTCGTGGGAGACGACCACGGCGCAGCCCGGGAACTCCAGCAGCGCGTTCTCCAGGGAGCCGAGGGTCTCGACGTCGAGGTCGTTGGTGGGCTCGTCCAGGAGCAGCAGGTTGCCGCCCTGCTTGAGGGTCATGGCCAGGTTCAGCCGGTTGCGCTCCCCGCCCGAGAGCACCCCGGCCTTCTTCTGCTGGTCGGGGCCCTTGAAGCCGAACGCGGAGACGTAGGCGCGCGAGGGCATCTCGACGTTGCCGACGTTGATGTAGTCCAGGCCGTCCGAGACGACCTCCCACAGCGACTTGCTGGCGTCGAGGTTCGCGCGGTTCTGGTCCACGTAGGAGATCTTGACGGAGTCGCCGATCTTCAGCTCCCCGCCGTCCAGCTCCTCCATGCCGACGATGGTCTTGAACAGCGTCGACTTGCCGACGCCGTTGGGGCCGATGACGCCCACGATGCCGTTGCGCGGCAGGGAGAAGGACAGGCCCTTGATGAGGGAGCGGTCCCCGAAGCCCTTCTGCAGGTCCTTCGCCTCGATCACGAGGTTGCCCAGGCGGGGTCCCGGCGGGATCTGGATCTCCTCGAAGTCCAGCTTGCGGGTCTTCTCGGCCTCGGCGGCCATCTCCTCGTAGCGGGCCAGGCGGGCCTTCGACTTCGCCTGGCGGCCCTTGGCGTTGGAGCGCACCCACTCGAGCTCGTCGGCCAGCCGCTTGGCCTGCTTGGCGTCCTTCTTGCCCTGCACCTCCATGCGGGCGCGCTTGGTCTCGAGGTAGGCCGAGTAGTTGCCCTCGTAGCCGTACAGCCGGCCGCGGTCGACCTCGCAGATCCACTCGGCCACGTGGTCGAGGAAGTACCGGTCGTGGGTCACGGCCATGACGGCGCCGTGGTAGTCCTTCAGGTGCTGCTCCAGCCACAGCACGGACTCGGCGTCGAGGTGGTTGGTGGGCTCGTCGAGCAGCAGGAGGTCCGGCTTCTGCAGCAGCAGCTTGCACAGGGCCACGCGGCGGCGCTCACCACCGGAGAGGACCGTGACGTCGGCGTCCGGCGGCGGGCAGCGCAGGGCGTCCATCGCCTGCTCCAGCTGGGAGTCGAGGTCCCAGGCGTTGGCGGCGTCGATGTCCTCCTGGAGCTTGCCCATCTCCTCCATGAGGGAGTCGAAGTCCGCGTCCGGCTGGGCCATCTCCTCGGAGATCGCGTTGAAGCGGTCGACCTTCGCCTTGATCTCGCCCACGCCCTCCTCGACGTTGCCCAGGACGGTCTTCTCCTCGTTCAGCGGCGGCTCCTGGAGCAGGATGCCGACGGTGTAGCCGGGGCTGAGCCGGGCCTCGCCGTTGGACGGCTGGTCGAGGCCGGCCATGATCTTGAGGATGGTGGACTTGCCGGCCCCGTTGGGTCCCACGACGCCGATCTTCGCGCCGGGGTAGAACGACATGGTGACGTCGTCCAGGATGACTTTGTCGCCCACGGTCTTGCGGGCCTTGGACATTGTGTAGATGAATTCCGCCATGCCCTCAAGGCTACCCCGCCCGGCGGAGGCCGAGGGGCGGCCACCGGGCGGGGACGGACCGGGGGCTGGGGCGCCGCAGCCCCCGCTCCGTCCCCGCGCCGGGACGGCTCCGCCCGGGAAGCTCAGGCGGTGGCGGGCTGGCGGCGCGGGCGCCGTCCCGGCCCGGCAGCGGCCCCGAGGAGCTCACCGGTCTCCGGGTCGACGCCCTCCGGGAGCACGGGGGCCCCGCCGTCGAGGTCGCCGCTCGACTCCGACGGGTCCCCGTCCGGGGCCGCCGGGGCGTCCGCGGCCCCGGTCGCCGCCGCGTCCTCGGTCTGTCCGGCGGGCCGCTCCCCCGTCTGCTCGGCGGGCGGCGAGGAGCTCACGGTGCGCTGGAAGCAGGCCGTGCCGAGGGCGAGGTCGTGCCCCAGGGACACCGCGTCCACGTCCACGGCCGTGTTGCGCCCGTGCTCGCCCTCCCAGAACCGGACCTTGAGCTTGCCGACCACCACCACGGGCTGGCCCTTCTTGATGCTGGCCAGCGCGTTGAGCCCCAGCGAGCGGAACGCCTGGACGGAGAACCAGTTGGTGTGCCCGTCCCGCCACGCACCGGCCTGCTGGTCGAACCAGCGCGGGGTGGAGGCGAGGCGGAAGGTCACCACCACGGTGCCGTCGGGCAGGCTGCGGGACTCGGGATCCGTGGCCACGTAGCCGCGGACGGTGATCTGCTCGGTCATCGGGAACTCCTCTGGACGGCGGCCGGTGCGGCCGGTGCTGGCCCCGGTGGCGGGGTGCACCCAGCGTCCTGCCGGAGCCGGTGCCGCCGCGGCGGGCGGGCCCCGGTTGTGGACGGCCGCGCTCCTCGGGTTCCGGGACCACGCGCTGTGCAGTGCGACCGCCGGGCGACCAGCGTGAGACCGGCTCACGGTCCGCGAGCGCCCGTCAGTCGATGTCGACGGCGTTCCAGGCGATGACGGCGAGGGGCTCCCGGTGCCGCTCCTGCTCGTGGGAGCATGCCCAGCACCACGGGCCGTAGAGCGGTGGGGCGCCGCACTGGCAGAGTCGGATCCGGGCCATCGGACTCACCTCGATGTTCGTTGCAGTGGCCTGACAGGTGACGGCCTGCCGGACGACATCCTGCGCGGGTGTCCTCACCCCTACTACCGGCCCAGGGGCTCCTGTGGATGCACCGCGGCCCGGTTTTCGGGGCCGGCACGGCGCCCGGACCGCCGGAGCGGGCGCCGCGCCTACCCCGTCCCCGCGCGTCGCCCCGCTGCGCGGAGCCGTCGCCCCGCCCCTCGGAGCCGTCGCTCCGCGCGGCGGGGCGTCGACCGCGGACGTCAGCCACGGGCGTCGGCCGCGATCTCGCCACGGCAGGCCGGTGCCGGTGCAGTGCGGGCGCCCGGACGGGAGGCGGCGGTCGGCCTCGCGTGCGACGACCCCCGCAGTCTCCCGGGCACGGCGCAACGGCGCCGTGCCCGGTTCGCCGCCGGCCCCCGTGCGTTCCGTTCGACTAGGCGGCGTGCCCCGGCTCGACCACGATGCAGTCCTCCCGGAAGTCGAGGTGCATGCAGTGCAGCGCGACGACGCCCCGGGTGATCGCCTCCAGCTGCTGCGGATCGATGTCCGGGCCGACGTTGCGGACGATGAAGTCACGGGTGTCCTCCGTGGCCTCCTCCACCGTGTCGTAGTGGTAGTAACGGGCCCCCCGGCCGGTCCACTGCCTGATGATGGTGACGCTCATGGTTCCTCCCCCTGAATCGGATCCGGACGCGTGGTCCGCGGCCGCCCCGGGCACCCCGTCCGGGAACTGCGGCCGTCCCGGCGGGCTGCCGCCGGGGTCGTCGCGGAGGTGCTGCTCCGGCTCCTCGTCCGTCCTGGCGCGGAGCTCAGGTGGCCGGATCACTGCACCCCTCGATGTGCTACTTAACGTATGCGAATTCACAGGGTGGTGCTTGTCCACACTTTCGCGACCGCAAACAATCCAGAGCGGGTTGTAGCTCGGGGAGAGGCACCGGCAGGACTGCCTGGGAGGGGGACGGCCGGGCCGTGCCCGCCGAGGGCCGCAGGTGGGCCGGTCGTCCGGGGTGTGGCGGGAAAGTGCTCCGGCTCCGGGCGCCTGCCGGGACGCCGCTCAGCACCTGCCGGCTCCGCCACCGACGAAAGATGGCCCGCCCGGTCCAGTAAGACCGAGCGAGCCGCGGACACACCGACGGCGAGATCTGCGTGCCCACCGCACAGCCTACCCCGCCTCCGCTCCGCTCGGAGGTACCGGTCCACCGAACGGGCGCCGGCACGCTCATCCGGTCCGCCGGCCCTGCCCGCAAGGGCCGTGCGTCTCGCCACCGGAGAGGTCCCGCCGGGCACCGCAGCACGACGTGCCGTCGGATCTGCCGTCGGATCTGGCGTCGGAGACGACGAGATCCCCGCCACCCTGAGCCGTGAGGGCCGGAATGGCGGGGATCGCGAGTGTGCCCCAGGAGGGAGTCGAACCCCCGACCAAGAGATTAGAAGGCTCCTGCTCTATCCACTGAGCTACTGGGGCGTGCCGCCCGGGACCGCGTCCCGGGCACCGCGGTCGAGTTTATCAACTCGCGGGGGCCACACCGGCTCCTCAGATCACGGCGCTCTGCACCGGGGGCTGGTAGCGGCCGCGGAAGAGCCGCCGGGTCGCCGGGTCGATGAACCACAGGTACACGCCGTAGGAGAGGGCGACGACCGCCGCGATCAGCCGGCCGGAGCTGAGGTCGAGGTCCAGGTACGGGAAGACGTCCAGCTGGTCGGAGACCGCGTAGATCATGAAGAAGACGGTGAGGAAGAACAGGATGTCGACCTGCCAGTCGCTGCGGATGCCCGTGACCGCGAACAGCGGGATGAGCCACACCACGTACCAGGCCTGGATCATCGGGGAGAACAGCACGATCGCGGCGAACGCCCAGGTCAGCCGGCGGATGATCCGCTCGTCCCGGCCCACGAACATCAGCCAGAGGATGACGGGCACCGCGAGGGCCTGGCCCGCCGTGTGGACCACCTCCCGCCACTGGCCCGCGTCGGCGCCCACGGCCGCGGCCAGGGTGGTGGCGAGCACGCCGGCGAGACCCACCGGGGCGTACCAGATGGACACGGAGCCGGGGGTGGACATGGCGGAGACCCAGCCGAAGCCGAAGCCGTTGAGCAGACCCATCAGCCCGAGCAGGGCGACCGCGTAGACGAGGACCAGGAACCAGATGACGAAGCGGCGGGTCCACGACGCGTTCCGGCCCGCCCACAGCAGGCCGATGAAGGGCAGGAGGACGAGGGTGATGGGCTTGATCGCCACGGACAGCGTGACGAGCGTGGTCCCGAGCAGACCGCCCTTCCAGTTGCGGTGCACCGCGGCGGCGTAGGTGCCGCCGAGGGCGAGGGCGATCATGATGGCGTCGTTGTGCACGGAGACGATGAAGTTCGTGAGGAACAGGGGGTTCGCCACGCTGAGCCACAGGGCCCGGGCCGGGTTGATGCCGTGCAGCCGCGCGAGCCGCGGGACCAGCCACATGCAGGCGATCACGGCGAGCACGCACATCCCCCGGAACCAGAGCACCCCGGCGTCCGGGTCCGCGCCGGTGACGGCCACCACGAACTGCTCGAGCCACAGGAAGAGCGGCCCGTAGGGCGGCGGGGACTCCGACCACATCTGGTCGGCCCCGAGCTGGAAGAAGTTGTCGATCGTGGAGACGCCGTGCTCGTAGGGGTTCAGCCCGCTGGCCATCACCCGGCCCTGGCCGATGTAGGAGTACACGTCCCGGCTGAACAGGGGGATCGTCACGAGCATGGGGGCGGCCCACGCCGCGATGGCGATGAGCACCCACCGGCCGCTGCCGGGTCCCCACGTGTTGAGCTTCTGCCCCAGGCGCAGCCACTCACGGATCAGGAGCATCCCGCCCACGGCGAGCAGGAGGATGGAGACGATCACCCCGGTAGTCGTGAAGCGCATGCCGATGATGACCGGCGCCTGCCGCAGCGGGGAGACGGAGGCGAGCCAGCCGACGCCCAGGGAGCCGACCAGGAGCATGAGCGACCCGAGCGTGCCCATGAGCACCGTCCGCAGGAGGGAGTCGGAGTCGTACCACGAGCTCCCGGGATCCGCCGGCGGCCGGACGCCGTCGGGTCCCTCGCCCGGCGCCGGCGTCGTCGAAGTGGTCTGCACTGCTCTCCCGATGCGCCCGTCCGGTGGCTGCGGGCGCCCCGGCTGGGCGCAGCACGGACCCGTGGTCGCCCCGATCCTATCCCCGGCTCCTCGGGGAGTCCCCGACCGGTCCCGGCGGCGACCGGCGGCGTCGGGGCGGCACGGTAGATTGTCCGGGTGGCTAATTCGAACGGACGCATTGTGTGGATCGACTGCGAGATGACGGGGCTGTCCATCGAGGACGACGCCCTGATCGAGGTCGCGGCGCTCGTCACCGACGACGAGCTCAACGTCCTCGGGGAGGGCGTCGACGTCGTGATCCGCCCGGACGAGGCGGCGCTGGCGCAGATGGGGGACTTCGTGCGGAACATGCACACCTCCTCCAAGCTGCTCGACGAGCTCCCCTCCGGTCTGACGATGGAGCAGGCGCAGGAGCAGGTCCTCGCCTACATCAAGGAGTGGGTGCCCGAGCCCGGCAAGGCCCCGCTGGGCGGGAACTCGGTGGGCACGGACCGCACGTTCCTGGTGCGCGACATGCCGGAGCTCGTGGCGCACCTGCACTACCGCGTGATCGACGTCTCCACCATCAAGGAGCTCTCCCGCCGGTGGTTCCCGCGCGCCTACTTCCAGGCCCCGCCGAAGACCGGCAACCACCGGGCCCTGGGCGACATCCGGGACTCGATCGACGAGCTGCGGTACTACCGCCGCGCCGTGTTCGCCGCCGAGCCGGGGCCGGACTCGGTGACCGCGAAGGGCATCGCCGCGGAGATCGCCGCGTCCCGCACGGGCGCCTGAGTCCCCCGTCCGGCGCCGGGACCCCGGCCCGGACGGGCGGGGGTCCCGGCGTGGTCCGGAGCCCTCCGGGAATGCGGTACACTCGTATGCGTTGCCCAGCGGAAGCAGGTCTTCCGGCGGGCGTTCATGGTGGGCGTAGCTCAGTTCGGCAGAGCGCCTGGTTGTGGTCCAGGAGGTCGCGGGTTCAACCCCCGTCGCTCACCCACTGTGAAAGGCCGTCCCGTTGACTCGGGGCGGCCTTTCGTCGTTCCCGAACCGGTTCGAAGGGGCGCAGGCCCCGGCAAGTCGAAGGAAGTGCGTCATGGCCGTCCGTCCCGTGGTGATCACCGGCGATCCCGTCCTCCACCGCCCCGCCGCCAAGGTGGCGCAGTTCGACGAGGAGCTGCGCGCCCTCGTGGCGGACATGTACGAGACCATGGACGCCGCCCACGGCGTGGGGCTCGCCGCCCCGCAGATCGGCGTGGGGCTGCGGATCTTCACCTACACGTTCCAGAACGACGACGACGTGGCGCCGCGCGGCGTCCTCGTCAACCCCGTGCTGACGCCGGGGAAGATATCCCAGGAGGCGCCGGACCCGGACGAGGAGTCCGAGGGCTGCCTGTCCGTGCCCGGCTACAGCTGGCCGCTGAAGCGGGCGGACTGGGTCCGGGTCGCCGGCTTCGACGTGGAGGGCCGTCCGGTCGACTTCGAGGCCACCGGGTGGTTCGCCCGCGTCATGCAGCACGAGTACGACCACCTGGACGGCAAGCTCTACGTGGACCGGCTCAACGACAAGTGGTCCCGCAAGGCCCGGAAGGCGGTCAAGGCCGAGGGCTGGGGCCGCGGCGGCCACACCTGGACCCCTGGCGTCGACGAGGACCCGTTCGGCCACTGATCCGTCCGCGCACCGGCCCCGGCGCGCCCGCTCAGGCCTCCGTCAGCACGACGACGAGCTCGCCCGCCGACCGGGCCGTGGGCTCCGTCAGCTCGGCCCGCCAGCGCTCCTGCGCCGCCGAGAGCAGGTCCAGCGGCGTCTCCAGGCGTTCGCCGGCGGCGGCGCGCTCGACGAGGTGCCGGGCCAGCAGGCCGCGGGTGTGCTTGGCCATGTGCGAGACGACCTGGCGCCTCCCGTTCCGCTCCCGCACCGCTTTCACCCCCACCGTCCGGGCCCGGGGACCGCGCCACGCCGCCGCGTAGGCGGCCGACCGGCAGTCCACGACGAGCCCGTCCCCGGCCGCCGGCTCCAGCACCGCGGGCAGGTGGTGCTTCCAGTGCGCCGCGAGCCTGCCGAGCCCCGGCAGCTCGGCACCCATGGACAGGCGGTAGGCCGGGATCCGGTCGTCGGGGCGCACCGCGCCCCACAGCGCCGAGACGACGACGAGGGAGGCCGCCGCGGCGGCCCGCTGCGTCCCGGTCATCCCGGCCGGGTCGAGGGCGTCGTAGAGCACCCCGGTGTAGACGCTCAGGGCCGGTGCGGCCGGCTCGGCGCCCAGCCGGGTGTTGCGCTCGACCTCGCCGCGCAGCCGCTCCCCCACGCCCAGCACCTCGAGCGCGTCCTCGCGGGCGCTCGTCGCGGCCAGCTCGGCGAGCACCTGCTCCCGCGCGGCCGTGAGCTGGGGGAAGGACAGGAAAGCGGGGTCCACGGGGGCGCCGGCGCCGGGGGCGGTCTTGGTCTCGGAGGGCGGGAGGAGGATCAGCACTCGCAGCAGTCTAGTGACCCCGCGGGCCGGTCCGGGCGCCTCGGACCGGCGGGTAGGATGGGCCTCGGACAGGTCGGCCGGGTGACCGCGGGCCGCGCAGCTCCGGCTGTCGCGGCGCGAGGAAAGTCCGGGCTCCGCAGAGCAGGATGGTGGGCAACGCCCACTCGGGGAGACCCGCAGGAAAGTGCCACAGAGAACAGACCGCCCGTGCCCGGTCCGTCCGGGCGGCGGGTCAGGGTGAAAAGGTGGTGTAAGAGACCACCAGCGCGCCGGGTGACCGGCGCGGCTCGGTAAACCCCATCCGGAGCAAGGCCAGACAGGGTGCGTCCGAGGGCTGCTCGCCCGAGCACCCGGGTAGGCCGCTCGAGCCCACCGGCAACGGTGGGCCTAGATGGATGGTCACCGGCACGGCACGGGCGACCGGCCGTGCGCACAGAACCCGGCTTACAGGCCGGCCTGTCCCCCGCCCCCGCACCGCGCGCTCCGGGCTCGAGCGGCACCGTGAAACCTCAGGAGCGGACGAGCAGCACCCCGCACTCGGGGCACGTGAGCACCTCGTCCGGGGCCGCCGCCCGGAACGTCGCGGCGTCCGTGGGGCTGAGCGCCGTGCCGCAGGACCCGCACGCGGTGCCCCGCAGCTCCGCGGCCGCCGGCCGGTCGGTGCCGCGCCCGGTCCGGATCTTCTCGTACCGTGCCAGCAGCCCGGGGTGCCCCACGCCCTCCGCGGCGGCGGGGCGCGTGCCGGCCAGCTCGTCCCGCTCGGCCGTCAGGGCGCGGCCCTCCGCGTCCCGGGCCTCGACCCGGCGCCGGGCCTCCGTGTCGGCCTCCTTGAGCCGCGGCGTGATGCGGGCGCGGTGCGCCACGGCGTCCTCGAGCTCCTGCATGACCTCCAGCTCCGCCTCCTCCGCCTCGGCCAGCTGCCGGGTGCGGGTGTCGATCTCGTGCTGCAGGCCCATGAGGTCCTTGGCGGAGCCGCCCTGCTCGAGGCGCCGGCGGTCCTTCTCGATCGAGGCCTGGACGCGGGCGACCTTCTGCTCGGCGGCGGCCAGCCGGTCCCGGACGTCCTGCTCGGCGGCCCCGAGCTCCTTGGCGGTGGCGATCGCCCGGGCCCGGAGCTGCAGCGCGGCGGCGACCTCGGGGTCGGTCTGCAGCTCGGCGATCCGGGCGGCGATCCGGCGCAGCCGGGCGTCCACCCGCTCGAGCTCCAGCAGGGCTCGTTGCTGCTCGGGCGTGGCGGTGCTCATGCGGGTCCTCCTGCGGTCGGTGCGGCGGGGTCGGGGGCGGAACGGTCGTGGCCGGAGCGGACGGGGTCGGACCCGTCGTGGCCGGGGTGGTCGAGGCGGAAGTCCCACGGGTCGGAGCACCGCTCGGAAACGTCGACCTGGACGTCGTGGCCGCGCGCCGCGAGCGCCTCCCGCAGCGCGGCGGCGCCCACGGGCAGCCACAGCCACTCGCTCGCGAAGTGGGAGAGGTCCACGAGGTACGGGGTGCCGCCGGCGCCGGGGCCCAGCGCGGCCTCGCGCGCCTCGGACGCCGGGTGGTGGCGCAGGTCCGCGGTCACGTAGACGTCGGCCCCGGAGGACCGCACCGCGTCGAAGAGCGAGTCCCCGGCTCCCCCGCACACGGCCACACGCCGGACGAGGGCGTCGGGGTTCCCGGCCACCCGGACCCCGTGGGCGGTGGGCGGCACGGCGTCGGCGAGGCGCCGGGCCAGCTCCCGCAGGCGCACGGGCCGCGCCAGGTCCCCGACGCGCCCGATGCCCACGGCCGGGTCGGCGGGGTGCGGCGCGAGGGGCGTCGTCGTCGTGAGGCCGGCGGCCCGTGCCACGGCGTCCGAGACGCCGTCCGGGGCGGAGTCCGCGTTGGTGTGGCAGGCGAGCAGGGCGCACCGGTGTTCGATGAGCTCGTGCACCACGGCGCCCTTGAAGCCGTCGGCGGCCACGGACGTCACGCCGCGCAGGAGCAGGGGGTGGTGGGTGACCAGCAGGTCGGCGCCGGTGGACACGGCCTCGGCGACGACCCCGGCCACGGGGTCCACGGCGAACAGGATCCGGCGCACGGGCTGGTCGGGGCGGCCGGTGACGAGCCCGCTGGCGTCCCAGGGCTCCTGCAGGTGCATCGGCCACAGCTGCTCGACGGTCTCGAGCACCTCCGACAGGGTGGGGGCGGGCCGGGGCGGGGACGTGCTCTGCTCGCTCATGCGCCCCAGTCTAGGAGTCCGTTCCGCGCCGGCCGCCGAGGCGGGCGCGGAGGCGCCCGGGGCGGGTGCGGGAATGATGCGGGCCGTGCGGTGTTGTACGGGTCATGGCCTACTCCGCGCACGACGACGACGCACGTCCCGCCCCCGATCCCCGCCCCGCCGCGGCGGAGCCCGCCGCGACCGAGACGTTCGTGCTCGCGGGCGGGTGCTTCTGGTGCCTCGACGCGGTCTACCGGATCACCCGGGGCGTCACCTCCGTGGTCTCCGGCTACACCGGCGGCGACCCCGGGCGCGCCGACTACTACGCGGTGTGCACGGGCACGACCGGCCACGCGGAGGCGGTCGCCGTGACCTTCGACCCGTCGGTGGTGCCGGCGGACGTGATCCTGGACCTGTTCTTCACCGGTCACGACCCGACCACCCTCAACCGGCAGGGCTACGACGTGGGCACCCAGTACCGGTCCGCCATGTTCTGGGCCGACGAGGCCCAGCGGGACCTGTTCGAGCAGTCGATCCGCCGCACGCAGCCGGCGTGGGACCAGCCGATCGTCACGACGCTGGAGCCGCTGGGCCCGTTCTGGGAGGCGGAGCCCGAGCACCAGGACTTCTACGCCGCGCAGCCCTGGAACGGCTACTGCCAGGTGATCATCAACCCCAAGCTGGCGAAGGTCCGGAAACGTTACTCCGCGTGGCTTACCGCGTAGTAGCGCTTGCGGGGCCTGGCTAGGCTGAGCTAGGACCGCGCCGCCGCGGGCCCCCCAGAGCGCCGGCGGCCGCAGCACGACCCGAGCAGCACCCAGATCCGACAGAGAACCGACCACGCAGAAACCGAGGTACGCACATGCCGAAGATCTACAACGACGTCACCGAGATCGTGGGCCGCACCCCGCTCGTCCACCTCAACCGGCTCGACGAGGGCCTGCCCGGCAACGTCGCCGTGAAGCTGGAGTTCTACAACCCGGCGAACTCCGTCAAGGACCGGATCGGCGTGGCCATCATCGACGCAGCCGAGAAGTCCGGCCAGCTGAAGCCGGGCGGCACGATCGTCGAGGGCACCTCCGGGAACACCGGCATCGCGCTGGCCATGGTCGGCGCCGCCCGCGGCTACAAGGTCATCCTGACCATGCCGGAGACCATGTCCACGGAGCGTCGGGTCATGCTCCGCGCCTACGGCGCCCAGATCGTGCTCACCCCGGGTGCGGAGGGCATGCGCGGCGCCGTCGAGAAGGCCCAGGAGATCGTCGACACGACCGACAACGCGGTCCTCGCCAGCCAGTTCGCCAACGAGGCCAACCCGGCCATCCACTACGCGACCACGGGCCCGGAGATCTGGGAGGACACCGACGGCCAGGTCGACGTGTTCATCTCCGGAGTGGGCACCGGCGGCACCATCACGGGTGCGGGCCGCTACCTGCGCGAGCAGAAGCCGGACGTGCGCCTCGTCGTCGTCGAGCCCGCCGACTCGCCCCTGCTCACCGAGGGCAAGGCCGGTCCGCACAAGATCCAGGGCCTCGGCGCGAACTTCATCCCCGACATCCTGGACCGCGAGATCTACGACGACGTCTACGACGTGACGGTCGAGGACTCCGTGCGGGTCGCCCGCGAGCTCGGCACCAAGGAGGGCATCCTCGGCGGGATCTCCTCGGGCGCCATCGTGTGGGCCGCCCTCCAGGAGGCGGCCAAGGAGGAGAACCGGGACAAGCTGATCGTCGCCATCGTGTGCGACTTCGGCGAGCGCTACATCTCCACCCTGCTCTACGAGGACATCCGGGGCTGAGCCGCGCCACTGACCACGACCCGTCCCCGCCGGGAATAGCGCCGCCTGCCGGTGACGTTGCTCCCGGTGGTGGGCGGGTCGTTCCCGTCCGCGCCCCAGCACGTCCCGCCGTCCCGGCGGGCCAGGACCCCCGCCCCCGGAAGAACAGAGGAAGACCGTGAGTTTTTGGAGCAGACTCGCCGAGGACCTGCAGACGGCCCGGACGCACGACCCGGCCGCGCGGTCCAGGGTGGAGATCGCCCTCAACTACTCGGGTCTGCACGCCATCTGGGTCCACCGCCTGTCCCACCGGCTGTGGCAGCAACCCGACCGGCGGCTGCTGGCCCGCACGGTCTCCCAGCTCGGCCGCTTCCTCACGGGCGTCGAGATCCACCCGGGGGCGACCATCGGGCGCCGCTTCTTCATCGACCACGGCATGGGCGTGGTCATCGGGGAGACCGCGGAGATCGGCGAGGACGTGATGATCTACCACGGGGTGACCCTGGGCGGGCGCTCCCTGGAGAAGGTCAAGCGGCACCCCACCGTGGGCGACCGCGTGGTGATCGGCGCCGGGGCGAAGATCCTGGGCCCCGTGGAGATCGGCGCCGACTCCGCCGTGGGCGCCAACGCCGTGGTGGTCAAGGACGTGCCGGAGGACTCGATCGTGACCGGGATCCCCGGCAAGGTCCGCCCGCGCACCCCCGAGAAGCAGCAGCCCCTCGTGGACCCCTCCAGCTACATCGACCCTGCGATGTGGATCTGACCCTGCCCCGCTGCGACGCCGGCCGGCCGCCCCCGGGACGGGGACGGCCGGCCGGCGTCGTCGGGCGGGGTCCGGGTCAGGAGACGACCTCGGAGCGGTCCCCGCTCCACAGGGTGTGGTAGGTGCCCTCGGCGTCGTCGGTGCGCCGGTAGGTGTGGGCGCCGAAGAAGTCGCGCAGACCCTGCGTCAGGGCCGCGTTGAGCCGGGGCCGGCGCAGCGAGTCGTAGTAGTTCAGCGTGGTGGCGAACACCGGCGCGGGGATGCCGCGCTCCACGGCTCGGGCCACGACGCGCCGCCAGGACGGCAGGGCCTCCTCGACGGCGGCGACGAACTCCGGGGCGAACAGCAGGTTCAGCGGCTGCTTGTCCCCCTTGTACGCCTCCATGATGACCTCGAGCAGCTCCGCCCGGATGATGCAGCCCTCCCGCCACAGGCCGGCGATGGTCGCGAGGTCCAGGTCCCAGCCGTACTCCCGGCCGGCCATGGTGAGCATGTCGAGTCCCTGGGCGTAGCTGACCAGCTTCGAGGCGTAGAGGGCCTTGCGCACGTCCTCCACGAACTCGGGGTCGTGCACGACGTCCTCGGTGGTGCCGCCGATGCCGGCGGGCAGCACGCGCTGCGCCTCGAGGCGCATCTCCGGCTCGGCGGAGGACAGCGCCCGGGCGAAGACGGACTCGGCGATCGCGGTGACCGGGGAGCCGAGCTCGAGGGCCTCCTGGACGGTCCAGCGGCCGGTGCCCTTCTGCCCCGCGGCGTCCACGATCACGTCGATGAGGGGCTGGTCGGTGCGGGCGTCGACCTGGCGCAGCACGTGCGCGGTGATCTCGATGAGGTAGGAGGCCAGCTCGGTGCGGTTCCACTGCTCGAAGACGTCGGCCTGCTCGGCCGGCTCGAGCCCGGCGACGGAGCGCAGCAGCTCGTGCGCCTCGCCGATGACCTGCATGTCGGCGTACTCGATGCCGTTGTGCACCATCTTCACGAAGTGGCCGGCGCCGTCCGTGTCGATCCAGGCGCAGCACGGCGTGCCGTCCTCCGCCTTGGCGGCGATGTCCTCGAGGAGGGGGCCGAGGGAGTCGTAGGACTTGCGGGGTCCGCCGGGCATGATGGAGGGCCCGAGCAGGGCGCCCTCCTCACCGCCCGAGACGCCGATGCCCACGAAGTCCAGGCCCTTCTCGGCGAGCTCGCGCTCGCGGCGCCGGGTGTCCTGGAAGTAGGAGTTGCCGCCGTCGATGATGATGTCGTCCTTCTCGAGCAGCGGCACGAGCTGCTCGATGACGGCGTCCACGGGGGCGCCGGCCTTGACCATCACGAGGATGCGGCGGGGGGTCTCGAGGGCGTCCACGAGTTCCTGGAGGGTCTCCGTGCGGATGAACGTCCCCTCGTCGCCGTGGGCGTCGAGCAGGGCGTCGGTCTTCTCGACGGAGCGGTTGTGGAGGGCGACGGTGTAACCGTGCCGGGCGAAGTTGCGGGCGAGGTTCGCGCCCATGACCGCGAGGCCGGTGACCCCGATCTGAGCTTTCTGTTCTGCTGCCATGCCCCCAGCCTACAAACTCCGGGAGGGCGCTCCGTCCGGTGCGCACTTGTTGCCGCGATCCCCAAGGGAAGGAGGGCCTGGGAGGGCCGACGGCGACATCCGGAAAACGAGCCCCGTCACAATCTCCGTTCGCCCCCGGAGGCTCCTACATTTACATTAGTGCTGGAACACGACGAGCCGGGGGGCCGGGATGGACGCGTGGAAGAGCGCACTGACGGTGGCCGTGGCCGGTGCCGCACTGTGGTCGGGCGCCGGGCTCGCACCTGCGGCGGCCGCCGAGGGCAGTGTCGACCTGGTCCTCGGCACCAAAGTGGTGCTCGATGAGGCGACGATCGCCCAGGTCACCGAGGGGGCGTCGCGGCTGTGCGGGGGCACGGCCTCCAGCTACGCGGCGCGGGCCCGGAAGGCCGATCGCACAGGCAGCATCGTGGTCCTGTGCACCCGGCCCGGGAACAAACAGGTTTACTTCCGCTGACCGCGCTCCGCGCCGGCTCCCGCGGGCGGTGCCGACCAGCTCGTGGTGGGTCCTACCGGGATCGAACCGATGACATCCACGGTGTAAACGTGGCGCTCTACCAGCTGAGCTAAAGACCCTGACAACCGGGTGGGCGGTTTTCGCAACCGCCGGCACCCGGTTCCCGAACAGGCTACCCGCCGGGGCGCATCGGTGCCGACCGGGTGCGGGCCCGGCCCGGCGTGACGTTCGCCATATTCGCGGTCCGCCCTACGGCCGGGCGAGTCGCTGCTCGAGCCCCACCAGGAAGGCGGTCGCGGACGCGTCGACCTTCAGCCGCGCCGCGGCGTCCCCCCGGGTGCGCCCGTGGTTGACGATCACCACGGGCACGTCGGCGCGCACCGCGTGCCGGACGAAGCGGCGCCCCGAGTTCACGGTCAGGGACGAGCCCACGACCAGCAGGGCGTCGGCGGCGTCCACCATGCGCAGCGCGCGCAGCACCCGGTGCCGGGGCGCGTTCTCCCCGAAGAACACGACGTCGGGCTTCAGGACCCCGCCGCAGACCGGGCAGTCCGGCACCCGGAACCCGGCCGTGCGCGGCACCACCGCGTCCGCGTCCGGGGCGAAGTCGATGTCGTCCGGGGACGAGATCGAGTCGTAGAAGCCGGGGTTGAGCTCGTCGAACAGGTCGGAGAGCACCGCCCGGGGGATGCGGGTGGCGCAGCGCATGCACCCGACCTGCGTGTAGCGCCCGTGCAGGTCCACGACGTTGAGGGACCCCGCGGCCTGGTGCAGGCGGTCGATGTTCTGGGTGACCACGCCCGTGACGGACCCCGTCTCCTCGAGCCGGGCCAGGGCCGCGTGCCCGGCGTTGGGCCGGGCCCGTGCCAGGTGGCGCCACCCGTACTGGTTGCGCGCCCAGTAGTGGCTGCGCATGGCGGCGCTGCCCATGAACTCGTCGAAGGTCATGGGGGTGCGGGGAGTGGAGCCGGGGCCGCGGTAGTCCGGGATCCCGGACTCCGTGCTGATGCCCGCGCCCGTCAGGACGGCGGTCCGCCGACCGCCCAGCAGCGCGGCCGCCCCGGCCAGGCCCGCCTCGAGCCCGGCGGCGTCGGGGTCCGGGAACTGGTCGGGGTGCACGGGGGCGCCGTAGCCGGCGCGGACGGTGGGCATCGCTGCTCGCGGGGGACCGGGCCGGCCGGGCTCAGCCGTGCAGCCTGGTGAGGGCGGTGCGGTAGGCCTCGAGCTCCCGCGGCGTGCCGCGCTCCGACCGGAAGGCGTCGACGACGACGCCCTGCGCGTCCAGCACGAAGGTGGCCCGCTCCGCCAGACCGGCCACCGGGTCGAACACCCCGTAGCGCTGGGCCACCTCCCCGTGGGGCCAGAAGTCGGACAGCAGGTCGAAGTCGAAGGACTCCTCCCGCGCGAACGCCCGCAGCGTGTACTTCGAGTCCACGGACACCGCGAGCAGCTTCACCCCGGCGTCGTCGAACACGGAGAGGCTGTCCTGGAGCCGGCACAGCTCGCCGGTGCAGACCCCGGAGAACGCGAACGGGTAGAACACGATCGCCACGGGGCGGCCGCGGAGGGCGCTCAGGGTCACCGGCTCGCCGAACTGGTTCTTGAGGGTGAAGTCCGGGGCGGGCGCGCCGATCTCGAGCATGCGTGGTCTCCTCCGCTGGGGTCCGGGACGCCCGGTCAGACGTTGCGCTTGGGCATGAGCCGGGTCGCGGCCCAGTCCGCGCTGACGCGGGCGGTCGTGGTCACGTGCAGGCCCGCCGTGGGCGCGGCCTCCTGGACCTCCGCGGGCGGCACGTAGCCGTCGCGGCCCGCCTTGGGGGTCAGCACCCACACCACGCCGCCCTCGTCCAGGGTGGTGGTGACGTCCACCAGCGTGTCGACGAGATCACCGTCACCCTCGCGGAACCAGAGGAGCACCGCGTCGACGACCTCCTGGTCGTCCTCGTCCAGCAGGTCCGACCCGATCACTTCCTCGATGCCGTCCCTCAGGTCGAGGTCGACGTCCTCGTCGTATCCGAACTCCTGGATGTAGTCGCCATCCTTGAAACCGAGCTGGACTACCGCGTCACCCGCGGTGGTCTTGGCCTCGCTCACTGTTCTTGCTCCTTCTGGGATCGGGCCGACGAACGACGACCACGCACTGCGTACCGGTGCTGGGCTCCGCCTGCCCGTCGGCGGACCGCGGGGGCACGGTGGCGGGCCGGATACCGGCTTCACCGTCCAGACAACACCGGATCAGGGACTCTTTCAAGCTCCCGCACGGTGAGCGCCTCCGAATCATGGGGGTGACGCGTGGGCTGGCACGCCGTGTGACGGCCCGCCCCGGGTGTGGAAGCATGGTCCCCACAGACACCCCGTACGCCCGAGGCGGCCCCGGCGGCGCGATCCGCACGACGGGCCCGGTTCCCGGACGTCCGCCCGTTCCGGGTGGCGTTCGGACAGCGGAACGGGCAACGGGTATTTTTGAGACTGTCGGACGTCCCGGCCGCGCCCTCGCGCGCGCATCCGCCCGGGATCCGTCGGGCAACTCGACGAAGAGAGGTTGAACGTGCCTTCATCCAGCAACCACCACATCCTCAGTGGCTTGACCAACAACCTGAAGGACTCCGACACCGAGGAGACCCGGGAGTGGATCGAGTCCTTCGAGGGCCTGATCGAGACGCAGGGCACGGAACGGGCGCAGTACATCATGCGCGCCCTCCTCCAGCACGCCGGTGCGAAGAGCGTGGGCGTGCCGATGGTCACCACCACGGACTACGTGAACTCGATCCCGGTGGACCAGGAGCCGGAGTTCCCGGGCGACGAGGAGATCGAGCGGCGCTACCGTGCGTTCCTGCGCTGGAACGCCGCCGTGATGGTGCACCGGGCCCAGCGCCCGGAGATCGGCGTGGGCGGTCACATCTCCTCCTACGCCGGTGTGGCGACCCTCTACGAGGTGGGCCTCAACCACTTCTTCCGCGGCCCGGAGCACCCCGGCGGCGGCGACCAGGTGTTCTGGCAGGGCCACTCGGCTCCCGGCAACTACGCGCGCGCCTATCTCGAGGGCCGGCTCACCGAGGAGCAGCTGGACGGGTTCCGGCAGGAGAAGACGAAGGCCCCGAACGGGCTGCCCTCCTACCCGCACCCCCGCTCCATGCCCGGCTTCTGGCAGTTCCCGACCGTGTCCATGGGCATCGGTCCGATGAACGCGATCTACCAGGCGCAGTTCAACCGCTACCTGCACAACCGCGGGATCAAGGACACCTCCGAGCAGCACGTGTGGGCGTTCCTCGGCGACGGTGAGATGGACGAGCCGGAGTCGCGCGGCCTGCTGCAGCTGGCCGCCAACGACAAGCTCGACAACCTCACGTTCGTCGTCAACTGCAACCTGCAGCGCCTGGACGGGCCGGTGCGCGGCAACGGCAAGATCGTCCAGGAGCTCGAGGCCTTCTTCCGCGGCGCCGGCTGGAACGTGGTCAAGGTGCTGTGGGGCCGCGAGTGGGACGAGCTGCTCGCCAAGGACGAGGACGGCGAGCTCGTCCGGATCATGAACGAGACCCTCGACGGCGACTTCCAGACCTACAAGGCCGAGTCCGGCGGGTTCATCCGCGACCACTTCTTCGGCAAGTCCCCGGCCACCAAGGAGCTCGTCGCGGACATGACCGACGACGAGATCTGGGAGCTCAAGCGCGGCGCCCACGACTACCACAAGGTCTACGCCGCCTACAAGGCCGCGACCGAGCACGAGGGCCAGCCGACCGTGATCCTGGCGCAGGGCGTGAAGGGCTACGGCCTGGGCAGCCACTTCGAGGCGCGCAACGCGACCCACCAGATGAAGAAGCTGACCCTGGAGGACCTCAAGGCCTTCCGCGACCACCTGCGCATCCCCATCTCGGACGAGGAGCTGGAGAGCGACCTCTACGGCGCGCCCTACTACCACCCCGGCAAGGACTCGCCGGAGGTCAAGTACCTGCTGGAGCGCCGCAAGGAGCTCGGCGGCTTCGTCCCCGACCGCCCGCACGAGCAGCAGGAGATCGCGCTGCCCACGGACGCCGCGTACAAGTCCGCGAAGAAGGGCTCCGGCAAGCAGATGGCCGCCACCACCATGGCCTTCGTGCGCATCCTGAAGGACCTCCTGCGGGAGAAGGAGTTCGGCCACCGGATCGTGCCCATCGTCCCCGACGAGGCCCGCACCTTCGGCATGGACTCGTTCTTCCCCACGGCGAAGATCTACAACCCCAACGGGCAGAACTACCTCTCCGTGGACCGCGAGCTGATGCTGGCCTACAAGGAGTCCCCGCAGGGCCAGATCCTGCACGCGGGGATCAACGAGGCCGGCTCCGTGGCGGCGTTCACCGCCGCGGGCACCGCCTACGCCACCCACGGCGAGCCCATGGTGCCGGTCTACATCTTCTACTCGATGTTCGGCTTCCAGCGCACCGGCGACTCCTTCTGGGCCGCCGCCGACCAGATGACCCGCGGGTTCATCATCGGGGCCACCGCCGGGCGCACCACGCTCACCGGTGAGGGCCTCCAGCACGCCGACGGCCACTCGCCGCTGCTGGCCGCGACCAACCCGGCGGTCATCCACTACGACCCCGCGTACGGCTACGAGATCGCCCACATCGTCCGGCGCGGCCTCGAGCACATGTACGGCACGGGCGACGAGGACCACAACGTCATGTACTACGTGACGGTCTACAACGAGCCGTACCAGCAGCCGGCCGAGCCGGAGGACGTCGACGTCGAGGGCATCCTCAAGGGCATCTACCTGCTCAAGCCCGCCGAGAACGAGGGGCCCCGGGCGCAGCTGCTCGCCTCCGGCGTGGCCGTGCCGTGGGCGCTCGAGGCGCAGAAGCTGCTCGCCGAGGACTGGGGCGTCTCCGCCGACGTGTGGTCGGTGACCTCGTGGGTCGAGCTGCGCCGCGACGGCCTGGCGGCCGAGAAGGAGGCGTTCCTCAACCCCGGCGACGGGACGCGGACCCCGTTCGTGGCCCAGCAGCTGGCCGGGGCCACGGGCCCGGTCGTGGCCGTCTCGGACTTCAGCGCGGACCTGCCGGACAAGATCCGCCAGTTCGTCCCGAACGAGTTCGCGTCCCTGGGCGCCGACAGCTTCGGCTTCTCGGACACCCGCGCCGGCGCCCGCCGGTTCTTCAAGATCGACTCCCACTCGATGGTGGTCCGTGCCCTGGAGATGCTCGCCAAGCGCGGCGAGGTCGACTGGCGCGCTCCCGGCGAGGCGATCGAGAAGTACTCGCTCAAGGACGTCACCGCCGGCACCTCCGGCAACGCGGGCGGCGACGCCTGAGCCGAGCCCTCCGGCGCACCACGGCGCCCCGCCCACCCGCGTCCGGGTGGGCGGGGCGCCGTCGTCGTCCCCGGGTCCGGGGCGGCGATCCGGTGCTCTAAGCTCGGAGGCATGGCTGGACAGGACGGGAACACCACGACGCGCTGGCTGCGCCCCTCGCGCAGACGGTCCACCGACCGGCACCGTCCCGTCGCCCCGCCCCACCCCAGGACGCTCGAGAACCTCAAGGCCAACCTGGGCGCGATCTCCACGGTCGCGACCCGCCGGCTCGAGACGGACCTCGGCTGGTTCGAGGAGCTGCGCGCCGACGAGCGCTCCGAGCTGGGCCTCGTGGCCCAGCGGGGCATCTCCTCGTTCGTGCGCTGGTACGAGGACCCGGAGGAGCCCCTGTGGGTGCTCACCCAGGTCTTCCGGGGCGCCCCCACGGACCTGACCCGCTCCATCTCCCTCCAGCACGCCCTGCAGCTGCTGCGGATCGTCGTGGACGTCGTGGAGGAGAAGGTCCCCGAGCTCGCCAAGCACCACGACGAGGCCGCGCTGCGGGAGGCCGTGCTGCGCTACTCGCGGGAGATCGCCTTCGCCGCCGCGGACGTCTACGCCCGCGCCGCCGAGAACCGCGGGTCGTGGGACGCCCGCCTGGAGTCCCTCGTGGTCGACGGGATCCTCCGGGGGGAGCACTCCGACGCGCTGCGCTCCCGCGTCGCGGCCCTGGGCTGGACCTCGACGGGCCCGGTCACCGTGCTCACGGGCTCCGCGCCCGAGGCCGCCGGCCCGTCCACCGTGGCCCGGCTGCGCAGGCTCGCCGGCCGCCACGCGCAGGACTCCCTCGTCTCCATCCAGGGCGACCGGCTCGTGCTCATCCTCGGAGGGCTGTCCGACCGGGACCTCGCCCTCGAGAAGCTCGCCGCCGCGTTCGGGCCGGGACCGGTGGCCTACGGCCCGGAGTCCCCCACGGTCTTCGCGGCGGGACGCTCCGCCCGGCTCGCCCACGCCGCCCTGTCCGTGGCGCCGGCCTGGCCCGCGGCGCCCCGCCCGGTGCACTCCGAGGACCTGTGGCCGGAGCGGGCCATGGCCGGGGACGAGAGCGCGCGCACGGCGATGATCGAGTCGGTCTACCGCCCGCTGACGCGCTCCGCGACCGGGCTCGTGGAGACCCTGTCCGCCTACGTCTCCGTCGGCCACTCCCTCGAGGCCACCGCCCGGGAGCTGTTCGTGCACGCCAACACGGTGCGCTACCGGCTGCGCCGGATCAGCGACCTCACCGGCTGGGACCCCCTGGTCCCCCGCGACGCGTTCGTGCTGCACTGCGCCCTCGTGGCGGGCCGGCTCGCGGACTCGTGCGCCCCCATCGACACCTCCGCCCCCGCCGTGGGACCGGTCTTGTAGCATCCCTACAAACACCGCCGCCGGGCTTGGTGGCCTCCGGGCCACCGCGCGGGGGCCCATCCTTGCGAAGCTGTAGCGGTGATCGCGATCGTCTGCCCCGGACAGGGCTCCCAGAAACCCGGCTTCCTCACCGAATGGCTCGCCCTCGACGGCGTCCGCGCCCACCTCGAGGAGCTGGGCGAGGCCGCAGGACTCGACCTCGTGCACTACGGCACCGAGGCCGACGAGGACACCATCAAGGACACCGCGGTGGCCCAGCCCCTCATTGTGGCCGCGGGCCTCGTCGCGGGCCGGCTGCTCGGGGACCGGATCGGCCCCGGCCGGGACGACCTGGTCTTCGCGGGGCACTCGGTGGGTGAGATCACCGCCTCCGCCCTGGCCGGCGCCCTCACCGAGGCCGACGCCATGGCCTTCGTGCGCACCCGGGCCAACGCCATGGCCCGGGCGGCCGCCGCCGTCCCCACCGGCATGAGTGCCGTGCTCGGCGGCAAGGAGGACGAGGTCCTCGCCGCCATCGAGGCCGCGGGCCTGACGCCCGCCAACGCCAACGGGGGCGGGCAGACCGTGGCCGCCGGCACCCTCGAGCAGCTGACCGCCCTCGCCGCGGCCCCGCCGGCCCGCGCCCGGGTGATCGCCCTCAAGGTGGCCGGCGCCTTCCACACCGAGCACATGGCCCCGGCCCTGGAGCCCCTGCACGAGCTGGTCCCCCGGCTCTCGCCCGCCGACCCCG
Organism: Kocuria salina; assembly: GCF_013368965.1. NCBI lineage: Bacteria > Bacillati > Actinomycetota > Actinomycetes > Micrococcales > Micrococcaceae > Kocuria > Kocuria salina. Next base: position 163,972 of record NZ_SSSF01000003.1, read on the forward strand.
TGCATCCGCTGCTCTCCAACGCCGACGGCGAGCCCGTGAGCGGCGGCGCCGCCAACCTCGAGTCGCTCGTGGCCCAGGTCTGCCGGCCCGTGCGCTGGGACCTGTGCACGCGGACGCTCCTGGAGCGCGGCGTCGAGCAGCTCGTCGAGCTCCCGCCGGCGGGCACCCTCGTCGGCCTGGCCAAGCGGGGCATGAAGGGCGTCCCGGCCCTGGCCGTGAACTCCGCGGCGGAGCTGGAGCAGGCCAGGAGTATTCTTGACTGACGTCCGCGCGCGCACCTCGTGCGCCGCCCGTCCCGAGGCCGGAGCAGCCGTTCCGCCCCGCCCAGCCGGCCCGTCCGTCCCGCCCGGCCGCACGAAGGAGCAACGACCCCTGTGGTGACCCTGAAGCAGCAACAGACCAACGCGCACTCCCGGATCCTCGGCCTGGGCGTCTACCGCCCGGACGTGGTGGTGACCAACGACGACGTCTGCCAGTGGATCGAGTCCTCGGACGAGTGGATCCAGCAGCGCACCGGCATCAGGACCCGGCACCGCGCCGCCGAGGACGTGAGCGTCCTCGACATGTCCGAGCACGCCGCCCGCGAGGCGCTGGCCGCCGCCGGCATCGAGGCCTCGCAGCTCGGGGCGGTCATCGTCTCCACGATCTCCTTCCCCTACCTCACCCCGTCCGCCGCCGCGGCCCTGGCGGACCGCCTGGGCGCCACCCCGGCACCGGCCTTCGACATCTCGGCGGCCTGCGCCGGCTACTGCTACGGCGTCGCCCAGGCCGACGCGCTCGTCCGCTCGGGCGCGGCCGACTACGTGCTGGTCATCGGCGTGGAGAAGCTCTCCGACGTCATCGACAACACCGAGCGCTCCATCTCCTTCCTGCTCGGCGACGGCGCGGGCGCCGTGGTCATCGGCCCCTCCGACACCCCCGGCATCGGCCCGTCCGTGTGGGGCTCCGACGGCTCCAAGTGGGACGCCATCCGGATGACCCACCCGCTCACCGACATCCGGGCGGTGGAGCAGGGGCGCGAGCGGGCCCAGTCCCCCGACCTCCTCGACCCGGAGACCGGCGCGGTGCGCGAGGACGCCACCCTCTGGCCGACCCTGCGCCAGGACGGGCAGACGGTCTTCCGCTGGGCCTCGTGGGAGGTCGCCAAGCGCGCGCAGGAGGCCATGGACGTGGCCGGGGTGCGGCCCGAGGACCTGAGCGCCTTCATCCCCCACCAGGCGAACATGCGGATCATCGACCAGATGGCCAAGACGCTCAAGCTCCCCGAGTCCGTGGTCATCGCCCGGGACATCGCCGACTCCGGCAACACGTCCGCCGCGTCCGTGCCCCTCGCCACGCACCGCCTGCTCGCCGAGCACCCGGAGCTGTCCGGGAAGCTGGCGCTGCAGATCGGCTTCGGCGCCGGCCTCGTCTACGGGGCGCAGGTCGTCGTCCTCCCCTGACCGCCGCCGGCACGCGGACCGGGCCCCCGGGGTCCTGCTCACGTGTCGGTGCCGCCGCGGGGCCCTGCGAGTCGTCGTAGGGTTGAACCGCACACCCGATGTCCCCCGGTCCGGGCCCACGGCCCGACCGGGACAGATGCACCCGGCACCTGCCCGGGGCGCACGTCACCACCGGCTGCTCCGGCAGCCGCAGAGAAAGGAAGCCACCATGGCGAGCAAAGAGGAAATCCTGACCGGCCTGGCCGAGATCGTCAACGAGGAGACCGGCCTCGAGACCGAGGCCGTCCAGCTGGACAAGTCCTTCACCGAGGACCTCGACATCGACTCCATCTCGATGATGACCATCGTGGTCAACGCCGAGGAGAAGTTCGACGTGACCATCCCCGACGAAGAGGTCAAGAACCTCAAGACCGTCGAGGACGCCGTCAACTTCATCGACAACGCCCAGGCCTGATCCGGCCGGTCGGTGCGGGGCGCGGCGGACCGCAGGATCCGCCGCGCCGCACCGGCCCGCGACCGGGCGGGCCGCCCGCCGCATCACCCCAGGACACGAGGAAGTGCAGTCATGACCCGCAAAGTAGTCGTCACCGGTCTCGGTGCCACCACCCCGATCGGTGGCACCGTCCCCGAGCTGTGGCGCAGCGCCACCACGGGCGTCTCCGGTGTCAGAGCCATCGAGCACGACTGGGTGGACACCTACGATCTGGGCGTGCGGATCGCCGCGCCCGTCTCGACCCCCGCCAGCGAGGTGCTCTCCCGGGTCGAGGCCAAGCGTCTGGACCCCTCCGGGCAGCTGTCCGTCATCGCCGCCCGCGAGGCGTGGGCCGACGCCGGCTTCTCCGGCAACAACGCAGAGACCTCCGAGGAGGTCGACCCGGACCGCTTCGCCGTGGCCTTCGGCACCGGCATCGGCGGGGTCTGGACCCTGCTGGACGCCTACGACACCCTCCAGAAGCGCGGCGCCCGGCGCGTCATGCCCCTCACCGTCCCCATGCTGATGCCCAACGGCAACGCGGCGGCCGTGGGCATGGACCTCAAGGCCCGGGCCGCGTCCATCACGCCCGTCTCCGCGTGCGCCTCCGGCACGGAGGCCTTCTACCAGGGCATGAACCTCATCCGCTCCGGCAAGGCGGACCTCGTGGTGGTGGGCGGCGCCGAGTCCGCGATCCACCCCGTGACCATCGCGGCGTTCGCCTCCATGCAGGCGCTGTCGAAGCGCAACGACGAGCCGGAGCGCGCCTCCCGCCCCTACGACACGGCCCGCGACGGGTTCGTGATGGGCGAGGGCGCCGGCGCCGTGGTCCTCGAGTCGGAGGAGCACGCCCGCGCCCGCGGCGCACGGATCTACGCCGAGCTCGCCGGCGCCGGCCTCACCTCGGACGCCTACCACATCACCGCGCCCGACGAGGAGGGCCGCGGGGCGGCCCGCGCCCTCGCGGAGGCCATGGAGACCGGGGAGTTCGGTCCGGCCGACGTCAAGCACGTCAACGCCCACGCGACGTCCACGCCCAAGGGCGACGCCCCCGAGGCCGGCGCCCTGCGCCGGGCGTTCGGCTCGGCGGTGGACGACATGTGCGTCTCGGCGACCAAGTCGATGACGGGCCACATCCTCGGCGGCTCGGGCGCCGTCGAGGCCGTGCTCACCGTGCTGGCCGTCCACCACCGCACCGCGCCCTGCACCATCAACCTGGAGAACCAGGACCCGGAGATCGACCTCGACGTCGTCACCGACGCCCGCGACCTTCCCTCCGGGGACTTCGTGGCCGTGTCCAACTCCTTCGGCTTCGGCGGCCACAACGCGGTCGCCGCGTTCCGCACCGTCTGAGCGCACGCCCGCCGCGCCCGCGCCGTCGGGCGCAGCCCGTCCGGGCGCAGACCGTTCGGACGCACGGAAGAGGGCCGTCCCGCTGATCGCGGGACGGCCCTCTTGCGCGCTGCGGGCCCGTGCCCCCGGAGGCGGGGCGGGGCCGCGGGGGCTCAGCCGACGCGGTGCAGCCAGCGCACCGGGGCGCCCTCCGCGGCGTGCCGGAAGGGCTCGAGCTCCTCGTCCCAGGCCTCCCCCAGGGCGAGGGAGAGCTCGTTGATGACGAGCAGCGGGTTGCCGGCCGCCGTCTCGTAGGCGTAGCGGATCCGGTCCTCGGAGACCATGATGTTGCCGGCGGCGTCCGTGGTCGCGTGGAAGATCCCGAGGTCGGGGGTGAAGGACCAGCGGGCGCCGTCGTGGCCGCGGCACGGGTTCTCGGTGACCTCGAACCGGAGGCGGCCCATCGTGCGCAGCGCCGAGGCGAGGAGGGCGCCGGTCCCCGCGGGTCCGGACCACTCCAGCTCGGCGCGCACGGAACCGGGCTCGGCGTTCTGCTGGGTCCACTCGAGCTCCGTGCGCTGGCGCGCGACCGACTCCAGCGCCCACTGGATGTGCGGGCACAGCGCTCGCGGAGCCGAGTGCACGTAGAGCACTCCGCGCGTGGTGGGTGCAGACATGACCTGTTCCTCCGTCGTGTAGGTACGTCTTCCCCAACGCCCTGCACGGAAGCGGTCCCACCCGTCGGGCCGCGGCGAGCGTGCCGCGACCGGACGATGCTGTTGTCCGGGCTCGCGTCCCGCCGCGGGGATTCGAGGCCCGCGCGGCGTCCGGTCGCCCGGGTGCCGCACCCGTCGTTCCGGCCGGCTCCGAGCGTGTTGCCGTGTCCGGGACGTCGAGTACAATACGCCACTCATTCAACTGCAAACATTCCACGGGCGTCAACCCGGGACGCCGTGTTGCTCCGCGATCCTCCGCCCCGGCGCACCTCAGGCCCGGGGGTGGGCCTGACGGTAGACGGTTCCCAGGCGGTCCACGGAGACGTGCGTGTAGATCTGGGTGGTCGCCACGGAGGCGTGCCCCAGCAGCTCCTGCACCGTGCGCAGGTCGGCGCCGCCGTCCACGAGGTGCGTGGCCGCCGAGTGGCGCAGGGCGTGCGGACCCCGGGCGGCGGTGTCGGGGACGGTGCCGAGCTCCCGCTCCACGACGCGCCGGACCTGTCGGGCGTCGATCCGGCCGCCCCGGGACCCGAGGAACAGCGCCGGCCCGCTGCCCGCCGCGGCCAGCACGGGCCGGCGGGCCAGCCAGAGCTGCAGCGCGTCGTCGGCGGGGCGGCCGAAGGGCACCGTGCGCTGCTTGTCGCCCTTGCCGATCACCGTGAGGACGCGGCGGGAGCGGTCGACGTCGTCGACGTCGGCACCCGTGAGCTCGCCCACCCGCGCACCGGTGGCGTAGAGCAGCTCGAGGAGGGCGCGGTCCCGGGCGACGAGCGCGCTCTCCACCCCCGCGGTCCCGGGCTCGGTGGAGCGGGCCGCGAGATCGTCCAGCAGCTCGCGCATCCCGTCGGCGGGCACGACGTCCGGGAGGTGGCGCCGGCGGCGCGGGGCGACGAGCCGCAGACTGGGGTCGGCGCCCACCAGGCCGGTGCCGGCGGCCCAGCCGAAGAAACCGCGGACCGACGCCGTCCAGCGGGCCATGGACGAGCGGCCCGCCCCCTCGGCGTGCCGGGCGGCCAGCCAGGCCCGGAGCATCTCCAGGTCCACGGCGGCCGGCGCGGCGACCCCGTACCGGGCGTGCAGCCAGGTGAAGAGGGCACGGAGGTCGCCCGTGTAGGCGTCCACGGTGCGGGGGCTGCGCGCCAGCTCGTGCACCAGGTGGTCCGTGTACCGCTCCAGGGCCCGGACCACGGCCGTGGGCAGCGGGGCGGCGTCGGAGGTCATGCGGCGATTCTAGCGGCGGCGCCACCCCTCCCCCGCCCCCTCCGCCAGGCCGCGCTCCTCGAGCCGGCGCAGCCCGCCCAGCACCTCGCGGACGGACAGGCCGGCGACGCGGGACAGGTGGTCCGGGCGGCTGCGCACCCTCAGGGGCAGCGCGTCGAGGAGCACGCGGTCCCGGTCCGAGAGCCCGTCGACGACGGAGGCCGGGGCGGGGCGGTCGGGCGCCGGCGCCGTCCCGAGGGGCTGGACGAGCTCGAGCAACTCGTCGACGTCCGTGACCAGGACGGCGGTGCCCTCCCGCACCAGCCGGTGGCAGCCGGCGGAGGTGCCGGCGTGGACGCTGCCGGGCACCGCGCCCACCGGGCGGCTGAGCCCGTCCGCGTGGTGGGCCGTGTTCTGAGCCCCGGACCGCCACCGGGCCTCGACCACCACCGTGCCGGCGGAGAGGGCTGCGATGATCCGGTTGCGCTGGAGGAAGCGGTAGCGGCTGGGCGTGCACCCGGGGGCGGCCTCGGCCAGCAGCAGCCCGGCGGCCTCGACCCGGTGGAGCAGCTCGTGGTTGCCCGGAGGATAGAGGCGGTCGATCCCGCACGCCATGACCGACACCGTGGGCGGGTGCGCGGTGCCGGTGGCCAGCGCGGCCGAGTGGGCGGCCTGGTCGATGCCGTGGGCACCGCCGGAGACCACCGTCCAGCCGCGGGCGGCCAGGGCGCCGGCGATGTCCAGGGCGACCTGCCGGCCGTAGGTCGAGCAGTCCCGGGAGCCGACGACGGCGACGGAGCGGGCGGCGGGGAAGCCGAGGAGCCGCCGGTCGCCGCGGCCCCACAGGCCCACCGGCTGGAACAGGCCCAGGTCGGCCAGCGCCGCCGGCCAGTCGGGGTCCTCGGGGATCGCGAACCACGCTCCCGCCCGGGCGGCGATCCCCAGGTCGGCGGAGGGGTCGAGGTCCGCCGCCCGGGGCGCCCAGCGGGCCAGGGCGCGCCGGAGGTCGACCTGCCGGGGACCGTACCCGGCCTCGGCGGCCGCCCGCACGAACACCGGGTGCTCCCCGGCGCCGATGGGGCGCGTCCCCGTGGCGATCTCGAGCGCGGCGACCGGTCCGAGCGCCGCCAGCAGCAGCATGGCGGTGGCGTCGGTCGGCTCCACGAGCCGGGACAGCCCGGCGCGGGCCAGCAGCAGCGGGTCGTGGCCGGAGCGTGTGCCGGGCGGGGCGGAGTGCATGGCGGGCCTTCCTGTCGCGGACGGGTCGGACTGGACGGAATGGGTCGGACCGGACCAACCGGGCCGGACGGGGCGGGACGGGCGGGACGGGGCGGGACGGGGTGGACGGGGCGGATGCGGCGGCGCTCAGGCCGGGACGAGGGAGCGGAAGTACAGCGCGGTGTCGACGTCGTCGAGCACCGGGACGCCCCGGCCCTCCAGGTCGGCCAGCGTCCAGGCGACCCGGAGCACCCGCTGGTGCCCTCGGGCGGTCAGCGAGCCTCGGTCCATGGCCCGCTCCAGCGGGGCGGTGACCGGGCGCGGGGGACGCAGGGCGCCGTGCAGGAGGCTGCCCCCGAGCTCGGCGTTCGTGCGCAGCCCCAGGCCGCGCAGACGCTCCGCCTGGGCCGCCCGCGCCCGGGCGACGCGCACGGCGACCTCCGCCGTGCTCTCCCCCTGTCCCGCCCCGGCGGCGAGCTCGCCGTAGGAGACCTTCGGCACCGCGATCTGCAGGTCCACCCGGTCCAGCAGCGGACCGCTCAGCTTGCCGAAGTAGCTGCGGCGCATCCGTGGGGTGCACGTGCAGTCGGCGCCCCGGCCCCCGGCCTGCCCGCACGGGCAGGGGTTCGCCGCGAGGACCAGCTGGAAGCGGGCCGGATAGACCGCCGAGGCCGTGGACCGGTCGATCACGACCCGGCCGTTCTCGAGGGGCTGGCGCAGCGCGTCGACGACCCCGCGGTCGAACTCGGGGGCCTCGTCGAGGAAGAGGACGCCGCGGTGCGCCCGGGAGGCGGCACCGGGGCGCGGGATCCCGGACCCGCCCCCGAACAGGGCGGCCGCCGAGGCGGTGTGGTGCGGCGCCTCGAAGGGAGGGCGCCGGATCAGGGCGGTGCACCGCCCGGCGGCCCCGTTGAGCGAGTGGACGGCCGTCACCTCCATCGCGGCGTCGTCCTCGAGGTCCGGCAGCAGGCCCGGGAGCCGCTCGGCGAGCATCGTCTTGCCGGATCCTGGTGGGCCCACCATGAGCAGGTGGTGCCCGCCGGCGGCGGCGATCTCCAGGGCCAGGCGCCCGTCGGTCTGCCCGGCGACGTCGGCGAGATCCGGTGCGGCGCGGGGTGCGGGGTGGGTCCCCACGCCGTCCGTTCCGGGCAGGCCCGGCGCTGCCCCGCCCGGGACGGACCCGGCAGGTGCCGGCCGGCACAGACCGGCGGGATCGGCCCCGGCGCCGGCGAGCACGTCGGCGAGGCAGCGGAAGCCCTCCACCCGTGCGCCGGGGACCAGCCCCGCCTCCGCCGCGTTGGCCGCCGGGACGACGATCCGCTCGTGCCCGGCGCGCACGGCGGCCATGACCGCCGGCAGGATGCCGCGCACCGGCCGCAGCGCCCCGTCCAGGCCCAGTTCGGCCAGGAAGACGGTCCGTCCGGTTGCGGGCACGTCACCGGCGGCCTGCAGGGCGCTCATCACGATGGCGAGGTCGAAGAGGGATCCCCGCTTGGGCAGCGTCGCGGGGGTCAGGTTGACCGTGAGCTTGCGCGGGCTCAGGGGCATCCCGCTGTTGCGCGCCGCCGCCCGCAGCCGTTCCCTCGCCTCGTTGAGCGCGGCGTCCGGCAGCCCCACGATGGAGAAGGCGGGCAGGGTCTGCCCGATGTCCGCCTCGACCTCCACCATCGACCCGTCGAGCCCGACCAGGGCCACCGCCCAGGTGCGTGCGAAGCCCATCAGCGCACCCCGGTGGCGGGCGCGACGGGGTCCCGGGGGCGGCGCCCGGGGACGGGGAACGGAAGGGGACGACGACGGTGCATGGGAACCTCCTCGTTCCCAGACTGTGCCGTGCCGGCGGAGCGCGGCGGTGTCGCCCGCCCGACGGTGGAGAAGTCCGCCGGCTCAGGCCAGTTCGGCCCCGCTGGGGAGCGAGGGTGACGGCCCGGGCGTCGCGGCCGGTGACGGAGCGCCCGTGGAGGCCGTGGGGGTGGGTGTCGCCGTGGGGGACGGAGCGGGCGACGGAGTGGTGGTCGAGGCCGACGGCGCGGGCGTCGGCGTGGACTCCGGGCGCGGGGGCCAGTTCCAGCGCCTGGAGGTGCTCGGCGAGGGCGAGGCCGAGGCGCCGGCGGTGGCCCCGGGGGTGGCGACCTCGCCCCTGGCGGGGTTCTCGGCGGGAGGCATGGTCTCCTCCGGCGGTGGCGCGACCGGGGGAACGGGCGTCGGCGTGGGCTCCGGCGTCGGCTCCGCGGGAGGCATGACGGGAGGGACGACGGGAGGGATCACCGGGTCCACCGGCTGCTGGGGGTTCGCCGGTTCCACCGGCGGCTGCGGCGCCGCCGGCTCGGGCTCGGGGGCCGGTGCGGGTTCGGCGGGCACCGGCGCGGCAGGCACGCGAGGCGGTTGCGCGGCGGGACGGGCGGGTTCGGGTGCCGCCGGTGCCGGCGCCGGTTCCGCCTCGATCCGCTCCCGGGGCGCCGGCTTCGGCACCCCGGCCCGGTACTGGCGCTGCTCGGGCCCGTGCCCGACCGGGGCGGGGTCCTGTGACCGGTCGTTGGGGTACGGGGACAGCTCGATGTCGTCGAAGGTCTTCGGCAGCTTCTCGAAGTCGCCGACCATGAGCTCCCGGCCCGTGGCGCCGACCGGGACGGCGCCGGTGTACTGGGCGATCAGCTCGTGCGTGCGGGCGTCGAGCCGGGCGCCCTCCTGCGGGTCGAGGGGGGAGCCGTCGGCGCCCCAGAAGCCGCCCTCCCCGGAGCGGTTGGGGTCCCAGTCCGAGAGGACCTCGGCGACCGGCTCGAACGGGAACTGCCCGCCCTCGTGGCTGATCACCTTGAGGTCGTCGATCTGGACGGTGCGGGTGCCCTCGGTGTTGTCGATGTGCAGCTCCACGTAGACCACCGGCTCCACGCTCAGGTCCCGCCGCAGCTGCTCGACGTCGTCGTCGGGGGCCGGCACGGTGGGCAGGTCGAAGGTGATGACCGCGCCCTCGTCGGTGGTGAGGGCGTACGGGCCCGGGCTGAGACCGCTGGGCGCGGTGATCACGGTGCCCGGCTGCGCGATCGCGTCGGGCTCCGGGGCCTTCAGCACGCCGCACCCGGTGGCGGTCAGCGCGACAGCCGCCGCGAGAGCCGCAGCGCGTCGTGGAGCGGCGAGCGGTCCCGCAGCGACCACAGCACACCTCCGTCGTTACTCCCGATCATCGACGGTTCAACATTGGCACGTCGCACGAGGCATGTCACGCGGGCCCGGGCGCGCCGCGTCTCATTGGATCTGCCGCAGGACCTCGATCTCCGGCCCTCCGCCGTGTGCGAAAGTAATTGCAACGGCATCGACCCTGACCACCCGGGGGTCGCGGTCGTGGGCCCGCGCCCAGGCGGCCGCCAGGCGGTGCAGACGGACGATCTTCTGCCGCGTAATGGACTCGAACGGATGCCCGTACCGCAGGCTCGAGCGGGTCTTCACCTCGACGACGACCACCCAGCCCTCGTGCTCCGCGACGAGGTCGGCCTCCCCCCGCAGTCCGTCCCGGGAGGGCCGTGCGCGCCAGTTGCGCTCCAGGACGCGGTACCCCCGCGCCTCGAGGTGGGCGGCCGCCAGCAGCTCGCCGCGCGCGCCCAGTCCCTCGGACACGGGACACCTCCCTGCTCGGCGGCGCCGTCCCGGCGGCGGCCGGTCGGGTGCCCTCATCGTGCGCCGCGCCGGTCCCCCGCCGAGGGGCCCCAGGGACCGTGTGCAGGGCGGATCAGGGGGCCGCGGGCCCCTCCGGCACGGGCCCGGCGGCGCCCGGCACCGCGAAGGGGTCCGCGTGGGCGAGCTCCTCCACGTTGACGTCCTTGAAGCTCATGACGTGCACGTGCTTCACGAAGCGGGCGGAGCGGTAGACGTCCCACACCCACGCGTCCTTGAGCTCCACGTCGAAGTACAGCCCGGTCTTCGTCTCGACCGGCTCGACCCGGACCGAGTTGGCCAGGTAGAAGCGGCGGTCCGTCTCCACCACGAACTGGAAGAGCCCGGCGACGTCCCGGTACTCGCGGTACAGCTGCAGCTCGAGGTCCGTCTCGAAGTTCTCGAGTTCTTCGGCGCTCATGTCGTCCCGTCTCCGATCGTGCTCGGCGCGGCCGCGGGCGGCGCCTGCGTGAGCCGCCAGCTGAGCCGGTGGTGCGGCGTGGTCCCGTGCTCCTCGAGGGCGCGGCGGTGCCGGACGGCGCCGTAGCCCTTGTTGCTGTCCCAACCGTACTGCGGCCAGCCCGCGGAGAGCTCGCCCATGACCCGGTCCCGCTCGACCTTCGCGAGCACGCTGGCAGCGGCGACGGACGCGCACGTCAGGTCGGCCTTGACGCGGGTCACGACCTGTCCGTCCCACCCGTGCACCGGGAGGCCGTCCGCCGCGGGCGGGGGGTCGCCGAAGAGCGTCCCGGCGCCGGGCCCCGAGAGCCAGTCGTGCGCGCCGTCGAGGAGCACGACGTCGGGCGGCGTCCCCCGCCGCGCCGCGGCCGCGATCGCCCGGTGTCCGGCCAGGCGCAGCGCGGCCGTCAGCCCGAGTCCGTCGATCTCCTGCGGCGAGGCGTGGCCGACGCCGGCGGCCGCGCACCAGGCGAGGATGCGGGGGACGAGCGCTTCGCGCCGTGCAGGGGTGAGCAGCTTGCTGTCCCGCAGCCCGGGGACCCCGCGCCCGGTCCCGGGTCGCAGGACGACCAGCCCGGCGGTGACGGGTCCGGCGAGGGCCCCGCGGCCCACCTCGTCCATCCCGCCGACGAGGCGCCCGTCCGGCTCCTGCAGGGACCGCTCGACGACGAGCCCCGGGGCCCCGCCCCGGGGCGGCGCCGAGCGCCGGCCCGGCCGGGGCTCAGGAGCCACCGGCGGACCGGTCGGCGACGTCGGCGAAGACCTCGTCCGGGTTCTGCAGCAGCTGGAACCGGTCCAGCGGCCAGGCGATGACGAACGCGGTCCCGACGACGTCGTCGTGGCTGATGAACGCTCCGTTGTCCGCGATCTCGGCCAGGTGCACCCGGGCGTCGGCGGACGCGTCCCGGTGGTCGCCCAGCACGAAGTAGTGGTTCTCGGGGACCTCGACCTCGAACTCGAGCTCCGAGGGCGCGGACCCGGGGTGGAGGTACGCGTCCTGCTCCTCGAGGGCCTCCCCGTTGACGGTGACCCGCCCCGAGGCGTCGCAGCACGCCACGGTGTCGCCCCCGACCCCGATGACGCGCTTGATGAGGTGCTGGTCGGTGCGATCGGGCAGCACGCCGACGAAGGCCAGGGCGTCGTAGACGGCGTCGGTCGGCCCGCCCCCGCTGTCGGGCTGGGCCGGCAGCCAGCCCTTGGCGTCCTCGAAGACCACGATGTCCCCGCGCTCGAGCGGGCCGAAGGTGGGCTCGAGCACGTTGACGAAGATGCGGTCGTTGAGCTGGAGGGTGTTCTCCATCGAGCCGGAGGGGATGTAGAACCCCCGCACCAGCAGGGTCTTCACGACGAACGCGATGAGCACGGCCCAGACCAGCACGAGGAGGATCTCCCGCGCCGAGCCCCAGAAGGTGTCGGGGCGCTTCTTGCGGGAGCGCCGGTCGGAGGAGCGCCGGCCCGCGCGGCGCGACGACGCCTGGTCCTGCCCGTCCTCGGCGCCGTCGAGGGGTGCGGTGGCGCGCTCCGCGTCGGCGGTGGGCGCCGCCGGGACGGGAACGGCGGCGTCACCGGGGACGCCGTGGTTCTCCTGGGGCACGCCGTCGCCGGCGGGCTGGGTCCTGTCGGCCACTGCTCTCGTCCTTCCTGGGCGGACGCCTGTGGGCGTCCGGATCCGGATCCGTGCGGATCGCGTCAGAGCTGCCCGGCCCGGTCCCGGGGCCACAGAACAGCAATGGGTTCTCCGATGACCTTATCCGCTCGGACCAGTCCGCCACCGGGCGCGCCGAGCAGGCTGCGCGAGTCCACCGACACCGACCGGTGGTCGCCCATCAGCCAAAGCCTGCCCTCCGGGACCACCGCGGTGAACTCGACCTCGCTGGGCCGGTCCCCGTCGAGGACGTAGTCCTCGACGATCTCCTCGCCGTCGACCTCGAGGCGGCCGGAGGGACCGCAGCAGGCGACGGTGTCCCCGGGGGTGCCGATGACCCGCTTGAGGTACACGCTGTCCGAGCCGGTGAGCCCGCTCCACCGGCCGAGGGTCTGCAGGACCTGCACGGGCCACGGGTCGTCGCTGTGCAGCGGGGCGAAGCTGCCCCGCCCGTCGAAGACCACGAGGTCGCCCCGTTCGAGAGCGTCCTCGTCGACGAGCTTGCCCACGAGCACCCGGTCCCCCGGTTCGACCGTGGGCTGCATCGAGTCCGACCCGATCCAGTAGACGTCCAGCACGAAGGCGCGCAGCAGACCCGTGACCAGCACGGCCGCCAGGAGGGCGAGGACGACGGAACGCCAGCCCCGAGCACGGGGCTGGCGTTCTCGCCGAACGGCGTGGGACCCGGTGGCGCGGGGGTCCCGTGCGCGGGTTCCGGTGGACACCGAAGCGCGCGCTGTCCTACTTGCCGGACTTGCCGGACTTGACGGCCTTCCCGGACTTCGAGGACTTGGCCGTGGTGTTGTCGCGCTTCTCGCGGATGCGGGCGGCCTTGCCGTGGCGGTCGCGCATGTAGTAGAGCTTCGCGCGGCGGACGTCACCGCGGGTGACGACCTCGATCTTCTCGATGACCGGGGAGTGCACCGGGAAGGTGCGCTCCACGCCCACGCCGAAGGAGACCTTGCGGACGGTGAAGGTCTCGTGCACGCCGGCGCCCTGGCGGCCGAGGACGAAGCCCTTGAAGACCTGGACGCGGGAGCGGCTGCCCTCGACGATGTTGACGTGCACGTTGAGGGTGTCGCCCGGCCGGAAGTCGGGGACGTCGCTGCGCAGCGACTTGGCGTCGAGCTGGTCGAGAATGTTCATGGTGACTCTCCTGGTGAACGCCGCAGGTCGCTCACGTGGGTCGGCACGGATCCGTGGTGGCGGGGCGGTGCCCGGTCCGGGTGCGGGATCCGCAAGACGTGGTGACGGGAACCCTGTTCGGGGTCCCGGGTGTCCGGCTGTTGGTCGCTCATCCCCCTGCGGCAGGGGCGTGCCCAGCAGACACACAGCTGAACATTATGCCACAGGTTCCCCGGAGGCGCCGTCCCCGGCGCGCACCACGTGTCCGCCCGAGACGACCCACCCGGCCTCGGCCAGGACGGCGCGGTCCGCGCGGTCCAGGCCGGCGGGGTCGAGGGACGCGACGAGGTCGGGGCGGCGGGCGGCGGTGCGCTGCAGCTGGCGGTCCCGCCGCCAGCGGGCGATCCGGCCGTGGTGGCCGGAGAGCAGGACCTCGGGGACCGGCCGGTCCCGCCACAGCGCGGGCTTGGTGTAGACGGGGTACTCGAGCAGGCCGTCGGCGTGGGACTCCTCCACGAGGGACTCGGGGTTGCCGACCACGCCGGGCACGAGGCGCCCGACGGCCTCGACCATGGCGAGCACGGCGACCTCCCCGCCGTTGAGGACGTAGTCGCCGAGGCTCATGGGGCGGACCTCGAAGTGCTCGCGGGACCAGTCCACCACGCGCTCGTCGATGCCCTCGTAGCGCCCGCACGCGAAGACGAGGTGCTCCCGCAGGGCCAGCTCGCGGGCGGTGGCCTGAGTGAAGACCTCACCGGCCGGGGAGGGCACGACCAGCACCGGCCGCTCCCCCGCCGGCGCGGGTCCGCCGCCGAGGACGGCGCCGAGCGCCGCGGCCCACGGCTCCGGCTTCATCACCATGCCGGCCCCGCCGCCGTAGGGGGTGTCGTCCACGGTGCGGTGCCGGTCGGTCGTGAACTCGCGCAGGTCCGTCACGGTCAGCTCGAGGAGGCCCTGCTGCCGGGCCTTGCCGATCAGGGAGAGGTCCAGGGCGGAGAGGTACTCGGGGAAGATGCTGACGACGTCGATGCGCATCAGCGCCCGCCCTCCGTCGCCCCGTCCGCGGGGTCCCCGGTGCCGGGGTTCCCGTCGCCGGGGTTCACGGCGTCGCCGTTCCCGTCGTCGTCGTTCCCCTCGTCGGGCTTCCCGTCGTCGAGGCCGAGCTCGAGCAGCCCCGGCGGAGGGGTCACCACGACGAAGCCCCCCTCGGGGTCGACGACCGGGACGATCTCCTCGACGAAGGGGAGCACGGCCTCGCGCCGCCCCTCGTCGAGCTCGATCTCCAGCAGGTCCTGGACGGGCAGGGTGCGCAGCCCGGTGACCACGCCGATCCGCGGGCCCGACCCGTCCTCGGGGCCGGTGCGCACCTCGAGGTCGACCAGCTCGTGCTCGTACCACTCGTCGGACTCGGGGTCCTCCTCCAGCGCCTCGGCGTAGAGGTGGGCTCCGCGCAGGGTCTCGGCCCCGTTGCGGTCGGGGACCTCCTCAAGGGCCACCACGAGCACGGCCTTGTTCCAGCGCGCCCCGCGCACGGTGACCACGCCCTCGGGGGCGAGGGGGACGGACGGCTCGAGCAGCAGCCGGGCGCCGGGGGCGAAGCGCTCCTCCGGGGCGTCGGTGAACAGCTGCACGGTGACCTCCCCCCGGATGCCGTGGGGCTTGCCGACGCGGGCGACCTGGACCTTCATGGATCTCCTGGGGGTCGGCGGCCGGGTGGCCGCGGGGAGGGGTGCGGTGGCGGGGAAAAGCCGACGGTCCCCGCATCCGGTGCGGATGCGGGGACCGTGCGGGCGGCGGGACCGGACGCCGGGGCGCCCGGTGCGCGCCTCAGCGGGTACGGTCGGTGTCGACGACGTCGATCCGGACCGGGCCGTCCTCGGCGAGTGCGCCCACGACGGTGCGCAGCGCCTTGGCCGTGCGGCCCTGGCGGCCGATGACCCGCCCGAGGTCGTCCGGGTGCACCCGGACCTCGAGGGTCTCCGACCGGCGCCCGCTCTTGACACGGACGTCGACGTCATCGGGGCTGTCCACGATCCCGCGGACCAGGTGCTCCAACGCGTCGGCGAGCATGACTACTCGGCCTTCTCGGCGTCAGCCGCGGGGGCGTCGTCGGACTCGGCACCGGGGGCGGCCGGCTCGGCCTTCTCGCCCTTGGGGGTGATCGCCTCGGGGACGATCACGGAGCCCTTGTCGGGGGCGACGAACTCGGCCTTGGGCTCGCGCGTCCGGAGGGTGCCCTCGGCGCCCTCCTCGCCCTTGAACCGCTGCCAGTCGCCGGTCACCTTCAGGATGGCGGCGACGGCCTCGGACGGCTGGGCGCCGACGCCGAGCCAGTACTGGGCCCGGTCCGAGACGACCTCGATGTAGGAGGGGTGCTCGGTCGGGTGGTACTTGCCGATCTCCTCGATGACGCGGCCGTCGCGCTTCTTGCGGGAGTCGACGACGACGACGCGGTAACGGGGATCGCGCATCTTGCCCATGCGCTTGAGACGGATCTTAACAGCCACTGGTGTGGACTCTCCTGGTTCTTGGATGAGGTGAACGCCCTGGTCTCGCTCCCGTGGGGCGGGCCGGTCACAGGGGTTCTGTGGACACGAGAAACGTGCGGCGAGAGGGACCGCACGCATCGAGTACCCGTCCAGTATGCCAGACGCCGTCAAGTCCGGCGTCCGGCGGCGCGCTGCCCGCTCACTGCTCGAGGCGCGCGGCCTCCCGCCACGTGAGGGAGCGTCCGCCCTGGAACACGGCGCGCTGGTAGATCCGCTCCCCGAGGCGCAGCAGCACCCAGGCCGCGGCGAGGGCCAGCGCGAGGGACAGCACGGGCTGCCACCAGGCCACGCCGCCGTCCAGCATCCGGATGGGCATCGCCACCGAGGAGACGACCGGGACGAAGGACGCGGCCGTGAGCCACGCGCCCTCGGCGTAGAGGCCCACGAAGAGGGCTCCGATGAGCACCGTCATGATCGGCCCGGTGCTCGTCTGGAGGTCCTCGGAGCGGGAGGCCAGGGAGCCGAGGACCGCCCAGACGGAGGCCTGCGCGGCGAAGCCCGCCACGAAGAAGGCCACGAACCAGCCGGACGCGGCGAGGATCCAGCCGACGTCCGCGGCGGCGCCCGTGACGTTGACGCCGACGAGGCCGACGGCGGCGTAGAGCCCGATCTGACCGAACGCGAGCAGGGAGTTGCCGAGCACCTTGCCGTAGAGCAGCTGCCGGACGGGGACGGCGGTGGCCAGGATCTCCACGACCCGGTTCTGCTTCTCCTCGAGCACGGAGTTGGCGATGGCCATGCCGAAGAGGATGGCGGCCAGGTAGAACAGGAACGCGAAGACGAAGCCCACCACGAGCCGTGCGGGGCCGCGGTCCTGGCCGCCGGACAGCAGCTCGGTGCGCACCTCGGCACCCGCGGTCAGCTCCTCGGCGGTCGTCCCGGCGGCCCGGGCGCCGGCCGCCAGCGTCTCCGCGGCCACCGCGTCCTCGAGGACCCGGGCGAGGGCGGGGTCGACGTCGTCCTGGCCGACCACCGTCCACCCGTCGAGGTCCCGCAGCAGCGCGGCGTCGGCGGTCCCGTCGGCCACCGCCTCGCGGGCCGCGTCCGGGGAGTGGGCGGAGTGCACGGTGAGGGTGTCCTCGCCGCGCTCGGCCAGCTCCTGCGCGGCCCGCGCCGCGACGGGCGCCGCGTCGGGCGCCGCGGTCGCCAGGACGTGGTCGGCGGCCCGGCCTCCGAACAGAGCGGAGGCGGCGATCGAGGCGGCCACGAGGAGCACCGTGACCACCGTGGAGAGCAGGAAGGACCGGTCCCGCAGCTTGACGGAGATCTCGCGGGACGTGACGATCCACCAGGGACGGGCTGCGGGCGGGCGGGCGCTCATCGGGTGACCTCCCGGTAGACGTCGGACAGGGAGGGCACGATCTCGGCGAACTCCAGGAGCCCGCGGGGCACAGCGGTCTCGAGGACGCGGCGGCGGGCGGCGGCGTCCGCGAGCTCGAGCACCGCGGCGGGTCCGTCGACGTCGACGACGCGAACGCCCGGCAGGTCCCGCACCCAGCCGGCGTCCTGCTCGCAGCGCAGCCGGTGCCGGCGGGGACCGGTGCGGCGCAGGTCCTCGGCCGTGCCGGAGGCCAGGACCCGGCCGCCGGAGAGGACGACCAGGGAGTCGCAGAGCCGGTCGACGAGATCGAGCTGGTGGCTCGAGAAGAGCACGGGCACGCCCTGGGCCGTGTGCTCGCGCAGCAGCTCGACCATGGAGTCCACCGCCACGGGGTCCAGGCCGGAGAACGGCTCGTCCAGCACCAGGGCGGCGGGCCCGTGCAGGAGCGCGGCGGCGACCTGCACCCGCTGCTGGTTGCCGAGGGAGAGGGACTCCAGCCTGTCCTTCCCGCGCTCGGCCAGGCCGAAGCGCTCCAGCAGCCGCCCGGCCTCCGCGAGGGCGTCCCGGCGGTCCATGCCGTGGAGCCGGCCGAGGTAGCCGAGCTGGTCGAGCACCGGCTGCTTGGGGTAGAGCCCCCGCTCCTCGGGCATGTACCCGAAGCGGGCCCGGTCCGCCGCGGTGGCGGGACGGCCGTCCCACAGGACCTCGCCGGCGGAGACGCGCAGCACGCCCATCAGCATCCGCATGGTCGTGGTCTTGCCCGCGCCGTTGGCCCCGACGAAGCCGGTCATCCGGCCGGGCTCGACCCGGAAGGAGACGTCCTCGACCACGGTGCGGCCCCCGAAGGACCGGCTCAGGCCCCGCGCCTCCAGGACGTGCCCCTCGGGGCGGCTCCGGAAGCGGGTCGTGGTCGCGGCGGGGGTGGTGCTGGTGCTCATGGGCCCGGGTCCTCTCGGGGTGCGTCCTCCCGGTGGGTGCCGGGCGGCTCGTGGTCAGCCTACGAACGCGGGGGCCCCGGCGGATCCCCACCCGGGCGGAGTGCGGGCGCCCCGGGGAGCGGGTCGCGGCCGGCGGCCTCCGTCCCGGGGCGGAGCCCGCTCAGCCGACGAGGCCTGCCCGGTGGGCGAAGACGACGGCCTGCACCCGGTCCCGGGAGCCCGTCTTGGCGAGGATGTTGGACACGTGCGTCTTGACGGTGGCGGGCCCGAGGAACAGCCGCTGGGCGATCTCCGCGTTGGACAGCCCGTCCGAGACCAGCAGCAGCACCTCGTGCTCCCGCTCGGTGAGGGACTCGACGACCCGGCGCCGGGCGGGGTCGGACGGCAGGGGGTCGGCCGGCGCGGGAGCGGCCTCGGGGGCGGGTGCCGGGGCGTCCGCGGTCAGGGCCCGGATGACGCGCAGCGTGGCCTCGGGGGCGAGCAGCGCGTGGCCGCCGGCCACGGCGCGCACGGCCTCCACGAGGTCGTCCGGGTCGGCGTTCTTCAGCAGGAACCCGCTGGCCCCGGCGGCGAGCGCGTCGAAGAGGTAGTCCTCGCGGTCGAACGTGGTGACGATCACGACCTTCGCGCACCCGGTCCCGACGATCCGGCGGGTGGCCTCGATGCCGTCCATGACCGGCATCTGCACGTCGAGCAGGGCCACGTCCACGGCCCCGTCGCGGGCGGCGGCGACGGCCTGCGCGCCGTCGGAGGCCTGGGCCACGACCTCGATGTCGTCCTCCACGGACAGGACCATGGCGAAGCCGGAGCGCACGAGGGCGTGGTCGTCGGCGAGCAGGACACGGATCATGCCTCCGATCCTCGCAGAATCCCGTCCGGGGCGCCGGAGGCGGCGCCGGCGGCCGCGTCCGGGGCGTCCTCCCCGGTGCCGCCGGGGGGCAGGGGGCAGCGGGTGCGGACCCGCCAGCCGGGCCGGCCGGAGCGCGGCCCGATCTCCGCCTCGCCGCCGTGCAGGCGGACGCGCTCGCGCAGCCCCTGGAGGCCGAACCCGGTGCCGGCGGTGCCGCGGCGGGGCGAGCCGTCGTCGAGGACCTCGAGCTCGAACCACGGCTGCCCCTCCGGGCCGCGGCCGGTGCGCAGGGTGACGGACGCGGTGCCGGCCGTGGAGTGGCGGATCACGTTGGACAGGGACTCCTGGGCGCACCGGAAGACGGACAGGCCGAGGGCCGGCGGGATCCTGTCCAGGTCACCCGGGACGGCCTCGACGGTGCGGACGTCCACCGCGAGCCCGTTGTCCGCGTGCCGGCGGGCGAGGGCGTCGATGTCGGCGAGGCCGGGGTCCGGCCGGCGCGCGGCGTCGGGGGCGCCTCCGCCCGGGCCCGGGGCGCCCTCCTCGCCCTCGGCGCGGAGCACGCCGAGCAGCTGGCGCATCTCCCCCACGGCGGTCCGGCTGGACGCCTCGATCGTGCGCAGGGCGGTCGTGGCGGCGGCGGGGTCACGGTCCAGGACCTTGCGCGCCGCCCCCGCCTGGATGCCGATGACGGACACGTGGTGGGCGACGACGTCGTGCAGCTCCCTGGCGATGCGCAGCCGTTCGTCGACGACGGCGCGGCGGGCGATCTCGGCGGACTGGTCCCGGATCCGCTGCGCCTGGGCCGCGAGGCGGTGCTGCTGCAGCGCGGCCCGCCAGGACGCGCGCCCGGCCAGCACCGCCCCCCCGAAGTACACGGCGTTCACGATCAGGGTGTACACCGCGTAGGACGGCAGCTGGGGCAGCGGCCCGTCGACCTCGCCCAGACCGGAGAGGAAGTCCGCGTAGGCGTTGGTGATGGTGAAGGCGCCGAGCAGCCACAGCCCCATGGTGCCCACGACCACCGACATGGCGACCCACAGGGCCTGGCGGTCGCGCGACCAGGCGACGGCGGCGTAGAGGGCCGCGAAGTAGGCGCCCTGGAAGGGCAGCGTCATGGCGGCCGTGGGGCTCGCGTACGTCAGCCCCAGGAACAGCGCGGAGGACGCGACCACGACCGGCAGCGGGAAGCGGCGGCGCACGGCGAGGGGCACCACGATGAGCACGGTGCTGAGGTAGAAGCGCCAGGGCTCGTCACCCTCGGCGAGCCCCGCGTAGCTGTGCAGCAGCACGGAGGCGAGGAGGGTGACGAGCAGGAAGCCCAGGGCGGCCAGCACGTCGTTGCGCCGCTGGGCCGCCGTGGGCGCGGGCCGGGACCAGAACGGGTCTTCGGGGTCGTTCAGCCAGGCGGTGACGCGCACCGCGAGCGGAGCGCGCCGGACGGGGGCCGGGTCCGGTCCCGCGTCCGGGTCGGTGTCCGGGTCGGTGGTGGGTCGGGTGTGCACGCCCCCACGGTAGCCCGCGGCGGCGGCGCGGGACTTCCGCCCCGCGGGGGATCCTGCGGGGGCGCTCTCAGCCGCGGTGCAGGCCGAAGAAGCGGCGCAGGCGTGCTCGCGAGCCGGGGGCTGCGGAGGGCTCGGAGAGCTGGGCGGCGGGCCCGGGGGCCGCGGGCCGCTCCTCGTTCCGCCGGCGGCGCGCGCCGCGCAGGGCGGCGTAGTAGGCGCTCTCCGCGGCGGCGTCCGCGAGCAGCGCCGCGGAGAGGGTGCCGAGCACGCGCGCCCCGGCCCCGCCGCGCCGGGCCGCGCCGGCGAGCCCCACCCCGAGGGCCGTCTCGGTGCCGGCGACGGCCAGCAGCAGCTCCGGGCGGCGGACGAGGGCCCGCTGGTACCGCGCGAACAGCCCGTCGCCGGTGGGCTCGGTGGTCATCCCCCGCAGCAGGGCCGAGCCCACGCCCGTGGGCTCGTAGTGCTCGGCGCCCTCGGTGGCCGTGAGCTCCCGGTGGCCCTCGACGACCTTGGCGGCGAGCACGGGCAGGCCCAGCAGCTGCAGGACGGACTCCAGGACCAGGTCGGTGGACTCCCCCAGCACGTAGTTGCGCAGCCGGTTGGTCTCGGCCGGGTCCAGGTCGAAGACGGAGGCCACGGACTCGATCTGCAGGTCCGAGGTGCCGCCGGAGCACAGCCGGACGAGGTCGCGCTCGAACCGGGCGGCCGGCGTCTGCTCGGCCTCGACGGACACGCCGCCCGCGGGGAGCCAGTCGGGGCCCCACTCGAGGGCGCACACGGCGTCGGCCGCATCGAGGTCGGTGACGGACGCCGGGTCCTCCCCCGCGAGCAGGACCTCGAAGGAGCGGGTGGCCCCGTCCGAGGACAGCGCCACGGCGGTCTCGGCGAGACCGGTGCGCACGGCCCAGAAGTCGACCTCGGCGTCGAAGACCACCACGGACCAGCCGTGCCGGGACACGGCGGTGAAGCCGGTGCCGGACAGGGCCGCCAGCACGGGCAGCTCGGGGGCGTCCAGGTGCACGAGCAGCACCCGGCGCAGCCCCGGGTGCTCGGGCTGGAGCTGCTGGCCGGTCATCCGCACGAAGGTCTCGGAGAGCTCGTCGAGGGTGCAGCCGGGCTGCACGGAGCCGTCCTCGGCCCCCTGCGCCAGCCGGCCCTCGGCGTCGGCGAGGAACATCAGCTGCGTGGCCCGGGGGCCCTCGGCGTAGGCGCTGATCAGGCGGTGGTGGGCGATGACCTTGCGCATCCCCTCGCAGGTGGGGCGCGGCCCGGGTCCTTCGGACGCGGTGTCCTCCGTCGCGCACAGCACCGTGGCCGGGACCAGGTCCCACGCGGAGGTGGGGGATGCGATGTCGTCGGCGGGGAGTGAGGTCATGGCGTCCATGCTACGCCGTCGCCGGGGCCGGGCCGGGGGCCCGAGGCGTGCGCCCGGTGGCCCCGGGGCGCTCAGCGGGGCCCGTCGACGAGCTCGGCCGTGGTGCCGTCCTCGAGGGCGGCCAGGCCCGCCCGCAGGCGGCGGGCCAGTCCGGGCCGCAGGTACCGGTCCAGGTCCTCCGGCGCCGTCCAGCGGTGGCTGAGCAGCTCCTCCTCCTGGATCGTGATGGGCGTGTCGGCGCCGATGACGCCGCCGTCGTAGACGAAGGAGACCGAGTCCCCCCACAGGCCCATCGCCACGCCGTGGTGGACGACGAGCAGCCGGCCCTCGGGCAGGTGCAGGCCGACCTCCTCGACGACCTCGCGGAAGCACCCGGTGCGGGGGTCCTCCCCCGCCTCGACGGTGCCTCCGGGCACGGTCCAGTCGGACTTGTAGTTGGGCTCCACGAGGAGCACGCGGCCCTCGGGGTCCCGGATGAGGGCCTCCGCGGCGAGGCGGCGGGTGGGCAGCGAGTCGACGAACTGCTTCAGCTCGGTCTCGGACAGGTAGGAGCTCACGGCGCGATCACTGCCCCAGGAACTTCTCGAAGCCCTTGGGCAGGTTCAGGTCCGCGGGGTCCGGCTGCCCCGGTGCCGCGCCGAACGCCGATCCGGCGGGCGCCTTCTGCTTGCGCTGCTGCTCGAGGGCCGCGTTCTCCTGCGCCCGCTTGGCGGGGTTGCCGGAGCGGGACCCGCCCTTCTTCGCGGCGCCCTTGCCCTTGCCCTTCTTCGGGCCGCCGCCCGCACCGGGCATGCCGGGGATGCCGGCGGGCATGCCGGGCACGCCCTTGCCCTGGGCCAGGCGCTTCATCATCTTCTGCGCCTGGGCGAAGCGCTCCATGAGCTGGTTCACCTCGGAGACGGTGACGCCCGAGCCCTTCGCGATGCGGGCGCGGCGTGAGCCGTTGATGATCTTGGGCGCGACCCGCTCGTGCGGGGTCATGGACCGGACGATGGCCTCGACGCGGTCGATCTCGCGCTCGTCGAAGTTCTCGAGCTGCTCGCGCATGCCGGCGGCGCCCGGCATCATCATGAGCATTTTCTTCATCGACCCCATCTTGCGCAGCTGCTGCATCTGCGCGAGGAAGTCCTCGAAGGTGAAGTCCTCCTGGTCGGTGAACTTCCGGGCCATCTTCTCGGCCTCGTCGCGGTCCCACTGTTTCTCGGCCTGCTCGATCAGCGTGAGGACGTCGCCCATGTCGAGGATGCGGGACGCCATGCGGTCCGGGTGGAACTGCTCGAAGTCGTCGACGTTCTCCCCGGTGGAGGCGAACATGATGGGCTTGCCGGTCACGGAGGCCACGGACAGCGCGGCGCCGCCGCGGGCGTCGCCGTCGAGCTTGGACAGGACCACGCCGGTGAAGTCGACGCCCTCGTTGAAGGCCTGGGCCGTGTTCACGGCGTCCTGGCCGATCATGGCGTCGATGACGAAGAGCACCTCGTCGGGCCGGACGGCGTCGCGGATGTCGCGGGCCTGGTCCATGAGGGCCTCGTCGATGCCGAGGCGGCCGGCGGTGTCCACGATGACCACGTCGTGCAGCCGCGCGCGGGCCTGGGCCACGCCGTCCCGGGCGACCTGCACGGGGTCGCCCGTGGGGTCGTCGAACTCCGAGGTGGTGCCCGGGTGCGGGGCGAAGACCGGCACGCCGGCGCGCTCGCCCACGACCTTGAGCTGGGTGACCGCGTTGGGCCGCTGGAGGTCGGAGGCCACGAGCAGGGGGCGGTGGCCCTGGCCCTTGAGCCACTTGCCGAGCTTGCCGGCCAGGGTGGTCTTGCCGGCGCCCTGGAGGCCGGCGAGCATGATGATCGTGGGCCCGGTCTTGGCCATCCGGATCCGGCGGGTCTGGCCTCCGAGGATGTTCTGCAGCTCCTCGTTGACGATCTTCACGACCTGCTGGCCGGGGTTCAGCGCCTCGGAGACCTCGAGCCCGAGGGCGCGCTCCTTGACCGCGGCGGTGAACTCCCGCACGACCGGCACGGCGACGTCGGCGTCGAGCAGGGCGCGGCGGATCTCCCGCACGGTGGCGTCGACGTCCGCCTCGGTCAGGCGTCCCTTGCCTTTGAGGTTCTTGAAGGTGGCGGTCAACCGGTCGGACAGTGAATTGAACACGGGTCGAAAGCTGCTTTCGTCGAGGGAGGCGGCCGGTGCCCCGCGGTCTGCGCCGCGGGCCGCGGCCCGGCCCGGTGTGGCGGGTCAGTGTCCAAGGTTAGCAACTCCGGGCGGCGCGGGGCCCGCCCCGTCGCCGTGCGGGGACGACGACGGCCGGCCCCCTCCCGGTGGAGGGGGCCGGCCGTCGGGACGGGTGGGGTCAGAGCGCCGTCTCGTCGCGCTCGCCGGTGCGCACGCGCACGGCCTGGTGCACGTCGGTGACCCACACCTTCCCGTCACCGGCGCGGCCGGTGTTCGCGGAGGAGACGATGACGTCGACGATGTCCGTGGCCTGGTGGTTGTCCACGAGGATCTCGACCCGGACCTTCTCGAGCAGGTCCACCGTGTACTCCGCGCCGCGGTAGACCTCGGTGTGCCCGCGCTGCTGCCCGTAGCCGTGCACGTTCTGGACCGTCATGCCCTGGACGCCGTAGGACTCGAGGGCGGACTTGATGTCCTTGAACTTCTCGGGGCGCACGATCGCGGTGACGAGTTTCATGGAAGGGATGCCTTTCGTGAGGAGGGAATGCGCCGGCGGTCGCCGCACGGCTCAGCTGTGCACCGGCTCGGAGCGGCCGGGCTCGAAGGACGAGGCGTCCTCGCCCGCGGCGTGCCGGCCGGGGCTGAAGGAGCCCGTGGCGTCCCCGGCCAGGGCGTAGCCGGACTCGGCGTGCTGGGTGATGTCGATGCCGTCGATCTCGTCCCGCTCCGTGATCCGGAAGCCGATGGTCTTGTCGATCGCGATGGCGATGACGAAGGTGAGCACGGCGCAGTACAGGACAGAGACCAGCACCGCGACGACCTGGGTGAGCAGCAGGCCGAAGCCGCCGCCGTAGAACAGGCCCGCGGTGCCCTCGGAGGGCAGCGCCACGAAGCCCAGGGCCACGGTGCCGACGATGCCGGAGACGAGGTGCACGCCGATGACGTCCAGGGAGTCGTCCATGCGCAGCCGGTACTTCAGGCCCACGGCGAGGGCGGAGCAG
The DNA here is from genome assembly GCF_013368965.1 of Kocuria salina. Taxonomy (NCBI): domain Bacteria; kingdom Bacillati; phylum Actinomycetota; class Actinomycetes; order Micrococcales; family Micrococcaceae; genus Kocuria; species Kocuria salina. The sequence goes on from NZ_SSSF01000003.1 coordinate 188,937, forward strand.
ATGCCGGCCACGAAGCCGATCACGATCGCCCAGACCGGGGAGACGTTGGCGCAGGCCGGAGTGATGGCCACGAGCCCGGCCACGGCGCCGGAGGCGGCGCCCAGGGAGGTGGCGTGCTTGTCGCGGATGCGCTCGGTGAGCAGCCAGCCCAGCATGGCCGCGGAGGGGGCCACGAGGGTGTTGATCCAGATGAGGCCGGCCTGCTCGGCGGTGCCCGCGGCACCGGCGTTGAAGCCGAACCAGCCGAACCACAGGATCGCGGCGCCGAGCATCACGAGCGGCAGGTTGTGGGGGCGCTGGCTCGGGTCCTTGCCGAAGCCCTGGCGGGCGCCGACGATCATGATGAGGATCAGCGCGGCCACGCCGGCGTTGATGTGCACCACGAGGCCGCCGGCGAAGTCGATGGCCTCGCCGATCGCGGAGCCCACGGCGCCGTCCTCGGTGAGCAGCCCGCCGCCCCAGACCATGTAGGCCAGGGGGGCGTAGACGAGCGTGGCCCAGACGGGCACGAACACGGCCCAGGCGCCGAAGCGGGCCCGGTCGGCGATCGCCCCGGAGATCAGGGCGACGGTGATGATGGCGAAGGTCCCGCCGTAGGCGGCGCCGAGGAGGTCCTCGGTGCCCATGATGTCGGCCAGGGCGAAGGACGGCACGGGGCTGCCCGTGAGTCCGCCCAGCAGCGGGTCCCCGCCGCTCATGGAGTAGCCCCACAGGACCCACACCACGGAGACGAACGCGATGGAGATGAAGCTCATCATCATCATGTTCAGGACGCCCTTGGCGCGGGTCATCCCTCCGTAGAACAGGGCCAGTCCGGGGGTCATGAAGAAGACCAGGGCTGCCGCCACGATCGTCCACACGTGTCCAGCGGTGATTTCCACGATGTGCACCTCTCTCTGAAGCTTGTCAGGTCACCGGTGCCACTGGCCCGTTCCCCGAGGGGCCGTCCGGTGCTCACCGTTCACTGTCGAGTCTCCGAGAGAGATGTTTCGCCTGCCGCCGCGCGGGGTTGCGGACATGTTTCACGCCCGCCGCCATGGTTACGAGCACGTGAACTGCGGCGGGCGTGTGGGGGAAAAGGGGGACGGATCAGTCGAGCAGGGCGTCCACGAAGCTCTCGGGCTCGAAGGGCGCGAGGTCGTCGGGTCCCTCGCCGAGGCCGATGAGCTTGACCGGCACCCCGAGGCTCTTCTGGATGGCGACCACGATGCCGCCCTTGGCGGTGCCGTCCAGCTTGGTGAGGACGATGCCGGTGACGTCGACCACCTCGGCGAAGACCCGCGCCTGGGTCATGCCGTTCTGCCCGGTGGTCGCGTCGATGACGAGCAGCACCTCGTCGACGGCGGCGGCCTTCTCCACGACCCGCTTGATCTTCCCGAGCTGGTCCATCAGCCCCGCCTTGTTCTGGAGCCGGCCGGCGGTGTCGATCATCACGACGTCCACCTCGTGCTCGATGCCGGCGGTCACGGCGTCGTAGGCCACCGAGGCGGGGTCGGCGCCCTCGACGTGCGAGCGCACGGTGGGCACGCCCACGCGGGCGCCCCAGGTGGAGAGCTGGTCGGCGGCCGCGGCGCGGAAGGTGTCCGCGGCGCCGAGCACCACGTCCTTCTCCTCGGCGACGAGCACGCGCGCGAGCTTGCCCACGGTGGTGGTCTTGCCCACGCCGTTGACGCCCACCACGAGGACGACGGCGGGGACCGGCCCCTTGCGCTCCACGGCCAGGGACCGGTCCATCGACGGGTCGACCAGTGCGAGGAGCTCCTCCCGGAGCATGGCCTTCACGTGGGCGGGGTCGTTGGTGCCCTCGACCTTGACCCGGCGCTGGAGGGCCTCGACGAGGGCCATGGACGAGTCGGTGCCGAGGTCGGCGAGCAGCAGCGTCTCCTCGATCTCGTCCCACACGTCCTGGTCGATGCGGTCGCGCGAGAGCAGGGCCAGCAGGCCCTTGCCGAAGACGTTGTTGGACCTGGCCAGCCGCCCGCGCAGCCGCGCCATCCGGGACGCGGCGGACTCGGGGCGGTCGAGGGCCGGCCGGGTGTCGGCGGGCGGGACCGGAGCGGTGCCGGGCTCCAGGTCCCCGGGGGCCGCGACGGGGCCGCCCTCGAGGTCGTCGGGGTCCCGGGTGGAGGGGTAGCCGCCGCGGGGCGCCTTGGGCCCCCGCAGCAGGACCAGCCCGAGCAGACCGAGGACCACGACGGCGATGAGCACGTATGCGAGAACGGGTATCGAATCCACGTCGCCCAGCTTCTCACACCGCCCGGTCCCCGGGCCGGGGGCCGCGGGGCCGGGCCGCCGCCCGGGGTCCTAGACTCGACGGGTGCCTGTCCAGCCCGCCGCCGCCGCGCCCGAGCGCGACCGCGTTCCCCAGCAGATCACGGTGCTCATCGCCGCCGCCTTCGTCATCGCGATCGGCTACGGCATCGTGGCCCCGGTGCTCCCCCAGTTCGCCACGACCTTCGGGGTCGGGGTGGCCGCGGCCTCGGCCGTGGTCAGCGTCTTCGCCGTGGCCCGTCTCCTCTTCGCGCCGGCGGGCGGGCGGATCCTGAACCGGATCGGCGAGCGCCCGACCTATGTGACCGGCGTGCTCATCGTCGCGCTGTCCTCCGCGGCCACCGCCTTCGCCCAGACCTACTGGCAGCTGCTGCTGTTCCGGGGCCTCGGCGGGATCGGCTCGGTGATGTTCACGATCTCGGCGATGGGGCTGATCGTGCGGCTGGCGCCGCCGCGGATGCGCGGGCGCGTCTCGGGCTACTACGCCTCTGCGTTCCTGGTGGGCGGGGTGCTCGGCCCCGTGGTCGGCGGCCTGCTCGCCGGCTTCGGCATGCAGGCGCCGTTCCTGATCTACGCGGTGTCGCTCCTGGTGGCCGTGGCCGTGGTGCACTTCCGGCTCAAGGACGAGGTGCTCGGCGCCGGCGCGGACCGCCGGAACCAGCCGGTGATGACCGTGGCCGAGGCGCGCCGGGTGGGGGCCTACCGCTCCGCCCTGGTCTCCAGCTTCGCCAACGGGTGGACCGCCCACGGGATCCGGGTGGCACTCGTGCCGCTGTTCGCGGTGGCCGTGCTGGGGGCCGGCCCGGCCGTGGCCGGCCTGGCCCTGGCGGTCTACGCCGCGGGCAACGCGATGACCCTCCCGGTCACCGGCCGGCTCACGGACCGGTTCGGGCGCAGGCCGCTCGTGCTCTCGGGCCTGGTGCTCAACGGGGTCGCGACCATGGGGCTGGGCCTGGTCCAGGACGTCCCGTGGTTCGTGGTCCTCTCGCTCGTGGCCGGGATGGGCTCCGGGACCCTGAACCCGGGCCAGCAGGCGACCGTGGCCGACGTCATCGGACCGGACCGGGCCGGCGGACCGGTGCTGGCCCGGTTCCAGATGAGCGCCGACGCCGGGCAGATCCTCGGCCCCGTGGTGGCCGGTGCGCTGGCGGACGCCGCGGGCTTCGGCTGGGCCTTCGGGGTCTCCGGGGCGATCATGCTGCTGGCCGCCGGGGCGTGGCTGCCGGTGCGGGACACGATGGAGCGGCCCGAGACCCCGCCCGTGCGCGGCGCCGGGCAGTAGCGCCCCGGGCACGAGCACGGCGGGCTCAGCGCAGCTCGGCGAGCCGCTGCCCGATCACGGTGGTCACGCCGTCCCCGCGCATCGCGACCCCGTAGAGGGCGTCGGCGATCTCCATGGTCCGCTTCTGGTGGGTGATGATGATCAGCTGCGAGGTCTCCTGCAGCTGGCGGAAGATGCTCAGCAGCCGACCGAGGTTGCGGTCGTCGAGGGCCGCCTCGACCTCGTCCATGACGTAGAAGGGCGAGGGGCGGGCCTTGAAGATCGCCACGAGCAGCGCGATCGCCGTCAGCGACCGCTCCCCGCCGGAGAGCAGGGACAGCCGCTTGATCTTCTTGCCGGCCGGGCGCGCCTCGACGTCGATCCCGGTGCTGAGCATGTCCGTGGGGTCGGTGAGGCGCAGCCGGCCCTCCCCGCCCGGGAACAGGGTGGCGAAGACGCCCTCGAACTCCCGGGCGGTGTCGGCGTAGGCCTCCGCGAAGACGCGCTCCACGTGCTCGTCGACGTCGCGGATGATGCTGCGCAGGTCCTGCCGGGAGCGCTTGAGGTCCTCGAGCTGCTCGGCCAGGAAGCGGTGGCGCTCCTCGAGGGCGGCGAACTCCTCCAGCGCCAGCGGGTTCACCCGCCCCAGGGAGGCGAGCTCCTTCTCGGCCCGGCGCAGCCGCGCCTCCTGCTGGGCGCGCACGTAGGGGGCGCCTCCCGCGGCCTCGGCCGGGTCGCCGGACGCGACGCCGAACAGGGCGTCCTGGCCGTCCTCGGCCGCCGCCGGCGCGTCGTCCTGCGGCGCCCCGGGGGCGCGGTCGGAGCCGGCGCCGGCGCCGGGGTCGAGGTCGGGGTCGGGGATCAGCAGGTGCGGTCCGTAGTGCTCCACGAGCGCGTCCGGGGTGAGCCCCAGCTCCTCGAGGGAGCGGTCCTCCAGGGCCTGGATCCGGGCGCGCTGCTGGGTGCGGGCCAGCTCGTCCCGGTGCACGGAGTCGGTGAGCCCGGCGAGCCGCGCGGCGAGCCGGTCGTTGGCGGCGCGCAGGTCCGTCAGCTCCGCGTCCAGCCCGGCGCGGACGGCCTCGGCCCGGTCCCGCTTCGCGGCGGCGACCGCCGCGGACGCCGCCACGAGCTCGAGCAGCTGCTCGGCGCCGGCGAGCACCGCCTCGGCGTTGCGGGCCTGGATCCGGCGGCGCCGGGCCCGCCGCTCCGCCTCCTCCCGCGCCCGGCGCTCGGCGGCGGAGGCCCGCTCCTGGGACGCGGCCCGGTTGCCGAGGGCCCGGGCCTGCTCCTCGAGGGAGCGCAGGGCGAGCCGGGCCTCCGTCTCCGCGGTGCGGGCCGTCGTGGCGGCCCGGTGCAGCTCGTCGCGGCGGGCGGCGGCCTCGAGCTGGACGGTCTCGGTGTCCTCCTCGCCGTGCTCCTCGGCGGCCCCGAGCCGCTCGGCGGCCTCGCGCAGCCGCTCCTGCTCCCGGGCCAGGTGCTCCCGCGCGGCCGCGACCTGCTCGTCGTAGCGCCGGGTCTCCGCCTCGGCCGAGTCCAGCACGGCCCGGACCCGGGAGAGCTCGGACGCGGCCCGGTCCGCCGTGCGCTCGGCGGCGCGCAGCAGCCCCGCGGTCTCCTCGGCGGCCCGGCGGGCGGTGTCCCGCGCCGCGGCCGCCGCGCCGGAGGCGGCCCGCGCCCGGTCGAGGGCCGCGCCCAGCTCGGCCCGCTCCGCCTCGGCGGCCTCGGCCGCGGCGCGGGTCTCGAGCGTGCCGGCCGCCTCCGCGGCGCCGCCCCAGGCGCTGCTGCCCGTGAACACGTCGCCGCCCCGGGTGACGGCCGTCAGCTCGGGCCGGTCGGCCACGATCCGGGCGGCCGTGGCGGCGTCCTCCGTGAGCACGGTCGCAGCCAGCAGGGCCCGGACGGCGGCCGCTCCGCGCCGCGCGTCGTCGTCGCCCGGGCCGGCGCCCTCGCCGTCCCGCAGCACCGCGGCGGCGGGCCGGACCCCGGGACGGTCGGGGAGCGCCGGGGCGGGGCCGGACCGGTCCGGGGCGCCGGCGGCCACCAGCAGGTGCACCCGGCCCACGCCGTCGGCGCGCAGGGACTCGAAGACGGAGACGGCCGCGCCGTGGGAGCGCACGGCGAGGGCCTCGGCGAAGGGGCCCATGGCGGCGGTGACCGCCCGCTCCCAGCCGGGCTCGACGTCGACGAGGTCGACGACGGCGCCGAGCACGGCGTCGGCGTGCCCGTCGAGGACCGCCGCGGAGCCGTCGGGCTGGCGCAGGGCGGCGCGCAGGGTCTCGGCGCGGGCGCGCTGGGCGTCGTGGGCGCGCAGCAGCTCCTGGGCCGCGGCCTCGGCCTCCCGAGCGGCGGCGCGGGCGCCGGCGGCGGCCTCGGCGTCCTGCTCGTGGCGGGCGCGGGCCCGTTCGGCGGCGCCGGCCGCGTCCTGGGCCGCGAGCGCCAGGCTGTCCGCCTCGGCGCCGGCCTGCACCCGGCGCCGCCCGGCGTCCGCGTGGGTGGTGTGCAGGCGGGAGAGCTCGTTCTCGGCCGCCTCGACCCGGGAGCGGGCCGCCGCGACCGCGCCGGTGAGCCGGGCCGTGCCCTCCCGGCGGTCGGCGGCCGCCCGGAGCAGACCGGTGACCACGCCGTCCTGGTCGCGCGCCGCGGCCTCCGCGTCCTCGCGCTCCTGGATGGCCTCGGCGAGGGCGTCGACGGCGTCCTCGACCTGCTCGAGGAGCTGGTGCTGCTCCTCGCGGGTGCGGGCCGCCTGGGCGTCGAGCCGGTCCGGGTCCCGCCCCGGGTCCGCGGGCTCGGCCGCGGACCCGAGCAGCCGGCGCCGCTCGGCGGCGAGCGAGGCGAGGGACCGGTAGCGCTCCTGCACGGCGGTGAGCTGGTACCACGTGTCCCGCGCGGTGTTCAGGGCGGGGGTCGCCTCGGCGGCGCGCGCCTCGACGTCGGCCTGCCGGGCGCGGCCGGCGTCGAGGGCCTGCTCGGCCTCGGCGCGCTCGGCGCGCAGCCGGCGCTCGGCGTCCTCGTCGACGGCGAGGCTCGTGCGGGCCTGCACGAGGTCGTCGGCCAGCAGCCGGGCGCGGGCGTCGCGGACGTCGTGCTGGATCCGCTGGGCACGCCGGGCCGTCCTGGCCTGCCGGCCCAGCGGGGTGAGCTGGCGGCGGATCTCGGCGGTGAGGTCCTCGAGCCGGTCGAGGTTGGCCTGCATCGCCTCGAGCTTGCGCAGCGTCCGCTCCTTGCGGCGCCGGTGCTTGAGGACCCCGGACGCCTCCTCGACGAAGCCGCGGCGCTCCTCCGGGGTGGCGTGCAGGATGCGGTCGAGCTGGCCCTGGCCCACGATGACGTGCATCTCCCGGCCGAGCCCGGAGTCGGAGAGCAGCTCCTGGATGTCGAGCAGCCGGCACGGCCGGCCGTTGATCGCGTACTCGGAGCCCCCCGAGCGGAAGAGCGTGCGCGAGATCGTGACCTCGGAGTACTCGATGGGCAGGGCGCCGTCGGCGTTGTCGATGGTCAGCGACACGTGGGCCCGGCCGAGCGGGGCCCGGCCGGCGGTGCCGGCGAAGATGACGTCCTCCATCTTCCCGCCGCGCAGGGACTTCGCGCCCTGCTCCCCCATGACCCACGCCAGGGCGTCCACCACGTTGGACTTGCCCGAGCCGTTGGGGCCGACGACGGCGGTGACCCCGGGCTCGAACTCGAAGGTGGTGGCCGAGGCGAAGGACTTGAACCCCCGCACGGTCAGGGTCTTCAGGTGCACGGGTGTCCGGTCTCCTGGGGTGGGCGTGGCGGGCAGGGGGTCGCCACCACTGTACTCGCGCGCCGCGACGGCCCCGCGGCCGCCGGCCGGGCGCCGCGCACCGGAGGGAGCGCCGGCCCGCCCGGAGCGGGCGCGGGCGGAGACGAGGAGCGGGGACGAGGAGCGGAGAAGATGATCAGCCTACAGAGAAACGACCGGGCCCCGGCCGGCGCCGCGGAACCGGCCGGTAGACTGACCGCGACCAGCACGACCTGCCCTCCCCGCGACCGCGCCCTCCGTGGGCGGGCCGGGGCGTCGGCGAGACCCTAACGAAAGCCAGAGACCTTGACCGGTAATTCCTCGATCCGTCACCGCAACCCCGCCCTCCTGGCCATCACCAAGGTCGAGGCGGACGAGGTGGTGCCCTCGTCCCACGCCGACGAGGTCCTGGCGGACACGTTCGCCCGGCTGAAGATGCCGAAGGGCCTGCTCGAGCGGCTCGCGGGCGTCAACGAGCGGCGCGTCTGGGCCCCCGGGCGCCACTTCACCGACGGCGCCGTGGAGGCGGGCGAGGCGGCCCTCGCCCGCGCGGGCGTGCGCCCGGACCAGGTGGGGCTCCTGATCAACGCCTCGGTGACCCGCGACGGCTACGAGCCCGCGGTCTCGGTGTCCGTGCACCACCGGCTCGGCCTGGCCCCCTCCGCCCTCAACTTCGACGTCACCAACGCGTGCCTGGGCTTCGTCAACGGGCTCACGATCGCGTCCACGATGATCGACGCGGGCGCGATCGACTACGCCGTCGTCGTCGCCGGCGAGGACCCGACCCCCTGGCACCGCGAGACGTACGAGCGGCTGCAGGGCCCGGACGTGACCCGGGCGGACGTGGTGCGCGAGTTCGCCACCCTGACCCTCGGCTGCGGCGCGGCCGCCGCCGTGGTCGGCCCCGCCGACCGGCACCCGGAGGGCCACCGCATCGCGGGGTCCGTGACCCGGTCCGCGACCGAGCACCACGGGCTGTGCATCGGGGGCTTCGACGGCATGTACACCGACGCCACGGGGCTGCTCAAGCACGGCGTGGGACTGCTCGCGGACGCGTGGCACGACGCGCACGAGGACGGCTGGGACTGGGCGGACATGGACCGCTACATCGGCCACCAGGTTTCCATGTCTCACACCAACAAGCTGTTCCAGGACGTCGGGATCGACCCGGAGAAGTTCCCCCTGACCTTCCCGTTCTGGGGCAACGTCGCGGCCGCCGCGCTGCCGATGACCCTCGCCCTGGAGGCCGAGCGGCTCCGGCCCGACGAGCGCGTGCTGCTGCTCGGCGTGGGCTCCGGGCTCAACGCGACCTACATGGAGATCGACTGGTGAACCGCCGGCGCTGACGCCGCGCCCGCCCGAGACACCCCGCACGAGACGCACCCTCGAGGAGCCCCACGACCATGGCACGCACACGACCGTCCACGACCCAGCAGCCCGGAGGGCCGGACGCGGCGCGGCTGCCCATGACGGAGGTCCCCCTGCCCGGGGTGGACCCGGCGTGGTCCCGCACGGTCACGGTGGCCTCGACGGCCCCCGTGGAGCCGGTCCCCGGCCGGCGGCGCCGCTGGCACGTCCTCGACAACGCGGCCTCCCTGGAGGCCGCCGGCCTCACCCCGCGGGGCACGGTCCTCGCCGTGCACGGCAACCCCACCTGGTCCTACCTGTGGCGCGACGTGCTGGCCGCCGGGACGGACCCCGCGAACCCCTGGCGGGTGATCGCCGTGGACCAGCTCGACATGGGGTTCTCCGAGCGGACCGGGCTCTTCCGCCGCCTCGACGACCGGGTCCGCGATCTGGGCGACCTCACGGCCGAGCTCGGCCTGGACGCGAGCGAGGCCCCCGTGGTGACCCTCGCCCACGACTGGGGCGGGCTCGTGTCCTCCGGCTGGGCCCTGGAGCACCAGGACGTCCACCGCGCCACGATCCTCACCAACACCGCCGTCCACCACGACAACGCCGAGCGGATCCCCGCCTCGCTGCGGCTGGCACTGGCCCCGGCCGCGCACGGGCTGCTCACCGAGCGGACCACGAGCTTCCTCGACGTGGCCCTGGCACTGGCGGAGCCGTCCCTGTCCCGCGAGGTGCGGGCGGCCTACCGGGCGCCCTACGCCACGCGCGCCCGGCGGGAGGCGATCCGCAACTTCGTGGCCGACATCCCGGCCGCCCCGGACCACCCCTCGCACGCCCGCTACGAGCAGATCGCCGCCGGCGTGGCCGCCCGCGAGGTCCCCGCCCTGCTGCTGTGGGGCATCGGCGACCCCGTGTTCCAGGAGCGCTACCTGCAGGACCTCGTGCGCCGCATGCCGCACGCCGACGTCCACCGCTACGAGGGAGCCCTGCACCTGCTGCCCGAGGACCGGGACGTCGCGATGCCGGTGCTGGCCTGGCTCGCGGACCGCTTCGGCCCCGGCCCCCGCCGCCGCGAGCTGCACCTGCAGCGGCGCGCCGTCTCCCGCGGCGAGCACGTCCCCTTCCCCGCGGAGCTCGACGCGCGGCGGGCCGACCTCGGCCTCGCCGTCGTGGACATGGCCCCCGCCTCCGGGGACGCGGGCGCGGGGGCGCACGCGGCCCCGGTGCGGGCGAGCCTGAGCTGGGCGGAGCTCGCCGACCGCGTGGACCGCCTCGCCGCGGGGCTCACCGGCATCGGGGTGCGCCCCGGGGACCGCGTGAGCCTCATGGTGCCGCCGGGCTCCGACCTCACCGCGCTGCTCTACGCGTGCCTGCGCATCGGCGCCGTCGTCGTCGTGGCGGACTCCGGACTCGGCCCCAAGGGCCTCACCCGGGCGCTGCGGGGGGCCGCCCCGGCCTGGCTCGTGGGCATCCGCAGGGCGCTCGTCGCCGGCCGGGCCCTCGGCTGGCCGGGCACCCGGATCTCGCTCGAGGCCCTCGACCCCGTGTCCCGCCGGGCCCTCGGCGTGGCGCACGACGTCCCCGCGCTGCTGGACTCGGCACCGCGCGCCGACCTGCCCGCCCCGGACCCGGACGCGGACGCCGCGGTGCTGTTCACCTCCGGGTCCACGGGCCCTGCCAAGGGCGTCGTCTACACCCACCGCCAGCTCTCCGCCATGCGGGACGCCGTGCGCGGCACGTACGGGCTCGCCGCCGGCACGGGGCTCGTGGCGGGCTTCGCGCCCTTCGCGCTGCTGGGACCCGCCATGGGCACCACGTCCGTGACCCCGGACATGGACGTGACCGCGCCGAAGACCCTCACCGCCCGCGCCCTGGCCGACGCCGCCTCGGCCATCCAGGCCACGGCCGTGTTCCTCTCCCCCGCGGCGATCGCCAACGTCCTCGCGACCCGGCACGAGCTCGACGAGGGGCAGCGGCGGGCGCTCGAGCTCGTGGAGCTCGTGCTCTCGGCCGGGGCACCCCTCCCGGAGCCGCTCCTGGAGCAGCTGCAGGAGCTCGTACCCGCGGCGACGCTGCACACCCCCTACGGGATGACCGAGGGGCTGCCCCTCACGGACGTGACCCTCGGGACCATCCGGCAGGCCGGCCGGGACAGCGCGGGATCCGCCGTGGCCGGCGCCGGCAACGGCGTGTGCGTGGGCACCGCCGTGCACGGCGCAGAGCTGGGGGTCACCGCCCTGGGCCCGGACGGCGTCCCCGACGACGGGATCATCACCGAGCCCGGGGTCACCGGCGAGATCGTCGCCCGCGCCCCGCACGTCAAGGACCGCTACGACCGGCTCTGGTACACGGAGCACCTCAGCACCCAGCTGCCCGGCTGGCACCGCACCGGGGACGTCGGGCACTTCGACGCCGCCGGGCGGCTGTGGGTCGAGGGCCGCCTCGCCCACGTCATCGTCTCCGCCGGCGGCGTGCTGACGCCGGTCGCCGCGGAGCACGCGGCCCGGACCGTGCCCGGCGTCGGCCGCACCGCCGTCGTCGGGGTCGGCCCGGCGGGCACGCAGGTGCCCGTGGCCGTCGTGGAGACCGTCCCGGCGGCCCCGCGCCCGGGCCCCGCCGACCCGCTGCTCTCCGGTGCCGTGCGCGCCGCCGTGCGCGAGGCCACGGGCCTGGACCTCGCGGCCGTGCTCGTGGTCCCCGAGCACCCCACCGACATCCGGCACAACTCCAAGATCGACCGAGCCCTGCTGGCCGGATGGGCGGAGTACGCCCTGGCCGGAGGAAGGATCAGGAACCCGTGAACGGCAAGCACCGCCAGGACGGCACGCACGACGACAAGGTCCCCGCCTACGACGCCTCCGTGACGGAGGGCGCCCCGCCGGCCGGCACCGGCAGCCACGAGGTGGAGCGCGGGCGGCAGGAGCTGTCCGGCGACGGGCGGACGGTGCTCGTCACCGGCGCCTCCGGGATGCTCGGGGAGCACGTGGCGCGGCTGCTCGCCGCCCGCCACTGGACGGTCCGGCTGCTCCAGCGCCGGCACGCGCCGCTGGCCGACCAGCCGAACGTCGAGGAGGTCCTGGGCTCGGTCACGGACCCGGACGCCGTGGCGCGGGCCATGGAGGGCGTCGACGACGTCGTGCACCTCGCCGCCAAGGTCTCCTTCGCCGGGGACTGGGACGAGTTCGTGCTGACCAACGTCACCGGCACCCGCGTGGTCCTGGAGACCGCGCGGCGGGCCGGCGTGGACAACGTGGTGTTCGTCTCCTCGCCGTCGGTCGCCCACACGGGCGACTCCATCGTGGGCGAGCCCGCCCGGGCGGCCGACCCCGTGCACGCCCGCGGCAACTACGCCCGGTCCAAGGCCGCGGCCGAGCTGCTCGCGCTCGAGGCCGACGGCCGTGGGATGCGCGTCACGGCCGTGCGCCCGCACATCGTGTGGGGCCCCGGGGACACCCAGCTGGTCGAGCGGATCGTCGACCGCGCCGCGAAGGGGCGGCTGCCGCTGCTGGACCACGGGGCGGCCCTGATCGACACCACCTACGTGGACAACGCGGCCGAGGCGGTCGTGCGGGCGCTGGAGCGGATCGAGTGGGCGCACGGACGGGCGCTGGTGGTCACGAACGGCCAGCCCCGCACCGTGGGCGAGCTGGTGGCGGGTTTCTGCCGGGCGGCCGGCGTGGAGCCGCCCACGCGCAGGGTCCCCGGCGTCCTGGCCCGCCTCGCGGGCACGGTCATCGAGAAGGTGTGGGCGGTCCGCCCGGGGGCGGACGAGCCGCCGATGACGGCCTTCCTGGCCGAGCAGATGTCCACGGCCCACTGGTTCGAGCAGCAGAGCACCCGCGAGGTGCTCGACTGGACGCCGTCCGTGACGGTCGAGGAGGGCATGGCGCGGCTGGCCGAGTACTACCGGACCCACCCCCTGGGCGCCCACGACGCCCCGATGCCCGCCACCGGGTCCACCGCCGCCCGCTGATCCCCCGCCGCGTCGGGCGGCGGGCCGGTCGGCGGTCTGCGCGCGGCGCACCCCCGGGGCGGCCGCACGTGCGGTCGCCCCGGGGGTGCGCGGGGCCGGGGATCAGACCAGCGTGGCGGTGTCGATCACGAACCGGTAGCGCACGTCCGAGTTCTGCACCCGCTCGTAGGCCTCGTTGATCTGCTCGGCCGAGATGACCTCGATCTCGGCGCCCACCCCGTGCTCGGCGCAGAAGTCGAGCATCTCCTGGGTCTCCCCGATGCCGCCGATCATGGACCCGGCGAAGGTGCGGCGGTTGGCCAGCAGCGAGAACACGTTGACGTCCAGCGGCTCCGCCGGGGCGCCGACGTTGACCATGGCCCCGTTGACGTTCAGCAACGACAGGTGGGCGTCGAGGTCGATCTTCGCGCTGACCGTGTTGAGGACCAGGTCGAAGGTCCCGGCCAGCTCCTCGAACGTCTGCGGGTCGCTCGTGGCGTAGTAGGCGTCGGCGCCCAGGGCCAGCCCGGCCTCCTTCTTGCGCAGCGACTGGGAGAGCACCGTGACCTCCGCGCCCATGGCGTGGGCGATCTTCACGCCCAGGTGCCCCAGCCCGCCCAGACCCACGACGGCGACCTTCTTGCCGGGGCCGGCCTTCCAGTGGTTCAGCGGGGAGAAGGTGGTGATGCCGGCGCACAGCAGGGGCGCGGCGACGTCGAGCTCGATGCCCTCCGGGATGCGCAGCACGAAGTCCTCGGCGACCACCACGTGGGTGGAGTACCCGCCCTGGGTGACGGTGCCGTCGCGGTCCTCGGCGCCGTAGGTCATCACGGCGCCGTCGAGGCAGTACTGCTCGTCGCCGGCCCGGCAGTTGGCGCACTCGCCGCAGGAGTTGACCATGCACCCGACCCCGACCCGGTCGCCGACCGCGTGGCGGGTGACGCCGGCGCCGACCTCGGTGACGATCCCGGCGATCTCGTGCCCGGGGGTCAGCGGGTACTGCTGGGGGCCCCAGTCCCCCTGGACGGTGTGCAGGTCGGAGTGGCAGATCCCGGCGTACTTGATCTCGATGAGGACGTCGTGGGCGCCGAGGTCCCGGCGCTCGAGAGTGGTCGGGACCAGCGGTGCGCCGGCGGACGGGGCGGCGTAGGCGTTGACGGTGCGCAAGAGGTGCTCCTCGGAGGGTGTGGGTGCAGAAGTGTGCGTGCAGCAGTGCGGGTGCGGCGGAAGGGGGCGCCCGCCCGGGCGCACGGCGGCCTCCGGAACCGGGTGCGGCTCCTGGTGCCGGCGGTGACCGGGGGTCGCGACCGCAGGGGCGGCCGCCACGGAGGGTGGAGGACGGTGCGGGGCCGGCGCGGGGTCTTCCCCGACGGGATCATGGCGAGCCGCACGTCCTCGACGAGCCTACACGCGCAGGAAGTTGGAAAGGAAGCTGATCGATTCCGGGCCGCCGGGGACCGGCGCCCCCCGTGCCCCGCCCGGGGCCCGGTCTCAGAACCGGGCGTTGCGGGGCGTGCGCTGGCAGACCGGGCAGCGGTAGGAGGAGCGGTTCATGAACTGCTCCCGCACGATCAGGGTGCTCCGCCCCTCCTCCGCGCAGCGCGGGCAGGGCAGGGAGGCGCGGCCGTAGGCGGAGAGGGAGCGGGCGAAGTAGCCGGACTCGCCGTTGACGTTGACGTAGAGGGAGTCGAAGCTCGTCCCGCCGGCCGCCAGCGCGCGGTCCATGACCTCGCGGACGGCCGCGAGAAGGCGCAGCGTCTCGGGCCGCCGGAGCGTGTCGGTGGGCCGCGCCCAGTGCAGGCGCGCCTGCCACAGGGCCTCGTCCGCGTAGATGTTGCCGATCCCGGAGACCAGCGCCTGGTCCAGCAGCGCGCGCTTGAGCCCGGTCCGGCGCCGGCGCAGCCGGTCGTGGAGGCGCTCCGCGTCGAAGGCGGGGTCCAGCGGGTCCCGGGCGATGTGGGCGGCCCGGGCGGGCACCAGCGGGACGCCCGTGGCCGAGCGGCCGCCCGGGGCGCCGTCGTCGGTGGGGACGAGCCGGTCGAGGAGCATGCCGCCGAAGATCCGCTGGTCCACGAAGCGCAGCTCCGCCGGGGTGCCGGGGCGCTCGGACAGGCCCAGCCGCACCTTGAGGTGCTTCTCGTCGGGCAGCCCGGCGTCCTTGACCAGCAGCTGCCCGCTCATCCCCAGGTGCACCAGCAGCGCCTCCTGCGGCGGGGCGCCGTCCGCCCCGGTCAGCGGCAGCCACAGGAACTTGCCGCGGCGCACCGCGTCGGCCACGACCGCGCCGTCGAGCTCGTGGCCGAAGGAGACGGGGCCGGGCTCGTGGCGGCGCACCGAGCGGGGGTCCAGGACCTGCACGGACTCGATCCGGCGGCCGACCACCCAGCGCTCCACCCCGCGGCGGACCACCTCGACCTCGGGCAGCTCAGGCACGGGCGCTCCGGGGCGTGCGCTCAGCCACCGCGGCGGGCCACCAGGGTCGCGTAGGCCTGCGCCGCGGCGGAGCGCTCGGCCTCCTTCTTGGTGGTGCCGGTGCCCGTGCCGTGGTCCTGACCGCCGACGAGCACGTGCGCCTCGTAGCGGCGGTCGTGGTCGGGGCCCGTGCCCTCCACGGCGTAGCGCACGGGGCCCAGGGCGCGGGCCGCCGCGAGCTCCTGGATCTCGGTCTTCCAGTCCCGGCCCTCGCTCATCACGAAGCCGTCCTCGAGCAGGGGGACCACGAGCCGCAGCACGAAGGCCCGGGCCGCGTCGAGGCCGGTGCTCACGTACACGGCGCCGATCAGCGCCTCCATGGTGTCGGCGAGGATCGAGGCCTTCTCGTGCCCGTTGGTGCGCACCTCGCCCTTGCCCAGGCGGATGTGGGGGCCCACGTCCAGGGACCGGGCGAGGTCGGCGAGCGTGCGGGTGCTGACCACGGCCGAGCGGATCTTCGCGAGGTTGCCCTCGGAGTCGTCGGGGTAGCGGTGGAAGATCTCGTCGGTGACCGCGAGACCCAGCACGGAGTCCCCGAGGAACTCGAGCCGCTCGTTGTGGCCCTGCCCCTCGTGCTCGTACGCGTAGGAGCGGTGGGTCAGGGCAAGACGAAGCGTCCCGGCGTCGATGTCGACGCCGAGACGCTCCAGCAGGTCCTGAGGTGTCGCGGTGGAGGTCACCGTGGTCAGGCGTCGGCCACCTTGCGGCCCTTGTACTCCAGGAACAGCGCGGTGCCGGCGGAGTCGGTCACGACCTTCGCCTGGTGCGGCAGGCTGTAGGTGACCTTGCCGTTCTCGACGGTCTTGACCAGCTTGGGCGCGGTCGCCTTCCACTGCGAACGGCGTGCACGGGTGTTGGCACGGGACATTTTCCGCTTCGGAACAGCCACGGCTATCTCTCTTCTCTCGGTTCGGTCGTCTGGGTCGAGGTGTCCTGCTCGAGCAGCCCCGACAGGGCGCTCCAGCGAGGATCGAGAACCTCGTGGTGGTGTCCCGGGTCGTCCTCCAGGCGCGCGCCGCACTGGGCGCACAACCCCTGGCAGTCCTCCCGGCACACCGGTTGGAACGGCAGCTGCGTGATCACTGCGTCCCGAAGCATGGGTTCGAGGTCGATGGTCTCGTCCTGAACTTCATACATCTGGTCGTCCTCGGAGTCCTCCCCGCCGTCGGCGGCGGGGTCGAAGACGTAGAGCTCCTGCACGTCGACGTCCAGATCGTAGTCGATCGGGTCGAGGCACCGGCTGCACTCGCCGTGGATGGCCACGGCGGCCGTGCCGGACACCAGGATCCCGTCGTGGACGGATTCCAGCCGGAGGTCCAGGTCGATGTCCGAGCCCTCCGGGGCGCCGATGAGTGCGTTGCCGAAGTTCTCCGGCGCGGGCACAACTTCTTCCAGGCGTCGCATCGTCCCCGGGCGGTGCTCGAGGTCCCGGACACCGATGGTGAGGGGCGAACTGTTCTCGCGACTGATGACTGACTCCTGGTGAAATTCTGACCGACAGACCATGTTAGCGTGCCGCCCTGCGCGTTCTCAAACGGGCCGGGTCCGGGCGCGCCGGGACGGGCCGCGCCCGCTCAGCCCTGCAGGGCCCGCAGCACGGGCGCCGGCACGAACCCGGAGACGTCGCCGCCGAGGCCCTGGACCTCCTTCACGAGGGTCGAGGACAGGTGCAGGAACCGGGGGTCGCCGGGCAGGAAGACCGTCTCCACCCCCGTGAGGTGGCGGTTCATCGTGGCCATCGGCACCTCGTACTCGAAGTCCTCGCCCGAGCGCAGCCCCTTGACCAGGGCCACCGCCCCCCGCTGCGCCGCGTACTCCGCGAGCAGGCCCGCGCCCATGGGCTCGACGACGACGCCGGCGACGTCCGCGAGGCTCTCCGCCACCAGGGCCAGCCGCCGGTCAGCGTCGAAGCGGTAGCGCTTGTGCGGGTTGGTGGAGACCGCGACGACGACCTCGTCGAAGAGCGCCGCGGCGCGCGCGACGACCTCCACGTGGCCGTTGTGCAGGGGGTCGAAGGAGCCGGGGCAGATCGCTCGGTGCATGGGTGCCATCCTAGGGGCGCTCCGTGCCGGGGCGGCGTACCGTGGTGGACGAGGGAGTCCTCCGGCCAGAGCGGAGCACCGACATGGGCATGCAGTGCCGCCGGGCGCGGACCGGGGAGCGGATCAGCGCCCTGGACGAGGCCAACCTCCGCGTGGAGCGGCGCGGGGTGCCCATGCACATCGCGGCCCTGGCCCTCCTGGAGGCCGGTCCCCTGCTCGATGCCGGCGGGCGCGTCCGGCTGGCGGAGGTGCGGGAGCACGTCGAGCGGCGCACCCGGGACGTCCGGCCGCTGCGCCGGCTGCTCGTCCGCCCCGGGGGCGGACGCCCCATGTGGCTCGACGACCCGGTCTTCGACGTCTCTCGGCACGTGCGCAGCCGTCCGGTGCCGCCGCCCGGGGACGAGGAGGGCCTGCTCCGGGTGTGCGCCGGGATCGCCGCCGTCCCGCTGCCCCGGGACCGGCCCCTGTGGGAGCTGTGGCTGCTCCCCGGCCTCGCCGGCGGCCGGGTCGGCCTGCTGATCCGGTGGCACCATGTGCTCGCCGACGGTCTCGCGGCCCTGACCCTGCTCGCGCCCCTGTTCGATCCGGAGCCCGGCGGCGCCCCGCGCGCCCCGGACGCGCCGGATCGCCCGGGGACGGGCGGCCCGCCGCCCGTTTCTGCCACGGCCCGCGCTCCGGCCCGCACTCCGGCCCGCGCCGCTGCCCGCCTGCTCGGCGCCGCGGCCCAGGTCCGCGGCGCGCTCGCGGAGGGCCGCGCCCCGGCGCTGTCCCTCAACCGGCCCGTGGGCGCGCGGCGCCGGGCGGTGCTGGTGCGCGCCGACCTGGCGGCGGTCCGGGAGCTGGCCCACCGGCACGGCGGGACGGTCAACGACGTGGTGCTCACCGCCGTGGCGGGCGGCGCCCGGCGGCTGCTGGCCGCGCGCGGCGAGCTGGCCGGCGTGCCGGAGCTGAAGGTGTCGGTGGCCGCCTCCGTGCGCGCGGCGGGGGACCCCGCCGGCGGCAACCGGGCCGGTGTGCGCGTCGTGGCCGTGCCCGTCGACGAGCCCGACCCGGTGGCCGGGCTGCGGCGGATCGCGGCCACCACCTCCCGGCAGCGGACCCGTCCGCCGTACCGGCCGGGCGGCCGCCTGGCCCAGCGCTGGATGGTCCGGGTCATGGACCGGCAGCGGCTCGTCAACGTGCTGCTCAGCAACGTGCGCGGCCCCGCGGCGCCCCTGCTCTTCGCGGGGGCACCGGTGCTCGAGCTGTTCCAGCTCGGCGCCGTGCAGGGCAACCTGGCCCTCGCCGTGGGCGTCGTCTCCTACACGGGGACCCTGGGCATCGACGTGGTGGCCGACGCCGACGTGGTGCCGGACCTCCCGGTGTTCGTCGAGGGGCTGGCCGGGACCCTCGTGCGGCTCGGCGCCGGGCCGCCGCCCTGAGCCGCCGCGGGACCCTAGACTGGCGGCCATGGATGCCACCGACGCCGCCGTCCCGTCCACGCACACGTCCGGCCCCCCGTGGGAGCGGATGGCCCGCGGGGGCGGTCTGCTGACCGGCACCGGGGAGCTCACCGGGACCGTCTTCGAGGAGATGTCACGGCTGGCCGCGCGCACGGGCGCGATCAACCTGGGCCAGGGCTTCCCGGACGTCGACGGCCCGCGGGAGATGCTCGACGCCGCGGCGGCCGCACTGCACGGCGGCGGCAACCAGTACTCGCCGGTGGCGGGTCTGCCGCTGCTGCAGGAGGCCGTCGCCGCGCACCAGCACCGGTTCTACGGGATCGACCTGGACCCGGCCTCCGGGGTGGTCGTGACCGTGGGCGCGTCCGAGGGGCTGGCCGCGAGCCTGCTCGCGTTCCTGCGCCCCGGGGACGAGGTGGTCGTGTTCGAGCCGCACTACGACCTCTACGGCGCCGTGGTGGAGTTCGCCGGCGCGCGGCTGGTCACGGTCCCCCTCGAGCCGCCGCACTTCTCCCCCGACCTCGACCGCCTCGCCGCGGCCTTCGGGCCCCGCACCCGCATGGTGATCCTCAACGACCCGCACAACCCGACCGGGACGGTGTTCGACGACGCCGTCCTGGCCCGCGTGGCCGGACTCGCCGCCGAGCACGACTGCGTGGTGGTGACCGACGAGGTCTACGAGCACCTGCGCTACGCCGGCGGGCACCGGCCGCTCGCCGCGCTGCCGGGGGCCTTCGAGCGGACCCTCACCGTCTCCTCCGTGGGCAAGTCCTTCTCGGTCACGGGCTGGCGGGTGGGCTGGGTCAGCGGGCCGGCGCACCTCGTGGGCCCGGTGCGCGCCACGAAGGCCTATCTCACGCACAGCGCCGCCACGCCGCTGCAGATCGGGGCGGCCACCGCCCTGGGCCTGCCGGGCGGGTTCTACGACCGGCTCACGGAGGACTTCCGGCGGCGGCGCGACGTGCTCGTGCGGGGCCTGGCCGCGGCGGGCGCCGAGCCGTTCGAGCCGCAGGGCACGTTCTTCGTCGTGGCGGACGTCCGCGGCCTGTGCGAGCGGTACGGGGTCGAGGACGCCGCGCACCTGGCGCCGGTGCTGGCCGAGCGGGCCGGTGTGGTGGGCGTGCCCGTGCCGGCCCTCGCCTCCGCGGAGCACCGGGAGCGCTACGCGTCCTGGATGCGCTTCTCGTTCGGCAAGCGCCTGGACGTCCTGGAGCGGGCCGGGCGGCAGCTGGCCGGCTGAGCCGGTCCGCACGGCGGGGAGCTCGCCGCCCGCCCTCGTGCCGGCTCCCCGGCGGCGGGGAACCGGCGCGCGGGACGCCGCCCCGCGCGCCGCGGCTCAGACGGCGCTCGCCCGGCGGCCCAGGGCCCGGTAGGTGAAGCCGGCCGCGGTCCAGCGGTCGGGGTCGAGCACGTTGCGGCCGTCGAGGATCTGCGGGACGGCCACCAGCGGGTCGAGCTGCTCCGGGGTCATCGCCTTGAACTCGGCCCACTCGGTCAGCAGCACCACGACCTCGGCCCCGGTGACGGCGGCCTCGAGGGAGTCCACGTAGTCCAGGCGCGGATAGCGCTTGGCGGCGTTGGCGTTGGCTTTGGGGTCGTAGACGGCCACCTCGGCGCCGATCGAGTGCAGCCGGGCGGCGATGTCCAGGGCCGGGGAGTCGCGCACGTCGTCGGAGTCCGGCTTGAAGGCCGCCCCGAGCACGGCGACCTGCCGGCCCACCACGGTCCCGCCCAGCATCTGGGTGACCGTCTCCACCGTGTGGCCGCGGCGGCGGACGTTGATGTCGTCGACCTCCGCGAGGAAGCGCACCGACTGCTCCACCCCGAGCTCCGCGGCCCTGGCGCGCAGGGCGCGGATGTCCTTCGGCAGGCAGCCGCCGCCGAAGCCCACGCCGGCGTTGAGGAACTTGCGCCCGATCCGCTCGTCGAGGCCGATCGCGTCGGCCAGGGTGCGGATGTCCCCGCCGACCGCCTCGGTGAGCTCGGACAGGGCGTTGATGAAGGAGATCTTGGTGGCCAGGAAGGCGTTGGCCGCGACCTTGACGAGCTCGGCGGTCTCGAAGTCGGTGACGATCAGCGGGACGCCGGCCTCCAGCTGCCGGGCGTAGACCCGGCGCATCACGGCCTCGGCGGCCGGGTCCTGACAGCCCAGCACCATCCGGTCCGGGGCCAGGGTGTCCTCCACGGCGTAGCCCTCGCGCAGGAACTCGGGGTTCCACACCAGGGACACGTCCACGCCCTCCCGCGCCGAGGCCTTCGCCAGGTCCGCCAGGCGGCGGGCGGAGCCCACGGGGACCGTGGACTTGCCGGCGATCACGCAGTCCTTCGTGGCGGCCGCGGCGATGGAGCCGACCGCGGCGTCGACGTAGCGCATGTCCGCCGCGAAGCTCCCGGCCCGCTGCGGGGTGCCGACCCCGACGAAGTGGACGTCGCCGAAGGCGCCGGCCTCCTCGTAGCTCGTGGTGAAGCGCAGCCGGCCGGTGCCCACGTGCTTGCGCAGCAGCTCGCCCAGGCCCGGCTCGTGGAAGGGCAGCTCGCCGCGGGACAGGGCGTCGACCTTCTCGGGGTCCACGTCCAGCCCCAGCACCTCGAAGCCCATCTCCGCCATCGACGCGGCGTGCGTGGCCCCCAGGTAGCCCGTTCCCAGAACCGTGATCCTCATGGACGTCCTCCGTTCCTCCCGGGCGCTGACCCGGGCTCGATGCTGCCTGTCGAATCTTGTCAAAGGGGGTGCGCCCAGCGGCGCAGGTGTCAGTCCGGCGCGCCGGGGGACGCGGGCGATGTGACGTCCGTCTCGGCGAACCACACGGTGGTCTCCCCGTGCCGCTTCTGCTCGAAGCGGCGCAGCCCGGCCGGCCAGCCGGGCTCCGGGGACCGGGTGGAGCGCTCGACCACGAGCACCCCGCCCTCCCGCAGCCGGCCCACCAGCGGGGCGAGGACCGCGGCGAGCTCCGCCTCCGGCAGGGGGTAGGGCGGGTCGGCCAGCACGAGGTCCCACGGCCCCTCGGCGGGATCCGCGAGGTAGCCGCCCACCGCCCCGTGCCGGACCGTGACGACGTCCTCGCGCCCGAGGGCCCGGTGGACCGTCGCGGCGTTGGCGCGGCAGACCCGCGCCGCGCCCGCGTGCCGCTCCACGAGGGTCACGGCGGCCGCGCCGCGGCTCGCGGCCTCGCAGCCGAGGGCCCCGGAGCCCGCGAAGAGGTCGAGGACCCTGGCGTCCCGGAGCATGCCCCACGCCTCGAGCCGCGCGAAGAGGGACTCCTTGACCCGGTCGGTGGTGGGCCGGGTGTCCCGGCCCGGCACGGACTGCAGGCGCAGCCCCCCGGCGGCCCCGGCGATGATCCTGCTCATGGGTGCTCCTCTCGGGTGCCCGGCGGCACGCGGCTCGGCGGCACGGGGGCTCAGCCCCGGTCCAGGAACGCCTCGGCGTCCGGGTCGAGGTAGCGCTCGATGGCCTCGGCCAGTTCGGGGTGCTCCAGCAGCTGGGGGTCCTCGCCCAGGATCGTCACGGCGTCCCGGCGGGCGCGCTCGATGAGCTCGGCGTCGTCGAGGACCCGCAGCAGGCGCAGGGTGGAGCGGCCGCCGGACTGCGCGGCGCCGAGGATGTCGCCCTCGCGGCGCAGCTCGAGGTCCGCCCGGGCCAGCTCGAAGCCGTCCGTGGACCCGGCCACCACCTCGATCCGCTCCCGCGACGGGTGCTCGGCGGGGCGCCGGGTGACGAGCAGGCACGTCCCGGCGTGCCCGCCGCGCCCGATCCGGCCGCGCAGCTGGTGCAGCTGGGAGATGCCGAACCGGTCGGCGTCGACGATGATCATCAGCGTGGCGTTGGGCACGTCCACGCCGACCTCGACCACGGTGGTGCACACGAGCAGCTGCACGTCCCCGGCCGCGAACTCCTCCATGAGGCGGGACTTCCGGTCCGTGTCGAGCCGGCCGTGCAGCACCTCGGCGCGCACGCCGGCCAGGACGGGCTCGGCGGCCACGAGCTCGGCGAGCCAGGTGACGGACGCCATCGTCGCCTCGGACTCCTCGTCCTCGGAGGCCGCCGCGAGTGCGGACTCCGCGAGGGAGGCGTGGGGCGGGGGCTCGTCGTCGTCGCCGATCTTGGGCGCGACCACGTAGACCTGGCGGCCCGCGTCGATCTCCTCCCGGGCGCGCCGCCACAGGCGCCGCTCCCAGCCCGGGTGCTCCACGAGCCCCACGGTGTGGGTGGCGATCGGCTGCCGGCCGGCCGGGAGCTCGTCGAGGACGGAGACGTCCAGGTCGCCGAAGACGGTCATCGCCACGGTGCGCGGGATGGGGGTCGCGGTCATCACCAGCAGGTGCGGGGGCCGCCCGGCCTTGTCCCGCAGCCGGTCGCGCTGCTCGACGCCGAAGCGGTGCTGCTCGTCCACCACGACCAGTCCGAGGTCGGCGAACTGGACGACCTCGGAGAGCAGGGCGTGGGTGCCGATGACGATCCCGGCCTCCCCCGACGCGATCCGCAGCAGGGCCCGCCTGCGCGCCGCGGCGCCCATGGACCCCGTGAGCAGCACGACCTGGGTGCCGTCCGGGTCCCCGCCGAGCAGGCCGGCCTGCGCGAGCGGGCCCAGGGAGCGGATCACGGAGCCGTGGTGCTGGGCGGCGAGCACCTCGGTGGGGGCCAGCAGCGCGGCCTGCGCGCCGGAGTCCACGACCTGCAGCATCGCGCGCAGGGCCACGAGCGTCTTGCCCGAGCCGACGTCGCCCTGGAGCAGCCGGTTCATGGGGCGGGTGCCCGCGAGCTCCGCGGCGAGCTCCTCCCCCACGGTCCGCTGCCCGGCGGTGAGCTCGAAGGGCAGCCCGGCGTCGAACCGGGCGAGCACCCCCGCGGGGACGCCCGGGCGGGCGGTGGTGGGGTGGGCGGCGAGCTCGGCGCGGCGGCGGGCCAGGGCGCACTGGAGCAGGAACGCCTCCTGGTAGCGGAACCGGCGGCGCGCCTCCCCGTGCGCCCGGGTGTCCCTCGGGCGGTGGACCTGCCAGTACGCCTCCTCGAGCCCCATGAGCCCTTCCCGCTCCCGGATCCCGTCCGGCAGCGGGTCCGGGACGGCCCCGAAGTCCACGACGGGCAGCAGCGAGTGCACGGCGCGGGCAATCTTGTCCGTGGTCAGCTTGGCCGTGGCCGGGTAGATCGGGATGGGCCGGCCCGCCCGCTCCTCGGCGGTCTCCCCGGCCTCCGGGGCGTCCGGGTCGAGGATCGCGTAGTGCGGGTTCGTCATGGTCACGCCGCCGTTGTACAGCCCGACCTTCCCGGAGAACAGGGCGTGCGTTCCGGGGGGCAGGTCCCTGGCGGCGGTCCAGGCGTTGAAGAAGCTCAGCCGCATCGTCCGGCCGGGGCCCGGGTCGCCGTCCGCGAAGAGCCGCTGCGGGTCGGAGGAGACGCGGTCCGTGATCACCACGTCCGTGATGGACCCGCGCCGCGAGCGCATCTGGCGGGTGGAGGCGTGCACGACCTCGGCCACGATGGTGACCTGCTGGTCGATGCGCAGCTCCGAGAACGGGGTGAGCTCGCCCCGCGGCATGTACCGGCGGGGGAAGTGGTCGAGCAGCTGCCCGATCGTGGACACCGAGAGCTGCCGGGCCAGCTGGTCGGCCGTGGTCCGCCCCAGCAGCCGGGCCAGCGGCTGGTCGAGCTCGGAGACCGGGTCGGGGAACGCCCCGCCGCCGTGGGTCGGGGTCATCTCAGGGGTGCCTCATCCGTCCGCCTCCGAGAGGGAGGTCACCGTGAGGTTCACGGCCTTGCCGCGGGCGCCGATCACGGTGAGGGCGTCCTCGGGCCGCGGCACGTGGACGTGCACGCGCCAGCGGTAGCCGTCCCCCGTCTCGGTCACCGCGCTCATGATCACGCTGGTGCCCACTTCGCTGAGCTCGTGGCGCAGCTCCGCGGCGTCCAGCGGGGTGAGCTCCACGGTGCACATCACCTCCACGCCGCCGTGCACGGTGTGCGGGGCGTCCCCGGCGCCGGCGGCCCGGGCCGCGGCGGCGTCGATCAGCGCGTCGAGGGCGTTCTCGTCGCCGGCGTCGTCGCCGCCCACGGTGCGGGCCAGGGCGTCGAAGACCACGAGCATGCCCAGGGCGCCGGCGTCGACCGTGCCGGTCTCGCGCAGGATCTCGAGCTGGTCCGGGGTGACGAGGACCGCGGCGCGGGCGGCGGTGCTGACGGCGGCCAGGAACTCCTTGAGCTGCTGGTTGGACCCGTCCTCCACGCCCTGCGGCACGGGCACGGCGGCGGCGGCCTCCAGGACGGAGAGCATGGTCCCGTCCACGGGGTCCGTCAGGACGCTCCAGGCGCGCACGTGGCCGGCGTGCAGGGCCAGCCGGACGGACTCGGCGCTCATTCTGGTGCTCCCCTCGAGGGAGCGGCCCACGGCCGTGAGGAAGACGGAGAACAGGGTGCCCGAGTTGCCGCGGGCCTCCTCGAGGGCGGCCTGGCCGGCGAGGGAGAGCAGCTCCCCGACGTCGCCGGTCTCGAGCACGGCGGCGGCCTCGGCGGCGGCGCGCACGGTGGTCGCGAGGTTGGTCCCGGTGTCGGCGTCCGCGACCGGGAAGACGTTGAGGGCGTTGAGGACGGGGCTGTGGCGCACGAGATCACGGTGGGCCAGGTCGAGCCACCGCCGCATGACGGCCGCGTTCGATCCGATCCTATGGTTCAAAGTGATCCCATCCTTCGCCGACCGGGTGCCCGAGAGCGAGGTGCGGCGCTCGTCCGTCGAGCAGCACCCGGGGGAGGGTGTCGTCGTGCGCGGGGGGCGCGGGCGCACACGAGCCTATCGCACGGAACATCCCCGGCAGCGGCACGCCCCGGGGGAAGACGGCGAGCAGCCCGTGGTCCTCGCCCCCGGTCAGCACCCAGTCGCGGGGGTCGGCGCCGAGCAGCCGGGCGGCCGGGCGCAGGGGCTCGGCGAGGCCGGCCACGGCCGCGCCGTCGAGGTCCACGACGACGCCGCTGGCGGCAGCGACCCGCCCGGCGTCGCGGAGCAGGCCGTCGGAGAGGTCGATCATCGCGGTGGCGCCGGCGCGGGCGGCCGCGGGGCCGGCGGTCACCGGGGCGCACGGCCGCAGCTGCGCCGCCGCGAGCCCGTCCAGGAGCGCGTCCCGGCCGGGCCGGTAGCGGCGGTCCTCGAGCAGCGCCACGCCCGCGGCTGCCCGCCCGGTGGTCCCGGCGAGCGCCACCGTGCCGCCCTCGCCCGCCCCGGAGCGGCGCACCGGGTCCCGGCCCTCGAGGTCGCCCGTCACCGTGGCGGTGACCGACAGCTCCCGGCCGGCGCCCAGGTCCCCGCCGACCACGGCGCAGCGGTCCGCGCCCATGGCCTCGAACCCGGCCAGGAGGCCGCGGGCGAAGTCCTCGGGCCAGGACACGGGCGTGCCCGGCGGCAGGGTGAGCGAGACGACGGCGGCCGACGGGACGGCGCCCATCGCGGCGACGTCGGCGAGGTTCTGCGCCGCGCACTTCACCCCGGTGTCGTAGCCCGTGGTGACCGCGCCGCCGGTCCAGGCGAGCCGGAAGTCCTGGTCCTGCACCTGGGTGTCCGTGGTGATCACGTACCGCCCGTCCGGGGCCGCGACCACGGCGCAGTCGTCGCCGGGGCCGAGCAGCACCAGGTCCGCTCCGGGGCGGGGGGCGGGGCGCAGGAGCAGCGGGAGCACCCTGGCCAGCAGCTCGGCCTCGGAGAGCTCCCCGACGGTGGGCCCCGGACCGGGCGGGGCGTCGGGCACGGGGGACGGCTCCGCTGGGGGTCGGGTCATGGCGCTCATCCTAACGACGGCCCCGGACGCGGGAACGGGCGCCCCCGAGGATTACGCTGGGGGCATGCCCTCGCCCTCCCTGTCCCGATCCGCCCGTGCCCTGCTGGGGGCGGGAGCCCTGGTGGCGGTCCTCGCGGGGTGCTCCCCCGCCGTCACCGTGGACCCCGCCGAGAACGCCGCCGACCCGGGGTGCGCCCCGGCGATGCTGGCCATGCCGGAGACCGTCGGCGAGCACGTGAGGCGCGAGACCACCAGCCAGGCCACCACGGCCTACGGCGAGCCCACGGCGGCGGTCGTGCGGTGCGGCGTGACCCCGCCCGGGCCCACCACGGACGCCTGCTCCTCCGTCAACGACGTCGACTGGCTGATCCGCCAGGACGAGGACGGGAGCACCTGGACCGCCACGACCTACGGCCGGGACCCGGCCGTCGAGGTGGTCTTCGACAGCACCGCCGTGGCCTCCTCCACCCTGCTGGTCGAGCTGGGCTCCGCGGTGGAGCAGATCCCCGCCGAGCGCCGGTGCCTGGACCTCCAGGACACCGTGGAGGGCCTCTGAGCCGGGGCCGGACGGAGGAGTCCGTCCCCTCCCACGGGACGTCCCGGGGCTCGGGAATAGGCCCGTGCCCCGCCCGGTTGTGGCGTGGACACGCGCGCGAGCCCACCGCGCCCCACCACCACGCCAGAAGGAGGCACATCCGTGGCCACCGATTACGACGAGCCCCGCGTCAAGCCCGAGGACGAGCCCGCCAACGAGTCCCTCGAGGTGATCCAGGCGCAGCGCAGCGCCACCGCGCAGAGCCCGGCGATCGACGTCGACGACTCGGACACGGCGGAGGGCATCGACCTGCCGGGGGCGGACCTGTCCCAGGAGGAGCTGCTCATCCAGGTGGTGCCCGAGCAGGACGACGAGTTCACCTGCATGTCCTGCTTCCTGGTCCGCCACCGCAGCCAGCTCGCCCGCGAGCAGGACGGCGCCCGGTACTGCATCGAGTGCGAGGGCTGACGGCCGCGGCACCCACCCCGGGCCCGCCCGGTCACTCGTGGCGCAGGGAGGCGATGGGGTCCTTCCGCGCGGCCCGGACGGCGGGGATCGTCCCGGCCAGGAACGCGATCCCCATGACCGAGAGCACGATCAGAGCCACCCGCCACGACTCGAACGCGAACAGCGACAGCCCCGGCAGCCCGGACAGGAACCCGTCGGCCAGCGCCCCGCTCAGGGCCGAGCCGCCGACGACGCCCGTGACGGCGCCGACGACCGCCCCGAGGAACCCGATGAAGACGGCCTCGAGGGAGAACAGGCCGAAGACCCTGCCCCCGCTCATGCCCATGGCCTTCATCAGGCCGATCTCCCGGGTCCGCTCCTGGACCGACATCAGCAGGGTGTTGACGATGCCGAGCCCGGCGGCCACGAGCGCGATGACGGCGCAGGCGTTGAGGATCCACACGATGGCGTTGATGACGGCGCGGAACATGCCGAGCTGGTCCTCCACGGTGAGCCCGAGCATGTCCTGCTCCTCCAGCCGCGCCTGGATCCCGGGGGCCAGGGCCATGTCCTCGACCGTGACCGTGGCCATCGCGAAGCTCTCCGGGACCTCCTCCGGGACGCCGCTGACCTGGTAGTCGTAGAGCCGCTCGTTGAACGTGTCCGACGGGATGGGGTTCAGGGAGGTCCCGACGAGACTGGCCTGCGTCACCCCGGAGATCGTGGCGGGGAACGCCCGGTCCTGCTCCGCCATGTTGGTCATGACCACGTCGACGCGGCCCCCGACGGCCTCCTGCGCGGAGGAGAAGCCCAGGTCGGCGACCCAGCTGTCGGGCACCGCGATCTCGTCCCGGCCCGCGGCGGGCGCTCCGCCGGCCACCATCTGCAGGCCCACGGCGTCGACGGGGATCCCCGGGGAGAGCTGGAACCGGCTGCCGTCGGCGGCCTCCAGGTAGGTGGGGGCCACGGAGTACATCGGCTTGACGGAGCGCACCCCGTCCAGGTCCTCGATGACCTCGATGTCCTCGGGTGTCAGCCCTTCGAAGGACACGCCGAACCCCGTGCGGATCCGGGTGGTGTCCGGGTCGTACTCCCGCGGGCCCGAGGTCGAGGACAGCTCGATGAGGGGCTGCGACTTCTGGACGTAGAGCGCGTCGGCGTCGCCGAACGCCGCCACGGTGTCGTCGATGTACCGGTTCACCCCGGTGCCCATGCCGGAGGTGAGGGTCAGGGCGAACGCACCGATGAAGACGGCGAGCACGGTCAGGGTGGCGCGGATCCTGGCGCGCGCGGTGTTGGCGACCGCCGAGGCCAGCAGGTCGGACCACCTCACCGGGCACCTCCGACCGCTCCGACGACGACCTCGTCGTCCGCGCCGGCGTCGTCCCCTCCGGCGGCGTCCCCTCCTGCGGCGTCCGCTCCGGCGGCGGGGGCCTGCCGGGGTGCGGGGGCGTCCACGACGAGACCGTCGTGCAGGTGCACCTGGCGTCCGCAGCGCCGGGCGAGGTCCTCGTCGTGGGTGACGACGACGAGGGTGATGCCGCGCTCCCGGTGGAGCTCGAGCAGGAGGTCCTGGACCACCGCGCCGGTGGCCGAGTCGAGGTTGCCCGTGGGCTCGTCGGCGAAGATCACGGAGGGGTCGTTGACCAGGGCCCGGGCGATCGCGACCCGCTGCTTCTGCCCGCCCGACAGGTCGGCGGCACGGCTGGAGGCCTTCTCCGCCACGTCCAGGCGCTCCAGCACGTCCAGGGCGCGGCGCCGGCGCGCTGCGGGGCGGACCCCGGCGATGCGCAGCGGAAGCACCACGTTCTCCAGGACCGTCTGGTCCGGGGTCAGGTAGAACTGCTGGAACACGAACCCGAACGCGGCGTTGCGCGTCTCGTTGAGCTCACGGGCCGTCATCGACGCCGCCGGCCTGCCGTCCAGGGACACCGTGCCGCGGGTGGGCGCGTCGAGCAGCGCGAGAAGGTGCATCAGGGTCGACTTGCCCGAGCCGGACTTCCCGACGACGGCGACGGACTCCCCGTGCCGGATGCGCAGGTCCACGCCCCGCAGCGCGGCGAAACGGGTGTCCCCCCGGCCGTGGATCTTGACCAGGTTCTCGGCCTCGAGCACCGCGGACGTCATCGAATTCCCCCTGTCGGGGCGACCGTCCCCCCGGACGGCCGCCGCGGGACCACGTCCCTCCCCCATCATGTGCGCAAGCGAATGGTGGCGGCGACCCGATCCGTGTCCCCACTAGTGCTGTCCCATGCCCCGCGCGGACCGGGACGGCTGCGGAGGACACCCCCGGCGGACCGGTCACGAGGGGCCGGAGGCGCTCGCCGGGTCCGGTGCTGCAGGCCGGGACTCCTCCCGTCACGTAACAGTTCACCCTTGCTAATGCCGGGATGTGGACGATAGTTAACAGCACAGCTGTTCTTCGGCAGGGGGTTCCGGCTCCGGGGGACGGGCGCACGCCCCGTCCGCGCCGAACGACGAGCGGCACGACGTGACGGGGGTCCGTCCGCGCGGGGGCGCGGCAAGGACCCCGGTGGGGCCGTGCGGCGCGCTGGCGGTCCTGGGGTGGGCCCGGGCCGACTACGGAGTACAGGAGACGCATCGACATGACAACTACGAGAAGACTGGCTGTTGCCGGTGCCTCGGCGACCGTGCTGGTGGGGGGCCTGTTCCTGGGCGTCCCGGCGGCCGTCGCGGCACCTGACGACGCCCCGCCGGTCGACGCCCCACCGGGCGCGGCCGCATCCACCGAGGTGGCCGGTGCCGTGGCGGAGCTGCCGGCCGCGGTGCCCGCGGACGTCCCGGTCGCCGAGGTCCTGGTCGCCGAGGCGGCTCCGCCCGCACCGGCGGAGGTCCCGGTCGCCGAGCCCGCACCGGTCGTCGCCGACGTGGCGGCGCCCGAGCTGCCGGCCGCGGCCCTCGCGGACGTCCCGGTCGCCGCGCCCGTGGACGTCCCGGCTGCCGCGCCCGTGGACGTGCCGGCCGCCGCGCCCGTGGACGTGCCGGCCGCCGAGGAGGTCCTGCCCGCACCGGCGGAGGCGCCGGCTCCGTTCGTGGCCGACGTGGCGCCGGAGGCACCGGCGCTGTCCGACGCGGCACCCGCCGCGCCGGCCGCAGCCGCGGTCCAGCAGGAGGTGGTCCCGGAGCTCGCGCCCCAGGAGGCCGCCGCCGGGGCCGCGAACGCGGGGCTCAACGTGGACACCCGCCTCACCGCGGCACCGATGGGGCAGGCGGCCGGCGCCGGCCTGCTCACGGCGCTGCTCGCGGCGGCAGTGGCCCTTCCCGGTGCGCTCGCGTACCGGGCCCGGAGGCTCGGGCGCAGCGGCGCCTGAGCCGCGTGCCGTGCCGGTGGTGCCCGCGGGGCGGCGCCGGCACGGCACCGACCCCGGCGGAACGCGCCGGGTCGGAGAACAGGTCAGGTCGGAGGAGGACAGCACAGCATGGCAACGAGCACCGTGGCGGGACCGCCGCGCCCCGTCCCGGCCGAGGAGAGGGATCCCCTGGTCCGGCGGGCGGCGGTGGTGACGCTGTGCGCGGCCGTGCTGTGGGTGGCGCTCATGAACCAGTGGTTCCTCGCCCAGCACCTCCTGGGGCACGTGCCGGCCGCGGCGTCGCCGGTGCGCCTGAGCATAGACTCGGTCGGCTTCGACGCCGACGTGCTCCCCTACGACCCGACCGACGAGGACCTCGAGGGCGGCTCGCTCGTGCCTCCGCAGACCTACAGCGGCTACCGGCTCACGCCGTACGGGATGCCCGGCGAGGGGTCGACGAACACCACGTACATCGCGGGGCACAGCTACGACAAGGTGGAGCTGCCCTTCAACAAGCTGAGCGACCCGACCCTGGTCGGGGAGGAGCTCGAGGTCGAGACCGTGGACGGGACCCTCGACTACGTGGTGGACTCGGTGACCACCTACGAGAAGGACACGCTGAAGGACAGCGAGATCTGGCGGATCGTCCCGAACCGCATCGTCCTGATCAGCTGCTACACCCAGGACGCGGTCGGCAAGAACGTCGTCGTCACCGCGTCGCCCGCTGCGTGAGCCGGGGGCTCCGCCCCCGGTGGCGTGCCGCGGCTCAGCGCAGCCCGACCGGCCGTTCCAGGGCGAGGCCCAGGAGCTCGTCGATCAGCTCGGCGTAGTCGAGCCCGGAGGCGGCCCACATCCGGGGGTACATCGAGATCGGTGTGAAACCGGGCATCGTGTTGATCTCGTTGATGACCACCCGCCCGTCGGGGGTGTAGAAGAAGTCGGCCCGGCACAGGCCCTCCCCGTCCAGCGCCTCGAACGCGGTCACGGCGCTGCGGCGGATCGTCCCGATCGCCTCCTGCGGCAGGTCCGCGGGGCAGCTGAGCCGCGCGGAGGCCTGGGAGACGTACTTCGCCTCGAAGTCGTAGAACGCGTGCTCGTCGACGATCTCGATCTCGCCGGGCATGGAGGTCCGGGCGGCGGCGGTCCCGCGGCCCTGGAGGACGGCGCACTCGATCTCCCGCCCCACGATCCCCGCCTCGACCACCAGCTTGCGGTCGTGCTCGCGGGCGGTCTCGATCGCGGCGTCCAGATCCTCGGCGCGCTCCACCTTCGTGATGCCGAAGGAGGACCCCGCCCGGGCGGGCTTGACGAACACGGGGAAGCCCAGCGCGGCGATGCGCTCGCGCACGTCCTGGGGGTCCACGGCCCACTGCCGGTCGGTCACCACGGTGTAGGGGCCCACCGCCAGGCCCGCCGCCTCGAAGGCGAGCTTCATGAAGTGCTTGTCCATCCCCACCGCCGAGGCCGTGACCCCGCAGCCCACGTAGCGCAGGTCGGCGAGCTCGAGCAGACCCTGCAGGGTGCCGTCCTCGCCGAAGGGCCCGTGCAGCAGGGGCAGCACCACGTCGATGTGCCGGTCCCGGCTGACGGTCTGCCCGCAGGGACCGTCCTGGCGCACGATGAGCTCGCTCTCCCCGACCTTCAGCGGCAGGCTCACGAGCTCGTCGCCCACGGGCAGCTCCGCGATCGGGTTCGCGTCCAGCAGCGCCTCCAGCTCCTCCTGCGGGCAGAGGAACCACTCGCCGGAGGTGGCGATGCCGACGGTCACCACGTCCCACTTGTCCCGGTCGATGGCGCGCAGGACCCCGAGGGCGGTGATGAGGGAGATGGAGTGCTCGCTGGAGCGTCCGCCGAACAGCACGGCGACGCAGGGGCGGGGGGTCATGGGGCGGTCCCTTCGGATTTGATCTCGCGGCCCAGCAGGAGCGGGGCCACGTCGTCGATGGTGATCTCCTCGCGGAGGATGGCCACGACGGCCTCGGTGATGGGCATGTCCACGCCGTGGCGGCGGGCCAGGGCGAGCACGGCGGGGGCGGACTTGATGCCCTCGGCGGTCTGGGTCATCTCCTCCTGGACCTCCGCCGGGGTGAGGCCCAGGCCGAGGAGCCGGCCCGCGGTGCGGTTGCGGGACAGCGGGGAGGAGCAGGTGGCCACGAGGTCGCCCAGTCCGGCGAGGCCGGAGAGGGTCTCCAGCCTCCCGCCGAGGGCGAGCGCGAGCCGGGTCGTCTCGGCGAGCCCGCGGGTGATGATGGAGGCCTTCGAGTTCTCCCCGAAGTGGCGGCCGTCGGCGATGCCCACCCCGAGGGCGATGACGTTCTTGACGACGCCGCCGATCTCGGTGCCCACCACGTCCGTGTTCGTGTAGGGGCGGAAGTAGCGGGTCCGGCAGGCGTGGGCCACCCAGGTGGCCAGGTCCGTGGCGGGGGCCGCCACGACGGAGGCCGTGGGCTGCTCCTCGGCGATCTCCATGGCCAGGTTGGGCCCGGACAGCACGCACGTGCGCGCCCGCCAGTGCCGGGGGCCCAGCCCGGTGGCCCGCCCCAGCTCCTCGGCGACGACCTCGCTCATCCGCAGCCCCGTGTCCCGCTCGAGCCCCTTGGCGAGGGACAGCACCACGGCGTCGCGCTCGAGGTGTCCGGCCACGGCGGTCAGCTGGGCGCGCAGGGACTGGGCGGGCACGGCGAGGACCACGAGGTCCGCGCCGCGCACGGCGGCGGCGAGGTCGGCGGTGATCTCCAGGCGCTCGGGCAGCCGGATGCCGGGCACGTAGCGGTCGTTGACGCGGGTGCGCGCGGTGTGGTCCATCGCGGGGGAGCTGCGTCCCCACAGGGCCACGGTCCGCCCGATCGGCTCGGCCCGGGCGTGGGCGGACTCGCGGGCGCTGTCGGCGAGGATCTTGGCGAAGGTCGTGCCCCAGGACCCGGCGCCCAGCACGGCGATCCTCCGCGGCCCGGCGGCGGGCAGGCCGCCGGCAGGGGCCGCGGCGGTCTCGGGGGGCGTCACAGGCGGCCTCCCCGGCGCCGGTCCCAGAGGACTGCCGGCGCGTCCGTGCCGCGCAGCACCGCGAGCTCCCGGGTCACGGCGCGCATGACGGCGTCGGTGGCGTCCTCGAGCCGCGCCGCATGGCGGCCCACCGGATGGGTCAGGTCGGGGACGTCGTCCCGCCACGGGGTGAGGTCCACGGGCGGGCCGATCCGCACGCGCACGTCCTTCCGGGGGAACAGGCTGACCGTGCGCCGGCCGGTGGAGCGGTCGTGGTCGAGGACCTCCTGGTCCCCCCAGTGCGCCACCGGGACCACCGGGGCCCCGGTCGCGAGGGCCAGGCGCGCGGCGCCCGTGTGCCCGGTCATCGGCCACCGGTCGGGGTCCCGGGTGAGGGTGCCCTCGGGGTAGATCACCACGGCGCCGCCGGAGGCGAGCTCGGCGCGGGCGGCCGTGAGCGCCGCCGCGGCGTCGGCCGTGCCGCGCAGCACGGGGACCTGGCCGGTGGCCCGGAGCACCGTCCCCACCCCGGGGGCGCGGAACAGGGACTCCTTCGCCAGGAACCGCGGCATGATCCCGTTGTCGTAGAGCGTGATCGCGACCGTCAGGGGGTCGAGCTCGGTGAGGTGGTTGGGCACCACGATGAACCCGCCCTCGGCGGGCAGGTGCTCCTCCCCCGTCCAGCGCAGCCGGGCCGCCAGCCGGTAGGCCGGCTTGACGACGCCCGCGAGCACGCGGAACAGGCGGCGGTTCGAGGTGCGGCTCATCGGCGGGCCCGGCTCACTCGCCGTCGAGCTCGAAGGACGCCCCGAGCCCCGTCAGCTTGTCGGTGAAGTGCTCGTAGCCGCGCTCGATGAGCTCCACGCCGGTGACGTGGGACGTGCCCTCGGCGGCCATCGCCGCGATGAGGTGGGAGAAGCCGCCGCGGAGGTCGGGGATGTTGATCTCGGAGGCCTGCAGCGGGGTGGGCCCGGAGATCACGGCCGAGTGCACGAAGTTGCGCTGGCCGAAGCGGCACGGCACGGAGCCCAGGCACTCGCGGTGCAGCTGGATCGTGGCCCCCATCCGGTTGAGGGCGGCGGTGAAGCCGAAGCGGTTCTCGTAGACGGTCTCGTGCACGATGGACACGCCCGTGGCCTGGGTCAGGGCGACCACGAGCGGCTGCTGCCAGTCGGTCATGAAGCCGGGGTGGACGTCGGTCTCCACGATGAGCGGGTTGAGGTCCCCGCCGGGGTGGTAGAAGCGGATGCCCTCCTCCCGGATGTCGAGGCCCCCGCCGATCTTGCGGAACGTGTTGAGGAAGGTCATCATGTCGGACTGCCGGGCCCCGGCCACGAAGATGTCGCCGCCGGTGGCGAGCGCGGCGGAGCCCCAGGAGGCGGCCTCGATGCGGTCCGGCATGGCCCGGTGCCGGTAGCCGGTGAGCTCGGGGACGCCCTCGATGCGGATCACCCGGTCGGTCTGGACGGTGATGATGGCGCCCATCTTCTGCAGGATCGCGATGAGGTCCATGATCTCGGGCTCGGTGGCGGCGCCGCGCAGCTCGGTGTGGCCGTCGGCCCGGGTGGCGGTGAGCAGCACCTGCTCGGTCGCGCCGACCGAGGGGTAGGGCAGCTCCACCTTGGCGCCGTGCAGGCCGTGCGGGGCGCTCATCCGGATCCCGGACTCCAGCTTCTCGACACGGGCGCCGAAGTGGCGCAGCACGTCGAGGTGGTAGTTGATGGGCCGGTCGCCGATCTTGCACCCGCCGAGGTCGGGGATGAACGCCTCGCCGATGGCGTGCAGCAGGGGCCCGCACAGCAGGATCGGGATCCGCGAGTCCCCGGCGTGGGCGTCGATGTCCGCGTGCCGCGCCGTGGTGACGTTGCAGGGGTCCAGGGACAGCCGGCCGTCCTCGCGCCCCACGTCGACCCCGTGCAGCGCCAGCAGGTTGGTGACGACCTGGACGTCCTTGATCTGGGGCACGTTCTCCAGGACGGACGGTGTGGAGCCCAGGAGGGCGGCCACCATGGCCTTGGGGACGAGGTTCTTGGCACCTCGCACGGTGACCTGCCCGGACAGGGGGATTCCGCCCGTGATGTGCAGTGCGCTGCTCATGACCTTCCGATCTGCTGTTGCCGGGCCACCCCCGAGCGGGAGCGGCACCCGTACAGTGTAGGTTCCCCGGCGCGGGCCCCCGCACAGGGGCGGGCGTCGTGCGTGTCCGGGACAGCACGACGGCCCGGCGGGCCGTGGGAGGCTCCGCCGGGCCGTGCCGGGCGTGACGGGGTCAGGTGCGGGCGGGCAGCGTGGTCGGCTTGAAGGCGGGACGGCCCGCCTCGAACGCGGCGATGTCCTCCTCGCGCTGGAGGGTGAGCCCGATGTCGTCGAGGCCCTCCATGAGGCGCCAGCGCGTGTAGTCGTCGATCGTGAACGGCACCGTCACCGTGTCGCACGTCACCGTGCGGGACTCGAGGTCGACCTCGATCTCGGTGCCGGGGTGCTCCTCGATCAGCTTCCACAGCAGCTCGACGTCCGCCTGGTCGACCTGCGCGGCCAGCAGCCCCTGCTTGCCCGAGTTGCCGCGGAAGATGTCCGCGAACCGGGAGGAGATGACGGCCTGGAAGCCGTAGTCGCGCAGCGCCCACACCGCGTGCTCCCGGGAGGAGCCGGTGCCGAAGTCGGGCCCGGCCACCAGCACGGAGCCGTGCCGGTACGGCTCCCGGTTGAGCACGAAGTCCTCGTTCTTGCGCCAGGCGGCGAACAGGGCGTCCTCGAAGCCGGTCTTGGTGATCCGCTTGAGGTAGACGGCCGGGATGATCTGGTCGGTGTCCACGTTGGACTGGCGCAGCGGGACGCCGACACCCCGGTGGGTGGTGAACTTCTCCATGGCAGGGCCTTTCTGGGCTTCGGGTCGAGGGCTCAGGCGCCGGCGGACGCGAGATCCGTGGGGGCGCCGGCGGGCTCGAGGTCGGACGGGGAGGACAGCGTGCCGCGCACCGCGGTGGCGGCGGCCACCACGGGCGAGACGAGGTGGGTGCGCCCGCCCTTGCCCTGCCGGCCCTCGAAGTTGCGGTTCGACGTCGAGGCGCACCGCTCGCCGGGGGCGAGCTGGTCCGGGTTCATGCCCAGGCACATCGAGCAGCCCGCGAAGCGCCAGTCCGCGCCGAAGTCCTTGAACACCCGGTCCAGGCCCTCGGCCTCGGCCTGCAGCCGCACCTTGGCCGAGCCCGGCACCACCATCATCCGGACGTTCTGCGCCTTGGCGCGGCCCTTGACGATCTCCGCCGCCGCCCGCAGGTCCTCGATCCGGGAGTTGGTGCAGGAGCCCAGGAAGACGGTGTCCACCGGGATCTCCTTCATCGGGGTGCCGGCGGCCAGGCCCATGTACTCGAGGGCCCGGCGGGCGTTGGCCTTGTCGTTCTCGTCCCCGATGTCCTCGGGGTCGGGGACGGCCTGGGACAGGGGGACGCCCTGGCCGGGGTTGGTGCCCCAGGTGACGAACGGCTCGAGCTCGTCCGCGTCGAGGAAGACCTCGGCGTCGAAGACGGCGTCCTCGTCGGTGCGCAGGGTCCGCCAGTACTCGACGGCCGCGTCCCAGTCGGCGCCCTGCGGCGCGTGCGGGCGGCCCTGGACGTAGTCGAACGTGGTGTCGTCGGGGGCGATCATGCCCGCGCGGGCGCCGGCCTCGATCGACATGTTGCAGATGGTCATCCGAGCCTCCATGGACAGGGCGCGGATGGCCGAGCCCCGGTACTCCAGGACGTAGCCCTGTCCGCCGCCGGTGCCGATCTTGGCGATCACGGCCAGGATGATGTCCTTGGCGGACACCCCCGGGCGCAGCGTGCCCTCGACGTTGATGGCCATGGTCCGGAACGGGGCGAGCGGCAGCGTCTGGGTGGCCATCACGTGCTCGACCTCGGAGGTGCCGATGCCGAAGGCCAGGGCCCCGAACGCGCCGTGGGTGGAGGTGTGGGAGTCGCCGCAGACCACGGTCATCCCGGGCTGGGTGAGGCCCAGCTGGGGGCCCACCACGTGCACGATGCCCTGCTCGGCGTCCCCGAGCGGGTGCAGGCGCACGCCGAACTCGGCGCAGTTGGCCCGCAGGGTCTCGATCTGCTTGCGGGACGTGTCGTCGGCGATGCGGGAGAAGATGTCCTGCGTGGGCGTGTTGTGGTCCTCGGTGGCGATCGTGAGCTCGGGCCGGCGCAGCGGGCGGCCCGCCAGGCGCAGCCCCTCGAAGGCCTGCGGCGAGGTGACCTCGTGGAGCAGGTGGAGGTCGATGTAGAGCAGGTCCGGTCGCCCGTCCTCGCCCTGGCGCACGAGGTGGTCCGCCCAGACCTTCTCGGCGAGGGTGCGCCCGCCCCGGGGCCCGGAGGGTGCGGCGGAGGTCGTGGAGGGGGTCGAGGACTGGTAGTCCGGCATGGCGGATCCTTCCGTGCTGCCTGTGCAACGTGTTTCCTCCATGGTCGGCGCCCGGCTCGCGACGGGCCAGCTTTCGGGCTTGCTTCTCACATTCTGAGACGTCAGTATCAGTGCATGGACACATCTGGACACATGGATCCGTCCGGCGCCCCGCTCGGCACGCCGCTGGGCGGGCAGGGCACCGGGGAGTCGCTCGCGCTGACCGCGACCACCGCGCCCAGCGGGGTGGGGGTGGTCGACAAGGCCGCGATGATCCTCGACGCCCTCGAGGCGGGGCCGGCGACGCTGGCCCAGCTGGTGAGCGCCACGGGCCTCGCCCGGCCCACCGTGCACCGGCTGGCCGTGGCACTGGCCCACCACCGGTTCGTGGGACGGGACATCCAGGGCCGGTTCGTGCTCGGCTCCCGGCTCGTGGAGCTGGCGTCCGCGGCCGGCGAGGACCGCCTGATCGCGGCCGCCGGCCCCGTCCTGATGAACCTGCGGGACGCCACCGGGGAGTCCGCGCAGATCTTCCGCCGGCAGGGCGACTGGCGCGTGTGCGTGGCCTCCGCCGAGCGGCCGATCGGGCTGCGGGACACGATCCCGGTGGGCACGCAGCTGTCGATGAAGGCGGGCTCCGCCGCGCAGGTGCTCGTCGCGTGGGAGGACCACGACCGCCTGCTCGAGGGCCTGCGCCACGCGCGGTTCTCCGCGACCGTGCTGGCCGGGGTGCGCCGCCGGGGCTGGGCGCAGTCGCTGGGCGAGCGCGAACCGGGCATCGCCTCCGTCTCGGCCCCGGTGCGCGGACCCTCGGGCCGGGTGATCGCCGCGGTGTCGATCTCCGGACCGATCGAACGGCTCACCCGCCAGCCGGGCCGGCTGCACGCCGAGGTCGTGGTGCAGGCCGCGCGCCAGCTCACGGAGGCGGTCCGGGCCACCACCCAGTAGCCGGGCGCCGGCGGGCCCCGCCCTGCCGTCCCCCGCCGTGCGGCGGGGGACGCTCCGCGGCCGCCGCGCTCAGCCGCGCAGGACGGCCAGCGCCCTCCGGAAGGCGGCGAAGGCCTCGAGCTCCGCCCGCACGGGGTCGACGACGGTGCGCCGGGCCGCCTCGGCCACCGACTCGCGCAGCCGGCGCCGCACCGAGCGCTCCCGCATCCGGGCGCCGAAGCCGGCGAGGACCCGGCCGGTCAGGGCCGTGAAGATCCCGAGCACCACCCCGGCGAGGACGAGCAGCGTGGGCACGGGCAGCGGGAAGCCCTCGACGTACGGGGGCGGCGGGACGGGGATCTGGAACCACTCGAGCAGGAACAGGCCCAGGAGCCACAGCAGCCCCGCGACCACCGCGAGCATCGCGAGCCACTGGACGACGTCGAGGACGAGCCACCACCAGGAGTTCCGCCCGGCCCGGAAGTCGGTGCGGGCGACGGCCTGGTCGATCGCGTCCGGCAGCCTCTCCTCGTGGGTGCGCGCGGCCTGCCTGACCGACCGGGTCCACGGTTCGGCGGCCCCGTCCGCGGCGTCGTGGGCGAAGGTGCGCACCGCGGAGTCGGCCGCGGCCCGCTGGGCGGCGCCCATGGGCGGCAGGGACGTGCGGTTGACCTCGGGGTTCACGGTCCCGCCCCGGTCGAGGTTCAGCCGCCGCATCGGGTCCTTGCGGAACCTCAGCAGCCACCGGGTGGGGATCCACCCCGTGTGCTCCGCCGCGTGCAGGGCGTAGGACCTCCCGGCGGCCCGGGCGATCCCGGGCACGTTGGCGGCCTGCGCCAGCCCGTCGGTGAGCCGCTCCTGCGCCGGCTCGGTGATCCCGGCAGGCTCCCCGTCCCCGGAGGCCTCGGCGAGCAGCGCGGCGGCGTCGTCCACGTCGGCGTCGAGCCGGGCGCCGGCCGCCGCCCTGGTGTCGGCCACCTGGCGGATCCGCGCGCGGAGGGCCTCGACGCCCTCCCCCGTCACCGCGGAGACGGCCACCGGCTTCGACAGCCCCGTGGTGGGCAGCCCGTCCTGGGCCACGAGCTCCTCGAGGGAGGCCATCACGGCGGGGACCTCGGCGTCCGGCAGCCGGTCCACCTGGTTCATCACCACCATGGTCACGGCCCCGTGCCGGGCCAGCGGCGCGATGAACTCCTGGTGGATGACCGCGTCGGCGTACTTCTGCGGGTCCACGACCCACACCACGACGTCGACCATGCCGACGAGACGCTGCACGATGGTGCGGTGGTGCAGGCTCACGGAGTCGAAGTCCGGCAGGTCGAGCAGGATCAGACCGCCGGGCGCCTCCGCGGCGGGCGCGCCCGTGATCCGCTCCTTGACGCGCGTCCACCGGCCGGCGTCCGCGTGCCCGGTGGGCAGGGGCGTGTCGACGTGGTGGCGCTGGGTGACACCGAGCCAGTCCAGCAGGGCCTCGCTGCCCGGCTCCCCCCAGACGGCGGCCAGCGGCTCGGAGGTGGTGGGGCGGCGGGCGGCGGCCCGGGCGATGTCCCGTCCCACGACCGCGTTGAACAGGGTGGACTTCCCGGACCCGGTCGCCCCGAAGAAGCCCACCACGGTGTGGTCGGCGGACAGGGAGCGCCGCTCGGCGGCGCGGTCCAGGACGGTGCGGGACGCCGCCACGGCCACGTCGTCGAGCCGGCCGGAGGCCAGCTCCGTGGCGCGCGCGAGCGCGGTGAGCCGTTCGGAGAGAGTCGGCGCCGCCTGCCGGGCGGGGCTCATGCGCTCTCCCCCAGCGTCCGCCCGGCGGCGCGGATGCGCTCGGCCACGGCCACGAGCTCGTCGGCCTCCGGGTGCCCGTCCAGGACGTCGAGGCGCCGCAGGAACACGGACGCCTGCTGGTCCATGACCGTGTGGATCCGGGACTCGAGGTTCTTGCGGGCGTCCTCGGCCATCCGCCGCACGGCGTCCTCCCCGAAGACCGCCTCGAGCAGCTTGGTGCCCACCACGCCGGAGCCGCCGGCGATGCCGACCTCCAGCCCGGTGAGCCCGCCCGTCATGGAGAACACGCCGATCATGAGGATCACGGTGAGCGCGTTCACACCCAGCGACATGGCCCGCGCCCTGGTCCGCTTGTCCGCGCCCTCGCGCTGGATCAGCTCCATGAGGTCGCCCTGCCAGGCGCGCACCTGCTCTGCCGTGCGCTCGCGGAAGTCCGGGGGCAGCGAGCCGAGGTCGGACCCGCCGAGCAGGACCCGGCCCGCGGGCTCGTCCAGCCAGCGGCGCTCCGCGGTCTCGGAGGCGCGCGCGGCCTCCTCAACGATCACGGTCTGCAGACCGGTCTCGATGGCCTCCTCGACCTGGACCTCGGGTGCCGGCCTCCCGCTGAAGAAGGCGGTGAGCCGGTCCCGCATCCGGCCGATCCCGGCCTCGAGGTTGCGGAAGAACTCGCCGGTGCCCACGAAGTCCTGCCAGCGGGCGAGGACCTCGCCGCGCAGCAGGGTCCCGTCCCGGGTCGACTCGATGACGGCGGCGAGCGCCTCGTCGAAGGCGCGGTCCACGTCGTGGCGCAGCTGCGCCTCGACGCGGTGCTGGGAGAGCACCGCCGTCCCGGCCGCGCCGGTGCGCTCCGCGATGGAGCGGACCGCGCCGCCGAGGGTCCGGCGGGCGATCTCCGAGCGGGAGGCGGCGTTGCGCCCCAGTTCGGCCAGGAAGTCCACCACGGGGGCGACGACGTGGGGCGGGAGCATGCCCATCTCGTTGAGCGGTGACTCCGGGACGGTGAACACCGGGGCGTCCCCGAGGCCCTGCTCGGCGAGCATCCGCCGGAGGTCGTCCTCGATCTCGGCCTCGAGCCCCTGCGGGACCCGGTCGAGGACCACGGCCACCGTGATGTCCCGCTGGGCGGCCTCGACGAGCAGCCGCCACGGCACGGCGTCGGCGTAGCGGTTCGCGGTGGTCACGAACAGCCACAGGTCGGCGGCGGCCAGCAGCTGTCCCGCGAGCCGGCGGTTCTCGTCGGAGATCGAGTCGACGTCCGGGGCGTCGAGCAGGGCGACGCCCTCGGGGATCCGCGGCTCGGCGAGCAGCACGAGGGCCTGGCCGTCCGCGGTGCCGGGCAGCGCGGACGGGGAGGCGGTGTCCGCGGCAGTCGAGCCGGCGGGGATGACCTTCCGCGCGTGGATCCGGCTCAGGTGCGGGAGCACCCGCTGGGTCGAGAACGCCTCGGCGTCGCGCGGGTGGTGGATCAGGATGGGCTGCCGGGTGGTCGGGCGGATGGCCCCGGACCGGGTCACGGGGTGCCCCACGACCGCGTTGACCAGGGTCGACTTGCCGGCGCCCGTGGAGCCGCCGACCACCGCGAGCAGCGGCGCGTCGAGGGAGCGCACCCGGGGCAGCACGTAGTCGTCGAGCTGGGCGACGGCACGGTCGATGTCCTCGCGCTCGCGCAGCACGTCGGTCGTGGACAGCGGGAGGGTCGACGCCGCGAGCAGCGCCCGCGCGTCCTCGAGGGCGCTCAGGATCTCTGTCTGGTCGGTCACAGGGACATTGTGCCAGTCAGCCTGCTGTGCACCTACGCGGCGCGGGTCGCCGGGGGCTCACGCCATCCGGACGGCGATCTTGCCGCGGACATGCCCCTCCTGGCTGAGCCGGTAGGCCTCCACACCCTCGGCCAGGGGCACGCTGCGGGCGAGCTCTATCCGCAGCGCGCCCCGGTCCACCAGACGGCCCAGCTCGGTGAGGTCCTCGGCGGAGGGACGCACCCACATCCACGTCCCGCCGTGGGCCTCGACCGCGTCGTCGGCCACGGAGGCGTGCCGTCCCCCGTCCTTCAGGACGGCGAGCGTCTGCTCCACGACCCCGCCCACGAGGTCGACCACGACGTCCACGCCGTCCGGAGCCAGCTCCCGGACCCGCTCGGGCAGCCCGTCCCCGTAGGCCACGGGCTCCGCGCCGAGACCGCGCAGGTACTCGTGGTTGGCCTCCGACGCCGTGCCGATCACGCGGGCGCCCCGGGCCGCGGCGAGCTGGACGGCGTAGCCGCCCACGCCCCCGGAGGCGTTGTGCACGAGCACGGTCTCTCCCGCGGCCGCCTCCAGGCGGCCGAGGACCTGGTAGGCCGTGAGCCCGGCGAGCGGCAGCGCGGCCGCCCGGTCCCAGTCCACGGAGGCCGGCTTCGGCGCGAGCAGGCGTGCGGGCAGGGCGACGTACTCGGCCATCGTCCCGCCGTGCACCCAGTCCGTGCGGGCGTAGGAGATCACCTCGTCGCCCGGGGCCCACTCCGGGACGTCGATGCCGACGGCCTCCACGACCCCGGACACGTCCCAGCCGGGCACCACCGGGAACTGGACCTCCATCAGCGGATCGAGGCCGCCGGCCATGATCTTCCAGTCCACGGGGTTGATCGCGGCGCTGCGCACCTTCAGGAGCACCCAGCCCGGGGGGACCTTGGGCTCGGGGAGGTCGGTGAGCTCGAGGACTTCGGGGCCGCCGTAGCGGGCGTACGTCAATGCCTTCATGCTCCGCGCAACCGGCGGTCCCGGGAATCTGTTCCCGGCCGCGGGTCAGCGGCCCGGCTCCCGCAGGTGATCCGCGGCGTAGGCGGCGAACACCTCCCCGGGGGCCTCCCCCGTGCTGACGAAGTCCTCCCGCAGCTTTCGCGCGAGCTGCTCCAGGGCCAGGCCCAGGCGGCGGGCGCTCGTGCGCACCGGCGGCGCCGAGGACGCGGCGGCACGGTCGCGCAGCTCGAGGGCGTAGGCCAGCTGCCGGGCCAGGGAGAGGTCCGGGTCCTCCTCCTGGAAGTAGTACGTCTCGCCGTGCTGGGTGAAGTCGATCCGGGCCCGGGACACCTCCGCGGTCAGCCCGTCCAGCACCCGGGCCGCCGTCACGGGGTCCTCCTCCGCGATCCCGTCCGCGTACTCCACCTCGGCGAGGGACGTCAGCTCGAGCGCCAGGGCCCGGCGGCGGGACAGCGGCGGATAGATCTGGGTGAACCACGTCAGGGCCGCCGTGAGCAGGGCGAACCCGGTCAGCGCCTCCAGCGGGGTGGCCAGCCGGATCCAGGGGTCGGTGGCCACGACGTCCCCGAACCCCAGCGTCGCCAGGGTGACGAACGAGAGGTAGAGGGCCTCGAGGAGATCGGGGTAGGCGGCGGGGTCCACCCCCGGCGAGTACGTGAAGCCCTCGGGGACGTGCGGCAGGTAGATCAGGGCCCAGCCGAGGCCCTGCAGGAGCACCCACAGGAGCACCACCGTGATCATCGAGCCCGGGCCCACGGCCGAGCCGAAGCGGTGCCCGGTGCGCCGGGAGACCCACCAGACGCCCGACTGCACCCGGCCGCCGACGGCGCCCGAGCCGCTGGGGTGCAGCAGGCTGTGGTACATGTCCCGCAGGCCGAGCACGATCACCGTGGTCCCCAGCAGCGTCAGCAGCACGTCCACGTCGTCGCTCCGTCCCAGTCGATGACCGTCCTTCCCGGGGACCTTACCCGGTGGCGCCCGGGCCCGTCCCGGAGGTTCGGCCTCCGTGCTTGCCCCGGGGACCATCAGCAGGGTTACGGTGGAAGCATCCGCTGCCCCGGACGGCGACGCGGCCCCCACAGGGACGGAAGGACGACGATGGACATCAACCTGGTGCTGGCGCTCTTCGCCGGAGCCGTCCTGCTGATCTCGGCGTTCTCGACGCTGCTGCAGCGGATCAGTCTCCCCGGCCCGGTGCTCGCCCTCGCGTTCGGCGCGCTGATCGGCCCCTACGCGCTGGACCTCGTGCGGATCGAGGACTTCGGCCTGCCCCCGGGAACGCTGCTGGAGCAGGCGGCGCGGATCACCCTGGCGGTGGGCCTGGCCGGGGTCGCCCTGCGCCTGCCGCACGGCTACTGGCGCAGCGACGCCC
This sequence comes from Kocuria salina, assembly GCF_013368965.1. Taxonomy (NCBI): domain Bacteria; kingdom Bacillati; phylum Actinomycetota; class Actinomycetes; order Micrococcales; family Micrococcaceae; genus Kocuria; species Kocuria salina. Next base: position 233,728 of record NZ_SSSF01000003.1, read on the forward strand.
GCTGGATCGCCGTGGTCATCGGGCTGGGCATGGCCCTGATGCTCGTCGTGGCCACCGGCGTGCTGTGGGCGGCGCTGGGCGTGCCGTTCCTGGTGGCGCTGCTGCTGGGCGCGATCATCACCCCGACCGACCCCGTGGTCACCACCCCGATCGTCACGGGTTCCCTGGCCGAGGAGCGGATTCCCGAGCGGGTCCGGCACAACCTCTCGGCCGAGAGCGGGCTCAACGACGGACTGGCCTACCTCTTCGTCCTCCTCCCGGTGCTGCTGCTGACCGAGCCGGACCGGGCGTGGCACGAGCTGCTGACCACCGTCCTGCTGTGGGAGGTGCTCGGCGCGGCGGTGTTCGGGGCGCTGGCGGGCTTCCTGCTGGGCAGGCTGTTCGTCGTCGTCCGCCGGCACGGGCTCATGGAGGAGAGCTCCTACCTGGCCTTCGTGGTGCCGCTGGCACTCGTGCTGCTCGGGACCGGCAAGCTGCTGGGCACCGACGCCCTGCTGGCCGTCTTCGTGGGCGTCGCGGTCTTCGGGCAGGTGATCCCCCAGCGGGACGAGGCGCAGGAGGACAAGGTCCAGGACGCCGTGGCCCGGCTGTTCCTGCTGCCGGTGTTCATCCTGCTCGGCCTGGCGCTGCCGGTCGGTGAGTGGACGGAACTGGGCTGGGGTGCTCCCCTGGTCCTCGGCGCGGCGCTGCTGCTGCGCCGCTTCGTTGCCCTGTGGGCGCTCCGGCCGCTGCTGCGGGGCGTGCACGACCGCGCCGAGACGCTCGTCCTGAGCTGGTTCGGACCCATCGGCGTCTCCGCCCTGTTCTACGCGACGCTGGCCGAACGGCACACCGGCAACCACGAGATCTTCGTCCACACCACCCTGGCCGTCACCCTGTCCGTGCTCGTCCACGGGCTGTCCACCGCACCGCTGAGCGCGTGGCTCCAGCACCGGGAGCCGGAGCGCAAACAGGAGGAGGAGACCCCCGCATGAGCCCGCAGCACCCCTGTCCCAGGCCCCTCATCACGGACCGGGAGGCCCGCCGTGTGGTTTGACTCCCGGGCATAGGGCGCCACCGCCCTGACCCTGCTCGCGGCTCTCCAGCTGCTCGTGGCCCTCGTCTCGGCGCGCCGTCCGGGGGCCCGGCGCTTCTTCACCTCGGACCCCGTCCTGCTGCTGGCCGACGGCCGGATCCGGGGCGAGGCGCTGCGCCGCAACCGGCTCACCGAGTCGGAGCTGCGCCAGGCCGTGCGGATGCAGGGCACCGGCGAACTCTCCCGGGTCGAGGCGGTCGTGCTCGAGACCAACGGCAAGCTCAGCGTCATCACATCGAGCTCCTACGGCGACGGGTCCGCGCTCGCGGACGTCCGCGGGACCGAGGCCCTGGGCGACGACGACCGCCGGGGACCGGCCGGCCCGGAGGCGTGAACCGCACGGTGCGGTGGCGCTGCGCCGGGCCCGGTGCTCGCACGTTCCCGCCCGCGGCCCCGGGGCGGTCAGGGGCCGGAGCGGCCCTCCTGCTCGAGCAGCCGCAGCCGCTCCCGGTACTCGTCCTCGGTGAGCTCTCCGGCGGCGTGGCGCTCCAGCAGGCCGTCCCGGGCCCGGCGCAGGCCGAGCCGGGTGCGCGACCTGCGGCCCCAGCGGGTGTTCTGCCCGTAGCGTCCCACGAGCCACCGGACGCCCCGGGCCACGGTCCACACCGCGGCGGCGGCCAGCAGGGCCCAGGACATCACCTCCCAGCCCTGGAAGGGGGTCAGTCCCAGTTCGCCCACGGTCCCACCGTCCCTCCGGCGTCGTCCGTCGTTCCTGTCTCCGGCGGCGCGCCGTCCGGGGCGCGCTCGGTGGCCGAAGAGTAGCAGTCGCCTCCGACGCCGGGCCGGGGCGGTCCGGTCGGGTCGGCGGCCGCCGGGGCCACCGGGCGCCGGCGGGGTCAGCGGGTGAGCGTGCCGATCCCCTCGAGGATCGCCTCGTGCACGCGCGGGTCGCTGAGCGGCAGGAAGTGACCGCGCGTGCCGAGCTGGACGTTGCGCGCCCCTTCCAGGTGGCTGCCGCCCGGGATGTGGGGGTCGAACAGGCCGTAGACGGAGACGATGTGCTGGTTGACCTCCCGGCGGGTGGTCAGCGCGGTGAGCTCCGGGGAGTGGGGCAGGAACACCCGGATCGTCGGGAGGGGCAGGAGCCGGGCGAGCTCGGAGCCCGTGAAGGGGGTGTTGACGGCCACGAGCCCCCGGATCACGGTGCCCTTGTTGTGGTGGGCCAGGAGGTGCTTGCCGATCAGCCCGCCCTTGCTGTGCGCCACCAGCACGCAGCGCTCGATCCCCTCCCGGCGGATGTGCTCGTCGACCAGCGCCGCCATGTCCTCGATGGTCCCGGTGTTGAACCTCAGGTCCTCCACCACGTGGACGTCGTGGCCGTGCTCCCGCAGCAGCCCGGCCACCGGGAGCATGAACGTCCACGACTCGTAGATCCCGGGGATCAGCACGACCGGCGTCCGCCCCGGCTCTCCCCGGCCCCGGTAGTGGGCGGGCTCCCACCGGCCGAGGACGCCCGCGGCCTGCCACCGGACCGCGTAGACGTAGTCGCGGGCCCAGGCCGCGAGATTCGCGGCCGCCGCGCCCAGCCGCGGGATCACACCGGGCTCCCGGGACGGCAGGCGGCGAGGAAGGGCGCGCAGGCGGCGGCGAGCTCCCGGGGGTCGGTGTGCTGGACGTTGTGCGGGGCCCCGGGGATCTCCAGGAAGCGGGCGTCGGGGGCCGCCCGGGCCAGCCGGCGGGACCAGTCCCGCCGGGCGATGGGGTCCCGGGACCCGCGCACCACCAGCCCGGGGGGCGTGCAGCCCCGGATGTCCTCCTCGATCCGGTCGCGGAGCATGTGCCGGGCAGTGCGCAGATAGCGGAGCGGGCCCATCCGGAGGTAGTCGCGGACGACCACGGCGTTGGTGCGCAGGGGCTCGCGCGCGGTGTCCCGCAGCAGCCGCCGTCCCTGGCCGAGCAGACTGCGCGCGGTGGGGTCGACGGTCGGTCCCACCAGCACGTAGCCGGCGCACAGCCCGGGGTGGTCCCTGACGGCGTCCACGACGACCTGGCAGCCCATGGAGTGCCCCACGACCACGGGAGCCCGCAGCCCCAGCGCCTCGACGGCCCCCGCAACCACGCGGCCGAGCTCGGGCACCGACAGGGGCCGGGCGGGGCGCGGCGAGGACCCGCAGCCCGGCAGGTCGACGGCGTAGACGTCGTGCGTGGCCGCGAGCGCGTCAGCGAGCCGCAGGAAGTACCGGCCCGACATGCCGATGCCGTGCACGAGGACCACCGGGGGCCGCGCGCGGTCGAAGGTCCCCCGCACGTCGACCGCGTGGGTGCCGGCGACGACGCGCCGCCGCTCGAGCCCCGGGTGCCCCCGCGCCCTCACCGGTGGGTCGCCTCGAGCGCCAGGCGCACGACGTCGAGCGGGTCCCGCCGCGCGGCGTGGGCCGCCAGCTGCCGCCGGGCGCCGGAGCCGTCCCGCAGGACGCCGGCCACCACGGACTCCACCTGCGCGGCCTCGTCCCACTCGGCGAGCACGGGGCGCACGACGGCCAGCAGCTCCGCCACGACGTCCGCGGCCGGGGCGGGCGCGCCGGAGGCCGGGCTGATCAACGGCCCCTCGACGCCGTCCCTGCTGGCCTGCCAGGACCAGGTCCGCAGCTGCGCCGCGCTCACCGGCGGCGCAGGGAGGCCCGCCCGCCACTGGCGGGCGGCCGTCTCGACCAGCGCCCGGCCGAGGGCGGCCAGCACCCCGGCGTGCTCCGCGTCCAGGCACATGTCGGTGATCCGGATCTCCACGGTGGGGTAGCGGGCCGAGAGCCGGGCGTCGAAGTAGATCATGCCGAGGTCGAGGGGCACCCCGGAGCGCAGCAGGGCCTCGCGCTGCCGGTCGTGCTCCTCGACCGAGCCGAAGACCTCCGTGGGACCGGAGGTGGGCCAGCGGACCCAGGCCTGGTAGCGGTAGCTGCTGAAGCCGCTCTCCCGGCCGTACCAGAACGGGGAGTTGCCGCTCAGGGCGAGCAGGACGGGCAGCCACACCCGGATGCGGTCCAGCACGGCCACGCCCTCCTCGCGGCTGCCGACGCCCACGTGGACGTGGAGGCCGCAGGTCAGCTGCTCGGCCGCCACCAGCCCGAAGCGCTCCTGGAGCCACCGGAAGCGCGGTGCGGGCACGAGGTGCGGGGCGCCCGCCGTGACCGGTGAGGCGAGGGCGACGGCGCGGGCACCCACCGCGCGGGCGGCGGCGTCGGCCAGGCGGCGCCCCTGACGGATCGCGGCGATCTGCTCCGGGAGGCCGGTCAGCGGAGGACTCGCGACCTCGATCTGCTCCTGCTGCAGCTCGGTGGTGACCTGGTGCGCCGGTGCCGTCGCCGGGGAGGAGCGGACGCCGGCGGCGTGCGCGTCCACGGCGTCCGGGCCGGCGGGGGCGGGCGCCAGCGTCACGGCGTCCACGAGGAGCAGCTCCTCCTCCACGCCGAAGGTGCGGGTGGGGCCGGTGGTCGCTGCGGGGGACGGGTGCGGGAAAACGGTGATCACCACCATCCGGGAGGGGCTGGAGCGGTGCGGACGGGCGGGGCGGGAGGCCACGCCGTCGTCGCCGGGCGGATCCCCCGGCTCACTGCGGAGCGTAGCACCGGGGACCCGCGCAGCGCCGCTGCGGGAGCTCGCGACGCCTCTTGACGCGGAGGGCGGGGCGGGGTTCGCTGGAGGGGCCAGGAGGGGAGTATCCCCCCGCGCAGCGTCGTCACGACGGTCCCCCGCAGGATCCGGCGCGCGGGCCCGGAACGGGCCGGGAGAGACCTCCGGTCGGGAACCGGAGGGTGGCTGGTGGCGATGGACGTCCCGTTCTGGGGGTGGGCCGCGGTGATCGGCGGCATCGTGGTCCTGCTGGCCGTGGACCTGCTCGCCCACCGGCGCCCGCACGCGATCGGGCTGCGCGAGGCCGCGGTGTGGACGGCGGTGTGGGTGGCCTGCGGGACGGGCTTCGGGGTGGTGGTCTGGGCCGTCTTCGGGTCGCAGGCCGGCCAGCAGTACTTCGCCGGGTACCTGATCGAGAAGTCGCTCTCCGTGGACAACGTGTTCGTCTGGGCGGTCATGCTCACGTACTTCGCCGTCCCCCGCGCCTACCAGCACCAGGTGCTGTTCCTGGGCGTCTTCGGGGCGCTGGTGCTGCGCGGCGCCTTCATCGCCGCGGGCGCGGCGCTGATCCACGCCTTCGAGGGAGTGCTCTACCTCTTCGCCGCGTTCCTGCTCTGCACCGGGTGGCGGATGCTCCGGCAGCGGGAGGCGCGTCTTGACCCGGACCGGTCGGCGGTGCTGCGGGTCTTCCGCCGCTGCGTGCCGATGACCGAGGTGTTCTACGGGCAGCGGCTCGTGGTGCGCGTCGGCGGGGCGCTGCGGGCCACGCCGCTGCTGGCGGTGCTGGTGCTGATCGAGGCCACCGACGTGGTCTTCGCCGTCGACTCGATCCCGGCCGTCTTCGCGGTCACCGACGAGGTCTACATCGTCTTCACCGCCAACGCCTTCGCCGTGCTGGGGCTGCGGGCCATGTACTTCCTGCTCGCGGACCTGATGCACCGTTTCGTGCACCTGCGCGCCGGGCTGGCCCTGGTCCTGGTGTGGGTGGGGGTGAAGATGGCGCTCAAGGTCGACGTGGTCGACATCCCCACGGGAGTCTCCCTCGCGGTGATCACGGCCGTCCTGGTCGTGTCGGTCGGCACGAGCCTGCGCGCCACCCGCGGGCAGGGGCGGCGGGCGCCGCAGTGCCCGGAGGCCCCGCCGTTCCGGACCGCGACCCCCGCCGAGCTCGCGGCGCTCCAACCCCTGCGGCCGTCCCGGGCCGCCTCCGCGGACCGGGGCGAGGACGGCCGGAGCGGCCCCTGAGGGGCGCGGACCGCGCCCCGTGGGAGGGTCGCCGCCCCGTGAAGGAGCCGACCCCGTGCACCGCAAGCTCTCCGTCCTCGTCGAGGCGGACCCCGACGGCCGGTTCGTCCGGGTCAGCGTGACCGGTCCCCTGACCCGCGCGAACCAGCAGGCCCCCCACGCCGCCGCCGGGGCCGGCGCTGCGCGAGGCCTCCTGAGCCTTCCGGCGCAACGTTGCCGCGACCGACGGCCCGGATGCGAAGATTGGCGGCAGTGCACACGACATCCTGAGCGCGACCCACCGTGGGGCCGGGGATGAGGAACAGGACGGCGGGACCCATGAACGACCACCCCACGAGAGACCGGGCCGCGGAGGCCACCGGCGGGCTCGACCCCCGCCGGTCGGCCGGGCGCCTGGTCGCCGTGGACGCCGCCCGGGGACTGGCTCTCGTGGGGCTGACGGCGGTCCACTTCCTGCCGCAGTCCTATCCCGACAACGACCGGCCGACGCTGTCCTGGCTGCTGTTCGCCGGGGACTCCGCGGCGCTGTTCGCGCTGCTCGCCGGGGTCGGCCTCGCCTTCTCCACCGGAGCGCGCAGACCCCGCAGGGGCCGGGACCTGACCGCCGCCCGCGCGGGGATCGCGGTGCGCGCGCTGCTGATCATGGTGATCGGGCTGACCGTCGGGTACCTGATGCCGGCGGACCCGCCGGCCGTCGGCATCCTGGTCCACTACGGGCTCTTCTTCCTGCTCGCGCTGCCCTTCCTGGGGCTGCGGGCACGGACCCTGCTCCTGTGCTCGGGCGCGTTCCTGCTCCTCGGGCCCCTCCTGATCCACTGGCTGGGCGACGTGGTGCCCGAGCACAGCGCCGCCAACCCGACGTTCGCCCACCTCGTCACCGAACCGGTCGCGCTCTTCTGGCAGCTGACGCTGACCGGCACGTACCCGGCCGTGACGTACATGGCGTACCTGCTCGCCGGGCTCGCCCTCGGCCGCCTCAACCTCAAGAGCCTGCGTCTGCAGAGCCGCCTCCTGGCCGCGGGACTCGGCCTCGCGGCCCTCGCCAAGCTCGTCTCCTGGGTGCTCCTCTACGGCATGGACGGCTACAACGTGCTGCTCTACAGCATCGTCTCCCTCACCCGGGCGGACCTGGACCACCTCGTCGTCTTCGGCGCCGACGGGCCCCTGCCGACGTCCTCGCTGTGGTGGCAGGCGCTCTCCGCCCCGCACACCAACACGCTCCTCTCGGTGGCCTGGAGCCTCGGGGTGAGCACGGCCGTGCTCGGCGCCTTCCTGCTCGCCGGCCGCGAGTTCGGCAAGTGGCTGCTGCCGCTCACGGCCATGGGGGCCATGACCCTGTCCCTGTACACGGGACAGCTGGTCCTGCTGGCCACCGAGGTCCACTACAGCAGCCCGCTGCTCTGGTTCGCCGCCTGCCTCCTCGTCTCGGCGCTCGTGGCGCTCGCCTGGCGGCACGCCTTCGGACGGGGTCCGCTGGAACGGCTCGTGTCCGCGGCCGCGCACGCGACCTCCCGTGCCGTCGCCGATCGGGGGACGCCCCGCGGCCCGGAGACCCCCAGGAGGCCCCTGGGGTAGCACGTGCCTCCGCCGGCCGGACACGCGCCGACGGCTGAAACACGGCCCCGGCCGCTCGCGGGCCGCACGGATCCGTTAGCGTGACAGCAGCGCCGCCCGGCGCCGGCAGGCGGAGCGCCCGCCTGCCGTGGACCTCAGGAGGAACCATGCCGAAACCCGTCATCAGCAAGGCCAGCACCGTCTGGACCGGCGATCTCTTCAACGGCTCGGGCACCACCAGCCTGACCGGCTCGGGCCTGGGCCCCTTCGACGTGGACTGGGACACCCGCGCGGAGAGCGGCGCCGGCGCCAAGACGAGCCCCGAGGAGCTCCTGGCCTCCGCGCACGCCACCTGCTACGCCATGGCGTTCTCCAACATGCTCGCCCAGAACGAGACCCCGCCCACCCGGCTGGACTCCTCGGCCGAGGTGACCTTCGTGGCGGGCGAGGGCATCAAGGGGGTCGAGCTGACCGTGGTGGCGCAGGTGGAGAACATCTCCGCGGAGGACTTCGCGCGCATCGCCGAGGAGGCCAAGGCCGGCTGCCCGGTCTCCCAGGCCCTGTCCGTGGACATCACCCTGGACGCCTCGCTGGCCTGATCCGGTGCCCGGCCCCGCCGGCCCGGGCAGTGCCCGGGCCGGCGGGGCCGGCCGCGTCCGGCGTGTCGGTGACGGCGGCGGACGACGGCCCGGCCGGCGAGGGCGTGGAAGGTCGCGCGCGTCCGCTCCTGCTCCTCGTGGATCCGCCCCCGGCCGGCCGGACCCGTGACGTCAGGCGCGGTCGCGTTCGGCGAGCGCCCGGCCGAGGTCCTCGGCCTGCAGGTCGGCGTTGACGGCCGTGGCGGTCGTGAGCCCGGCCGCCGCCGCGGCGAGGACCTGGGCGTGGAGGTCCGTGACGTTGCCCGCCACGTAGATCCCCGGCACGTCCGTGCCGCCCGTGGGCGCCGAGGGCACGTACGTGCCGACGGCATGGCCCTTCTCCTCCACCTGGGCCGTGCGCAGGCCGAGGGAGTCGATGAGGGCGGAGCGGACCGTGAAGCGCGGCACCACGACCACGGCCCGGCACGGCACGAGCTCGCCGGCGACCAGCCGGAGACCGGTGATCCGGTCCTCCGACACCTCCACGCGCCGCACCTCGCCCGCCACGCACGCGATGCCGAGGGCCGCCAGGTGCTCGCGCTCCTCGTCGTCCGGCGCCGGGGCGGTGTGCTGCACGAAGGTGATGTCGTGGCTCCACTGCCGGAACAGCTGCGCCTGCTGCACGCCCAGGGGGCCGGTGCCCAGCACCGCCAGCGGCTCGTCCCGCCACTCCCAGCCGTGGCAGTAGGGGCAGTGGACGACGTCGCGGCCCCACCGCTGCGCCACGCCCGGGACGTCCGGCAGCTCGTCGGTCAGTCCGGTGGTGATCAGCACGCGGCGCGCCCGCACCGACCGGCCGTCCTCGAGCGCCAGCAGGAACCGGACGCCGTGGCCGTCGTCCCCGGCGGGACGGGCGGAGACCACTGTGCCGTCGACGACGTCCGCTCCGTAGCCGGTGACCTCGGCACGCCCGTCCGCGAGCAGCGCGCCCGGGGCGTCGCCGTCGCGGCCGAGGTAGTTGTGCACGTGCTCCGCGGGGTCGTTGCGCGGGGCCCCGGCGTCCACCACGAGGACCGTGCGCCGGGCGCGGGCCAGGCACAGCGCCCCGGCGAGGCCCGCGGGCCCCCCACCGACGACGACCACGTCGTAGCTCTCGTCCATCTTGCCTTCCCCCGTCCCGGAGCCGGTCCCGGCCGCAGTCCTGCGCCGCTCTGCCAACGTAGCAGTGCCGAGACGGGGATGTAAGCCTGCTGACTGTAGGCGGCGCCGGAGCATTCGGCGGGCGCCCCTCCCCCGGGCGGGGCAGCGCCGGACCGGGCGGTGCCGGTGCTCGTCGTGGGGAAACGACGACGTCCCCCGGACCGTGTGGTCCGGGGGACGTCTTCCGTGGTGACCCCAGCGGGATTCGAACCCGCGTTACCGCCGTGAGAGGGCGGCGTACTAGGCCGCTATACGATGGGGCCGCACCGATCCGGTCCGCGGTTTCCCGCGACCGGCCTCGTACACTGTACCAGGTCCCGGGCCCTGTTCCGGACGCCGGCCCTGTTCCGGCAGCGCAGCGCACCCCGGACACGAGAACACCCCCGGACCGTGTGGTCCGGGGGTGTTCTGCGGTGGTGACCCCAGCGGGATTCGAACCCGCGTTACCGCCGTGAGAGGGCGGCGTACTAGGCCGCTATACGATGGGGCCGTACTGATCCGATGGAGCAGCGCTGGGATACCAGGACTCGAACCTAGAATGACGGTACCAGAAACCGTAGTGTTGCCAATTACACCATATCCCACTGTCGTCCCCGGTCCGGCGGTTTCCCGCGGCGACCGGCGCAACGCAAAAGAACTATACCGGCCTTCCGGCGGGGCGGCAAATCGGGCTCAACGGCAGTAGCGGTCCTCGAGCTCCCCGTCGATCCCCCGGCGGCGGGCGATGCCCGCCAGCGCCCGGACGACCGGCCCCAGCCAGCGGTAGAGCCCCGGGAGGTTGATGTCGGTCCACTGGATGAGCAGCGCCGTGCGGAGCAGGCTCCGCGGCCGGCCGTCCCAGCGGGTGCGCCCGTCCCGGGCGAGCCCGTACAGGGCCACCAGGCCCTTCTCGAAGCCCTCGTGGGCGGGCCGCACCTCGACCACGAAGCGGGCCGGCGACCCACTCGGGTTCTTCCAGCGGAACAGGTGCTCCGGGGGCACCTCGACCTCGCCGCCCGCCCCGAGGTCCCGCACGACGTGGCCGACCTGGACCCGCAGCACGCCCTCGAGGACCCGCACGCGCATCCCGAACCGGCGGTGGTAGTGGGCGAGCACCTCTCCCCCGGCCTCCACCTCGACGTGCAGCAGGGCGTGCTCGCCCCCGGTCTCCGCGCCGGTGCGCAACCACGTGATGGTGTCCCGCTGCACGGGATTGCGGTGCTGCGGGCGTCCCGCGCGCATCGCCTCGATCTGGTCGTCCGTCCGGTCCATGCTGATCGCCCCCGTGTCCCAGGCTACGCCGGAGCGCCCGGGCGTGTGCAGATGACGTCCCCGCCGACGGTCCGGCCCGCCTTCCGCGGAGGGCGGGCCGGACCGTCGTCGTCGGCGGGGAGGGCGCTCAGCCGAGCTGGGCGGCGAGGGCGCGCAGGCGGGTCAGGGAGGAGTCCTTGCCGAGGATCTCGAGGGACTCGAAAAGGGGCGGCGAGATCCGCCGGCCCGAGACGGCGGTGCGGACGGGGCCGAAGGCCAGTCGCGGCTTGATGCCCAGCCCGTCCACGATGGCCTCGCGGAGCGCGGTCTCGAGGGCGGCGGCGCTCCAGTCCTCGAGCGGCTCGAGGGCGGCGAGCGCGGCCCGCAGGACGTCCCCGGCGGAGTCCTTGAGCTGCTTGCGGGCGTCGTCGGCGACCTCGATCTCGTCGTCGGCGGCGAAGAGGAAGGACAGCAGCTCGGGGGCCTCGCCGAGCAGGTTCATCCGCTCCTGGACCAGCGGGGCGGCCCGGTCGAGGATGTCCCGCTGGCGCTCGTCCAGGGTGTCCCCCAGCACGCCGCCGGCCTGCAGGTAGGGGACGAGCCGGTCGCGGAAGTCCTCGGGGGCGAGCCTGCGGACGTGGGTGCCGTTGATCGCGGTGGCCTTCTTGAGGTCGAAGCGCGCGGGGTTCGCCAGGACGTCGTGGACGTCGAAGTGCTCCACGAGCTGCTCCACGGTGAAGACGTCCTCGTCCGCGGACAGGGACCAGCCCAGCAGGGCCAGGTAGTTGAGCAGGCCCTCGGGGACGAAGCCGCTGTCCCTGAGGTGGAAGAGGCTGGACTCGGGGTCGCGCTTGGACAGCTTCTTGTTGCCCTCGCCCATGACGTAGGGCAGGTGGCCGTACTCGGGCACGTACTTCGCGAAGCCGATCTCGACCAGGACGCGGAACAGCGCGATCTGGCGCGGTGTCGAGGAGAGCAGGTCCTCGCCGCGCAGCACGTGGGTGATCTCCATGAGGGCGTCGTCCACGGGGTTGGTCAGCGTGTACAGCGGCTGGCCGTTGGCGCGCACCACCACGTAGTCCGGGATGGAGCCGGCCCGGAAGACGATCTCGCCGCGGATCATGTCGTGGACCACGATGTCCTCGTCCGGCATCCGCAGCCGCAGCACGGGCTCCCGGCCCTCCGCCCGGTACGCCGCGATCTGCTCCTCGGTGAGGTCGCGGTCGAAGTTGTCGTAGCCGAGCTTGGGGTCGCGGCCGGCCGCCCGGTGCCGGGCCTCGACCTCCTCCGGGGTGGAGTACGCCTCGTAGACCGCCCCGTGCTCCCGGAGCCGGGCGGCCACGTCGCGGTAGACGTCCAGGCGCTGCGACTGCCGGTACGGGGCGTGCGGACCGCCGGTCTCGACGCCCTCGTCCCAGTCGATCCCCAACCACGCGAGCGCCTCGAGCAGCTGCTGGTAGCTCTCCTCCGAGTCGCGCAGGGTGTCGGTGTCCTCGACGCGGAAGACCATGGTGCCGCCGGTGTGGCGGGCGTGGGCCCAGTTGAACAGCGCGGTGCGGATCAGCCCCACGTGCGGGGTGCCCGTCGGGGACGGGCAGAAGCGCACGCGCACGGGCGAGGAGGTGGTCGAGGCGGTGGCCGGGGTGGCGGGCGTGTCGGTCATGGCTCTTTCGTGGATCGGTCGGGGTCTGGGCGGGGTCGTGCGGTGGTGCGGGGCGCCGCGGTGCCCCGCACGGGTCGGCGGTGCGGACCGGCGCCGGCCGGCGGTGCGGGTCAGCGGCGCAGGACGGTCGGCAGGACGCCGATGCCCTCGACCTCCACCTCGATCCGGTCGCCCTCGTCGACGATGCCGACGCCGGCGGGCGTGCCCGTGAGGATGACGTCGCCGGGCAGGAGCGTGAACGCCTGGGAGACGTAGGAGACGAGGAACGGGACGTCGAAGACCATGTCCCGGGTGTTGCCGTCCTGCTTGGTCTCGCCGTTGACGCGGCTGCGCACGGCGAGGGCGGAGGTGTCGAGGTCCGTCTCGATCCAGGGCCCGAGCGGGCAGGCCCCGTCGAAGCCCTTGGCGCGCGCCCACTGCCCGTCGGTCTTCTGCACGTCGCGGCCGGTGAGGTCGTTGGCGGCGGTGTAGCCGAAGACCACCTCGGGCACGCGCTCCACGGGGACGTCCTTGCACATCCGCCCGATGACGACGGCGAGCTCGGCCTCGTAGGAGACCTGCTCGGTCCATGCGGGCAGGGTCACGGGGTCGCCGGGGCCGGCGACGGACGTGTTGGGCTTGAAGAACAGCATCGGCGAGGTGGGCAGCTCGTTGCCCAGCTCCGCGGCGTGGTCGGCGTAGTTGCGGCCGACGCACACGATCTTGGAGCGCGGGATCACGGGGGCGAGGAGGCGGACGTCGGCGATGTCGTGGCGCTGCTGGGTGGGGTTGATCCCGGTGTAGAAGGGGTCGCCCGCGAGGACGGTGACCGTCTCCTCGCCGGCGGCGCCCTGCACCGCGCCGAAGTGGATCTCGCTGTCGACCGTGAACCTGGCAATTCGCATGGGACCAGGCTATCCCACGGTCCGCGGGCGGCCGCGCGGCCCCGGTGGCGCCACCGGGGCCGCGCGGGGCTCAGACCAGGCGGGTGAGCCAGCCGTGCGGGTCCTCCGCGCGGCCCGTCTGGATCTCCAGGAGCTGCCGGCGGATGTCCATGGTGACCTCGCCGGGCCGGGCGCCCTCGTCGCCGATGGTCTCCTCGGTGGAGACGAGCCGGCCGATGGGGGTGATGACGGCGGCGGTCCCGCACGCGAACGCCTCGGTGATGGTCCCGGCCTGCCAGCCCTCGCGCCACTCGTCGAGGGTGAAGCGGCGCTCCTCGACGGTCATCCCGCGGTCCTTCGCGAGCTGGATGATCGAGCGGCGGGTGACGCCCTCGAGGATCGTGCCGGTGAGCTCGGGGGTCACCAGGCGGCCGTCGTCGTAGACGAAGAACACGTTCATGCCGCCCAGCTCCTCGACGGCGTCGCCGCGGTCGCGGTCCAGGAACATCACCTGCTGGCACCCGTGGGCGTCGCCCTCCATCTGGGCGATCAGGGAGGCGGCGTAGTTGCCGCCGCACTTGGCCGCTCCCGTGCCGCCGCGGCCGGCGCGGGCCCAGTCGCGGGAGAGCCAGATGTCCACGGGCTTCACCGGGCCGCCGAAGTAGTTGCCGGCCGGGGAGGCGATCACGGAGTACAGCACCTGGCGGGACGGGCGCACGCCCAGGAACGCCTCCGTGGCGATCATGAACGGGCGCAGGTACAGGGACTCCCCGTCCCCGTCGGGCACCCACTGCTCGTCCACCGACACGAGCTCGCGCAGCGAGTCCAGGAACAGCTGCTCGGGCAGCTCCGGCAGCGCCAGCCGGCGGGCCGACAGGTTGAGCCGGGCGGCGTTGGCCTCGGCCCGGAACGTCCACACGGAGCCGTCCGCGTGCCGGTAGGCCTTGAGCCCCTCGAAGATCTCCTGGCCGTAGTGCAGCACGGCCGCGGCGGGGTCCAGCACCAGCGGACCGTACGGCTCGACCCGCGGGTCGCTCCAGCGCCCCGTGCCCTTCTCGACGTCCCCGAACCAGTCGATCTTCACCATGTGGTCCGTGAAGTTCGTGCCGAAGCCCGGCTCGGCGAGGATGGCCGCCCGGACCTCCTCCGGGACCGGGTCCTGGCTGAGGTGGTGGGCGAAGGTGGTGGGCTGTGTGGTCACTGCGTCTCCCTGCGAGGTCGACCCCGTGGCGACCGGCACGCGGGGCTCAGCTGTTGGTTCCGTGCCCCAGCCTATCCCCGGAGCACGGCCGGATCGGCTCAGGCGAGAGCGGCGAGCACGCCGTCGCCCACCTGGGCGGTGGTGCGGGACTCGTTGCCGTGGGCCGCGAGGTCCTGCTGCACGGCGGCCTCGATCCGGGCCGCCGGCCCGGAGTGGCCGAGGTGCTCCAGCATCATGGCGGTGGCGAGGATCGCCGCCACGGGGTTCGCCTTCTGCTGCCCCGCGATGTCCGGTGCGGAGCCGTGCACGGGCTCGAACATCGAGGGCGCCGTGCGGTCCGCGTTGATGTTGCCGGCCGGGGCCAGTCCGATGCCGCCCGTCACCGCGCCGGCGAGGTCGGTGAGGATGTCCCCGAAGAGGTTGTCGGTGACGATGACGTCGAAGCGCGCCGGGTCGGTCGTGAGGAAGATCGTGGCCGCGTCCACGTGCAGGTAGTCGACGGCGACGTCGGGGAACTCGGCGCCGACCTCCTCCACGAGGCGCGCGTAGAGGCGGCCCGCGTTGACGAGCACGTTGTGCTTGTGGACGAGGGTCAGCCGCCTGCGCTCCCGCCCGGCGGCGAGCTCGAAGGCGTAGCGCACGAGGCGCCGCACGCCGTAGGCGGTGTTGAGCGAGACCTCGGTGGCGATCTCGGCGTCGGTGCCACCGCGCAGCACCCCGCCGTTGCCGGCGTACGGGCCCTCGGTGCCCTCGCGCACCACCACGAAGTCGATGTCCCCGGGGTGGGAGAGCGGGCTGGTGGTGCCCGGGAAGAGCTTGGACGGGCGGAGGTTGACGAAGTGGTCGAGGCTGAAGCGCATCTTCAGCAGCACGTCGCGCTCGATGATCCCGGACGGGACCCGCCGGTCCCCGGGGGCGGCGCCGACCGCGCCGAACAGGATGGCGTCGTGGGTCCGCAGCTCGTCCAGCGTCCGGTCCGTGAGGGTCTCCCCCGTGTCCAGCCAGTGCTGCGCGCCGAGGCCGAACTCCGTCCTCTCCACCGTGACGCCGTCCGCGGCGGTCACCGCGTCGAGGACCTTCACCGCCTCGGTTACGACCTCGGGGCCGATGCCGTCACCGGGGACGAGGGCGATCTTCAGGTGGGCGGGGGCGGCTGCGGGCGTCGGCTGGCTCATGGCCCCAGGATAGGAGCCGACCGACCCGTCCGACCACGGTGTGGACGGACGTCTCACATGATGGACGACCGATCGCCGGTCAGGACTGGAGTGCGGCGGGCTCCTCGTAGCGCGGGAACACCGGCGCGGGCGGGGGCAGCTCCGTGCCCGCCACGAGGGGCGTGTCCAGGGCGGTGAACAGGCGGGCGTCGCCCTCGGCCTGGCCGAGCACGTCGAGCAGCCGGGCGGCGGCGTCCGGCACCACCGGCTGGACCAGGATGCCGACCGTGCGCACCACCTCGAGCGTCACCCAGAGCACGGTGGCCATGCGCCCGGCGTCGGTCTTGCGCAGCTTCCAAGGCTCCATGGCGGTGAAGTACCGGTTGGCCTCGGCGACCACCCGCCAGATCCGCTCGAGCGCCCGGTGGAACTGCTGCTCGTCGAACTCGGCGCGCACCGGCGCGCAGAGCCCGGCGGCCGCGGCGAGCATGGCCCGGTCCTCGGGGGTGAGCTCCCCCGGCCCGGGGACCCGGCCCTCGCAGTTCTTGGCGACCATCGACAGCGAGCGCTGGGCGAGGTTGCCGAGGTCGTTGGCGAGGTCGGAGTTGATGCGGTTCTTGATCCCGTCGTGCGAGTAGCTGCCGTCCTGCCCGAACGGCACCTCGCGCAGCAGGAAGAAGCGCAGCGGGTCGAGGCCGTACTCGGCCACGAGGGCGTGCGGGTCGATGACGTTGCCCACGGACTTGGACATCTTCTCGCCCTGGTTGAACAGGAAGCCGTGGGCGAAGACGCGCCGGGGCAGGGGCAGGCCGGCGGACATCAGGAACGCCGGCCAGTACACGGCGTGGAAGCGGGCGATGTCCTTGCCGATCACGTGGGCGTCGGCGGGCCAGTACCGCTGGAACGTCTCGGATGCGGTGTCCGGGAAGCCCACGCCGGTGAGGTAGTTGGTGAGGGCGTCCACCCACACGTACATCACGTGGTCCGGGTTGCCGGGCACGGGCACGCCCCAGTCGAAGGTGGTGCGGGAGATGGAGAGGTCCTCCAGGCCCGAGCGCACGAAGGACGCGATCTCGTTGCGCCGGGTCTCGGGGTGGACGAAGCCCTCCCGCTCGTAGAGCTCCAGCAGCCGGTCCTGGTAGGCGGAGAGGCGGAAGAAGTAGGACTCCTCCTCGGTCCAGGTGACCTCCGTGCCGGTGCCCGTCGAGCAGCGCACGCCGTCCGCGCGGAGCTCGGTCTCGTCCTCGCCGTAGAACGCCTCGTCGCGCACGGAGTACCAGCCGGCGTACTTGCCGAGGTAGATGTCCCCGGCCTCCTCCATCCGGCGCCAGAGGGCCGCCGACGCCGCGTAGTGGTCGGCGTCCGTGGTGCGGATGAAGCGGTCGTAGGAGATGTTCAGGGCGTCGTCCATCTCGCGGAAGCGCGCCGAGTTGCGGTCCGCGAGCTCCCGGGCCGTGAGGCCCTCCTTCTCCGCGGTCTGCTGCATCTTCTGGCCGTGCTCGTCGGTGCCGGTCAGGAAGCGGACGTCGTAGCCGTCCAGCCGCTTGAACCGGGCCATGACGTCGGTCGCGATGACCTCGTAGGCGTGCCCGATGTGCGGGGTGCCGTTGGGGTACGCGATGGCCGTGGTGATGTAGTACGGGGTGCGGTGGGAGGAAGTCACGGCCTCCACTCTACCGACCGCGGGGGCCGTGCGCGCCCGGGGCGGCCGGCGCTCGGGGCCCGGCCGGGTCGGCTCACCGCCGGGGGCGCCCCGCGCCCAGCCGCCCGCGGGTGAGGGCCACGACGAGCAGCGCGGCCCCGGCGTAGGTGCCGAACAGGACGAGGTCCACGGTGTCCAGCAGCCCGGTGTGCACCGGCTCCGCGGCCAGCAGGACGAGGTGGTCCTGGGCCGGCGTGAAGCTCGCGTGCAGCAGCACGCACAGCAGCACGCTGCCCGTGCGGTTGTACAGCGGCGTGTAGAGGAACGCGAGGACGAACGGCACCGCGAAGCCCAGCGGCCCGTAGAGCGGGACGTGCCACACCCCCCACAGCAGACCGAGCAGCGCGGTCGCCCGGAGCGGGCCCAGCCGCTCCTGCAGCCGGGGCAGCGCGAAGCCGCGCCAGCCGGGTTCCTCCAGGCCGCCCCCGAGCACCGCCACGAAGACGAAGGTCGCCAGGTAGGCGGGGGCCCGCTCGAGGGCCAGGGACCAGTCGACCTCCCGGCCCAGCGCCGCGAGCAGGGCGTTGACGACGGCGTACAGCAGCGCGGGCAGCCCCAGCGCCCAGGCCCACCAGCGGGCCGGGACCCGCCACCGCACGATCGCCCGGGCCCAGTCCCGCACCGGCTCCCCCGACAGCCACGTGACGGCCCACGCCGCCACGAACGGGCCGAGGCCGCCGAGCAGGAGCAGCGGCGTGCCGCCCGCCCCGAGCAGCAGGGGCGCCCAGCACGTCCAGGACCACGCGTACGTCAGGACGAAGAAGGCCGGCAGCTGGTGCCGGGCGACCCGCCCCCGCAGGCCCGGCCCGGGCTGCTGTGCCCGTGCTCCGATGTCCGCCGTGCGGACCACCCCCCGGGATCGCGGCGACCGGCTCCGCCCCCAGGGTAGGACGCCGGACGCGGCGAGGGGCCGCGTCCGCACGGAATGCTCGGCGCATGACGTGCGGACGCGACCCCTCGGCCGGTGCCCCCGCGCCGGTCGCGGCGGTGGGGCGGGTGCGGATCAGCGGGCCGCGGTGCCCTCGACGTAGTCGGCGTCCGGCGAGGTCCACGCGAAGAGCTTGCGCAGCTCCCGGCCGGTGACCTCGATCGGGTGGGACTCCTCCTTCTCGCGCAGCTTCTTGAACTCGGCGCCCCCGTTGTCCTGGTCCTCGATGAAGCGCTTGGCGAAGGTGCCGTCCTGGATGTCGGCCAGCACGGCCTTCATGTTCTCCTTGACCGTGGGGCTGATCACCCGGGGGCCGGAGACGTAGTCGCCGTACTCGGCGGTGTCCGAGATGGACCAGCGCTGCTTGGCGATGCCGCCCTCGACCATGAGGTCCACGATGAGCTTGAGCTCGTGCAGGACCTCGAAGTAGGCGATCTCCGGCTGGTAGCCGGCCTCGGTCAGGGTCTCGAAGCCGTACTGGACCAGGTGGGACATGCCGCCGCACAGGACCGCCTGCTCGCCGAAGAGGTCGGACTCGGTCTCCTCGGTGAAGGTGGTCTTGATGACGCCCGCGCGGGTGCCGCCGATGCCCTTGGCGTAGGACAGGCCCAGCTCGAGGGCCTTGCCGGAGGCGTCCTTCTCCACGGCCACGAGGGCGGGCACGGCGCGGCCGGCCTCGAACTCGCGGCGCACGGTGTGGCCCGGGCCCTTCGGGGCGACCATGACGACGTCGACGCCCGCGGGGGCCTCGATGTAGCCGTAGCGGATGTTGAACCCGTGGGCGAAGAAGATGGCGTCGCCCTGCTCCAGGTTCGGGGCGATCGACTCGGCGTAGACGTGGCGCTGGACCTGGTCCGGCGTCAGGATCATGATGACGTCGGCTTCCTTGACGGCGTCCGCGACGGTGAGCACCCGCAGGCCCTCGGCCTCGGCCTTGGCCCGGGAGCGCGAGCCCTCGGCGAGGCCGATGCGCACGTCCACGCCGGAGTCGCGCAGGTTCAGCGCGTGGGCGTGGCCCTGCGAGCCGTAGCCGATGACGGCCACGGAGCGGTCCTGGATGATCGAGAGGTCGGCGTCGTCGTCGTAGAAGATCTCTGCCATGGGATTGTCTCCTTGAAGCATGGGTGGGCGCGGCGGGGGCACCGCCGCGAGGTGGTTGGGGTGTCTGTGGGCCGGCGCCCGCGTCCACCGCCGCCCGGGGGCGTCAGTGGCGCAGGGCGCGGTCGCTCATCGACTTGGGACCACGTCCGAGGGCCAGCGTACCGGCCCGAACGATCTCCCGGACGCCGAAGGGCTCCAGGATGTCCAGCAGCGCCCGGAGCTTCTCCGGGGCGCCGGTGGCCTCGATGACGAGCGACTCGGTGGAGACGTCGACAACGGTGGCCCGGAACAGGTCCGCGGCTTGGGTGACCTGCAGACGCGTCGCGGCGTCGGCGCGGACCTTGACCATGATGTGGTCCCGCTGCACCGACGAGTCGGGGGTGAGCTCGACGATCTTGATCACGTTGATGAGCTTGTTCAGCTGCTTGGTGACCTGTTCGAGCAGCTCGCCCTCGGCGTCCACCACCACGGTGATGCGGGAGACGCCGTCGAGCTCCGTGGGTCCCACGGCGAGCGAGTCGATGTTGAAGGCGCGGCGCGCGAACAGTCCGGCCACCCGGGTCAGCACGCCCGGCTTGTCCTCGACCAGCACGGAGAGGGTGTGTCGGCTCATGGGTCAGTCCTCCTCGTCCCAGTCGGGGGTCATGTTGCGGGCGATCTGGATCTGGTCGTTGGACACGCCGGTGGGCACCATCGGCCACACCATCGCGTCGGCGGAGACCACGAAGTCGATCACCACGGGGCGGTCGTTGATCTCGAGGGCCTGCCGGATGACGTCGTCCACGTCCTCGTCCCGGGTGCAGCGCAGGGCGGCGCACCCGTAGGCGTCGGCGAGCTTGACGAAGTCCGGCACCATGATGCTGTCGTGGCCCGTGTTCAGGTCGGTGTTGGAGTACCGGCCGTCGTAGAACAGGGTCTGCCACTGGCGCACCATGCCCAGCGAGGAGTTGTTGATCACCGCCACCTTGATCGGGATCTTGTTGATCGTGCAGGTGGCGAGCTCCTGGTTGGTCATCTGGAAGCAGCCGTCGCCGTCGATCGCCCAGACCACGCGGTCGGGCTGGGAGACCTTGGCGCCCATCGCGGCGGGCACGGCGAAGCCCATGGTCCCCAGTCCGGCCGAGTTCAGCCACTGCCGGGGCCGCTCGTACTGGACGAAGTGGGAGCTCCACATCTGGTGCTGGCCCACGCCGGAGACGTAGACGGCCTCCGGGCCGGTCAGGGCGGAGATCCGCTCGATGACGTGCTGCGGCGAGCCCAGTCCGTCCGCCGGCTTGGGGTAGCCCAGCGGGTAGGTGGCCTGCAGGCTGCTGAGCGCGGTCCACCACGAGGAGAGGTCGGGGCTGCCGCTGCGCTCGAACTCCTGGCGCACGGCGGTCACGAGGTCCGGCAGGATCTCCCTGACGTCGCCGACGATCGGGACGTCGGCGGTGCGGTTCTTGGAGATCTCGGCGGGGTCGATGTCCGCGTGGATGATCTTGGCCGTGGGTGCGAAGGTCTCCAGGTGGCCCGTGACGCGGTCGTCGAAGCGCGCGCCGAGGGTCACCAGCAGGTCGGCCTGCTGCATCGAGTACACCGCCGGGACGGTGCCGTGCATCCCTGGCATCCCCAGGTTCTGCTCGTGGGAGTCCGGGAACACGCCCCGGGCGGTCAGCGTGGTCACCACGGGGGCGCCGGTCAGCTCGGCCAGCTCCATGAGCTCGGCGGCCGCGTCGGCGCGCACCGTCCCGCCGCCCACGTAGAGCACGGGCCGCTGGGCCGCCGCGATGAGCTTGGCGGCCTCCCGGATCTGCTTGGCGTGCCCGCGCGTCACGGGCCGGTAGCCGGGCAGGTCCATCCGGGGCGGCCAGGAGAACGTCATGGTGTCCTGCTGGGCGTCCTTGGCGATGTCCACGAGCACCGGGCCCGGGCGCCCGGTCGAGGCCAGGTGGAACGCCTCGGCGAGCACCCGCGGGATGTCCTCGGCGTGCGTCACCAGGTAGGAGTGCTTGGTGACCGGCATCGTCATCCCCACGATGTCCGCCTCCTGGAAGGCGTCGGAGCCGATCACCTTGGACGAGACCTGCCCGGTGATCGCGACCATGGGGATGGAGTCCATGTGCGCGTCGGCGAGGGCGGTGACGAGGTTCGTGGCGCCGGGGCCGGAGGTCGCGATGCAGACGCCCACGCGGCCCGAGGCGAGGGCGTAGCCCTCGGCGGCGTGGCCGGCGCCCTGCTCGTGGCGGACCAGGATGTGGTTGATCCGGTCCGAGTCCAGGAGCGGGTCGTAGGTCGGCAGGATCGCGCCGCCGGGGAGGCCGAAGACGTCGGTGACGCCGAGCTCCTCCAGCGCCCGGATGACGGCCTGGGAGCCGGTCATCTCCGTGGGGGCCACCGTGCTGCCCGGGCCCATGACGGACGGGACGGCGGGGACGGACTTCTCCGGGGCCCCCGGGGGCCGGTGGTCAGCGGCGGTCTCCGCGCGCTTGGTGGCCATCAGCGCTGGGCTGATCGGCTGTCCCTTGCTCATGTCACTGTCCTTCTGGTCTGGCCTTCTGGGCTGGTGCTGCTGTTCCGGCTCGGCTGTCGCTCCGCCGTGGGCGCCGGGCAAGAAAAAAGGCCCTCGCGGCACCGGGAGGTGCGACAGGGCCCGTGCGCTCGACCGGTCGTCGGCTCAGGCCCCGCGTCCGACGAGGACGCGTACCGTGAGCTGGACGACACCGTGGCTGAGTTGCATGCTCCCATGCTCTGCCGCCCGGCCGAGCGTGTCAATCTTCGGACTCCTTGTCCCACGATGTGAGACACGGCACGTCCGGATCACCCCTCCGCGTCCGCCGGGACGTCCAGCCGCCCCTCCTGCTGCAGGAACAGGGGCCGCTCCCCCGCGGCGATGCGCTCGAGCTGGGTCCGCAGCAGCCGCCGCACGCGCGGCTTGTAGGACGTGCAGGATCCGCCGGTGTGCGGGGTGAGGATCGCCCCGGGGGCGCGGAACAGCGGGTGGTCGCCGGGGAAGGGCTCGGGCTCGACGACGTCGAGGGCGCAGCGGAGCCGCCCGGAGACGACCTCCGCGGTCAGCGCGGGGGTGTCGACCACCCGGCCGCGGCCCACGTTGACCACCAGGGCGTCGTCGGGCAGCAGGGACAGCACGCGGGCGTCGACGAGGCCGTCGGTCGCCGGGCTCGCGGGCAGGGCCACCACGAGCACGTCGGCGTCGGGCAGCAGGGCCGGCAGCTCGTCGATGCCGTGCACGGGACCGCGCTCGTCGGTGCGGGCCCGGGAGGCCACCCTCGTGACCTCGACCTCGAAGGGGAGCAGCCGGTCGACCACGGCGGAGCCGATCTCGCCCACGCCCAGCACCAGGGCGCGGCTGTCGGCCAGGGTGCGGGTCTCGAAGCGGCGCCAGATCCCGTCGCGCTGCTGCAGGACGGCGCGGTCGAGCTCCCGCTGGGCGGCGATCATCAGCCCCAGGGCCAGCTCGGCGGTCCCGGCGGCGTGCACCCAGCCCGCCGTCGAGAGGGCGAGGTCGGGCCCGATGGCCTCCGGCACGCCGTCGAAGCCGGTGCTCTGCAGCTGCACGAGCCGCAGGCGGGTCGCGGCGGGCAGGGCCCCCACCCAGCGGCCGGTGAAGTACGGAGCCACCGCCACGTCGATCTCGTCGGCGCGGGCCCCGACCGGGTCCCCGGCCATGTCCCACAGGACGTAGCGGAAGCCCGGGACGCGGGCGCTCAGGTGGTCCACGAGCTCCTGCTCCGGGAGGGAGACCACGCGGAGCTCGGAGACCGGGACGGACGGGGCGGACGGCGCGGGGGTCTGTGCGGAGGGCATGACGGCCATGCTAGACGCCGCCGCCGTCCGGACGGCGGCGGCGGAATGGACAAGGCGGGACGAGCTGGTAGAGTACTTTCTCGTTGCGAGGCTGGACCCGGCGGAAGCCGGCCGGCGCGATTCGGCCCCCGGGCCGGGAGCGTGCTAGTGTTCTTGCCGCACCACCAGCGCCTCTAGCTCAATTGGCAGAGCAATTGACTCTTAATCAATGGGTTCTCGGTTCGAGTCCGAGGGGGCGCACCACGGAAAAGCCCCTCACCAGCGGGAACGCAGGTGAGGGGCTTCCTTCATGCCCTGACTTCGATGGTCAGGTCATCGAAAACCCATCGCTTTCAATTCGACTAGCCCGTGCCTCCTGGCAACACGCGCCCCCACTCTCCGGGGAAGCCGTGGACAAGTCGCTACTCTGTGCATACCAGAGGGGAAGCGCATATGGATCAGCAGAGCATTGACCTCTACATCGGAGGCCATGAGAACAACATCGACGCCCGCGCCCTGACAGATGGCAGTGCGGCGTTTGTTCGTCTGCTCGAAAACGCCGCCGATGCGTCCCGGGCCGCCGGCAACCGAGGCCCGAAACCCCGGTGGGTCATCGAGCATCTCAAGACTGGCTCCATCGACATCGGGATTGCACCCGATGAGGCCACTGCCGAGACGGGTGAGCAGGTGATTGAAACGGTCACCGCAGGCATCCGCGTACTGGATACGGAACCGAGGATGCCCATTGGGTGGACTCGTTCGATGCTTCTACAGCTGCAGAAGATCGGCCGCCTCGGGGAACACGCTGGCGTCAGCGGCGTTCAGATTTCCTCGGAGACCCTCGGCAAGGTGGCCCTAGAGCGGGCGGTCCTTCGCAATGTGCAGACGATCCTGAACCAATCGGTCGCTTCAATCGGGGCAGTCACCGGCAAGCTGGTCGGCTGGCATGTGGCCAACGACACCGATCATGTCGAGGTCCGTGACGAGTCCACGGGCAATGCCATCGACGTGGTGATTCGGGACAGTTCAATAGCCGACATCGGGTTGCTCCTCCGCAAACGAGTGCGCGTGCAGGGCATCCTCAATCGGAACCTTGAGGGTGTCAAAGAGAGCATCGAAGCGAAGCGCATCGAGGAAGTAGAGCCAAGATCACGCGTGTCCATCAGGGACATAGCGGGGTCCCTGGGAACGGACTGGACTGACGGCATTAACCCCGTGACTTGGCAACGGAGACATCGTGACATCGGGTAGTAGAAAAGCACCAACAGTCGTAGTCGACACGTGCGTCATCCTGTCGGCCTTGATGGGCGAGTCTCAAAACGACCCCGAGCCGAAGTTTGAGGCGAGTGTCGATGAGCTGGCACGAGGCGAGGATGGGCGTTCACGCCTAGTGCTCCCGGCGATGGTCATGGCTGAGCTGCACGGTGTCTCTGCCCTAGGCGGGGGTCTGGCAACCCCGGCAGAGCGGGAGCGGAAGTGCGCCCAGATCCGGGACTACATCAACGCCACCACTTTCACGCCCGTTGAGATCGACTGGCGTACCGCCGAAGTTGCCGGAGATCTCGCACTCGATCACAGGCTTCAACCTGGCGACGCACTTATTGCGGCGACTGCACTCCTTCTCGCAGCTGATGTCCTTGTCACTTGGGACAAGAAATTGCTCAGCCTGGACGACACAAGATACCCCGTCGCGGTTCGGAGGCCCGAGACCAGCATGACTCAGCAGGTCCTCACGCTGCCCCCGGACTAATGAACGACGTGCTCGATTACTCTGCTGCCCGCATCTGCTCGATGATGTGGGCGACGTCGACGCCGGCGGCGCGTTCGACGTAGTGCCGGCGGGTGATCTCCGGAGACGAGTGGCCCAGCTGCGCGGCCGCTCGGTCCATACCGAGCTCGCGCTCGACGAGCGTGGCCACGGCCCGCCGGAGGTGGCGCAGCTCCACGTGCTCCCACTCCCCCGCCCGGGCCGCCCGCCATGTGCGCGCGGCGTTGGACGGCTCCCACAGCCCACCGATCCTCGAGGGGAACACGAGCCCACCGAACGCAGTGCCGGCCGTCCCCGCGCTCGCGGCATCGGCCCGCCGGCGGCGGAGGACGTCGACGGCGAACTGGGGTAGCGCCAGGGTGCGGCCGGACGTCTCTGACTTCGGGTGCTCCTGGCGGTGGAGGCCGCCGTCCTTGGTGCGCTTCACCGTGCCGGTGATGGCGAGAGTCCCGGCCTTCAAATCCACGTCGGTCCACTGCAGGCCGAGAAGCTCTCCCGGGCGTAGGCCGGTGCCGATGAGGACGTCGAGCATGTCGAGGACCGCGGCGTTGCGTTTGGGTCCGTGTCGCTGCTCTCCTGCGGCCCAGGAGTGCACGTGGGCCCGCAGTGCGTGCACGTGCTCGGGTGCCAGTGCTGTGACCGGGGCGCGTTTGATCTTTGGAGCTCGGGAGGAGCGGACGGGGTTGCCGACGGCGGCGTCGTGGCGGGCGGCGAGGTCCATCATCATGGACAGGATCGTCCGTGCGCGGCGGGCGGCGGTGGGCCCGCCGACGGACAGCTTCCGACCGGCCTCTTGCACCTCACGCTTCTGCTCGACGTCGCGCACGAGGCCTTCCACGCGGGCGGTGGTGACCTCACGGATCCGCCAGTTGCCGGCGCGCGGCAGGATGTGCCGATCCAGGGCTTGGCGGTAGGTGTCGCGCGATCCGTCGGCGACGTCGAGCGTGGTGAACCAGGCTTCGGCGAGCACTCGTACGGCGGTGTCGGGTTTGATCTCGGCGCCGGCGACCTTGGGCCGGTCATCGAGCTTCGTGTACAGCGCGGTCTGGGCTTTGCCCTTGGTTGCAGCCCGGGCCTCGACGAGGCGGGTGACGCCGTCGGGGTCGCGGTAGCGGGTGCGTGCCCGCCACACCCCGGTCGACAACTGCGCCAGAGAGATGACGCCGTGGTGCCCGATCGGCAGCGGCGGCCGCGGGCTCACAGGGCACCTGCCCTTCTGGGTGTGGGTGTGCGCATAGTGGGCTCCTGCTCGTGGTGCAGACGTGGGTGGGTGGCGTCGTGTCAGCCGTCGATGTGCTGTTCCCAGCGCGCCCGCTGGATAGCTTTGATTTCCTCGGGGCCTGCCGCCTCGAGACGGTCGCGCAGGACGGCGTCGGTGACGCCGAGTTCCTCGGCCAGGGCGTGCATGGTGTCGTGCCAGTGCCGGTGCGCCCAGAGCCGGTCGCTGGGGATGAGGAGCCGGGCAGCCTCCGCTCGGACGGCGCGCTCCACCGTCTCCGACTGGTGGCCCATGTGCCCGTGCTCGAGGTGCACGAGCTCGTGCATGAGGGCGCACCGCCGTTCGACCTCGGTCAGACGCTCGTCCAGCCAGATGTTGCTGTGCCCGTCAGTGACTCCAGCCGCGCGCTCCAGGCGGTCGAAGTGCACGCTGATGTGGGGGTGACGGGAGACCTCAACCCAGGGATCTTCCATGCGTCCGAATGTAGGCGGACCTGGGGACACGCTAAGGGGTCGATAGCAAAGACGGCGTGTTTGTGGGGCTGGGCGCCTGGCCGGCGTCGTGCCGCACCTTCCCCGGGAACTAGTGGTCCTTGTTCTGGCCGTCGTCGGCCGCCACCTCATCCTTATTGGACGCTGGGTCTTAGGCTTCGGCGGAGTCCCCGAAGCGGAAGTCCCCGAGGGCAATGATGGGCAGCCGCAGGGGGTGGGCGAAGCAACGCCCGGTTACGTCTTCGAGCATCTGGCGTAGGTAGGGCACGTAGGCCATAAAACCAGTGCGGTTGACGAACTCCAGCGCGGCGGCTTCGCTCACTTCCAGGGGCTGGTCGTAGTCGAAGAGCATCGCCCCGTCGACCAGGACGTAGCCGACGGGGGTGTCGGTCTCGAACCGGATCCGCATCCCCATGCCATTGGTGGTCTTGCTCAGCTTCAGGTCAAGCTCGGGCTCCACGGGTGCGCCTTCAGCGCTGACCCCCGGCTCCTGCTGCTCGGGTGTGGCCCGGGCGTGGATGTCGTAGTACTGGATGCCGCTGATGTGGACGTGCGGGTACAGATCCTCATAAGAGTCGATCTGTTGGGGCGCGGCACGCTCAGGCATCCTCGGGAACCCTCCCGTGGTAAGACCTAAACAGCTCGGACACACGGTGACCCTCGAAGGCCACGGCACGCATCGAAGTGTGGATCGTGGCGGGCCCGACAGTGAACGCCACGTGCCCTGGCACCCAGTTGCCGTTGTTCTCCGCGGCCCCGGCCATCCGCGCGTTGGCGCACGCGATGATGCCAGGGCTCAGCGGCATGTCCTCGTGCACCTCGTCGATGGGCTGCCGCCGGGTGAGACCCCACAGGTACACCTCGTGCCAGGACCACAGCTGCACCGTGCCGGCAGCCTGGTAGTGCTTTGGGAAGTCCCGACCACGGGTGCCCTGCGCCCACAAGCGCGCAGCCTCGTGAGTGACGTCGAACCGCTCCGCGATCTCACTCAGCGTCACGAGCTCGTGCTCGAAGCGCAGCGCTCGCAGGTGCGGTTCCAAGTCGTGCAGGAACCGCTCCATGGTGCGCACCGCGTCCTCCTCGGTGTCGGCTTCGACGATGAGTTCCAGCTCGTGCAGGTCGTCAATGGCCGCGGGGTACACCCCCAGGGCCGCGTCGAAGAACCGCTGGGACAGGTCGGGGTCTTCGATGTCGAACGGCTCGGTGATGACTCGGGCTTGATAGGTACGGCGCATGGTGTGTCTCCTTCGTGCGGCTAGTATGTGCACGCGGTGTTGGGAATGTCCAACAGATTTGACGGGCGGCGTGTCACGAATGGATTGCACTACAGGCCGGTGACACGCAGCCCGTGTGGGCACCGCTTCACGTAGGCCTTGATCCGCTTCACTTGCTCCTCATCCCCCGCCTTCGGGCTCGTCCAGATCGACTTCTGACAACCCTTCCCACACTTGATCACCCCAGCCGGATGCGCCCGCGGGTTCGAGCTCTTGTAGGTCCAACCGCGACCCACCAGCACCTTGATCAGCGCCCACACCTGCCGCCCCGGCTCACCACCCATCAGTCCTCCTCCGGAGGAACCTGCGACCCCTCAGCGTCCGCGTCCTGCTGATCGCGCTCCAGGATGCTCTGCTGCGGCTCGTCGTAGGCGGCCATCGTGTCCTCATCCGGACGCGGCGGCACAACCTCCAGACCGCCACGTTCGCGGCGCCGGCGGGCCAGCTCGTCGCCCTTCTCGCCGGACGTCAGTCGTTCGAGGGCATAGCTAAGGCCTTCGTGGAAAGACTCGATGGTCCAGTCGTCTTCCAGTGCTTCCTCGGGGACGCTGTGCATGTTCGCGTAAACGGGGTAGTTGTGCAGGTGGTGCGAGGGGTCCACATCGGCGAGTACGCGAGACGAGTAGGACAGCGCATGCTTCGCGTTGTACTCGGCCCGCTTGTCCGTACCTGCCGTGGCTAGGTCGATTGAGTCCAGCTGCAGGAGGGCGCGGCGCGCTCGCCTGACGAGTTGTGCTTGATCGTCAGCTGTCTTGGGCTCATCCGGCACGAGCACATCCTCTGTCGCGGGGCTCTCCCCCGCACGCGTAATGGGGGCGGCTTCTGCATCGCCACCACTCTCCTCTGCTGCCACGAGCACCCGCAGTAGGTCGATGACAGCCTGGCGGGCCTTGGGCGAGAGGTTGTTCACGCCGTCGGGCAGCTCGTCTGCCAGCGGAGGCCCGGGTGCCGGTCGGCCTGCCGCTGTGAAAGCAGCCTCTTCGCTGACGCCAGCCAGCCAACCGAGTGCACGAATCGTCATATCTGACGGACGGGATTTGTAAGTGCCGGCCTTCAGGTGATTGATCGTGGTGCTCGTGATGGCGAACCCGTGCTTCTGAGCCATGGCCGCCAACTGCCGTCCTGACGCATGGTGGCGGACTTGGGCTCGGACCACGAGGTCTCGGAGCGTTTGGGGTGCTTTCACAGCGGTAACGATCCTCGGAGGTGGTGGACTTGCGGAACATGTCAGCACTCACGGCGTGACAAGTGACAGATGCAGTATTGCAGGTCATGAAGCTGTTTGAACGGTAATCATGTTGACAACCAATTACATCTGACACATGATCTACTTGTCAGATCGATTGAAGGAGAGCATCATGGCTGTTGTACCGATCACCAAGCGCGGCAAATGCGCCCCACGAAGGGACATCTGGATGAAAGTGAAGGATCCGGCGCGGATTCGTCGATGGAGGAAGCAACGGCACTACAGCCAGCGAGACCTCGCCTTCCTCGTCCGTCGCTCGCAAACCACGATCCACCTCCTCGAGAAAGGCAGCATGAAGACGCTTTCCGAGGATCTGGCCATTGCCATCGCCGCTCGTCTCGACGTGCCGTGGGAGGACTTGTTCGAGGCCCAGGAGGAAAAACCCATGTCTTCGCTGACAAATGACACAGATGCCACCCGTAATGGAGTAGCGGCGTGATCGCCCCGATGGAGCCGAAGGCCCGTTTGAAGGCGGCGGAGGCCGCGACATACCTGGGGCTCACCGAGAAGACGCTGGCGAACTGGCGCTCGCAGAACGTGGGGCCGGCCTATCTGAAGGTCGCCGGTCGTGTGCAGTACGTCGTCAAGGACCTCGACAGCTGGATCGAGCAGTTCCGTATCGAGACGGCTCGGGCCACCGCAGGGCCGGTCCTGTCCGCTCTCCCCCGCACCGCATGAAGAAGGCCGCCTACCTGGTGCAACAGGCGGCGGCCGACAGATCCAAGCCAATGAATCCGAGAAGGAGTCTACCGATGTCTATCGACAAGATGCACCAGTCCCCGAATCACCCAGCGGTCCGTCTGGCTCGGAACCCGGTACGCCCGGGTCTGAGTCCCGAGGCCCGCCGCTACGTCGGTGACCGTATCGCCCAGTCCCGCCGGGCCCATGGCTACTCTCGCGGCCAGGTAGCCGCGGCCCTGTGCATCAACGACCGGTACGGGATCGACTACGTCGCCCGCCTCGAGGCCGGCGAGGTCGAACTCACGGAGGGGCGCGCCGCGGCGTTGAAGAAGAAGCTCGGCATCGCCGCCCCCATGTTCCTCGCCGTCGCCCAACAGTACGACGCCACTCCCTGGCACGAGCGGATCGTCCCGGCAGCTCCGCGCTCATGGCCCGGGCTCCCGCCGGCCAAGCCCCGCACCGCGGCTGACCGACGTGTAGAGGCGATCGCCGTGCTCGGAGCCGTCGTCGGTGCACTGTTCGTGGTCGCTTCGCTGATCACCCTCGTCGTCGGTCACACCGGCGCTGCGGCGACCGCCGGCGTGGCCGGTTGGCTGGCTCTCTCCTGGCCCCTGGCGCTCGCCGGAGCCCGCGCCATGGACAACCGCAACCGCCGCGGCTGACCCGGTGATCGCCATGTGCCTGCTCGCCACGACCGCGCCCACGGACGTCGTCACCGCGGCCCTGACCCGGGCCGGGCTCGACCCGCTCGCCTACATCGTCTCGGACATCGTGCACGACCTCCGCGACGCCACCGCCATGCACATCACC
The DNA here is from genome assembly GCF_013368965.1 of Kocuria salina. Taxonomy (NCBI): domain Bacteria; kingdom Bacillati; phylum Actinomycetota; class Actinomycetes; order Micrococcales; family Micrococcaceae; genus Kocuria; species Kocuria salina. The sequence goes on from NZ_SSSF01000003.1 coordinate 264,061, forward strand.
GAGGCCGTCGGCACGGACCTGTTCCTGCGGATCGCCCGGGACAACACGAGGGAGGGAACCCGATGACCGATCTGACTCTGTTCGAGGGACAGCAGGTGTCCCCGTTCGACTCCATCCGCCAGGTCGACGAGCACGGCGCCGAGTACTGGTCCGCCCGCGACATGATGCCGCTGCAGGGCTACGGCGCCGACTGGCGCAACTTCGTGGCGTCCATCGACCGCGCCAAGGCCACGGCCGTGAACCAGGGCATGGACCCCGCCGAGCTTTTCGTTGCCGTCACCGAAAAGTCCGGCGGCCGGCCCCGCGAGGACTACCGCCTCTCCCGCTACGCCGCCTACCTCGTCGCGATGAACGGCGACCCGCGCAAGCCCGAGGTCGCCGCCGCCCAGTCCTACTTCGCGATCCGCACCCGTGAGGCCGAGAGCGCACCGTCCCGAGAGCTGACCGGCCCGGAACTCATGGCGCGGGCCCTGATCGAGGCCGACTCCACGATCAAGGCCCAGCAGGCGCAGCTCGAGGAGGCCAAGCCCAAGGCCGAGGCCTGGGACTCCTTCCTCTCCTCCACCGGCGACGTGTCCGTGAACGAGGCGGCCAAGGAGATCTCCCGGAACACCAGCCGGATCATCGGCGAGAAGCGCCTCCGGAACCGCCTCGAGGACTGGGGGTGGATCTACCGCCACCAGGGCAAGCCCCGCGCCAAGCAGGCCCAGGTGGACCTCGGCCGCCTCACCGAGCGCGCCCGCTTCCACTTCCACCCCGAGACCGGGGAACGCGTCATGGACACCCCGCAGGTGCGGGTCACGGCCAAGGGCCTGGACGCCATCCGCACACGCCTCTCCCAGGAGGCGGCGGCATGAGCCCCATCGAAGAGGTCCGCAACGCCCACCGGCAGTCCCCGGCCGGCGCCCACGACCACGCGGCCGACCTCGCCTCCGACCGTGAAGTGCTGCTCGCCGTCCTCGCCCGCGTCGAAGCCCTCCACGCACCCGTCACGGTCTGCCAGGACTGCGCCCACCCCACCTCTCCCGTCTGCACCGGCGCCAGACACTCCCGCAACACCCACGTGCTGTCCGTGGTCTGCGCAACGTGCTGCACCGACGGGTCCGGACACCAGATGTCCATGTGCGTCATGACCCACGACCACACCCACGACGGCACCGACCGCTGCTCCACGATCCGCGCGATCTACGACACCCCACAGGAGACCCACCGTGTCTGACCTGCTCCTCGCCATCGTCACCGCGATCACCAACCTGCTCGGCCCCGCGGCCGGCCCGCTCACCGGCGGCCTGCCCATCGTCGCCCTGCTCACCCTCATCGCCCTCAGCTCCGCCCTCCTGCCGGCCGCCGCCCGCGCCGACCGCACCCAAGGAGGCGGACACCGTGGCTGACCTCAACCGCTTCTTCACCGCGCTCGCGGGCATGAGTGAGTCCGGGCCCGCGGCTGTCGAGCAGCTGCACACCGCGCTCGAGCGCATCCCTGCCGTCCAGCACTTCAAGGAGTCTCCCGTGCACCTCGTCCAGTCCGTCCTGACGCCGCCGATCACCGACCCGACCCGTCGTCCGCGCCGCACCGACGGCCCGCGTCTGCGGGTCCGATCGATCGATGGGCACGTGATCACGCTGCCGGGCGCCGATCCCCGGAACCTGTCCGGTTCCCGCGGTCCGCGGCTGTTCGTCGCGGAGTGGGAGATCTGGCTGATCGACGAGCAGGGCCAGGAGCAGATGCTCGAGCACCACGGCACGGGCGGCGGGGCGCTGCACGCGCTGCCGCGTCTGCTCCGCCAGCTGGGCCTGATCAACGAGGACGGCACCCGCCCATCCGCGGAGGGCGGTGTCTCCGATGCCGCGTGAGATGGAGTTCTGCTGTAGGTGCTCGCACCTGCTGGCCCCCGCCAGGCGGAAGCGCGCCCAGGTGGGTGAGCGCCTCGGCGTGCGGACCGTCGACTACGGCCGGGTGTGCTTGAAGTGCCTCGACCGCCACAACCTCACTCCGGTGCGAGAGGACACCCCGGTCGCCGTACCCGCCCCTGCCCCGGCGCCTGCCGTGGCTCTGGACGCGGCGCAGGCCGCGATGGATGCGCTGCCGGAGTGGATCAAGCGCGACGGTGCGGCCCACGGGCGGGCACGCCGCGAGGCTGCCGCTGACGAGGCCACCGCCAAGCCGGGCCCCAAGCCCGCCGCACCGGTGAAGCACTACTCCGTGACGCCGAGCATCATCGCTCGCGAGGACCGCGCGGTCCCCCTGGACGAGTCGCGGAACCCCGCGGCGACCGCCTCCCTGGAGGCGTCGGCACCGGTGGCCCGTGACATCAAGGAGACGCCGAAGACCGCCCGTCCCGTGCGCCGCCCGGCCCGGCCCCGCCGCGAGCCCTCCGCGGCCGTCCTCGCCGCGCTGGCCCCGGCGTCGGACACGCACGACATGGCGGCACTGGACCGCATGCACGGCACGCAGACCAGCGCGCCGGCCCCGCGGCCGTGGGTCCACGAGATGCCCGGCCCGACAGCTCCGGCCCGGAGGACGGTCATTGAGGAGCAGCGGCGCCCGAGGCCTGCCAGCACGCCCGAACAGCGCCGCGCGCTCGCTCTCGCCTACGCACAGAAGCGCGGCGGGGCTTCGACCCCGCCCGCGTACCGCCGCCCGATCGTCACGTCCGAGGAGATCCTCGCCACCGTCACCGACAAGGGCGAAGACCAGATCCCGGTGGAGGCACCCACGGGGACGCTGAACGGCTACCAAGCGGCCGCGCACCTGGACATCGGCTACAGCACGTTCCGCAGCTTCCTCAAGACCTACGGGGCACCTCCTCGCACTCGTGGCCAGGGGTCGTCGTGGATGTACGAGCCGCGCGAGCTGGAGCTGTGGCACAGCGACATCCGCAGGGAGTCGCTCTTCGACACCCCAGGGCGTGCGGCATGACCGCCGAGGTGATCGACGGGCAGCTGGACCTCCTCGAGCTGCTGGGCTCCGCTGACTCGCCGGTCGGCCCGGTCTCCGCGACTGAGTCCGGGGCGGGCGCCTGGGTCGCGTTTCACGTGCGAGTGGCCGTGGTCCGGGAGGACGGCTCCCGGTACCTGACCACGGACCAGCACTGCGGCTTCTGTGGCTCCGGGTCTCTGTCCTCGGTCGGCTCCGGCGCCTACTGCGGGATGCAGGACGACGGCGACCACTGGTCGCTCGCCTACTGCGGGCGCTGCCAGGACCGATACCTGCACTACCGGTCGATCGAACGCCTCGTCCGGGAGGGCGTCCTGTATCTGGTCGAGCACGAGGTACCCGACGGGTGCGACGTGTGCGCCCGCCTCGCCCGCGGCGGGAGCCTCTCGTGCGGCACGCACCGGAAGGGCTCGCTCTTCGACCACCACGTCTGCGTCGTCTGCGGTCGGGCCTTCACCGGCCACGGCCGGGGAGGGCAAATCCTCGGCTTCGGCCCGGTCACCGCCCCGTACTGCTCGGAGCCCTGCGGCAAGCCCGCCTCGGCGTTCCTTCGGGCCCTGCACTCCGACCTCACCACCAACGCCAACCACACCACCCAGGAGGACTGACCCATGACCGAGCAACCCAGCACCCCGCGAAGCCACCCGATCGTCAGCACCGAGACGGTCATCCGGCAGCTCAACGAGCACCACCCCACCCGCCTCGCCCGCATCGAAGCGTGCGCACGAGTCCTCGAGACCGACCTCGCCGCCCACCCGCCCCAGTGCCCGGACGACCGTGATCTCGCGCTCGCGGCGCTCCGCGGGTGGATCAGCGACCAGGTCGACGCCACCGACGACGCCCGGGTGGCGCGCTTCTATCTGGGCCAGTACGAGGCCGACGGCATGAAGCCGGTCGTGAACTACGAGTCCCTTCCCGTCGAGCACAAGAGGACCTGGCGCCGGAAGTACCGCGCGGCGCTCGCCTCGATCGAGTCCACCACCCCATCCACGCAGGAGGCATGACCATGAGCACCAACGATCAGCAGCGGAAGTTCCCGACCCCGGCCGATCTGGACCCGTCGCGCACGGCGGCCCGGGCCGCGGTCGCCGAGGAGCTCGGCGAGCACCTGGACAAGGCTGTGCAGGCCGAGGGTCGCCGGGGAGGCTATGCGTCCCCGGTTCCGCAGATCACCAGGCTCTCCCCACCGGTGGAGCTGACCGACGAGCAGAAGGCCCGTGTCGAGGCGCTTCACGCGGCGCGCCGGGTGCTGGGCGCCCCGCGCGCCTCCGATGGTCACATGCTCGCCGGGTGGGCGTGGCAGGCGATCGAGCTGGCGTCCTACATCGTCACCGGGTGTACCGACTCCGGCCCCGCGGAGGAGGACGACGCGGAGACCGAGGACGAAGAGGGCGACGCGCCCCGCCCCGGGTCCCTGGTGATCGGTCTGGGCGACCCGATCCCGGCCGGCACCCCGGCCGCCGTGGCCCAGTTCATCGACCGGATCCGCAGCGCGGTGCGCCCTGCCGGGCACACCGACGCCGGGGACCTCGAGGACCACGTGAAGGCCCAGCGCGACTACGTCGACCGCTACCTCGACAAGCCCGACGGCGGCAAGGAGCTCAACGCCCAGGGCATCTACCCCGTCTGGGGCTCCGAGCCACCCTGTGCCGACACCCTGCACGACGTCACCTGCAACCGATGGGACTTCAACCAGGACACCGGCCGGTGGACGCGCGAGGTGCTCCCCTCGGACATCACAGGAAAGCCGTCCCGTATCTCCACGGTCTGGGGCCCGGCGCTCGCCGAGCACGGCCCGTTCCACGCCGCCGCCGGGCCCGTGCCGGCGGGGAGGGCTGACCGATGACCACCACCAGCACCCGTCCTCCGGTCCCGTTCACGGCCCGCCAGCAGTTCCAGGCCCGCATCCGCGAAGCCGCCACGGCCCAGTCGATGACCCCGGACGAGATCTGCGCCGCGGCCCGAACCATCTCCACCGACTACGGCTGGGCCACCGCGCGCGACGTCGCCAACGAGCTCGTCAACGTCCTGGGCACCGGCTGGGGCGCGATCTTCCTGCACTGGTACCACGAGCAGCGGAAGGAGCGCTGACCCATGGGTTACGGCTACTACACCCTCCCCGACGGCCGAGAGGCCGGGTACGGCGTCCGAGCCCAATGCGACGCCAAAGGCTGCACCACCGAGATCGACCGCGGCCTTGGATACCTCTGCGGCCGCAACCCCCTCGGCCACAAGGACGAGGAAGAGCCCGGGTGCAGCAAGTACTTCTGCGGCACCCACAAGTACGACCACAACTGCCCGGACCCCGAATGCGGTCTCTACTCCGCCGACGAGGAGAACTGCTGCTATCTCATCCGCGGCCACGAGGAGGCCCACTACGACGTCTACGCAGACAAGGCCTTCACCGAAACCCACCAGGAGGCCACCGGTGATTGAGACCGCCCCGTCCGAGACCTGCTGCTGCCTCCCCGCCCGGGAGGGCAAGGCCGCCCGCCGCTCCAACGCCTGCCCCATGCACGGGTGCACGTGCGGTGTGGGCCGCTACGGCCGGGCCGAGGACCGCGCGAAGGTCGACGGTTCCTGCCCGTCCCACGGCCCCACTGACGCCCCGGCGGTGCAGCAGGGCGCCCGTCCGGCCCGTGTCGTCCCGCCCTTGGACCCGGCTGTGTTGGTGGAGGTGGACCTGGAGATCCTCGCGCTGGAGAAGGAGGTCTTCAAGTACCAGGGGGCGAAGGACCAGCGGGCGGCCGAGGTCATCGGCGGCCGGTACGGCGGGGTCACCCCGACCCGCTACTACCAGCGCCTCAACCAGCTCATCGATCACCCCGAAGCGAACCGTCTGGAACCGGCCCTGTGTGACCGGCTCCGCACCCAACGAGAGGGCCACAGACCATGACCGACATCGACCTCACCCCCATGAACGAGGCAACCGCCCGCGCCCTGTTCGCCGAGCAGTACGCCGAACGCTTTATCAACGCCCAGGACGGCCTCACGGTCGAGCAGCTTGCCCAGTACCGCATCGAGGTCCGACAGCACGCCCTCACCGCGTGGGACCGGGGCGTCATCCAACACGAGACCATGATCGAGTACCGCGAGCTCGCGCTCGCGGCGACGCTCACCACGTGGAAGGACGTGGCCCGGCAGGCGTGGAAGCAGGGCTATAGCGCGGGCAACGTAGACGCCTACCACGGCGGCGCTTACGGACGACAGGCCAACCCCTATGAGGAGGTCCGGCCATGAGCGTGATCAGTGTGGCTGGGGCGGACCTGGCGAAGGCGATCAAGGCGGTGGCACCGCACGTGCCCCGCGACAAGGACAACGACGCTGTCTCGTGCATGCACTTCCACGTGACCTCGTCCGCGGAGCTGCTGATCTCCGGGTCCGGCGGCGGCACGGGCGCGACGGCCTCGGTGCCGCTGTACGCGGACGACTGGGACGGGGAGCTGACGGACTTCGCCCTGTTCAAGGACGACGCCGCGCAGATCCCCGCAGTGCTCGCCGCGCGGGAGGAAACGGTCGTGGAGATCACCGTCACCCACCAGGTGACGAAGCTCCCCCCGGAGTTCCACCCGAAGACCGGGGAGCAGTTGCCAGCGAAGGAGGAGCGCCGCACGGAGGTGGAGTTCGTGGAAGCCGACAAGATGTTCGGCGGCCGCCGCGTCCGCATGGCCGGCCTCGACGCCCGCGACTACGGACCCGAACGCATGTGGTCCAAGCTCCGCGCCTCGGTGCTCGCCCCCTCCTCCCCCGCGGAGCTCTCCACCGACCCGGACCTGCTCGGCCGCTTCCGCGCCGCGACGAAGCTGTACAAGGACGACGCGGAGTTCCGCGTCGCCGGAGGCACCGACATCTACATCCAGGTGGGTCGTCACTTCATGGGCTACTGCTCCGGCTGGCCCACGGAAACCCCGGCCGAAGGCCTGGCCTACGCCCACTGGCACCCGCGCCTCGACGCCGCCCTTGACGGCCGCCAGGAGCACGACAGCTTCCGCTCCGAGGTGATCGGCATGGTCGACGAGGCCATGACCGACGTCGTCCGCGACATGGCCGAACAGGGCATCACCGTCGAATTCCAGCAGGGCGACATCCGTCGGGCACTCGGAGAGACAACCCCCGCCCCGACCGACGACGACGCCCTACTTCGCCAGGCCGCCGAGCTCGTCATCACCACCCAGTTCGGATCCGTGTCCATGCTCCAGCGCAAGCTCCGCGTCGGCTTCGCCCGGGCCCTCCGCCTCGCCGAAAAACTCGAGGAGCACGGAATCCTCAGCCCCACCGAGCAACCCAGCCGCGCCCGCGACGTCCTGATTCAGCCTGAGGGGCTGGACGACGCGCTCGCCGCCCTCCCCACCGACCGGAAGGACTCCTGATGGAACTCGCGAAGCACCGGCAGCTCCCGGACGGGACGTGCATCTGTCACTCCGATCACCGGGTGGCCGAAGTACGGCGGGCGGCTCGCGCCCCGATCTGCCCGGAGTGCCGTTCCGGGAAGCACGGCAACTGCGACGGCGTGGCCCTCAACGAGGTCACGGACGAGATCGTCGCCTGCACCTGCCCGCCCGCCTTCCACCCGAAAGGAACCCGGCCATGACCGCCCCCGACCCGACGGCCGTGGAGCGGGCGGCCCGCATGCCATGGACCGTGGCTGAGGAAGAGAGCCTGTGGGTGGCGTCCGGTTTCTACCCCGACGGCGGACAGTTCCAGGAATGCCTCGCCCGTGTGATTCCGCAGCGCATCACCGGCCCGCAGACCACGCCGCTCTTCCAGATCCTCATGTGGGGCGGCAGCGGGACCGGTATCAGCGATGTCGTCCCGGCCTCCGCGATCGTCCGGGCGCGCGAGCTCATCCTCGTCGAAGCCCTCAACCCGTTCAAGGCCTACTACGAGGACGACCAGAGGCTCATCGACCATGCCCTGCAAGGGAGGGACGAGGCATGAGCGCCCCGAAGCGGATCCAGCGCCGCCGCACGAAGGGCTGGCGGATGCCCGAGAACACCGTCTACGTCGGGCGTGGCTCGAAGTGGGGCAACCCGCACAAGGTCGTGCGTGACGGTGGATTCATGTGGGTAGAGCCGGGCGGGTCCCGTGTCGTCTGCTCGACCGATCGTGAAGGCAACCTGCGTGAACGGCGGCAGGAGGCCGCTGACCTCTACCGGCCGATCGCGCTCCGTGCCGACGATGTGCAGCTAGCGGAGCTCCGAGGGAAGAACCTCGCCTGCTGGTGCCCGCTCGATCAGCCGTGCCACGCAGACGTCCTCCTGGAGATCGCGAACGGGGGCCGGCCATGACCGCCTACGGTCAGCACCCCGCCCCGCACAACTGCGAGCTCACCGCCCCCAACCAGCTCGGCCCGGGCGTCTCCTGGACCTGCTGGTGCGGCCAACGCTGGAGCACCCGCAACGCCAACGACCTGTTCACCGGCGGCCCGATCACCATCTGGGCCCGCACCAACGGATGGAACATCGCCCAGTACTGGCGCGACTGGCGCCGGCAGAAAGCCCGGCCATGAACCGCCCGCAGCTCATGGGCAACGGCGCTCGCCGCGATACCCCGGCCGGACCTAGGGACTTCTCCCGGTCGCACTCGGCCCCGGCCGGGGTCGTGGCGGCCACGGAGGCCTACGCGGGGCGGCTGATCAGCATCGGCACCTCGGACGGTCCCGGCCTGGTCGTCCTGACCGGCGCCGAGACCTACTCCGATGCCGTGGTCCTGGCCTTTCGATACCGCGACGGCCGCACCAGCACCCGGCGCCTCGACCCCGCCACCACCGTCTTGATCCACCGCACCCGCTAGGAGACCCCTCGCATGCTTCCACCAGCACCATCCACCCACCGCCCTGACTCCGGCCTCACGGCTGTCGAGCGGGTCCCGGCCGCCTCCGTGGCGGCGACGGAGGTGGGTGCCTGATGTCGTGGGGGGCTCTCTCGGACACGTTCGCCAACCACCCTGTGGTCCTCAAGCCGCTGGAGCTACCTGAGGCGGACGAGCGGATCGTCAACGAGGTCGCCGGGGCGGTGCTGCGATGCATGGCCCAGGTCGCCGCACTGGAGGGCGACTACGTCGTGCCGATGGGCATGTGGCGTCAGACCGCGGGCTTCGCCCGGGCCGAGGAGCTCGCCCGCGTGGCGGTCTTCTCCGGCTACATGATCCGGGTCGAGACGGACGAGGGCCTGCCAGCCTTCCGGCTTGTGGAGAACCGGGACCTGTTCAACATGATCCCGCGCACGGCTCGCGATTGGGCGAACCAGCGGCGCAGGGACGCACGGAACATGGACCTGGTCATCCCCGTCCGCACACGCGATGGCGACGCTTGTCGGTGGTGCAGCAACGTCGTGATCTTCGGTGACCAGAAGTCCGGCCGCGGCGGCACCTACGACCACCTGCAACCGGGCAAACAGGCAACAGTCGAGACGTTCATCGTCTCCTGCCGGTCCTGCAACTCGGCACGCCAGGACGACCTCGAGTCGTGGAACAAACCGCTGCTGCCCGCACCGACTCAGCCCTACTACCGAGACACCACCGTGACCCTTCTCGCCAAGCACGGCGTGGCCGTCACCTCCTCGGAGAAGCCCTCCCCGCGCCCCGCGCCCTCCGGCCAGACCAACGGCGCCCAGGCTGCAGCCCACTCGGCGACGACTCCCGCTCCCGCGGTGCAGACGCCCGAGCAGAAGCCAGCCCAGGCCCCGGAACCTGGACCGTCGAAGGACGCACCCAGCGCGGCGGAAAGCTCCCCCGGCGAATCCCGGCCAAAGACAGCGGTGACGGATTCGGTCATGCAGGGAAGGGAAGGGTCCGGGCAGGGTCTGGGTCAGGAAGGGCCTGGCAAGGCCGGGTCACGCGATACCCCACCCCCCGAGGAGAGCCGGCACGAGAACCCACCCACAGACCGACCACGCCCAGATGACCACAGACCAAGCAAGCGGAAGAGGCCCCGCAGGAGGAAGCGGAAGTGACCACCACCAAGAAGACCAGACCGTCCCCCAACGATCCGATGTACCGGTGGAGCGAAACCGAGTTCCAGACATTCATGCTGCAGCGCGCCGCCGGCCATGGCTGGTCCCTGCGCTATCACACCTACGACTCCCGCCGCTCCGCCCCCGGCTTTCCTGACCTCGTGCTCGTCCACCCGGTCCGGGGCCGAACGATCTTCCGGGAGCTCAAGACCGAGACCGGCCGCGTCTCCCCCGACCAACGCGGATGGATCGACGGCCTCACCGCCGGCGGATCCGACGCCGCCGTGTGGCGCCCCTCCGACTACCTCTCCGGCCTCATCGAACAGGAGCTCCGCTCGTGACCGCCTACCCCTATCGGGAGCCGCCCCCGCGCTGGGATGGACAGCCGATGACCAGCCCTGTCGACCTCTGGCCGTATGGCTGCATCTGCGAGTTCAAGTTCAACCAGGAGCTCGACGGGGAGTTCTACAACGTCCTGTCCCTCATCGAGCCCGACTGCCCCCACCGTCACAGACACCCCCTCCTCGAGGAGAAGCCATGAGCACTTGCTACTGCACCGCCCCAGCCACGACCGGCGCCCTCTGCACCCAGCACCTCGGTCAGCTCCACAACCACCTGTGGTCCACCCCCGAGACCCTGCGCGAGCTCGACGTCACCATCACTGGGCAGGACGCCCAGGGCGGGGGCGCCGGAGCCGGTGGCACGCCGATGGCCTTCAACGAGACCGCCTCCACCAGGAAGGACGACCTGCTCGTCGTCCTGCGCTCAGCCGCCAACGCCGCCGACCCGCAGCTACGCCATCGCTTCGATGAGACCCCGGTCGACATGGTCGCTCGCGCCCTCGGTCACCTCGACGCCCTCGCCCGATCCCCGCACGTGCACACGATCGCCCAGGACCTGACGGACGCCCTGGCCCAGGCCGAGCGCGTGATGCAGCCGGCCGCCGAGCGGATCGCCTACGGACCGTGTGAGTGCGGTGTGGAGCTGACTGCCCCAAAGGACGCCGACGTGGCATGGTGCCGCGGCTGCGGAGGACGGCACGAACTCACGAGCGTGCAGGCCTGGCGGCACGTACAGCTGATGGATCGCCTCGAGACCATGACCGGCACCGTCCAGCAGATCGCCTCATGGCTACAGCTCGAGGGCTACGACGTCTCACCTCGGACGGTGGAGAAGTGGCCGGACCGAAGGCGCTCCCCTCTCATTGCATGCGTCCAGGAGGGCGCACCCGCCACGTACAGCTACGCACAGGCCCGGATGCTCGCGAAGAAGCACAGCGAGCGCCGGACGCGTGTGCTTGCGGTGTGAGCGTTTTTGGGGGATGATTCATATCAATATGGAAGTGGTGTCGGACGAGCAGGATGTCCGGCACCACTTTTGCATGGAGAACCCCCGCGAGGCGGCAACCTCCGGGGGCGCGGCGACCGTCTCTGGAGGACGATCACATGAGCAAGCCTACTCGTGAAGAGCGGTTCTGGGCCAAGGTTGATAAGGCTGGGCCGGTGCCTCAGCGTTGTCCGGACTTGGGTCGGTGTTGGCTATGGACTGGCGCTAAGGGTGGGAATGGGTACGGGTACTTCAGGGCAGACGGCCGGCCCGTCGGAGCGCATCGCTTTTCGTACTCGTTGCAACATGGGCCCATCCCCGATCGCGTGGAAGTTGACCATGTGTGCCACGTGCTCATGTGTGTGAATCCGTCCCATCTTCGGCCTGCGTCGCGCAAGCAGAATGGTGAGTACAGGTCCGGAGCCCAGTCCAACAATGAATCGAGTGGCGTCCGCAACGTGTACCGCGAAGTTGGCGGCTGGCGAGTCCAGATCAAGCACAACGGACGTCGAACTTCATTCGGCACCTACCCCACGATCGCAGAGGCCGAAGCCGTAGCGATCCGTGAGCGGGATCGCCTGTTCACCTTCTCAGAGCGAACCTTCGCCTGATATGCCCGGCGCCGCGAGCGCCGCTCCCTACTCCCGCGCCATGCCTGCCGGACAACGCAGCCCGGGCCCGCGCGGGATCCACGGCCTGGTCTTCTAAGCGAGCGCCCCGCGCATCTGTCGTGGGAGCGCCCACCAGGCTGTCCGCCCGGCCCCGCCCTCGTCCCCCGAGGGCGGGGCCGGCGCTCAGACTTGCGGCGAGTCAACGGCACCCGCTCGGGCGGGCCGAAGGCCGGCACTCAACTGGTGGCATCGAAACTGCTGGGCCGGACCTGCTCGCCGCATCAGACAGAACACCGGAGGCCGACATGGCTAGTGATCCTGACGCGTACGCCCGCTTGCAACAGCAGGCCCGGGTGGAGCAGGCCCGCGGTGAGCGGGTGCTGCGGGGTCTGCGGGCCGCGGGGAACAACCCGTACATGAGCAGGGACGAGCCGGAGCGGCGCACCCACTCGGATCCGACCGCGGACCAGGCGATCGGCAATGTGGACCGCGAGCGCGGCCAGCAGTCGTCGCGGCGGTGGTGAGCGGTGGGACGTGTGGCGCTGTGCAAGAACCCCGGGTGTGATCGGTTGCCGGTCTACTCCGGCTGGTGTTGGGAGTGTGGCCAGGAGCGGCAGCTCCAGCACGCACCGCTGGGGTTCATCGAGTGGGACGCGCCGGACATCGACTGAGGTGGTGACGAGGTGGCGGACAACAACGAGCTGGAGAAGTACTGGAAGCGCGGGCCTGGTGCGCTCAAGATCCGTTGGGGAACTGATGGCGACTTCACTCGGTGTACGCGCAACCTGGTGAAGCACGTCGGTCTGGCCCGCGCCAAGCGCATCTGCGCTCAGTGGCCCCACGACGTCAACGGCATCTGGCCCGGCCACCACGGTGGCAAGAACAAGATCGGACCGGGGTGAGCCCATGGCTGACACGAACCTGCAGGTCGGTACCGCTGAGGTGCCACTGGACCTGGACGATGACGAGCTGGTCTTGAGCGTGATGGTTGTGATTGAGACCGCGCCCGTCGACAGCCCGGGCAGGACTCGACTGAGGGTCCGTGTCCCGGAGGATCAGAACTTCCTCAAGACCCTGGGCCTCACCCGGTACGCCGCGCTCGAGGCGGACGACGAGGCTCTCAACCCCTCATCCAGCGAGGGCGACTGATGCCGTGGTCGGGTCGGAGCGGCCGAACGAAGAACCTCCCGAAGGACTGGCCGAAGCGCAGGGCCAAGCAGCTCGAGGCCGACGGCCACCGATGCACCTACGTCTCACCAGATACCGGATTGCGGTGCACGGCGAAGGCCACTGATGTGCACCACCAGGGGCCGGCCGATGACCACGATGACCTCACGTCGTTGTGCTCGTGGCATCACGACCGGATCACCGGGGCGCAGGGCGCGACGTCGCCGCGCAGGCCGCGTGAGCGGCGCCCCTCGGAGCGGCATCCGGGGCTGATCGACTGACTGTGTGACCGATTGTGACGAGGGGGGCGGGGACCCCCTCCCCCGGGTGCCCTCTCTCCCTCCCGCAGCGTTCTGCTTCTCGCTGTGCGCGTGGGTCTGGGGGAATCCTGACCAGGAGAAATGCGTGGACCGGACCTGTATAATGTGCGGCTTTTCGTTCATCGCTGTGCACAGGCGGGGCCGCCCTCAGCTGTACTGCACCGTCGAGTGCCGGCGGTTGGCCGAGTACGAGATCGGTCGGCTGAACCGGAGGCTGGAGCAGCTGGAGTCGAGGCGTTCGGAGATCGCCGCGAACGGCCACAAGTGGGAGCAGAAGATGCTCGTGCCCCTGGACGTCCAGATCGAAGAAGCGACCGCCCGGCTCCGGGATCTGCTCAGCGTCCCCGCTGACCCGTGAGCCTCCTACTGCCGCGCCACTGACAGCGTCACGCCGTCAGGGCCTCGTCACGGGAGGTGATCGCCATGGCCGGTACCGGCCCCGCAGGCAAGCAGCAGCGCTCGCGCTCCCGGGACACCCCGGAGCGGACGAACCTCGCCGACGAGCGGAACCGCCCGCGGGCTTTGGTGAAGTCGACCACGAAGCTGGGTCCGATCCTGCCGCGCGACGTCCTGCCCGGTGGTGAGACGTGGCACCCCGTCACGAGGAAGTGGTGGGAGCACTGGCGGGCGTCCCCGCAGGCGGCACGGATGCTGTCCGAGCCGGACTGGGACGTGCTGCTGGACACGGCGCTGATGCACCATCAAATGTGGTCCAAGGGCCGGTGGGAGTTCGCCGCCGAGATCCGCCTGCGCGTGGCGAAGTTCGGGGCCACCCCGGAGGACCGGCTGCGTCTGCGCTCGGAGATCGAAGTGCCCGAGACGACCCCGGTCGGTGATGCCGCCGAGGCGTCGGTGACGTCGCTGGACTCACGCCGCGGCCGGATCAAGGACTGAGCCGCCATGCCTCACAAAGTTGTCCGTCCGCCCGGGTCCTCGCGGAGTCGGTCGCTCGGGTGGCTGGGGCTGTGGTGGATCGAGACCTTCGTCGTGCACGGCCCCGGCGGTGTCGCCGGCCAACCGGTCCGCCACGGCGACGAGTACTCCCAGCTCATCGTCGACTGCTACGCCCTCGACGGGTCCGGCAAGCGGCTCGTGGACTCGGCGTTCTTCTCCCGCCCCAAGGGCTGCAACAAGTCCGGGGTGGCCGCGGAGCTCGTGCTCTTCGAGGCCCTGGGCCCGTGCCGCTTCGACGGCTGGGCCAAGGGCGGGGAAACCTTCGAGTTCCTCGGCCAGACCTACACCTACGAGCCCGGCGAGCCCATGGGACGCCCGGTCGTCTACCCCTACGTGCGCATCATGGCCACGGAGGAAGGACAGACCGGCAACGTCTTCGACATGGTCTACCTCAACCTCACGCAGGGACCCCTGTCCCAACTGAGGGCCTACGGCCTCGACGTCGGCCAGACCCGCGTCCTGCTCCCCTACGGCGGAGAGATCACCCCGTCCACCGCGGGATCCGCGTCCAAGGACGGCGGCAAGGAGACCTTCGCCGTCTTCGACGAGACCCACCTCTACAACACCCCGCAGCTGCGGGCCATGTACGAGACCGTCACCCGCAACCTGTCCAAGCGCAAGAAGGACGCCGAGCCCTGGTACATCGAGACCACCACGATGTACCTGCCCGGTGAGGAATCCATCGCCGAGGCCACCTACAAGTACGCCCACCTCATCGAGGAGTCCATCACCGCGCTCGCCGCCGGCGGGCGCCCCAAGGTGCGCGGGCGGCTGCGCCTGCTCTACGACCACCGCTGGTCGGACCTGAAGGACCTCTCCGACGAGGACGCGCTCGTGGAGGCGATCGTCGAGTCCTACGGCGAGGCCATGGACTGGAACAGCGTCGAGGGCGTCGTGGACAAGATCTTCGACCCCAGACACTCCCCGGCCGCGGCCCGGCGCTACTACCTCAACGGCCTCTCCGAGGCGTCCAACGCTTGGGTCACCCCGGCCGAGGTCGCCGAGGTCACCACCGACATGCCGGTGGTCGGGCTCGACGAGCTCGAACCCGGGGAGCGGATCGCCCTGGGCTTCGACGGCGCCCAGACCGACGACGCCACCGCGCTGGTCGGCTGCCGGATCTCCGACGGGTACCTCTTCGAGGTCCTCATCCAGGAGTGCCCCGACGGCCCGGAGGCCGCCGACTGGCGGGTGGACGAGCTCGCCTTCGACGCCGCGGTGCACCGGATGTTCACCGAGTACGAGGTCGTGGCCTTCTTCGCGGACCCGCCGCACTGGCTGGACCGCATCGAGGCCTGGGAACGGGAGTTCGGCGAGCACCTGCGCGCCAAGGCCGGCGCCCAGTCCGCGATCAAGTGGTGGACGAAGCTCGACACGAAGATGGCCCTGGCCTTGGAGCGGCTGCACCTGCAGATCTCCACCGCCGGCATCCGCATCTCGGCCAACCCGGTGCTCGTGCGCCACCTGATCAACGCCCGCCGATGGTCCCGCCGCGGCGGCATCGTGATCGGCAAAGAGGGCAAGAACAGCGTGCGCAAGATCGACGCGGCCGTCGCCGCCGCGCTCGCCTTCGAGGCGCGCGCGGCGTTCCTCAACGCTCCCGAGGAGGAGCCCGAGGAGACGTTCGTACCGTTCAAGGTCGGCGGCTCCGCCACGAAGACCCGACGCAAGTTCAGACGATGACGGAAGGAGGCGGTCACCAGTGCTCGAGGGACACTCCCGGTTCCCCAACGCCGGCACGATCGAGCGCGGCTCGGACGAGTGGTGGATGCTGCGGCTGGCCAAGAAGCTCGGCGACCGCCTCCCCCGCATCGACACGAACCAGGCCTGGTACGAGGGCAAGCCCCCGAAGCCCTACCCGGACAAGGGCGGCAACTTCGACCGGCTCCAGCGCATCGCGAACCTGAACCCGGCGGAGATCATCGTCAACGCCCGGCTGCACCGCACCATGCCCCTGGCGTGCATGACCGCCGTAGACGACAGCGCCAACGGCGACGACGTCGTCAACCGGCTGTTCAACGTCAACGACATGCCGGCGAAGTTCGCCGAGATCCTCGAGTGGATGTACTCGCTGTCGGTGTCCTACGCGATGGTCGACTACCGGATCCCCGGCGACCCGACCTCCGGGGCGCTGATCACCGCCGAGCATCCCGCCCAGGTCATCGTCGAGCCCAACCCAGCCGACCCCACCCGCCCGCTGGCGGCGCTGAAGATCATGCGCGACGACGTCAACGACGTCGACGTGGTGGTGCTCTTCCGCCCCGGCTACACCCGCGTCGCCCGCCACGTGGGCTCCACGATCCTGCCCAAGCCGGGCACGAAGCGTTGGCAGCTGCGCCCGGTCAGCTGGGTCATCGAGGACGAACGTACTCCCACCGCCACCGACCAGGTGCCCATCTTCGAGTTCCCCAACCGCTCCGGCATGGCGGCCTTCGAGAAGCAGATCCCAACGATGGAGCGGATCAACCACACGATCCTCCAACGGATGATCCTCATCGCGCTCCAGGCGTTCCGGCAGCGCGCCGTGAACGGCGCTCCCCGCCATGACGACGACGGCGAAGAGATCGACTACGACGACATCTTCGAGGCCGACCCGGGCGCCGTATGGATCCTGCCCAAGGCCGCCACCCTGTGGGAGTCCAGTCAGGCCGACTTCACCCCGGTGCTCAAGGCCGTTGCGGACGACCTGAAGTACCTGGCCGCGACGTCCAACACCCCGCTGGACATGCTCGCCCCCGATTCCGCCAACGAGTCCGCCGCCGGGTCCGACCTCAAGCGCGAAGGCATCGTCTTCGACGTCGAGTCCACGATCAAGCACATCGACGGACGGATGCGCTCGCTGATCAGCTACGCCCTGCAGTTGCAAGGCGAGACGGACCGGGCGGATCTGGCGGGCATGCGCCTGATCTGGGCCAACCCGCGCCGGTCCTCACTGACCGAGCGGGCTGAGTCCGGCCGGACAGCCAAGGCGGCCGGGGTGCCGTGGAAGACCCGCATGGAGAAGTTCCTCGAGCTGACCCCGGAGGAGATCGCCGCTGCCGAAGTCCAGCGATCCGAGGACGCGATGCTCGCCGTAGTCGCCGGAGCCTCGGAGGTGGAGGACACCGATGGCTGATCTGCGCGTGCTCACCAAGCTCGTGGACGCCCAGGCGGCGATCACCGCCAAGCTGACCGGCGTGCTCATCGACCAGCTGCGCTCCCTGTGGAGTGACTTCGACGGCTGGTACGACGGGGAGCTGGTGCGCACCCAGGCCCGCGCCTCGGCCTCCCTGGTGGAGACCACCCAGGCCGAGGTCCGGAAGCAGACCACCGCCTACATGCGCCAGGTCTACCAGGAGATGGACGCCATCTTCCCGGAGGACGACATCGACCACGAGATCCTCGGCTTCCAGTACGCCCGCCACGGCGTCGACGTCGAGGACGTGTACGAGCGGCCCGTGGAGCAGTACCGCCGGGCCCGGGCCCTGAACGTCCCCGAGGGCGCCGCCCGCGCCCGGGCGCTGCAGCGGGTCGAGAAGCTGGCGCAGACGGACATGATGCTCACCCAGCGCGACCAAGAGCACGAGGTCATCCGAACCCCGCCCTCCCCGCGGGAGAAGCGCACGGAGCAGCGCAAGCCCCCGGCCAGGCGCCGCTCCGAGGTGAAGGGCTACCGCCGCATCATCCACCCGGAGCGGTCCAAAACCGGCACCTGCGGTCTCTGCGCGGCGGCCGCCTCCCGGATCTACAGCGTCGAAGACCTCATGCCCGTCCACACCGGCTGCCAGTGCACGGTCCTGCCCATCACCGCCGCCGGCGACCCTGGCCTCACCCTCAACGAGGCCGACCTGAACCGCCTCTACGGGGCCGCCGGGTCCACCGGCCGGCAGGACCTCTCGCACGTGCGCGTCGTCATCGACGAGCACGGAGAGCTGGGCGCAGTCATGCGCGAGGACGGCACGACCGAGCTCACCGAGGACAGCCCGCGTATGACGGCCGCCCGCCGCGCCTCGATCCGCAAGGCCAAGGAGACCCCGGTGCGCTCCGACCCGTCCGAGCGGATCGAGGAGCTCGAGCGGAAGATCGCCGCCGCCGAGAAGTCCATCGCCTGGGCCGACACCCTCGACGAGGACGTCACCGACCGCCGCTCGCGCGGCTACTGGGTCGTGTCC
Organism: Kocuria salina; assembly: GCF_013368965.1. Lineage (NCBI taxonomy): Bacteria > Bacillati > Actinomycetota > Actinomycetes > Micrococcales > Micrococcaceae > Kocuria > Kocuria salina. The sequence continues at coordinate 282,481 of NZ_SSSF01000003.1, forward strand.
ACGGCGAAGAACAGGATCGGCCGCTACCAGCGGGAGATCGAGGCGCTGAGCAGGAGGACGGCGGCATGACCATCCGCACCGTCTGCGGGCCCCCCGGAGCCGGGAAGTCCACCTACGTCGCCGACCACGCCGGGCCCGAGGACCTGGTCGTGGACCTGGACGAGATACGCACCCGCTACTCCGACCGTGAGACCGCCGCCTCGGTGCGCTCGCTGATGGAGCGCACCGCCCGGGACTACCAGCGCGGAGACGTGTGGATCATCCGCACCCTCGCCGACGCGGCCGCCCGGCACGACCACGCGGCGCGTGTGGGCGCCGACGAGGTCATCGTGCTGGCGACCCCGGCCGAAGAAGCCACCCGCCGCGCCCAAGAGCGCGACGGGACGACAGACCTGGTGGAGCCGATCACCCGGTGGTGGGAGACCTACTCACCCCACGACGGCGACACCACGATCACGCCCGACGTGGGCAACGACTCACCTGACAAGGAGAACACCGTGGGACAGCAGAACAGCCAGGCTCAGCAGGGCGCCCCGCAGGGCCAGGGCACCACGCCCCCGGCCCAGGACGACCAGCAGAGCGGCCAGCAGGGCGGGCAGACGGGCCAGCAGCAGGGCGGCCAGACCGGCCAGCAGGAGCCCGACAGGGGCTATCCCGCGAACACCCCGCTGGAGCAGATGAACGTCGAGCAGCGCGAGGCCTACTGGAAGCACCAGGCCCGCAAGCACGAGAACACGGTCAAGTCCCGCGCCGACTACGACACGCTCGCCGAGAAGGCCCGCCAGTTCGACGAGCTCCAGCGCCAGCAGCTGCCGGCCGACGAACGCGCCCGACAGGACGCCGTCGAGCAGGCCCGCCGTGACGGCGAGGCCCAGGCCCGCCTCGCGCTGGCCCCGCAGCTGGTGCGCGCCGAGTTCCGCGCGGCCGCCCCGGGGGTGGAGGAGGACAAGCTCAACTCCTTCCTCGAGGACCTGGACCTGTCCAAGTACCTCAAGGACGACGGGTCCGTGGACACGGCCCGCGTCCAGGCCAAGGCCACTCTGCTTCCCAGCACCAATCCCGCCCCGCAGCGGCAGTCCTTCCAGGGCTACAACCGTCCCGCGGGCGCTTCCTCTGTGGCCGCCGGGCGCGAACTCCACGCCGCCCGCCGTGGCCCCAAGAACTCCTGAAAGGAGTCATCATGCCCAAGCTCCGTAGCGAGTCCTTCGGCGGTGGCGACCAGTCCTGGCTCGGTTCCGCCCACGGGATCGCCAACTGCCGCACCGAGACGATCAACGTCTCCGCGTTCACCGCCGGCACCCACTACCCCGACGGGTACATCCCCTCCGGGTTCCCCGTGGCCAAGGTCAACGGCCTGCTGGTCCCCTACAACGCCGCCGGCGCCGACGGGTCCCAGAACATCGCCGGGCACATCTTCACCGACCAGGCCGTCGTCGGCACCGGGAACCTCCCGGCGCCGCTGCTGGACCACGGCCGGGTCAAGACCGCCCGCGTCCCCCTGGCTGGCTTCGCCGCCCCGGCGTCCCAGCCGAACACCAACATCGTCTACCTCTGAGAAGGGAGGGACTAGATCATGGCCCTTTGGACCGACATCATCGACCCGGCGACGCTGACCGGGTACGCACGCGCCTCCCTAGAGGAGTACGAGCGCCGCAACGGCACGCTCGCCCGCTGGCTTCCCAACCGCACCGTCATGGACTCCGTGGTCCGTGTCATGCAGGGAGCCCACGGCCTCGTCGACGCGGCGAAGTTCCGCGCGTACGACGCCGAGCCCGAGACCGGCCGGCAGAAGCACGGCCGCCGCTACACCATCGAGCTGCCCGCACTGGGACAGAACATCCCCGTGTCCGAGTACAAGCAGCTGCGTGAGCGCAACGCCTCCGACGAGGCGATGCTCAACAGCATCCAGGGCACCACCGACCAGGTCGTCATGGCCGTGGCCAACGCCATCGAGCTCATGCGCGGCATCGTGCTCGCCACCGGCAAGGCCACGATCGACCAGGACAACTTCAAGACCGAGGACGACTTCGCGCGCTCGGCGTCCCACTCGATCACCGCCGCCGAGCTGTGGGCCACCCCTACCACCTCGCGCCTGGACCAGCTGCAGGACTGGGTCGACGCCTACACCGTCGCCAACGGCCAGCCGCCGGGATCCATCCTGGTCTCCACCCGGGTGTTCCGCGCCTTCGCCTCCGGCAACGAGTTCCAGACCCAGCTCCTCAACGGTGGCGCTCGCAACGCCACCGCCACGGAGGTCAACAACATCGTCGACGCTGCCGGCCTGCCGCCGCTGGTGAAGTACGACCGCCAGGTCGCCGTGGACGGGGTCGCCCGCCGGGTGCTGCCCAACGACCAGCTCCTGCTGCTGCCGGAGCCGGGCGAGACCACGGACGAGGCCGGCACCAACCCGCTGGGCTCCACCGTGTGGGGTCAGACGCTGACCTCCACCGATGCCGAGTGGGGCATCGAGGACGCCGAGCAGCCGGGCGTCGTCGCCGGTGTGTGGCGCAACCCGAAGCCGCCGATGATCGCCGAGGTCATCTCCGATGCGATCGGCCTGCCGATCCTGGCCAACGCGAACCTGTCGTTCGCCGCGAAGGTGCTCTGATCGACCATGGCGAAGATCAAGGAGAGCACCCTCGCCCGCAACCCCAGGACCGGCGAGGTGGAGTTCCTCGCGAAGGGCTCCACCGCCCCGGCCTGGGCCGCGCAGGCCATCAGCAACCCGGCCGTCCTCGACCAGCCGAAGCCGGAGGAGACCGCCACGGTCCCCGAGGGCGGCGACGGCGAGCAGGACGGCGGGACCCAGGACCCGCCCCAGCCGCCCGAGGGTGGCACCGCCAAGAGCACCACGGCCAAGAAGTAACCCGGTGCCCGGCCCCCACGCGGGGCCGGGCACCGGTCGCACCCGGAGGTGAGAGCAGTGGCCAACGCCCTACGCATCGACATTGACGCCGTCGCCAACGCCTACGAGGGTGAGATCGACCGGGAGGACGAGACCACCGTCAGGTGGCTCACGGAGCAGATCGACAAGGCCGTCAGGGCCCTGATCGGTGACTGCCCCACGCTCCTGCGCCGACTGGCGGAGAAGTCGGTCGACGCTCTGCTGGTGCAGGATGTCGTCGTCGACGCCGTGCTGCGCGTGGTCCGCGACGAGGACCCAACCATGAAGTCCGAGTCCGAGTCCGGGTACTCCTACACGAAGAACCCCCTCACGGCCTCCGGCGACATCTGGTTTCCTGACAAGGACCTCCGGCGCATCGGATGCAAGGCCGCCACGGACGGCTTCGTCGGCACCGCCCGGGTGAAGGCCTCCCGGCCCTTCGGGTGGCCGGTATGAGCCTGCTGACCCGGCCGCGCCACACCGTCACGGTGCAGCTGCGCGAGAGCGTCCAGGACGACGAGGGCATCGAGAACCTCGCACCGGTGGGAGATCCGATCCCGGTGCGGTGCAACGTCAAGCCCATCAGCACCGTCGAGGCCGAGGCCTACGGGATCACGGCCCGCGAGACGTACCGGATCACCGCCCGGGACTGGCCGGGCGATCACCTCTCCCTGGTGGCCTACGACGGGCGGGACTGGGACCAGCACGGGGAACCGCAACGGCACCGCATGTCCCCCCGCACCGCCCACGACGTCGTGATCATCACGGCGAACCACCCGAGGGGGTCCTGATGGCCGAGGTCGACCGCGACGTCGGCGTGATCGTCGCCCGCATGGTCGGTGACTCCGCCGCCCTGGACGACGTCGCCGAGGCATTCCGCGACGAAGTAAAGCGGCTAGCACCTGTGCGCACTGGAGCCTTTCGAGACTCCATCAAGGTGAAAAAGGTTCCCGGACGCTCAGGCGTCACCGACCGGCTCATCTACTCCGACGACCCAGCAGCGGTGATCATCGAACACGGATACGAGTCAGACGACGGAACCTTCGTCGCTGGCAACTTCCCCTTCCACAAGGCACACGGAGGCTGAGCGTGGCACTGCGCATCAACGCCGTCATCCAGCGCGCCCTCACCGCGGCCGCCCCGGCCGGCACCTACGTGACGTCCACCCCGAACGCCAAGCGCGCCATGCGCAAGCCCTACATCGTCTTCACCGCACTCAACGGGGCGCGGCCGGACAACGGCGACGCCGCACACGGGCAGATCTGGACCGTGCCCGTCTCCGTCGTGGCCGACACGAACAGCGGTGCCTCCGAGCTCGCCTGGGACGTGCACGACGGCCTGGACGCAGCACCGGCCAACGGCCACCTGGACCCAGGCCCCGGGCGCATCGCCCACACGGACGTCGTCTCGCTCCCGACACGGGCGCCGACCTCCACCGATCCAGCGGAGCACGTCCACCAGTACGACGCCACCTACCGCCTGGTCATCGCGGACTGACCACCTCGTCCGCACCCCACCAATCCGGCCCCACCCCGGGGCCGTCTCTCACTTCTGGAGGTACATCATGGCGCTCGACGCCGGCAAGATCATCATCCCCGGCCGTGGCAACGTCCTCGTGGGCGAGCCCGATGCCGATCCCATCGACCCGGGCCAGTTCCTCATCGGCGTCCCGGCCACCTACGGCACCCTGCTCACCCTCGGGCACACCTCGCGGGAGAACACCGTGGCCCTGGAGAAGGAGGGCGGCGACGTCACCCAGGTCGGCACCTGGGAGGTCGAGGCCGCCGACACCTCCACCGAGGCCACTGCCTGGACCCTCGGCGTCAACGCGCTGCAGGCCGACCAGGCCACCTTCGAGCTCGTCTTCCCCGGCGGTGAGTGGGACCCGGTCACCGAGTCCTACGACGTCGGCGACATCGGCTCCGTCGAGAAGTCCGTGCAGGTGATCATGGTCCAGGGCCTCAAGCGCCTGTCCTTCTTCTGCCCGCGCGTGTCCCTGTCCGTGGGCGACGCTCCCACCATCGACGTGGAGAACTTCTTCGAGTTCAACCTGCTCGGACAGGTCCTCTCCTCCAACGTCACCGGCAAGCGGTTCCGCTGGTTCGGCACCCGCACCTACGCCGCCCCCGTCACCCCCTGACCGGGGCCCTCTGACCCCGTGCGGGGCGTGGCGTGAGCCCCACGCCCCGCACGGCCTGCTCACCTTTCACCGGCTCACACACCCCAGATTTGGAGGCTCACACCATGCCCACGAACACCACCACCAAGGCGGCCGCGGCCAAGGCCGGCGCTCGCACCCCCACCGACCACAAGGACTCCGTCGAGACCAAGCAGAAGCGCTTGGAGGAGTTCGAGGGCGCGCAGCTGCTCAAGCCGCTGTCGAAGGTCCCGGTGTGGGACCAGCTCGACCTGCAGGCCTACTTGCTCGAGGCCCTCGGCGACGCCCGCTCGGCCTCCGGCGTCGAGGAGATCGACGCCAGCAACCTCGACCCGAAGCTGCTGCCGAAGCTGGGCGGCGTCGTCAAGCACGTGGCCGATCACTTCACCGCCGAGGGCTGCCACGAGGAGTTCGTGGAGTTTGTCTCCGGCGCCGGGGCGATGAACCGGGCGCTGGACCTCGTCATGGCCTACGTGGGCGAGATGGGGGAAGGCTAGCGCTCCGGAAGTACCTGGACGAGGAGCCGGACCTCGTCGCTGATCTGACGGCCCTGTACGGCTTCGACCCCTACGGGGCGCTGCGTCAGGACCACAGCGACGGGGTCCTGCGCCTCCAGGCACTGCTGGAGCGCATTCCCCACGAGGCCCGCTCCCTGTGGCGGGCCAAGCAGCAGGGCGGCCCCGAGTACTTCGGGTGGGACGCCCTGGAGTACGCCCTGCAGAACGTCGACGACCGCCTGCAGGGACTGCACAACATGATGGCCGTCCAGGGCTCCAGGAAGCGGCCCCGGCCCCTCGTGCCCGCCTACCGGCCCTCCACCACGGTGAAGCAAGCCACGGACCTCGAGGACTTCGACTTCTCGGGCATCGAGTAGCGAAGGAGACCGCATCCGATGGAGGCCAAGGAGGTCGGACGCCTCGGCGTCAGGGCGCTGCCGGACACGACGAACTTCCGTCGCGATCTGCTCGAGAAGCTCAAGGGCATCGAGAAGCGGGCGCGGATCCAGGTCAAGGCCGTCCTCGACGGCAAGGACCTCGCCCGCGACGTCGAGCGCACCGTCAAGGCCGTGGAGAAGTCCGCCCGCGTCACCCTGCGCGCTGTGCTCGACGACGACGGTCTGCTCGCCGGCGCCCGGCGTGCCACCGAGAAGGCCCAGGAGAGCGCCCGCCGGAACCCCGTGCAGGTGCCGGTGGTCTCCGAGATGGACAAGGCCTTCCGCTCCCGGATCAGCTCCGACGTCCGCAAGGCCGTCTCCGGGGTCGAGGCGCTCATCCCCGCCACCGTCGAGGGTGAGCGCCTCCGCTCCGAGATCGCCGCCCAGGTCGATCGCATCCAGGACCAGGTCAAGGCCGAGATCCCGGTGGAGCCGGAGAAAGCCGCCGCGTTCCGCGCCAAGATCGCCAAGATGGTCTCCGACGTCGAGGACCGGGCCGCCAAGATCCGCGTCGACGCCGAGACCGCCGCCGCGAAGCAGCGTCTGGAGGACCTCGCCGACGAGGCGGAGAAGCGGGACATCCACCTCCCTGTGAACGTGGACGCCGCGCTGGCCGCGGCCAGGATCGCGGCCCTGACCCGTGACCGACTGGTCACCATCCGCACCCGCCTCGAGGGGTCCTCCTTCGCGGCCACCGCCGGCGCCCTCGCGGGTCTGTCCGGCGCCCGGGTGCTGGGCGACCTCGGGTCCTCCGTGCGCAACCTGGTGACCAATCTCGACCGGTCCCTGCCCTCGGTGGCTGGGCTCACCCTCGCCATCGCCACCCTGTCGGCCACCGCGCTGGCCGGAGTCTCGAACCTCGTGGCCCTGGGTGGGTCTCTGGCCGCGATCATCCCCGCCGCCCTGGCCCTGCCCGGCATCCTGGCCGGCTTCGCTGTCGGCACCGGTGTGCTCATCGCCGCGCTCGTAGACGTCAAGGACGTCCTGGGCGATCTCGGCCCGGGGTTCTCGGCGCTGCAGGACTCCATCAGCACCGCTTTCTGGGCCCGGGCGGCCCAGCCGATCCGTGACCTGGCCAACAGCGTCCTGCCGATCCTGCAGGACAAGCTCACCGCGATCTCCCACGAGTTCGGCGTCATGGGCGCGGCCATCGCCAACACCCTGAATACCCCCCTTGGTCGGGGTCAGCTGGGCGCCCAGCTCGAGTACCTGCGTGAGTCCGTGGACATCGCCGGTGAGGGCGCTTCCTACCTGACCACCGCCCTGATGACCCTCGGCACCGCCGGGGCCTCCTACCTGCCGGCCCTCGCGTCCTGGTTCAACCAGATCACCGAGCGGTTCGACACCTTCATCCAGACCGCCGCCGGCGACGGGTCCCTGCACCGCTGGATCCGCGACGGCATCACCAACCTGCAGGACCTCGGCCGGGTCATCGCCAACGCCTCCGGCATCCTCGCCGGGCTCTCCCGCGCGGCAGCCAACGCCGGCGGGGCGTCCCTCGGGGCGCTGGCCGACGGCCTCGCCCGCGTCAACGCCGCGATCAACGGACCCGTCTGGCAGGGCGCGCTCACCACCGTCTTCGCCGGAGCGCACGCCGCCATGGCCGCGCTCGCCCCCGGGGTCTCCGCCCTGGGCGACGCGTTCATCTCTCTGGCCCCGGCCCTGGCCACCATCATGGTGCTCGCCGGGCAGGCCGCCTCGGCCCTCCTCGAGGGGCTCGGCACCGCCCTGTCCTCCCCGGCCCTGCAGTCTGGGGCGACGGCCATGTTCGCCGGGATCCTCGCCGGGATCCGCGCGCTGCAGCCGGCCTTCCCGGCTCTCGGTGCCGCTGTCGGTTCCCTGCTGTCCGTGCTCGGGTCACTGGCCGCCACCATCGGGCCCGTGCTCGGTGCAGCGCTCCAGGCGCTCGCACCGGTCTTCATTTCCCTGCTGGCCGCGGTTCAGCCGATCATCCCGGTCCTGGGCTCCGCCCTGATCTCCGTGGTGCAGGCGCTCGCACCGATCCTGGTGGCCGCGGCCAACGCGGTGCAGGCCTTCGCGACCCAGTTCCCCGGGCTGTCGGCCGTGCTGGTCGTCGTCGGGGCGGCGGTGGCGGCCATGGTGCCGCTGGTCGTGTCCCTGCTGGGGACACTGGCCACGATCGCCCCCGTCATCACCGCGGTCGCCGGGTCCTTCGCCGCCGGCGGTGCCGCGGCCACGGCACTGTCCACCGTCATGACGGTGCTCGGAACCGCGGTCCGGCTGCTGCTGGGCCCTTGGGGTCTGCTCGCGGCCGCGTTCGTCGCGGCCGCGTTCGTCGCGGCCGTGGCGTCCTCGGCCCCGCTACGCGAGCAGCTGGCCACCCTGGGCACCACCCTGTGGGAGCTGGCGACCACGGTCGGCACCGCCCTGATGCCGATCTTCCAGCAGCTCACTGCCGCGGTGATGCCCGCACTCGTCGCCGTGTTCCAGGCGATCGTGCCGGTGATCACCGTAGCCGCGCAGATTCTGCTCCAGCTCGCGACGATGCTGATGTCGGTGCTGGTGCCCGCCCTGCAGCTGCTGCTGCCGGCGGTCGAGGGCGCCTTCAACGGCGCCGCGGCCGTGATCACCGGAGCCCTGACAATCATCACCGGTTTGCTGCAGGGGTTCCTTCTCCTGCTGCAGGGCAACTGGTCCGGCGCCTGGGCGGCGGTGCGAGATTCGCTCTCGCAGGCTTGGTCCCAGATGTCCTCGATCGTCTCCGGCCAAGTCGCCGCAGTGGCCTCGACGATCGTCTCCGTCCTGTCCTCGATCGTGAGCGCCTGGTCCGCCGGGTGGTCCACGGTCGTGTCCGCGGTTTCCTCCGCGCTCGCCTCGGTGGTCAGTTTCGTGGCCTCCGGGATCGCCTCTGTGCAGTCGGCATGGTCCTCCGGGATGGCCGCGCTCCAAGCGGCGGCCTCCGCGGCGTGGTCGGCGGTCACCTCGCTCGTCGTCTCGGCGATGTCCGCGCTGGTCTCCGCCGTGGTCTCCGGGGCGAGCAACGTCGTCTCTCAGTTCCAGGCCATGGGCTCCAACGCCGTTGCTGCCGTCTCCGGTTTCGTCGGGCAGATGGTCTCGGTGGGCACGAACCTCGTGCAGGGACTGATCGACGGCATCGTGTCCATGGCGGGCTCCGTAGCCGACCGGGCGCGCTCGGTGGTGCAGGGCGCCGTGGACGCCGCAAAGAGCGCCCTGGGGATCAAGTCCCCGTCCCGGGTGTTCATGAAGATCGGTAACTACACGGTTGCCGGTCTCGTGAAGGGTCTGACCGGGTCCCAGTCGAAGGCGGAGAAGGCCGCTGGTGACATGGCCAAGGCCATCCATCAGCAGTACAAGAAGACCTTCCCGGACGCCAAGCAGTTCCAGCGCATCGTCGGTGTTTCGCGGGAGCAGGGAGCCAACAACTTCCTGCGCTCCCACGTCGCCACCGAGCTCGGGATCCTCGAGCGCTACGCGGCCCAGCGGGACAAGCTCACCGACCGGCTCAAGGCCTCACAGAAGAAGCTCGACGACGTCCTCAAGGACCGGAACAAGTACCGCGACTCCCTGGCCGAGACCCTCGCCGGAGGCTTCAGCCTCTCGGCCGCGGCCAACGGCGAGATCGGCCTGGAACGGATCACACAATCCGCCCAGGACGCACTCGCCCAGATCCGCACCCTGCGCTCGCAGATCTCCCAGCTCGGGAAGCTGGGGGTGCCCAAGGGCCTGATCGACGAGATCGCGCAACTGGGCGGGGAGAAGGGGTCGCTGGTCGCTGAGCAGCTGCTCAAGGGCCCGCGCTCGCAGCTCAAGGAGCTGTCGAAGACGTACACGGCGATCCAGTCCGAGTCGGCCAAGACGGCTGGCACGGTCGCCGATCAGATGTACGGGGTCGGGGTGGACGCGGCTCGCGGGCTGGTGAAGGGCATCGAGTCGCAGCTGGCGGCGGTGGACCGGGCGTCGAAGACCCTGGCCGACCGTCTGACGAAGAAGGTCCGCACCTACCTCGGGATCCACTCCCCCTCGCGCGTGTTCATGCGCATCGGTGAGCAGACCGGGGACGGCATGGTCCTGGGTCTTGACCACCGGGTCAAGGCGGTGCAGAGGTCCATGGCGGCCATGGTCGCCCCGCCGAGTCCGGTCGCTCCTGAACGGGATGGGCGGCTCGGTGGGGCGGGGCTGCCGCCGATAAACCTGACCGTGCCGGCGCGCGAGGGCGAGGACCCCTCGCGGGTCGGTCGCCGTGCCGGTGAGGCGCTGGCCTTCGAGCTCGGAAAGTGGGTGTGACGCATGGCCTGGACCGCGACGCTGACCTCAGCTGACGGCTACACGGCGAGGTTCAGCACCCGCGAGCCAGCCGAGTACCCGCGGCTGCATCTGATGGACGTGGCCGGGTGGTACGGCGGGGTCGGGGTGACGGGCGCCGCGGACCAGCGCATGGGCCACGGCCTGTTCCCCGAGCCCACGGAGCGCACCGGCCGCGCCATGACCATCTCGGTGCAGGCGAAGTACTCCGGGGTGCGGATGCGCACGGTGCTCGAGCGGGCGCTGTCGGGTCTGCTGTGGGACGGCCAGCTAGCCACCCTCACGGTGGACACCGGAACGCACGAGCTCTCCTGTCAGGTGCGCCTGGACGGGGAGGTCGGGATCGCCCGCCGCGGCGTCGACACCCTGGACGTGCAGATCCCGCTGCTGGCCCCGTCACCATTCCTGCACGGGCCGGAGCGGGTGCAGCAGCTCTTCCCGGCCGGCACCGGTGTGGGCCTGGTCTGGCCGCTGTTCGGCAACGGGGTCATGGACTTCGGGGACACCGCGGCCGGATCGATGCTGACGATCGAGAACCGGGGCAACGTCAAGGCGTGGCCCCGGTTCCTGGTCCGCGGGACCTGGCCGTCGGGCTTCACCCTCACCAACGGGCGCGACGTCGTGGAGTACCGGGCCCCGATCTTCTCGCAGTCCCCGGCCGTGGTGGACATGGCCAGCGGCTCGATCAGCGTGGGCGGCAACGACATGACGCACGCGGCCACCCGCCGGGGCTGGTTCGGCATCGACCCCGGGGCGGTGATCGCCCCGCGCGCCTCATCGGCCCAGCAGGGCGCCGGGTGGATCGATGTCCACACCGCAGACACCTACCTCTAGGAGGACAACACCATGGCCACAGGACTGGGAGTCCCCCACGTCGTCACCCCCGAGGGCCCGGTCGGGACGACCCCGGAGGACATGCAGCGGATTATCGCCGCGGAGTACAACACCGATGGCATCATCGACGGCTGCGACGTGTCCGGCACCGCGACCATGGAGTACCGGGTCACGGCCGGTGCGGTGGTCCTGTCCACGGGCACGGACATGGCGATCACGATCCCGGTCGTGGCGACCACGCTTCCGGCGGCCGCGGCCCCGGCGACGGGCACGCGCACGGACCTGATCTACGTGCGCCAGCTCTTCCCCACCCAGGGGAACCCGGACAACACCGCGTTCGTCGGTGTGACCTCCGGGGCGCTGCCGGCGAACTCCGTGCTGCTGGACCAGCGGGTCGTGCCAGCCGGGGCGACGGCGACCACGGCGACCACCTCGGTGGCCAACCGGAAGTTCGCCCGCCCGGTCGGCTCCACCCTGGGCCGGTTGCACCTGCACGTGGAGAAGGACTCGACCCCGCGCACCACCGGGGTGTTCACCCGGGGCGCGGGCCGGTTCTACGTGCCCACGGACCGTGACGTCGACATCCGCCTGGCCTCCTGCGTCTCGGCCTCCGCCTCGAACGGGGCGACCCTCGACGAGTACGGGTCGGTGCTCTACACGATCTACGTGGACAACAACCCGTTCGTGTCCTTCGAGCGGCGCTTCGACCGGTTCTGGGAGACCAAGGTCTTCACCGCTGTCCTGGCCGCCACCGAGGGCGAGCACACCGTGCACTACACGGTGCAGCAGCGCTTCGTGCCCGCCGGCCAGTCCGGCCGCTGGGCGGTCCGCTACGGCGGGGCAGACAAGTTCCCGGGCGATGACTTCCGGCTCTACGACCGAGGAGTGATCCACTGGTGAGCTGGCGCGTGTACCTGGCCGAGACCATCACCGGCGCCGCTGGCCGGACCCTGGACCCGGTGTCCTTCGCCTGGTCGGACGAGCTCAACGGCACCGGCGGCGGCACCTGCGTGGTCAAGAAGGCCGACCTGGCCGGACTCGCCCGCACTCAGTTCGGCCCGTGGTGGGCGTGCCTGGTGCTCTGCTACGTCGACGCCGACGGCAACGAACACCCCTGGGTCGGCGGCCCCATCACCGGGTGGCCCACGGAAGACCGGAAGAACGCGACGTTCTCCTGGTCGGGCATGCGCAAGATGTTCGAGCGGCGCTTTGTCGAGGACGATCTCACGTTCCGGAACACCTCCTACGGGCAGATCATGTGGGAGCTGATCCAGCACGGCATGGCCAAGCCCAACGGGCGGCTGCCCATCGTCCACGGCGTGCCGGCCGAGACCGGTGCCCAGGAGCGGGCCTACAGCTCCTGGGACTTGGCGAACAACGCGGTAGACCAGCGCCTCGATGAGCTCGCCGCCGTCCTCGACGGACCCGACGTGATGCTCCGCCCCCGGTGGGCCGACGAGAACCGCACCCGTTTCGAGTGGGTCCTCGTCCACGGCACCACCGTCCAGCCCACCATCGCCCAGGACTGGGCCCCGGACTGGGACACCACCCCCGCCGAGTCCGACGTCGCCGACGTCACCGTCAACGCCGACTCCTCCCAGATCACCGACCGCGTCTGGGCCACCGGCTCCGGCCAAGGAGCCGGCACCGTCATCGCCAAAGCCGAGGACCTCGCCGCCGTCCAAGACGGCCGGCCCTTCCTCGAGTCCGTCATCTCCGACACCAGCCAGAACCGCATCGCCCCGCTCGCCGAGAAGGCCGCCGGCCATCTCAAAGCCCACCGGGTCGCCACCGACCAGGTCAGCATCACCGTCCGCGCCGACTCCACGAAGAACCCCCTCGGCAGGTGGCACGTCGGCGACGCCGGCTACGTCACCCTCGGACCCGACTGGCTCAACATCCCCGCCGGCACCTACCTCATGCGCATCATCAGGGCCTCCGGCTCCCTCACCGAGACCGTGACCGTCGAAATGCAAGAGGAAAGCTTCTGACCCACCAGAGGAGACGCCAGTGGTAGAACGCCGCACCCTCACCCCACCCCCACCGGTCACCACCGGCGCAGACGCCGCCGCAGCGCTCGCCGTCGAGAGCTCCCTCAAGCGCCTCGTCCGCTCCGCCCTCAAGACCGACACCACCCCGCACGGGGTGAAGGTCGCCGACGAGGGCGAAGGCACCGCCTACGCCCTGCCCGACGGGTCCACGCTCTTCCTCGACGGCATGAAAGCCGCCGCGTGGGACGCGGAGATCGCCGGCGCTCGCCAGGCGCTGGAGGACGCCCGCCTGGTCGTGGAGGAGACGCAGGCCTCCCTCGACGCCACCGAGCTGCGCCTGACCACGATGGACCAGGACATCGTCGAGATCCGCGGCGGTGACATCGATGTGCCGGGCACACTGGCGGCGAAGGTCGTGCAGGCGATGGATGTGGAGGCCAAGCGGCTGGTCGTCACCGAGGACGCGATCCTCAACCAGGTCACCGTCATCGAGGGCATCGTCACACCGACGCTGGTCGCGAACCGGATCAACCTCGGGGACCTCGGTCACGACCTGATGCAGCAGGCGGCGCTGACCGTCGCGGGGCCGCAGGGGATCGTCGAGGTGTCCGGCTCCGGGTACAAGGCGTGGAATGCGCAGAACCAGCTGACCGTGGATCTCAACGGCGCGAGCAACCTCATCACCGGGAACTTCAAGACCGCGCCCTCCAGCACCCGAGTGGAGCTCACGACACGGCTGGCCTCCGGGAGCACGAACCCACAGTTCGGGACCTCGGCGCTCGACTTCTTCGTGGGCTCCGAGGACGCCCACGGCGCGCTCTGGTACGACAGCGGGGCGAACCGATTCCTGAATCTCTATGCCATGCCGAACGCTGGCTTCGACGGGAACACAGCCACGGGCATCACACTGCACAACGCGTCGGACGGCATCCAGCTCAACGGCAAGCTCTCGAACAGTAGGGCGATTCAGAAGGGGCACCTGAGCGGCGGGTTCATCGCGGCCGGCGGGTTCATTTCCAACGCGACGGTGACGTTCCCTATGCCGTTCACGAGCGTGCCGCGAGTGTTCTGCCAGGCGCAGTCCGAGAACGCGACCGATCTTCTCATCACGCTGAGGTCCCGCACGACCACGGGCTTCACCTACAACGTCAAGAACCTCGGAACGAACAACTCGACCGGCGACTTCCGGTTCGACTGGTTCGCAATCGCTTAGGAGCTTCATGGACCCCCTGTCCCCTGACCAGCTGGCCGCGAAGGTGCTCTACCTGGAGCGGGAGAACGCGCAGCTGCGCGCCGAGGCTCTCGACCTGAAGGTCCGCGCCGGGCTCATCCGCCTCGCATCCCCGGCGCCGGCCGAGGAGGCCCAGACGCAGGAGGGCGGCGAGGATGGCTGATTACTTCGAGGAAGCTCGCCAGACCGACACGACGATGACAGTCACGACGGCGGACACAACCCCTGAGACAACGGCCTTGGCGGCCCCCACGACAGAAGGACCCACGATCATGGCATACCCACCCGGCATCTCCCTCGCCACCATCACCATTGGCGCCGGCCGGACCATGTTCGGTGCCGCCCCCAAGCTCATCAGCGCCACCGTGACGCCCATCTTCGTGGGCACGCCGCACGTCGTGCACGCCGCCTCAGGGTGGCCGTTCTACCCCACTCCCCGCACCTTCCGAGTGGAAAACGGAGAGGAGCTCACCTTCGAGCTCCCCCACGTCAACGCCGAGGGTTGGCGGGACACCGCGGGCAACGAGTTCCCCGCCCTTCTCGAATCCGGGGAACGAGACAAAGGCTGGGCCTACCACGCCAAGTTCACCGTCGTCGGTGGATCCGGCCAGGATGCAGTCCCTCACCGGTACGAGAAGGTTTTTCAGCCTCTGGTCGGGCAGACGGGACCCATCGACATTGACCTGGTCCCGGACGGTCAGATTGGCGAACCAGTGTCTGCTCCCGCAGCCACCGTCACGGACTTCATGGGATTGACCGGCTCCGTGTCGAGGGATCAGCTACAGGACGCCGGGCTTGTCCACGATCCCAACCCGGAACTTGCGGTCACGTACAACTCCGACGGCACCGTGGCATCGACAACTGAGAACGGTGTCACGACCACGTTCACGTACAACTCCGACGGAACTGTGGCAACACAAACTCGTGCCGGTGTGACCCGAACCTTCAGCTATGACGACAACGGCAACGTGACAGGAGCAGCCTGATGGATGTCGTGACCCTCGGCATGGCGAAAGCCGCCGATAAGGACCACCGTGGTGTCCCGTTGCGGGTGTTCGACCCAGTGCGTGACGTCCCGGGCACTCTCGTACATTTGGAAGCCGATGTGCTCGCCGGATCGAACGGCGCGACGGTAACGACGTGGCAGGCCTCATTCGGCGGATTCGCGCTGAACCGGACCTTGGCCTCCAAGCCGACCCTATTGACCAATGCGCGGAATGGGCACAAGGCGGTCAGGTTCACCCCGTCCACATACCTGGGCAACTCGGACACTTTCGGGTCCGGCGGTCTCGGTGTCATGGCGGGCTGGCCGCTGCCGCTGACCTTCGTTATCGTGTTCCGGGTCTCCGCGAACTGGGCCCAGAACAATGACGCGGTGCTGTTCGGCTCCACCGGGGTGAACGTCCGGATGGCCGCAGCAGGGAACAGTCTCCACGTGAACGCGGGTTTGGACTCCTCGAAGTACGGGCCCCCATTCAATGACGGGGCATGGCATGTCGCGATCATCACTATCGGCTCTGGCGGTGCGGCCGTTTACGTCGACGGGTTCGTGACCACGGTCTCCGGCGCAGCGGTCGGCACGAACACGATGGACAGCCTGTTCATCGGCCCCGGCCAGGGTTCTCCTCCCACCGCGGGGACCCTGGACGTTGGGGAAGTCATCGTCGCCAACCAGCCCGTCTCACCGTCGCGGGCGGACATCATCACGCAGAACATCGCCAAGAAATGGGGCCTGTCATGATCGGACGCCAGCGTTACGGGGTGCACCCGGTAGACACTGTCGACTCCGCCGGCATCAATGTGCGGTACTGGTTGCCGCCCGCCGAGTCTATGGGCGCTGGCGCGCCGCTGGTGATCTACTGCCACCAACTCTCCGGCAACGAGCAGATCCCCCGGGGCTACTGGGCGTACCCAATGATCCACGCTGCGATACAGCAGGGGTGCATGGTCGCCGCTTCCCGCGCCCACGGTGACAACTGGGGCAACGCCGCGTCCCTCACCGACGTGGTCAACGAGTACAACCTCATGAACGCGATCAAGCCCGTTTCCAAGGTCGTCCTCGTTGGCGCGTCGATGGGCGGGCTTGACGCCGCGCTGACCGCCGCGAAGAAGACCCTGCCCACGGGGAAGCTCAAGGGCGTGTACCTGATCGACCCGGTACTCGACCTGAACTGGGCCTACACCGCTTCACCGGGCGGCACGGCCAACGGGTTCCAGTCCAGCATCAACGCCGCCTACGGTGTCACGTCGTTCGCGGAGATCCCTGCCGGACACTCCCCGCTGAACTCCTACGACGCCGCGAACTACGCGGGCCTCCGGTGGCGGATCTACGCCTCGGCTGCAGACGTGACCGTGTCCAAGGCCGCCAACGCCGTCCCGTTCCACACGAAGATCACAGGTGTCGCCACTGAATCCGCGGTGGTGCACCACGACACTGGCGGCCACACTGCCAGTGCTCCGGTCATCGACTTCGCCGAGTTCCTGGGACGCTGCTTGGCCTAGTCCAGTGCGTTGCCGACCCGGGCGGCGAACTCCTCGTGGCCATCCTTTGTGAGGTGCAGGTCGTCGGGGAGGAACGCTAACTCCCACTCGAGGGCGGAGACGTAGTCGGCCCCGGCGGTCTGCGCAGCCTCTGACAGCGCCGCGTCCACGGCTTGTTCCCCGTCTCGTGCCGGGGCGTTCACCGGACCCACCACCACCACCCGGGGCACGCTGGCGGCGTCCTCAAGCAGGGCGTCTGCCGCGGCCCGAAGCTCCTCGGGCTCGGCTGAAGTGTCGTTGAGCCCACCCTGAATGATCAGCGTCTCTGGTCCGGTCTCGAGCACGGCAGCGATGCGCTCGGCGTAGCTGTGCTCACCGCAATACCCGCCGCTGACGAAGCCTGTGGACCCAACGCCTGCCACGGTTCCAGCTACCTGGTAGGCCCAGCCGTCACCGCGTTCTTCCAGACCGTCCCCGGCGGTGTACGAGTCGCCAAGGGCTGCAACGCCCGCCGCCCCATCCGGTGATTTCACGAGCAGTCCGGGGTCCTGGAGATATGCCTGCAATCCCTCGCATGCCTCTGCCTCTCGGGCGTTGCCAAGCACCACCTTCCCGCCGGCGGCTCCACCAACGGCCAGCACCACGCCGACCCCCAGGACCGTGACAACTCGGAATGTCTTTCGCATAATGACTCGCTGACTCAGGCGGAGCGGACGGCGGACTTGAAGGCGTCGGCGAGGGCGGCGTGCCCTGCCCTGTTCGGGTGCACGCCATCCTCCACGACAAGGTCGGGCTTCCCTTCCAGCGGCTGCCCGATGTCTACGAAGGTGGCGTCGACCTTTTCCGCGGCGGTCCGTACCGCATCGACCCGGGTGTCGAATCCCTCCGGGGTCTCGTCGTCGTCCCACACCGGGCTCACGGCGTAGACCGTGGCCTTGGGGAACGTCTCCACAACACTGCTGAGCACCCCGTCCACTGCGTCGGCGAACTCATCGGGTGACATGTCGAAGTCGTTGCGGCCTCCGGCGACGACAACAACATCGGGGCTTTGGCCGACGTAGCCCTCGAGAGCCTGTGCGTAGTCAGGGCAGTAGCCCTTGCCGCAGGCATCCCTGCTCGTGGGCGCGTCCACAGACGTCCCGTACCCGGTGCCTCCTGCGGCGAGGTTCTTTTCGTCCCACCCCTGAGCCCTGGCGACCCGGGTGGACCACCGGTCAGCTTGACGGGACACGCCTGCGCCTGCGGTGTATGAGTCCCCGATGAACAACGCAGTGTCCGGGCCCTCAGCGGCCGGAGCAACAGTGTGCTCCGGTGGTGAGTACGTGGACACGGCCGCGGCGTTGCGAGCCTGCACCTGGTTGTCCTGGACGGCTGCGACCCCGAGCCCGGCCACAAGGAGGGCGCCGAGGCCGACGATCGCGGTGTTGGCGAGCTTTTTGTTTCGGGGCATGGGCTTCTTCTCGGCGCGTGCAGCGTCAGAACGGGGGGTGCGTTGCATGAGCGAAACCTTACCGGCCGGTGTGCACAGGACGGCCCACACGACACGACACCGAGCCACCCCGCGGGGTGGCTCTTCACATTGGAGGCCCTTCATGGCTGTACCCCACATCCCACCCACCGCCGCGGAGCGGAGGTGGTACCTACGCGTCTGGTACGGGCTGCAGGAACCACGCTCCGTGACCGTCGTCCAGACCTTCATCTACGTCGCCACCGCGCTCGCCGGTGTGCTGGCCCTGATCGATCCGCCGCTGTCGATCCGCGGTGATCTCGGCGAGGGGCTGCTCTATGCGATGGCCGGGCTGTGGCTCGTCGGTGGTATCACCGGCGCGGTGGGGTGTCCGCCGGGGTGGTGGGTGGTGGAGCGCGCCGCGGTGTGGCCGTGCGCGGCCGGCTTCGCGCTCTACGGCTCCTCCGTGCTGGGGCTGCACTTCACCGAGTCCGGCAATCGCCTTGTTCAGGCGATCGCCCTGTTGATCCTGGTCCTGTCCTTCATCAAGCGGTTCTTCACGATCCGCGGGGCGATGGTCGACCCAGCCCGGCTGTAGGAGGACCCGTGACTGAGATCGTCGTCCCCCCCCTGGTCCATATGGTCACGACGGCCCTGACCATGGCCGCGTCCCCCGAGTCGGGCACCGCGTTCCTGCAGCTGCTGCTCGTGGGCGCCGCGGCCGGAGGCTTCCTCACCGAGGGTGTGAAGGGCCTGATCGGCCTGGCCCGGGGACAGGTCGGCCGGGAGCGGGCCCGGGTGAAGTCCGAGAAGGAACGCATCGCCGAGCTCGAGCGCGGGGAGTCGAGGGCCGACCGGCGCGCAGATTGCGAGGCCGGCAACCGTCGCGAGATCGACGAGTGGGCGAGCAACCTGGTGCGTCTGCTCAACGAGTCCGGCATCCCGTTCCCTCCGCGCCCGCACCTGCGCAACTGCAACATCGACCGCGAGGAGACCTAGTCATGGCCATGCGACCGGTGCCGGAGATGTTCCCGATCACGCAGACCTACCGGCAGAACGCCACGATCTACAACCGGGGTTCCTTCCACGGGGCGATCGACTACGGAGTGCCGCTGGGCACCCCGATCGTCGCGCCGGAGGACGGGATCGTGGTCTTCGACGGATGGGTCTGGGACCTGCCCGGCGGGCCCAACGACTGGCACGTGCGCTGGTACCTGATCAAGCCCGCGCGCGGGGACACCCGCACCGGCGGCGGGATCGTGACAATTTTCCGCAACGCGGCCGGATCCCACTGGGGTATCTCCCACGCCAGCCGGTCCTACTTCAACGTCGGGGACCGGGTCCGCAAGGGCCAGGTCATCCAGGACTCCGGGACCACCGGCTCATCCACCGGGCCGCACTCCCACGTGAACCTCTGGCCGGCCTCCCCGGCGTGGGGCAACGGCGGGTTCGGCGCGATCGACCCGGCCCCCTACCTCACCGAGCCCTACCGCCCGCTCACCGCCGTGTCCTGGCAGGGCTCCCCGACCGCCGGCATCGGCTCCACGACCCGGGACACGGTCGTGGACTTCGTCGACGCCTCCGAGCACAACACCGTGGCCTCTGTGAAGACGGTCCCTACCGACGCGATCATCCTGCGCACCGGCTGGGGCATCGGCGGGGACGACAAGCTCTTCGCCGCGCACCTGGCCACGGCCCGGGCCCGGAAGCTACGCATCGGCACGTACCACTACTCCTACCTGCACCTCAACGACCCGCGGGCTGAGGCCCGCTACTACGCCTCCCGGATCCCGGCCGACGCGGAGTTCGCCTGCCTGGACTACGAGGACGGCATCGACGAGGCCGCCGACGTGCAGCCGGCCAAGGTCGCCGCCTTCGCCGAGGAGTTTCGCAAGCACTCCAAGGCCCGCTTGGATCTCTACACCTGGGCCTGGGCGGCCGAGCGGATCGACCCGGCCCCGTTCGGCGGCCGCCTCTGGCTGCCCGACTTCGGCGCCAATCCGGTCTTCAAGAACTACGTCGGCGTCGTGGAAGTGCCCAAGGTCAAGGGCTGGACGGTCATCGCCAACCAGTACGGCGACCGCTTTACCCCCGCCACCGGCGGAAAGTTCGACATCAACAAGCACCTCGGTGGCATGTGGGCCGCCCGGGCCACCACAGCCGCCGCGCCGGCCGACTTCCTGGAGGAGTTCTTCAGCATGGACCAGAGCAAGATCAACGCCGCCCTCAACGCTTGGGCGAAGACCGGCACCGCCCAGTCTCTGCTCGGCCGGGCCGTGCTCGACCGGGAGTTCGAAGACGAGTCCGGGGACAAAAGGATGTCTCTGGCCAAGTTCTTGCGCTACGACAAGAAGAACCAGGCCAAGATCGACGCGATCGCCCGCGCCGTCGCCCCCTCGACGATCACCGCCGCCGTCGCCGAAGGCCTGGGCAACCGCACCGACATCGACCCCGCCGAGCTCGCCGACCTCCTCGCCCAGCGCCTGCTGGTCCACGCCCTCAACCCCACCACCGAGAAGGGAGCCTGACCATGGCTGCTGGAATCCACGAGCCCACCGGCACGAATGCCGGCCGCGTCACCATCTGGACCACGTTCGCGTCCCTGATCCCGCCGTTCGCCGCGATCTTCGTGGTCGTCGTCTGCGCGCTGCTCGAGATCCTCGAGAAGGAGACCGCCGGCGCCGTCATCCTGGGCATCCTCGCCACGGCCGGGCTCACCACCGGCGCGGTCTTCACCACAGCCAAGAAAACGCCCACCGACCAGGCGCGCCTGATCTGGGGCTCATCGCCCGTCGCCGACGTCGTGACGCCTCCGCCGGGCACCGTCGAAGTCCCGGACGACGTCGAGCCGGAGGATGGCCAGGAGACGCCGGAGGACGCCGCGGCGACCGAGGTCTTGGTGAACAACTTCGAGGTCACGGGCTCCGTCTCCAGCGAGGACCTGGCCGCCGAGGTGGAAGCGGTCCGTGCTCGACGCCCGGGCTCCACCGCCGCCGGTGCACTGTGAAGATGATCCGCCGGTGGGTCACTGCCCCGGTCCGATGGGGAGTGAAGCTGGTCCGCCGCTACACCTGACAGTGTCTGCGGGTCCCTAGCCCGTAAGGACAGGCGCCCGATCTCCCCGGTCGGGCCCCGAAGCGCCCCCACCCCGTCCCGGGTGGGGGCACTTTCGTCATGCCCTGCATCTGGTAGACCTGTGGCCGTGTGGGAAGACCTGGATTACGTGGACGATGAGACGAATGCCCGCCGGCGCGCCGTCTCGGGCTCGCACTGTCATCTTGGCGGACCGGAGCTGACGGAGGACATCGCCGCAGCGATCCGCGCCGTCTCCGCAGAGGGCTTCACTCCCAATGGTGGAGCAAGACACTTCCCCTATAGGCGTGAGCCGTATGGGCGGGCCCGGATTCCCACCGGCCTCGGCGTGTTCCTGGTCGACGGGAAGGTCCGCGCCACAGAGGGCGGGCCGTTGCTCGAGCTGTGGCGGAAGTGCGCCGGCGGCCGGGTCCTCGATGTGTTCATCCCCGCCGCGTGGGTGCGCCCGATCGGTCGGGACGAGTCCGCGTGGATCGACGTCTACGACATCCTGGATGAATGAAAGCGCCCCGCCCTCCGACTCGGAGGTCGGGGCGCTTTCGTCGTTTCTGCCCGTACCCTGTGGCCATGGAGGATGAGGCGAGGTTCCGGGGGTACAGCCCGAAGGAGGTTGCTGAGCTGACCAAGCTCTACGGCGAGCACGAGCTCCGCCGCATGGCAGCCGGCGGGGAGATCTCCCATCACAGGGGCTCCCGGAATCGAATCATCTTCTTCGCGGACGACATCGCCTCCCTGTTGGAACGTACGAGGCGTGAGCCGGTGCCGCCGGCGCAGGTCCCGGACTCATCCGCGGAACTGTTTCGTCAGACACCGCGGTCTGCCGCGATCCACCGGGGGAAGCAGCCGTTCCCACCGCCACGGGCCTAACTGCCGACAGGCACTGGGCGACCCGCGTGCTCATCGAAAACCCATCGGAAACGGCGGGAAAGGCGGGGAATCTCCGGGAACGGACGAGCCCTCATTTACCCTCCCTCCGAAACCTATGCACTCGTCGCGGGCACTTTTGGGCCACACGCAGGAAGCTCTGGGAATGCCGCAGATTGGGCGACCGTGGATCAATGGGTTCTCGGTTCGAGTCCGAGGGGGCGCACCACAGGAGGACCCCACCGCGGAGCACCGCGGTGGGGTCCTTCGTCGTCCCCGGGGCGGGACGGGCCGCGGGCACGAAAAAACCCGGGGTCGTCGTGCCCCGGGTGCTCCCGCCGGAGGCCGCCGTCCGGCGACCTCGCGCGCCCTCGTGCCGGGGTCGTCCTCGACCCCGTGCCGACCCGCCCCGCGCCCGTCCGTGCCGGGACCGCGGGCCGCGGCCGTCTCAGGACGCGGTGTCCCCCGCCGTGCCGGCCTCGGCGATGTCGCGCGACTGCTCGGGCGTGGTCGCGTCGGCGGACCCGGCGTCGGTGACGGTCCCGTCCGGCTGGACCCGCAGCTTCCAGCGGGCGCCGCCGAGCGTGGTGATGATGTCGGCCAGCGTGCGGCGCAGGTTCTCGTCCGTGAGCAGCCCGTGGTCCACCAGCTCGTCCTCGAGCTGGGTGGCGGCCTCGAGGATGCGCAGGCCCTCCGGGGTGATCGACACGAGGTGGCTGCGGCGGTCGTGGACGTTCTTGGACCGGTTGACGTGGCCGTGCAGCTCGAGCCGGTGCAGCGTCTTGCCCATGGTCTGGGCCTGCACCCGGACGCGGTGCGCCAGCTGGGCCTGCGTCATGCTCCCCGCCGTCTTCAGCACGTCCAGCGCCATGACGCCCGCGTGGGTCACCCCGAGCGTGGCCAGGCGCTCGTTCCACGCGTGCTCCACGAGCCGGGCCGCGGTGGAGAGCAGTCGGTTGGTCGGCCATTGAGTGGTGAAAGGCATGCAAAGCAGTCTACCGACCTGCACCACGGAATACAGCACCATGCTAAGCAAACTGACGAGCATTTCTTCGCGGGCGGATCCGCGGCGGTCCTGAGCGCTCCCCCGGGACCGCGGGGACCACCGGGACGAGCGCCGGTAGTGTTCGTGGTCCGGGGCCGTCCCGCGGCACCGGACCCTCGCCCGGGCCCGGCCCGGACGGCACCACCGACCCGACGGAGGAACATCCCCATGGCAGCACGTCTCGAACCCGGCAGCCCGGCCCCCGACTTCTCCCTGCCCGACGCCCGGGGCGGGACCGTCTCCCTCGCCGACCACCGCGGGCGGCGGGTGGTCGTCTACTTCTACCCGAAGGCCTCGACCCCCGGCTGCACCACGCAGGCGTGCGACTTCCGCGACAGTCTGGAGCGCTTCGCCGCGGACGGGTTCGCCGTGCTCGGCATCTCCCCGGACTCCCCGGAGGCCCTCGCGCGGTTCGCCGAGGCCGAGTCCCTCACCTTCCCGCTGCTCTCCGACCCGGACCACCGGGTCGCCGAGGCGTACGGCGCCTGGGGCGAGAAGAAGAACTACGGCAAGACCTACGAGGGCCTGGTGCGCTCCACCGTGGTGGTCGGGCCCGAGGGCGAGGTGGAGCTCGCGCAGTACAACGTGCGCGCCGCGGGCCACGTGGCGAAGCTGCGCCGCGACCTCGGCCTGGAGGGCTGAGGCTAGGATGGGCGGGGGCCCGGACGGGCCCTTCGGCGCGAGTGGTGGAACTGGCAGACACGCAGGATTTAGGTTCCTGTGCCCTGACCGGCGTGCGGGTTCGAGTCCCGCCTCGCGCACCCCGCCGTCCCCGGGCACGCCCCGGGGCCGGCCCACGACGACACCCACGACCGATCCGGTGAGGCGGCGAAGGACCCATGGCGCCCAGGCGAACCCCCCGCACCGCGGCCGCGCTCGCGCTCGTCGCGGGGCTCCTCGCCCTCGGCGGGTGCGCCCCCGCGGGCGAGGGGCCCGGCACCCCCACCGCCGCCCGGTCCGTGCCGAGCGGGGAGTTCGTGTTCGCCAACGCCGCCGCCGCCCCCACCCTGGACCCGGCCACGGTCAACATCCTGGAGACGTCCCGGATCGGGGCCCAGATGCTCGAGGGGCTCGTCTCCGCCGACCCCTCCACGGGCGAGGCGGTGCCGGCCCTGGCGCGGTCGTGGGAGACCTCCGAGGACGGGCTCACCTACACCTTCGACCTCCGCCGGGACGTGCGCTTCCACGACGGCACCGCCCTGGACGCGGCGGCGGTGTGCGCGAACTTCGAGCGCTGGGAGGCCCTCGCCGCCGAGGGGGCACGGACCCCCTTCGCCACGGTCCTGCGCACCGGCGCCCCCGGCATCGATTCCCTCTACGCGGGGTGCGCCGCGGCGTCGGAGTCCACGGTGGAGCTCTCGCTGACCGCGCCGCACACGCCCCTGCTCCGGGCGCTGACGCAGCCCGCGTTCGGGATCGCGTCCCCCGCGGCCCTGGCGGCCGGCACGCACGAGACGCACCCCGTGGGCACCGGCCCCTTCCGCTACGAGTCGGGGGACGGGACGAACGTGGTGCTGGTCGCGAACCCCGACTACTGGGGCGAGCTCGGGGACATCGGCCGGCTCGAGTTCCGCACGATCGCCGAGCCGGAGCTGCGCTACGTGGCGCTGCGCCTCGGCCAGGTGGACGGCTACGACCAGGTGGGCCTGGACTCCTTCGCCCCGCTCGCGCGCGAGGGCGTGCAGGTCCTCCAGCGCGACCCGTACTCCGTGTCCTACCTCGGCATCAACCAGGACGTGGAGCCCCTGGACGACCCCGAGGTGCGGGAGGCGATCGCCGCCGCCGTGGACCGCGGCGCGATCGTGCGCGAGCACTACCCCGACGGCACCCGGGTGGCGAACCAGTTCCTGCCCGCCCGCTTCGCGATGGACGGGACCGACCTGCAGGTCCCGTCCTACAACCCGCAGCGGGCGCGCGAGCTGCTGGCGGCGTCCTCCTACGCCGGCGAGCCGCTGCGGTTCTACTACCCCCGCGGCACCTCCCGCACCTACATGCAGGAGCCCGAGAAGATCTACGCCGACATCGCGGCCCAGCTCGTGCGGGCGGGGTTCGTGATCGAGCCCGTCCCGGTGGACTGGTCGGACGGCTACGTGCAGCAGGTCCAGGACCCGGAGGGCGACCACGCCCTGCACCTGCTCGGCCTCAACGGCGGCTACCGCGACCCGGACTACTTCACGGCCGCCCTGTTCGGCGCCCCCCGCGGGGAGTTCGGCGTGGACGCCGTGTCACTGTTCGGCGCCGTCAACCGCGCGGCGGCACTGCCCGACGGCGAGGACCGCTCGAGCGCGTACGTGTCGATCAACAACCGCGTCTCGCGGCTGCTGCCCGCCGTCCCGCTGGCCCACCCGATCTCCGCGGTCGCCGTCGGGGACTCCGTGACGTCCTTCCCCCTGAGCTCCACCGGCAACGAGGTCTTCAACCGGGTGGACCTCGGCGCCGCGCCGTGAGCACCGGCCCCGGCGCGCGCCCGGCCGCATTCGGGGTTCGTCCGGGCGTGGCGATAGTCTGATCCCGACCATTCACCGGCGCAGCGCCGGGCGTTCAACGGGAGCATCGACTGTGACATCACCTCAGACAACGGAATCGACCGACGTCCTCCTGATCGGCGGAGGCATCATGAGCGCCACCCTCGGCGTGTTCCTCAAGGAGCTCGAGCCGCAGTGG
Organism: Kocuria salina; assembly: GCF_013368965.1. NCBI lineage: Bacteria > Bacillati > Actinomycetota > Actinomycetes > Micrococcales > Micrococcaceae > Kocuria > Kocuria salina. The sequence continues at coordinate 308,391 of NZ_SSSF01000003.1, forward strand.
GACATCACGATGCTCGAGCGCCTCGACCAGGTGGGCGCTGAGAGCTCCAACGTCTGGAACAACGCCGGCACCGGCCACTCCGCGCTCTGCGAGCTCAACTACGCGCCCCAGGCCGCCGACGGGTCCGTGAGCCCGGAGAAGTCGCTCGGCATCAACGAGCAGTTCCAGCTCTCCCGCCAGTTCTGGGCCTCCCTCGTGTCCGAGGGCAAGCTGCGCGAGCCCGGCTCCTTCATCAACCCGGTGCCGCACATGTCCCTCGTCTTCGGCGACGCGCACAGCGACTACCTGCGCCGCCGCTGGGAGGCCCTGCAGCCGAACAAGCTCTTCGAGCGCATGGAGTACACCGAGGACCGCGAGAAGATCGCCCAGTGGGCGCCGCTGACCATGCACGGCCGCGGCGCGGGACGCGTGGCGGCCTCCTGGTCCCCCGAGGGCACCGACGTCGACTTCGGCGAGCTGACCCGTCAGCAGGTCGCCCACCTGCAGGCCCGGGGCGGGGAGGTGCGCTACGGCCAGCAGGTCACGGACCTCGACCGGCAGGGCGACGGCACCTGGGTGGCGAGGGTCAAGAACCGCCTCAACACCGAGGGCGACCGGCTCGTGCGCGCGAAGTTCGTGTTCGTGGGGGCCGGCGGCGGCGCCCTGCCGCTGCTGCAGAAGTCCGGCATCCGGGAGGCCAAGGGCTACGGCGGGTTCCCGGTCTCCGGCCTGTGGCTGCGCAACTCCGACGAGGACGTGGCGGCCCAGCACAACGCCAAGGTCTACGGCCAGGCCTCCGTGGGCGCCCCGCCCATGTCCGTCCCGCACCTGGACACCCGCTACGAGCACGGACGGCGCGCGCTGCTGTTCGGCCCCTACGGCGGGTTCAAGCCCAACTTCCTGAAGCAGGGGTCCTACCTGGACCTGCCCCTGTCCGTGCGCCCGCACAACCTCTACCCGATGACCCGCGCGGGCCTGGCCAACCTGGATCTCGTGAAGTACCTGCTGAGCGAGCTGGCCAAGTCCAAGGGCCAGCGGGTCGAGGCGCTGCAGCAGTTCTACCCGACCGCCGACGGCTCGCAGTGGGAGCTGATCGAGGCCGGCCAGCGCGTGCAGGTCATGAAGCGGGACAAGCAGAAGGGCGGCGTGCTCCAGTTCGGCACCGAGCTGATCACCGCCGCGGACGGCTCCATCGCCGGCCTGCTGGGAGCCTCCCCCGGCGCGTCCACCGCGGTGCCCATCATGCTCAACCTCCTGGCGAAGTCCTTCCCGGCGCGGATGTCCGGGTGGGAGCCGCGGATCAAGGAGCTCATCCCCTCCTACGGCGTGAAGCTCAACGACAACCCGCAGCTCGCGGACGAGGTCATGGGCCGCACCGCCCAGGTGCTCGGCATCAGCTGACACCGCCCCGACGGGCACCGCTCCGCACGCCGCGGTGCCCGCGCGACGAGGCCCCGGACCGGCCGGTCCGGGGCCTCGTCGTCGTCCGGTCCGCCCCGGCCCCCCGGCCCAGCAGGCCCGGGTGACCTGTCGGTACGCGGCGGTACGCTGAGGGGCGTGCGCCCCGGCCCGGCCGGGACGCCCTCGCCCATCCCTCCCCAAGGAGCACGAGTGTTTCTCCTCGCCCGCGCGTCGATGGCCAACCGCGCCCTGATCGTGCTCATCACGCTGTTCGTCGCCCTCTTCGGGGTGCTCAGCATGCGCTCCATGAAGCAGGAGCTCATCCCGTCCCTGGAGATCCCCGCCATCAGCGTGGTCTCGGCGATGCCCGGCGCGTCCGCGGAGGTCGTCGACGAGCAGGTGGGCCGGCCCCTGGAGCGGGCGCTCAACATCGTGGAGGGCCTCGAGAGCTCGGCGTCCACCTCGCGCAGCGGGCTGTCCGAGATCCGGCTCGGCTTCGAGTACGGCACCGACCTGGACCGGGCCCGCAACCAGGTGGAGCGGGCGATCTCCAACGTGCGCACCCAGCTGCCCGACGACGTCGAGCCCACCGCGTTCGCCGGCTCCGTCGCCGACTTCCCCATCGTCTTCCTGGCCGTGTCCTCCGACGAGGACCTCAGCCCGCTCGCCGCCGACCTGGAACGGCTCACGGTCCCGGACCTGCAGCGGATCGAGGGCGTGCGCTCCGCCGAGGTCAGCGGCGCCCCCGAGCAGGTCGTCTCGATCCTGCCGGACCGCGCCGACCTCGCCCGGGCGGGCGCCACGCCCGCGGACATCCGCACCGCCCTGGAGGAGAGCGGCGGGCTGGTGCCCGTGGGCACCGTGGACGACGGGGCCACGACCCTGCCCGTCCAGGCCGGCTCCCCGCTCGACTCCCTCGAGGCCGTGGAGAACGTCCCGCTGCCCCTCCCCGAGGACGCGCCCGACGGCGCCGAGCCCACCACGGTGGGCGCCGTGGCCGCCGTGGAGCTCGCCGAGCAGGAGCAGACCTCGATCACCCGCACCAACGGGGCCCCGACGCTCGCCCTGTCCGTCACCAAGACCCCGGACGGGGACACGGTCGGGATCTCCCAGGCGGTCGGGGAGATGATCCCCGAGCTCGAGGAGGACCTCGGTAACGGCGCCGAGATCACGGCGGTCTTCGACCAGGCCCCCTACATCGAGCAGTCGATCGAGGACCTCACGGTCGAGGGCCTCCTGGGGCTCGCGTTCGCCGTGCTCGTCATCCTGGTGTTCCTGGCGTCGCTGCGCTCGACCCTGGTCACCGCGATCTCCATCCCGCTGTCCCTGCTCGCCACGTTCATCGGGATCAACGCCCTGGGCTACTCGCTGAACCTGCTGACCCTCGCGGCCATCACCCTGTCCGTGGGGCGGGTCGTGGACGACTCGATCGTGGTGATCGAGAACATCAAGCGCCACTACGGGACGGTCGACCTGAGCACCGACCCCGCCAACGCGAAGCGCCGGGCCATCCTCACCGCCGTGCGCGAGGTCGCGGGGGCGATCACCGCCTCCACCCTCATCACGGTCGCGGTGTTCGTGCCCATCGCGTTCGTGGGGGACGTGACCGGCGAGCTGTTCCGGCCCTTCGCCCTGACCACGACCATCGCGCTGCTGTCCTCGCTCGTGGTGTCCCTGACCATCGTGCCCGTGCTGGCGTTCTGGTTCCTCCGGGACCCCCGCCTCGCGCGGCGGGCCCGCCGGGCGCCGGCGGGGCGCCCCGCCCCCTGGGCCGACGGCACGGCCGGTCCCCCGCCCGGCGCCGCGGCCGGGACGCCGCCCCGGCTGGCCCAGGGCTACCTGCCGGTCCTGCGCGGCACGCAGCGCCACCCGTGGGCCACCCTCGGGGTGAGCGTCCTGATCCTCGGCGGCACGGCCGCCCTGCTGCCGGTGCTGCCCACCAACCTGCTCGGGGACACCGGGCAGAACACCATGACGATCGAGCAGGACCTGCCGCCCGGCACCGCGCTCGCGGTGACCTCCGAGCAGGCGGGCCGCGCCGAGGAGGTGCTCGACTGGACCGAGGGCATCGAGGACGTCCAGGTCACCATGGGCCCCGGCGGCGGCTTCTCCGCGTTCCTGCCGGGCAGCGGCACCAACAGCGCCACGTTCTCCGTGACGACGGACGCCGCGGTCGACCAGGAGCGGCTGCGCCGCACCGTCGGCGAGCGCCTGGACCGGCTGGACGGCGCCGGCGAGTTCTCGGTGCGGGGCGCTCAGGGCTTCACGAGCAACGACGTCGAGATCTCCGTCACCGCCACGGACCAGGCGACGCTGGCGGAGGCCGACGACGCCGTGGTGCGGGCCATGCGGGAGCTCGGCTCCGCCGGGCAGGTCACGAGCAACCTGGCCGCCACCCAGCCCACCGTCGTGGTCACGGTCGACCGGGCGGCCGCCGCCGCCCGCGGCCTGAGCGAGGAGCAGGTCACGGGCGCGCTCGCCGGTACCGTGAACCCCCTCCCCGCCGGGTCCATCGACCTGGACGCCGACTCGGTGGCGGTGACGATCGGCGAGGGCCGCGCCGTCGAGGACCTCGAGGCGCTGCGGGCCCTGCCGGTGCCGGCCGCGGGCGGGACCGTCCGCCTCGACGAGCTGGCCGAGGTCGAGGAGGCGCTCACGGTCGAGACCATCACCTCGAGCAACGACCAGCGCACCGCCACCGTGGCCGTCACCCCGGGCGGCGACGACCTCGGCGCCACGAGCGGGGAGGTCCGGGACGCGCTCGCGGGCCTGGACCTGCCGCAGGGCGCGGCGGCCGAGCTGGGCGGGGCCGCCACGGAGCAGGAGACCACGTTCCGGCAGCTGGGCCTCGCCGTGCTCGCCGCGATAGCGATCGTCTACGTGGTGCTCGTGGCGACCTTCAAGTCCCTCGTCCAGCCGCTGGTCCTGCTGGTCTCGATCCCCTTCGCGGCGACGGGCGCGGTGCTCGCGCTGCTGGCCTCCGGGGTGCCGCTGGGCCTCGCCTCGCTGGTGGGCGTGCTGATGCTCGTGGGCATCGTGGTGACCAACGCGGTCGTGCTGATCGACCTCATCAACCAGTACCGGGGCCGGGAGCACCGCATGGACCTGGAGGAGGCCATCGAGAAGGGGGCGACCCGCCGGCTGCGCCCCATCGTGATGACGGCCCTGGCGACCATCCTGGCGATGACGCCCATGGCGCTGGGGATCACGGGGCAGGGCAGCTTCATCTCCCAGCCGCTGGCGGTCGTGGTGATCGGCGGGCTGATCTCCTCGACCCTGCTGACCCTGGTGCTCGTGCCGGTGCTGTACCGGCTCGTCGAGGCGCGCAAGGAGGCGCGGCTCCGGCGCCGGGAGGAGCGGATCGCGGCGCTGGCCGCGGCCCCGGGGCGCGGCGCCCGCGGAAGGTGACGTGACACTCGTCACCGTGCGCTCTTTCGTGGACGTTTGCTTCTGAAAACACTCGCGGGCGCACCCCGGTCACTCCCCGTCCGCAGGGTGCAGAAGGTATCATCGCCGCTGGTCACAGGGGGATTCGGTGCTGTGGAGCGGGCGGCGTGCGGGGAGCCCCCGGGAGGCATCCCCCGAAAGGGGGGACACCGGGGCCCGGTGCACCGATGTAACCGGGTCGTAGCATTATCCTGTGACCCGCAGAGAAACAGATCGTGTGCAGAACAGCGCCGACGCCTGGGAGGCCCTCTTCAGGGCCCAGGTGACGGTCATGCGGCGTCTCCAGCGCCAACCCGAGTTCGCGGAGCTCTCCGCCCGCGAGTACGACGTCCTCTTCAACCTCTCCCGCTCCGACGAGGCCGGCATGAGGCTCAACGAGCTCAACGAGTACGTGCTGCTCACCCAGTCGAGCCTCAGCCGGATGCTGGAGCGTCTCGAGCTCAAGGGGCTGGTGCACCGCTGGCAGGACCCGCAGGACCTGCGGGGGCTGCGGATCCGGCTGACCGACCGGGGCCGGCAGATGCAGGTGCAGATCGCCGAGCAGTTCCGGGTGCACGTGCACGAACTGATGTCCGCGGGCCTGGACCCGGAGGAGCTGCGCATCCTGACCCGGCTCGCCGACCGCCTGCGGGAAGCCGTCAACGAGCTCTGAGCCGCGCTCCCCCGCCGCGCTACAGCGGGAGGACGACCCTGGCTCCCGGGTCCTCGCGGCCGGGGACGGAGGACTCCGCGGACACCCGCATCCCGCCCAGCGTGATCTCTCCCTGGAGCGTGGTCAGGAACGCCGTCTCGGAGGCGTCGGCGCCCGTGGCGATGCGCACGAACTCCGTGCGCGGGGCGAGCCCGGTGGCGTCGAGGACGTACCAGGCGCCGTCGTGCCAGGCCTCGACCACCGCGTGGAAGTCCATGGGGGACAGCCCGGGCGCGTAGACCGACGCGAGCCGCGCCGGCACCCCGAGTCCCCGCAGCAGGGTGGTGAGCAGGTGGGCGTAGTCCCGGCACACGCCCTGCCGGGTGAGGAACGTGTGCACCGCGGTGTCGGTGGCCGTCGAGGAGCCGACCACGTAGTCCAGGTGCTCGTGCACCCAGTCCCGCACCCGCTGGAGCGTCTCGTAGCCGCCGCCGCGGGCCCCGGGGAAGAGGGCGTCGGGGGTGCCGGCCATCTCGTCGAAGGGGCAGAACCGGCTGGGCCGGGTGTAGCGGACGAAGTCGACCGGCTCCGCCGGAGGCGGTGACCCCGCCGGGCCGTCCAGCTCCAGGGCATAGGACACCGTGCACTGCGTGCCGCCCGGCACCCGGGCCAGGTGCAGCCGCGTGCCGTGCTGGTCCTCCGCCTCCTCGAGCGCGACCTCGGTCCCGTCCACGCGCAGGCTCAGGTGCTCGCCGGGGCGGGCGCCTCCGCCGGGGCGGGCGGCCGCGAGGGAGAACACCGCCAGGTGGTCGGTCTCCGAGGCGAAGTCGACCTCCGCGGAAACGGTGCGCCGGGTGGTGGGCACGAAGGGCCTCCTGGTCGGGGGGAATGTGCGGCGGACCGGTGGCCCGTCCGCTCCATTGTCGCTCACGGGGGCGATTCATCAGTACACTGATCCACGAGACATCCCCCACACGCCCCGCCGCCGGCCGGAGCCCGCGCGCTGCACCCGGCGGCCGACCGCGAAGGACGCAGCATGGCCCAGGACACCACCCAGGACAGCCGCTCCAAGGAGCGCACCGCACCGGATCCCGAGGATCCCCGCAAGCCGGACAGTCCCACCGAGATCAGCAAGCCCTCGTGGGGCTACGTCGTCAAGCGTGCGATCTCCGAGTTCTCCAAGGACGACTGCACCGACCTCGCCGCGTCCCTGACGTACTTCGCGGTGCTCTCCCTCTTCCCCGCGCTGCTCGCCATCGTGTCCCTGCTCGGCGTCTTCGGCCAGGGTCAGGCCACCACGCAGGCGATCACCGACTTCCTCAGCGACTTCGCACCGGAAGCGCTCGTGGAGCTGCTGAGAGGACCCATCAACAACCTCACCACCAGCACGGGTGCCGGCCTCGCGCTGTTCACCGGCATCCTCGGCGCCCTGTGGACCGCCTCCGGATACACCGGCGCGTTCGGCCGGGCCATGAACCGCATCTACGAGGTCGAGGAGGGCCGACCCGTGTGGAAGCTGCGGCCCATGAACCTCCTCGTCACGCTCGCCCTGGTGCTCATCGTGGTGCTCATCATGCTCATGCTGCTGATCTCCGGCGGCATCGCCCAGTGGGTGGGCGACCTCGTGGGGCTCGGCGCCACGGCCGTGACGGTGTGGAACATCGCCAAGTGGCCGGTCGTGGTGGTCCTCGCGGTCCTCCTCATCGCCGTGCTCTACTACTTCACCCCCAACGTGCAGCAGCCCAAGTTCCGCTGGATCAGCATGGGCTCGATCGTCGCCCTGGTCGTGGCGGCCCTGGCCGCGGCGGCGTTCACCTGGTACGTGGTCAACTTCGCGTCCTACAACGCCACCTACGGCATCATCGGCTCGGTCATCATCCTGCTGCTCGGGCTGTGGATCATCAACAACGTACTGCTGCTGGGCGCGGAGATCGACGCCGAGGTGGAGCGCGGCCGCCAGTTGCAGGGCGGGATCAAGGCCGAGGAGACCATCCAGCTCCCGCCGCGCGACACCCGCCAGGTCGAGAAGAAGGACAAGAAGGCGGAGAAGCTCGTGGACCAGGGCCGGAAGCTGCGCCTCGAGCACGAGCACCTCGACTACTCCTCGGACGACTCCGGGAAGGACGCCGACAAGGCCTCCGGCAGGAGCTGACGGCCGACCCCGGCGGCGGACCCGTGGTGCTGATCCACGGGTCCGCCGCTTCGTTCTGCCCGGACCGGAGCCGCCGCGCTCCGGCGCCGCACCGCGCGCCCCCGGCGTCCTTCCCTAGACTGGGGAGCGGTGTTCCGGACCGGAACCGTCACGTCGTCCGCAGGAAGGTCCCACTCATGCACGAGGTCAGAGCCGTCGTCGTCACAGCGAAGAACACACCAGCCACCCTCGAGACGATCCTCGTCCCGGACCCCGGGCCCGGGGAGGCGCTCGTGGACGTCCTCACCTGCGGGGTCTGCCAGACCGACCTGCACTACAAGGTCGGTGCCGTGGGCGACGACTACCCCTACCTGCTCGGCCACGAGGCCTCCGGCGTGGTCGCCGCGGTCGGCGAGGGCGTCACCGAGGTCGCCGTCGGGGACAAGGTCATCCTCAACTGGCGCGCCGTGTGCGGGGAGTGCCGGGCCTGCCGCAGGGGCGAGCCCTGGTACTGCTTCGCCACCCACAACGCCACCCAGAAGATGACGCTCGCCGACGGCACGGAGCTCTCTCCCGCCCTGGGCATCGGGGCGTTCGCCGAGAAGACCCTGGTCGCGGCCGGTCAGTGCACCAAGATCGAGGGCGAGCTCGAGGACCACCAGTACGCCGCGGTCGGCCTGCTCGGCTGCGGCGTGATGGCCGGCATCGGCGCCGTCCTGAACACCGCGAACGTCCGGCGCGGGGAGTCCGTGGCCGTGATCGGCTGCGGCGGCGTCGGCACCGCGGCGATCGCCGGGGCCCAGCTCGCCGGGGCCACCACGATCATCGCCGTGGACCTCGACGACGAGAAGCTCGCCACGGCGCAGAAGTTCGGCGCCACCCACACGGTGAACTCGAAGGAGCAGGACCCCGTCGCGGCGATCCAGGAGCTCACGGGCGGGCACGGCGCCGACGTCGTGGTCGACGCCGTGGGCGTCGCCGCGACCTTCCAGCAGGCCTTCGAGGCCCGCGATCTCGCCGGACGGCTGGTCCTGGTGGGCGTGCCCGCCCCCGGCACCACGTGGGAGATCCCGCTGGACGAGGTCTTCGGCCGCGGCGGGGCCATCAAGTCCGCCTGGTACGGCGACACCCTGCCGAACCGGGACTTCCCGATGCTCGTGGACCAGTACCGGCTGGGCCGGCTGGACCTCGACGGCTTCGTCACCGAACGGATCGGGATCGCGGACGTCGAGCCCGCCTTCGAGCGGATGACCGCCGGCAAGGTGCTGCGCTCCGTCGTGGAGCTCGGCCGATGAGCGCCGTCGACGGCCACGACGGCGAGGCCCTGCCCGACCGGGAGCGCGCCCACCCCGCCGACCGCGGCGCCGTCCCGGTGCGGCCCGCCGCGGGCGCCGGCCGGGCCCGCATCGACCGGCTGGTCACCTCCGGGACGTTCTCCCTCGACGGCGGGACCTGGGACGTCGAGAACAACGTGTGGATCGTGGGCGACGACGACGAGTGCGTGGTGATCGACCCGGCCCACGACCCCGCCGCGGTGGTGGAGGCCGTCGCCGGGCGCACGGTGACCGCGGTCCTGCTCACCCACGCCCACGACGACCACATCCGCTCCGTCAAGGAGGTGGCCGGGCAGGTGGGCGGGACGATCCACCTGCACCCGGAGGACACGGTCCTGTGGGAGCAGGTCTACCCGAAGACGCCCTTCGACGCGGCGATCGCCGACGGGGACGAGTTCACCGTGGCGGGGACGACCCTCACCGCGCTGCACACCCCGGGCCACTCCCCCGGGTCCGTGTGCTTCTGGGCCCCGGGCCTGGGCGAGGGCGGGGTACTGTTCTCCGGGGACACCCTGTTCCAGGGCGGTCCCGGCGCCACGGGCCGGTCCTGGTCGGACTTCCCCACGATCGTCGACTCCATCCGCGAGCGGCTGCTGACGCTGCCCGAGTCCACGGAGGTGCTCACCGGCCACGGCGACACCACCACGATCGGCGCCGAGGCCCCGCACCTGCAGGAGTGGATCGACCGGGGCCACTGACCGCGACCCCGGCCACCCGCCGCGGCCTCCGGGCCCGGCGGGTGGCCCGGGACGGCGGTGCCCCTGCCGGCACTGTCCCGGGCCCGGTGGGCTCAGAGGTCCCCGGGACCGATGCGCCGCCAGCGGTGCACGAAGGTCAGGGCCGTGGCCAGCAGGACCGCCGCGGAGAGCACCGGCACCAGTGCGGCGCTCCGGTAGCCCCAGGACTCCCCCCACCACCCGGACAGGGCGAGCCCCCCGGTCAGCCCCACGCTCATCACCGCGGTCATGACGGTGGTCAGGGCCGTGACCCGGGAGCTCGGGGCCACGACCCGGGCGATCTCGTAGACCGCCACCAGGCACGGCCCGGTGGTCAGCCCAGCCAGCGCCAGCACGACCACCATCCCCGCGGAGTCGTCCGGGATGGTCAGGAGCATCGCGGCGAGCACGGCCCCGGCGGCCGCCGCCACCCAGCGGTTCCACAGCCGCAGCTCCTCGGTGCGGGCGGACGCGGCCACCGCGGCCAGCGCCGAGGTGAACCCCGAGACCGCGTACAGCCAGCTGACCGAGACCACCGCGTCCACGGCGGTCGCGAAGACGAGGACCGCTCCCAGGGTCGACCCCACGAGGGCCCCCAGCGCACCCATCCCCAGCACGGGGAGCAGCCGGAGCTGCCGCGCCCGGCGGCGGCGGTTGCGGGCCGCCCGGTTCGGTGCGGCCGCGACGGGCGGCAGGAAGTGGATGAGCCCCCGCGGCAGGCGGGCCGAGCAGTGCAGCAGGAACACGGTGGTGCCCACGAGGGTCAGGGTGGCCGCGAGCACCAGCACGGCCACCGGCCCGAGGGTCACGGCCACGAGCCCGGTCACCGCGGCCGCCAGGACGGTGGCCAGCGAGTCCATGACGCTCTCGTGGCGCAGCGCGGTGTCGAAGAGGTCCTCCCGGGAGTCCCGGCGCAGCAGGGACCACCAGCGCAGCCGGCACGCCACGCCCATCTGCGGCAGCACGAGCCCGGCGAGCAGGCACGGGAGCACCAGCTGGGCGGGGGCCGCCCCGGGGTCGGCGGCGAGGTCCGGGAGCCGGCGCACGAGCCACCACAACACCAGCGGGTTCACGAGGGTGAGCAGCACCAGGCCGAGCTGGCGCCGGCGCCACGAGGCGGCCGCGCCCATGGCCAGCCCGCACACCGCCGAGCCGAACGTCACGGCGGCGGCGCAGAAGGCGCCCAGCGCCGGGGACCCGGAGATCAGCGCCACCGTGGTCAGCACGCCGAGGGGCACCATGGTCTGGGGCAGCCGCACGAGCAGGGTCAGCACGGGGTACAGCGCGCCGCTGACGGCGGCGAGCTCCCGGGAGTCGGCCAGGGGCGAGCGGGCGGCCGTGCTGAAACCCCCGAGGGGCTCGGCGGCGCGCGCACTGCTCACGAGGTACCTCCGCATCCTCCCGACGGCGGCCGGGCACGGACCAGCCTAGCCCCGCCGTCCGGAGGATGACGGAAAGCGTCGGTCCCCCGCGGCGGGCGGAGGACCTGGCGGCCCTGCCGGACCCGGCAGGGCCGCGGGCTCACCGCTCCCGGACCGGCGCGGCGGACGCGGTGGGCGTCGCCTCCGCTGCCGGGGCGTCCTCCTCCGCGGCGGGCGCCCCGGCGCCGCGGCGCGGCCGGGAGAGCGTCGCCGAGCGGTGGACCAGACCGGCCACGAGGCCGCCGAGCAGCGGGGCCACCCAGAACAGCCACAGCTGGCCCAGGTGGCCGGCGCCGGCGACCACGGCGGCGCCGGTCGAGCGGGCGGGGTTCAGCGACCCGCCGTCGAACGGCGCGGTGATCGTGAGCAGGAACGCGAGGGCCGCACCGATGGCCACGGGGGCGAGCACCGCGTTGGCCCGCGGCGCGGTGGAGCCCAGGACCACGAGGGCGAACAGGGCGGTCGCCACGAACTCGACGAGCAGCACGGTGGTCCACCCGGCCTGGGAGGTGGAGTTCTCCCCGAAGCCGTTGGAGACCGCGCCGAGGACCTGCGCGGTGGTCGAGGAGTCGAGCAGGCTGATGAGCACCGCCCACAGCACGCCGGCCGCGGCCAGGGCGCCGAGCACCTGGGCCACCACGTAGCCGATCGCGGCCCGTGCGGGCGTGCGCCCGGCCACGACCGCGGCGAGCGTCACCGCGGGGTTGAAGTGCCCCCCGGAGACGTGCCCGAAGGCGACGATCGCGGCGACCAGGCCGAGACCGAAGCCGAGCGCGGAGTCGATGACCTCGGTGGCGAACATGCCCGTGCCCAGCCCGGCGAAGACCAGCAGCGCCGTCCCTGCGAACTCGGCGGCCCACTGGGCCGGCGCGGACGCGGCCTCCGGGGCGCCGGCGGGCACGGTGTCCTTGCGCGCGGCGACGGGCACGGGCGCCGCGAGGCCCGCCGTGCCGGGGGCGGCGCCGTCGTGGGCGGTGCTGTCGGCGCCGTCGGCGCCGGGGCGCGCGGTGGTGCCGGGAACGTGGTGACTCATGGATTTCTCCTCAGGGATCGGGGCGGCACGGTGGGGGTGCCGTGCCGGCGGGGCGCCGGGCGCCCGTGCCATGCAACCACAGTGACCTGAAGGGCGGTTGAACCGCCCCGGGCCGTGTCGGCCGCCGACTACACTGACCGCATGCCCGCACCCCTGCTCTCGCCCGTCGCCGGCCTCGACCCCGCCTGGCCCGAGTACGCCGACTCCGTGCGCGCGGCCCTGCTGGGCGGAGCCCTCGGGGACGCGCTGGGCGGCCGCGCGAGCTCCGGTCCGCGCTCCCGCTCCGCGGCGGCCGGCGCGGACGCCCCCGCCGACGCCGAAGGCAGCGCGGTGCTGCGGATCTCCGACGCCACCCAGCTGACCCTCTACACCCTGGACGCCCTGCAGGAGGTCGTCGAGTGGGCGAACCAGGGCCACGGCGCCGACGAGACCGCGTGCCTGTGGCTGGCCTACCTGCGCTGGCTGGGGACCCAGGGCGAGCGCCACCCGGCCGAGGCGCCGCGGCCCCTGCCCCGCCCGATCGACGAGCACGAGGTCCTGCACGCCGTGCGGGAGCCGGACGGAACGGTGCTGGCGGCCCTCCGCTCCGGCCGGATGGGCGAGGTCGAGCGCCCCCTGCAGCCGGAGGCCAAGGGCGCCGGACCGGTGCTGCGCTCCTCGCCGTTCGGTCTGCTCCCCCACGTCGGCTGGCGCACGCTCGCGCCCCTGGCCATCAACGGCGCCGCCCTGACCCACGGGCACCCCGAGGCGCAGACCGCGGCGGCCGTCCAGGGCTTCGTGGTCCACGCCGCCGTGCGGGCCCGCCGGGAGGGCCTGCCGCGGCCGGTCGCCGCCGCCGTGGCCGCCGCCCGCGAGACCGCCGGGAACCTCACGCGCCCGGTGGCCGAGACCCTCGCCCGGCTCGAGGACGCCGTGCGCGCCGCCATGCGGGAGGACCCCGACCCCGCGGCGCTCGACCGGCTGCTCGGCGAGGGCGGGGCCGCCCCGGAGACCCTCGCGGGCGGCCTCGGCGCGGCCCTGCGCGCGGAGGCCGAGGCCCCGGGCGCCGGGGACCCGCAGGCCGTGTTCCGCCGCGCGGTGGAGCTGGCCACCGCCGGCACCGGCCACCCGGCCGCGGCGGGGGCGATCGCCGGCGCCGTGACGGGCGCGGCCCTCGGGACGGCCGCGCTGCCGCCGGAGTGGCGCACCCGGCTGGACGCCGGGGACGTGGTGTCGGAGACGGCCGAGCGCTGGCTCAGGGAAGTGGGGGCGCCGCCAGCCGCTTGACGTTCAGTCCCGCGCCGGCGAGCAGCTCCCGGACGGTGCCCGCACCGGCCCGGTGGACCAGGTCCACCACGATCCCCGCGCAGGCCCGGGCGTCCTCGAGGGCGTCGTGGTGGCGGCGCAGCGGCACCCCGGCGGCCTCGGCCGCCCGGGGCAGCGCGTAGGACGGCAGGTCGTAGCCGCGCCGGGCCAGCGCCAGGCTGCACGCATACGCCAGCGGGGCGTGCCGCGTGTCCGTCTCCGCGCACGCGGCGCGGATCACGCCCATGTCGAAGGCCGCGTTGTGCGCCACCACGAGCTCGTCGGGGTCCTCGGCCAGGATCCAGTCCTCGATCCGCGGCCACAGCTCGGCGAAGCCGGGGTGGCCCGCCACCGTGTGCTCGGTGATCCCGTGGATGCGCGTGTTCCCGGGGTCGAAGTCCGCGCGGGTGCGCGGCGGGCGCATGTAGGCGGAGCGCTCCGCCACCACCCGGCCGCCGCGGACCCGCACGAGGCCCACGGCGCACGGCGAGCCGATGAAGCGGTTCGCGGTCTCGAAGTCGATGGCGGTGAAGGAGAGGGACGACGGATCCGCGGCGGGCCGGTCGGTGGTCGTGTCGGGGGAAGCGGGACGAGGCACCGGAACAGCCTACTGCGCCCGCTCAGGCGGAGACACCGCGCAGGTTGGTCTCGATCCAGTCGTCGGCCCGGGCGATGGACTGGTTGACCTGGGCGGTGTCGAGGTCGTGGTGCAGCGCGTAGGCGACCGCCTGCAGCGGGAACGTGCGCGCGTGCAGCCGGGCCCGCTCGTAGACGGTCTCCGAGACGGCGGCGCGCAGGGTGTCCCAGCCGTACCACAGCCCGAGGGACGCGGCGTCGTGCGCGGGGTCGGACAGACAGGCGTGGTCCCAGTCGATGATGCCCGTGAGCTCGTCCCCGTCACCGTCCCACAGCATGTTGTGCCCCATGAGGTCCCCGTGCACCAGGGTCGGCACCACGGTCGGCAGCGCCGCGAGCTCGGCGACGGCCCGCCGCGCGGCCTCCTGGTTGCGGGGCAGCAGCCGCGGGATGACCTCGTCGAGCAGCACGTGCCGCCGCCGGTGGCCGCCCCAGTGCTGGCCGGGACGGTCGAGGTACCGCGCGAAGCCGGAGGTGTCGACCTCGGCCAGCTCGGTCAGCACCCGGTGCAGCACGGCCGGGTCGCCGTGCCCGGGCGGGTGCGGGTGCCCGGGCAGCCACGTCAGGCCCACCCCGGTGTAGCCGTGGGAGACCACCACGCCGGTGAGCGGCCGCGGGGTCGCGAACGAGAAGCGGGGCAGCCTCCGCAGCACCTCCGTGCGGCGCTGGACGTGCTCGCAGACCGTGGCGTTCTTGGCGATCCGCACGGAGATCACGTGGCCCACGTTCACCACCACGTGGGCGGACCCGCCGGCGTGGACCTCCCACTGGCCGGGGTCGGCGCTCATGCCGGCTTCGCGCAGCACGGCCTCGACGGCGCCGGCGAACGGCAGGTGGTGGAGCTGCGACCAGGGCATGGTCAACTTCCTCGGTTCGGACGTGGGTCAGTCGGGGACGGCGGCGGGGTCGAGGGCGGTCAGCAGGTGCGGGAGCAGGGCCCGCATCGCGCGCCCGCGGTGGCTGATGGCGTTCTTCTCCGCGCGCGTGAGCTCGGCGCAGGTCCGGTCGGACCCGTCGGGGCGCAGCACGGGGTCGTAGCCGAAGCCGCCGTCCCCCACGGGCTCCCGCAGCAGGGCGCCGCGCAGCGTCCCGGTCTCCACGTGCTCGCGGCCGTCCGGGGTGACGAGCGCGGCGGCGCACACGAACTGCGCGCCGCGATGGGCGTCGGGGACGTCGGAGAGCTGGGCGAGCAGCAGCCGCAGGTTCGCGGCGTCGTCGCCGTGCCGGCCGGACCAGCGCGCGGAGAAGATCCCGGGGGCCCCGCCCAGCACGTCGACGGCCAGGCCGGAGTCGTCGGCCACGGCGATCAGCCCGGTCGCGGCGGTGGCGGCGCGGGCCTTGAGCAGGGCGTTGGCCTCGAAGGTGGTGCCGTCCTCGACGACGTCGGGCGCCCCGGCCGCGGCGGCGTCCACGACCAGCCGCTCGACGTCGGCTCCGGGCAGCGCGGGCGCGAGCAGGTCCCGCAGCTCGGCGAGCTTGCCCCGGTTGTGCGTGGCGAGCACCACCCGGGCGCCGTGGTGGTCACCCATCGCCGGCCTCGCGCAGGGTCTCGACCTGGATCTGGGTGAGCTGGGCGCAGCCGGCCAGCGCGAGGTCGAGCAGGGCGTCCAGCTCGGCGCGGTCGAAGGGGGCGCCCTCGGCGGTGCCCTGCACCTCCACGAAGTCGCCGGACCCGGTGACCACCACGTTCATGTCGGTCTCGGCCCGCACGTCCTCGACGTACGGGAGGTCCAGCATCGGCACGCCGTCGATGATGCCCACGGACACGGCGGCCACCGTGTCGGTGAGCGGCTGCGCGCGACGGGCGACGAGCCCCTCGGCCCGGGCCCACCCGATCGCCTCGGCGAGGGCCACGTAGGCGCCGGTGATGGCCGCGGTGCGGGTGCCGCCGTCGGCCTGGAGGACGTCGCAGTCGAGGACCACGGTGTTCTCGCCGAGGGCGGAGAGGTCGATGACCGAGCGCAGGGAGCGGCCGATGAGCCGGGAGATCTCGTGGGTGCGCCCGCCGATCTTGCCCTTCACGGACTCGCGGGCGGACCGGGTGGACGTGGCCCGCGGGAGCATCGCGTACTCGGCGGTCACCCAGCCGCGGCCCTCCCCCTTGAGCCAGCGCGGGACGCCCTCGGTCACGGACGCGGTGCACAGCACCCGGGTGCTGCCGAACTCGATGAGGGCGGAGCCCTCCGCCTGCTGGGACCAGCCGCGGGTGATCGTGATGGGTCGCAGCTCACCGGGCGAACGGCCGTCCGACCGGGTCACCCCCGAGGTCGAGAGGGCCGGTGCGGTCTGGTCGACGGGGGAATCCATGTGGTCCACCTTACCCCGCGGCACCGACCGCCCGGCCCGGCCGCCGGCGGCGGGGCTCACGGCCCGACGGCGGCCGCGGGACGGCCGCTCCCCCGCCGGACGATCCGGTAGGTGTAGGCGGGCTCGGCCACCCCGATGGGTCCCGCGAAGACCTCCTGCGCCTCCTCCACGGCCCGCGTCGGGGAGTTCCACACCGGCAGGTGCGTCAGCAGCAGCTGGCGGGCCCCGGCGTCCCGGGCGGCCTCCGCCGCGCGCCGGCCGGTCAGGTGGATGCCGCGCAGCGCGTCGTCGCGGCCCTCGTGGTAGGCGGCCTCGCACAGGAAGACGTCGGCGTCCCGCGCGGCGCGCACGAGCCCCTCGCACGCGTCGGTGTCCCCCGAGTAGGCCAGGGTGCTGGGGCCCATGACGCCGTCGTAGTCGATGCGCAGGGCGTAGGGCTCGGGGGTGGGGTGCTCCACCCGGAAGGGCGTGATCGCGAACGGCCCCACCCGCACGGGCTCCTCCGGGACCCAGGTGTGGAAGTCGAACTCCCCGTGCATCCCGGGCTCCGTGGGGAGCCCGTGGGTGCTGCTGAGGTACTCGTGGAGGCCGGTGGGCGCCCACAGCGGGATCGGGGGTCGGCCCCAGCCGCGCGGGTCCCACTTGATGGCCACGTGCAGCCCGGCCAGGTCGATGCAGTGGTCGGGGTGCAGGTGGCTGACGAGCACGGCGTCGATGTCGTGCAGGTCGATGTGACGCTGCAGCACCCCGAGGGCGCCGTTGCCCATGTCCAGCAGGATGCGCCAGGTCCGTCCCTCGGCGTCCTCACCGCTGACGAGGTAGCAGGAGGCCGGGGAGTTCGGCCCCGCGAAGGAGCCGGTGCATCCGATGATGGTGAGTTTCATGGGCGAGAGCCTTCCAGGAGGTGCCGGTGGGACGGCGGCCGCACCGGCCGCGGAGCTGCTCAGGGCGCGGACGGGCCCGCTCCCCCGATCATCTCCGGGGTGATCCGCGCGAGCGAGCCCGTGGGGTACTGCTCCGCCACGGAGCTGGTGTGCCGGACGCGGGCGACCTCCGGCCCCAGGAACCGCCGGGCGAGGACCTCGAAGGACGCGGCGTCCCCGGTGGCGAGGAACTCGTGCCGGGCGGGCCCGCCCGGCACCCCCGGCTCGCGCTCGAGCCCGTGGCTGACGAGCGCCCGGTAGACGTCCTTGGCGGTCTCCTCCGCGCTGGAGACCAGCGTGACGGCGTCGCCCATGACGTAGGAGATCACGCCGGTGAGCAGGGGGTAGTGGGTGCAGCCCAGCACCAGCGTGTCCACGTCGGCCTCGCGCAGCGGGTCCAGGTAGGCCTGGGCCGTGGCCAGCAGGCCGGGCCCCGTGGTGACGCCCGCCTCCACGTAGTCGACGAACGCCGGGCAGGCCACCGAGTCGATCCGCAGGTGGGGGGCGGCGGCGAACGTGTCGTCGTAGGCGCGGGAACCGACCGTCGCCTCCGTGCCGATGACGCCGATCCGGCCGTTGCGGGTCGAGGCGACCGCCCGGCGCACCGCCGGCTGGATGACCTCGACCACCGGGATCCCATAGACCCGGGTGTAGCGCTCCCGGGCGTCGCGCAGCACCGCCGCGGACGCCGTGTTGCAGGCGATCACGAGCAGCTTGACGCCCGAGTCGACGAGCTCGTCCATGATCCGCAGGGCGTGCGCCCGGACCTCGGCGATCGGCAGCGGCCCGTAGGGCCCGTGGGCGGTGTCCCCCACGTACACGATCTCCTCGTGGGGCAGCTGGTCGATGATGGCGCGGGCCACGGTGAGACCGCCCACCCCGGAGTCGAACACGCCGATGGGTGAACCGGGGTTGGGGCGCCGGGCGGCCCGGCCGCCGGCCCCGAAGACGTCGTCATCCTGCATATCGTCAAGAGCGTAGTCCCGGGCGTGCCGCCGTCCCAAACCGCGCCGCGGCCGTGCCGCCGTGAGCCGCGTCACCCCCGGCCGGGGTGGGGGCCCGCCGCGGTGTCGTGCCCGGTCAGTCCCGGGGCAGGTCGTGGAGGAGGGCCTCCATGAGGGTCTCCTGCAACCACGAGACGAAGTTGTACAGGAGCGACATGTACGTCTCGACGTCCTCGATCGCGGACCAGTCGTCGTAGCGACCCACGCGCTCGGCGTCGGCCTCGTTGCGGATCCCGAGCCGGTCCGCCAGCACCAGCCGCACGTCGTTGAGGGCCTGCCCGAAGGCCTGCGCCTGGGCGGGGTCCAGCCGCACGGGCTGGGCCTCCAGCGCGAGGGCCGCCTGCTGCAGCACGCCGCGCTTGGTCTCCCGCAGCCCCCGCTCCGTGTACCGGCGGAACTCGGCGGCGCGCTCGGGGTCCAGGCTCCCGTCGGGCAGCAGCCGCCGCAGCGCGGAGTCGTCGGGGACGGTGGCGTCCCCGGACACGCCGAGCATCCGCTCGAGCGAGTCCTCCGAGGCCGGCTGCTCGGGGGCGAGCGCCTGGGCGACGTCCGCGAACAGCTTCTGGAGCAGCTCCTTCTCGGGCTCCTCGAAGCGGGCGGTGATGCCCCGGCGGGTGGACCGGAAGCCCTGCGCCATCAGTGGCCCCCCGCCTGCTCGAAGGTGGCCCACAGCCCGAAGCCGTGCATCGCCGCGGTGTGGGTCTCGGCCTCCTCGAGGGAGCCGCTGGCCACCACGGAGCGCCCGTGGTGGTGGACCTCCAGCATCAGGGAGCGGGCCTTCTCCTCCGGGTAGCCGAAGTAGGAGCGGAACACGTAGGTGACGTAGCTCATGAGGTTGACGGGGTCGTCCCACACGACCACGTTCCACGGGGTCTCGGTCTCCGTGGCCACGGACGTCGCGCCGGTGGGCCGGGTGCCGGTCTCCGGGGTGGCGGTGGCCGCGGGGCGGGCGGCGGCGGGAGTAGCGCAGTGCATGGTCCGTCCATCGTAGCGAGTGCCGGAGGCGTGGCGCACCGGCGGCGTCGCTAGAGTGGTGCCCGTGAACCAGCGCAGCCACCGGTGGGCCCCGCCGCCCACGTCCCTGATGACCGACCACTACGAGCTGACCATGCTGCAGGCCGCCCTGCACGCCGGCACCGCGCAGCGGCGCAGCGTGTTCGAGGTCTTCGCCCGGCGGCTGCCCGCTGGGCGGCGCTACGGCGTGGTGGCGGGCACGGGGCGCCTCCTCGAGGGGCTCGGGAGCTTCCGCTTCGGCGACGAGCAGCTGCGCTTCCTGGCGGACACCGGCGTGGTCAACCGCGCCACCCTGGACTACCTCGCGGACTTCCGCTTCACCGGCTCGATCTCCGGCTACGCCGAGGGCGAGGCGTACTTCCCCTCGTCGCCGCTGCTCGTGGTCGAGGCCACCTTCGCCGAGGCGTGCGTGCTCGAGACGTACTTCCTGTCGGTGCTCAACTACGACAGCGCCGTGGCCTCGGCCGCCTCCCGCATGGTGGGTGCCGCGGCGGGGCGCCCGTGCATCGAGATGGGCTCCCGGCGCGCCCACGAGGAGGCCGCCGTCGCGGCCGCGCGGGCGGCGGTCATCGGCGGCTTCGACTCGACGTCGAACCTCGAGGCCGGGCACCGCTACGGGATCCGGACGGTCGGGACGGCCGCCCACTCCTTCACGCTCCTGCACGACACGGAGGAGGACGCCTTCCGCGCCCAGCTCCAGTCCATGGGCCGGGACACGACCCTGCTGGTCGACACCTACGACGTCGAGACCGCGGTGCGCAAGGCCGTGGAGCTCGCGGGTCCCGGTCTGGGCGGCGTGCGCCTGGACTCGGGCGACCTCGTGACCCAGGCCGCCTGGGTGCGCGGGCTCCTCGACGAGCTCGGCAACCCGGACACCCGCATCACCGTCACCTCGGACCTGGACGAGTACGCGATCGCGGCCCTGAACGCCGCGCCCGTCGACGCGTTCGGCGTGGGCACCCGAGTGGTCACCGGCTCCGGCGCGCCGACGTCGTCGATGGTCTACAAGCTGGTGGCCCGAGAGGACTCCTCCGGCGAGCTGCGGCCCGTGGCGAAGGCCGCGAAGGGCAAGGTGTCCGTGGGCGGGCGCAAGCACGCCCTGCGGCGCCGGGACGAGCGGGGCACGGCGACCCACGAGATGGTCGGCATCGGCCGGCTGCCCGACGACGACGGCGACGACCGGCCGCTGCTGGAGGACTTCGTCCGCCGCGGCGAGCTGCTGGACGGCTGGACGGGCCCGGAGGGGGTCCGCCGGGCCCGGGAGCGGCACGCGGCGTCCGTGGCGGAGCTGCCCCGCTCGGCCCGGCGGCTCAGCGAGGGCGACCCCGTGATCCCGACCGTCCTGGGGCCCGAGGCCCCGGCCTGAGCGGCCGTCCGGGCGGCGCGCGCCGGGCGGGATCCGCTCAGCGGCACCCGCCGGAGGAGCACCACCGGGCGAGAAGCACCGGGCGAGAGGCACGAGCGTGAAGCACCGAACAGAGGGAGGAACACCATGAGGACCGCACTGATCGTCGTCGACGTGCAGAACGACTTCTGCGAGGGCGGCTCGCTGCCCGTCGCCGGAGGCGCGGCGGTGGCCGCCGCCGTGTCCGAGCACCTGGAGGACCACCACGGGGACTACGCGGCCGTCGCGGCCACCCAGGACTGGCACGTCGACCCCGGGGCGCACTTCTCCGACGAGCCGGACTACGTGCGGTCCTGGCCGGTGCACTGCGTCGCCGAGTCCCGCGGGGCCCGCTCCCACCCGGACCTGGACACGGACTGGATCCAGGCGTGGTTCCGCAAGGGCGAGCACGACGCCGCCTACTCCGGTTTCGAGGGGCTGCTCGCCCCGGACGCGGACGTGCCGATGGGCGACGACGAGGACGTCGACGACGAGCCGGACGTGAGCCTCGACGACTGGCTGCGGGAGCACGAGATCGAGGCCGTGGACATCGTGGGCCTGGCGACCGACCACTGCGTGCGGGCGACCGCCCTGGACGCCGTCGAGGCCGGCTACGACACCCGGGTGCTGGTGGAGCTCACCGCGGGCGTCGCCGCGGAGTCCACGGAGCGCGCCCTGCGGGAGATGGCCGAGGCGGGGGTCGAGGTCGTCCGGTCCTGACCCGTGCCCGGCAGCGGACCGCCCCGTCCCGGGCGGTTCGCGTCCCGGGCGCGGCTCACTTGCGCCCGATGAACCAGTCCTGCAGCTTCTTCACCCGCGCCTGGAGCTGCGCCTCGTTGGCCTGCGCCACCGCGGGTCCTCCGCACACCCGGCGCAGCTCGTTGTGGACCATGCCGTGCGGGGTGCCGGTGCGGGACGCCCAGGCCGAGACGTTCTTGGACAGGGTGGCGCGCAGCTCCTTGAGCCGCCGGTGGTCGGGCACCGCCGGCTGCTCCGGGGCGCGGGCGGCGCCGGGGCGCCGCCGGGCGTGCTGGGACTGCCGCTCCCGCAGCAGCGCCGAGACCTGGTCGGCCTCGAGCAGTCCCGGGATGCCGAGGAAGTCCGCCTCCTCCTCCGAGCCCACCGCCACGCCGCCGCCGAAGGCGCCGCCGTCGAAGAGGACCCCGTGGAAGGACGCGTCCGAGCCGATGGCCTCGAACCGGCCCTGGGCGAGGGCCGCGGACGCCTTCTCCTCCCGGTTGGCCTCCTCGAGCAGGTCGTCGTCCCAGCCCTCCTCGAGGGGGTCGGCCGGCAGGCCGGTCTCCTCCGCGGCGGGCTTGTCGAGGGCGTGGTCCCGCTCGGCCTCCATCTCGTTGGCGAGCTGCATCAGCGCCGGCACGGACGGCAGGAACACGGAGGCCGTCTCCCCGCGCTTGCGGGCGCGCACGAAGCGGCCGACCGCCTGGGCGAAGAACAGCGGCGTGGACGTGGACGTCGCGTAGACGCCCACGGCGAGCCGGGGGACGTCGACGCCCTCGGAGACCATCCGCACGGCCACCATCCAGCGGCTGTCCCCGGCGGAGAACTCGTCGATCCGGTCCGAGGCGCCCTTGTCGTCGGAGAGGACCACGGTGGGGTTCTCCCCGGTGATCCGGCGCAGCTGCGCGGCGTAGGCCTTCGCGTCCTGGTGGTCGGTCGCGATGACCATCGCTCCGGCGTCCGGCACGGTGCGCCGCACCTCCGTGAGCCGCTGGTCCGCGGCCTGGAGCACCGACGGGATCCACTGCCCGTTCGGGTCGAGCGCCGTGCGCCACGCGTGGGCGGTGATGTCCTTCGTGAAGCCCTCGCCGAGCTCCGCGGCCATCTCCTCCCCCGCGCTGGTGCGCCAGCGCATCTGCCCCGAGTAGGCGAGGAAGATCACGGGCCGGACCACGTGGTCCTTGAGCGCGTCGCCGTAGCCGTAGGTGTAGTCGGCGCTCGAGCGGCGGATGCCGTCCCCGTCCTCCAGGTAGCGCACGAACGGGATCGGCGCGGTGTCCGAGCGGAAGGGGGTGCCGGTCAGGGCGAGCCGGCGGGCGGCGGGGTCGAAGGCCTCCTGGAGCCCGTCGCCCCACGTGAGGGAGTCCCCGGCGTGGTGGATCTCGTCCATGATCACCAGGGTCCGGCCCGCCTCGGTGCGGGCCCGGTGCAGGAGCGGCTTCATGGCCACCTGCGAGTAGGTCACGGCGGCGCCCAGGTAGTCCCGGCCGTGGGAGCCGTCCGCGTTCTTGAAGTTCGGGTCGATCGCCAGGCCCACGCGGGCGGCGGCGTCCGCCCACTGCCGCTTGAGGTGGTCCGTGGGTGTCACCACCGTGATCCGGTTGACGGTCCCGCGGTCGAAGAGCTCCTTGGCCACGCGCAGCGCGAAGGTCGTCTTGCCGGCCCCGGGGGTCGCGACGGCCATGTAGTCCCGGGGCTGTGCCTCGAAGTAGCGCTGCAGCGCCTCCGCCTGCCAGGCGCGCAGCTTGGGGGCCGTGCCCCACGCGGCGCGGTCCGGATAGGCCGGGGGGAGGTCGGCGGCGGCTGCGCCGAACAGGGAGAGCTGGTCGTCCTGGGACACTCTGGCGACGTCCTTTCGCTCGTGGTGCCGCGGCCTCGTGGCCGCGGTGGATGACGGGGGCGCGGCGGCGGGCCACGCAAAAGCGCCCGCCGGCGGCGGGCGCTTGCTCGGCCGGGGGTGCTCAGCCCTGGTCGTCGCCCTGGTCGTTCGGGGGGCGGAGTCCGTCGTAGATCTCCTTGCAGGTCGGGCACACCGGGAACCGCTGCGGGTCGCGGCCGGGGACCCAGACCTTGCCGCACAGGGCGATCACGGGCTCGCCGGAGAGGGCGGACTCCATGATCTTCTCCTTGCGCACGTAGTGCGCGAAGCGTTCGTGGTCGCCCGGCTCCTGGAGCTCCCTGGTCTCCTCGCGCTCGATCGTCGAGGTGCCCCCGGCCGGCTGCGCCGGATCGGCACCGTACGGGGTGTCGTCCGGGCCGTTCGTCGGGGTGCCGGTGGTCGCCGCTGAGACATGCATGGGCGCCAGTTTACCCCGTCCCCGCCGACCCCCGTGCGCCGGGAGCGCCCGTCCCGCTCAGCGGAACTGGGCGACCTCCTGGAGCAGCTCGGGGGCCCGCCGGTCGTACCAGCGCCCGCCGAGGACGATCCCGCCCCAGCACAGCAGCGGGCCGAGCACCGCCCCGGCGGCCAGCCCCGCCCAGCCCCACACGGGGTCGCCGGTGAAGACCTGCACGAGGAGGGGGACGGCGGCCGGCAGCACGAGGACGAGGATCAGCCCCAGCGCCACGAACTGGACGAGGACGTTCAGGACGGTGAAGCCCTGCGGCGTCTTCAGCGGGGACGCGCCCGGCGGGGCCACGGGGTAGGTGTACCGGGCGGACATCACCGAGGACAGGCCCGCCCCGCCCAGCAGCGCCAGCAGCGCGGTGCCCGCGACCCCGGGCAGCAGCTGCCACCGGCCCTCGACCGCGAACGGCAGCAGCAGCCCGGCCGCCGTGAGCGGCACGGCGATCACGAGCAGCGCGAGCACCCGGCCCGCGCGGTCGTGGACGCCCCGCACACCGGTGAGGACGTGCAGGTGCAGGGCGGTGTTGTCGTAGGACACGTCGCCCGAGATCTGGTACGCGAGCAGCGCCGCGATCATCGGGCCCAGGGCGTAGAGGAGGACGCCGCCTCCCTCCGGGTCCCGGGAGAACCACATGAGCACGGCGAGGGCCGGGATGACGAGCAGACCGGCCGAGTAACGGGGGTCCCTGACCCAGTAGACCAGGCACCGGGCCGCGACGGCCGCCCACGGGCGCCGGGGCGCGAGGTCGAGGAGCCCCGCGCCGGCGGCCCCCTCGCGCGGGGCCGCGGTCCGCCCGCCGGCCGTGCTGGTGAGGGCCCGCTCCTGCGCGACCCGCCAGACGAGAACGAGGACGACGACGGTCAGGACCGTGACGGCCAGCCGGGCGGCGGCGGAGCCCCACCGGCCGGCGGCGACGTCGGCCGGGACCGCCCAGACGGCTCCGACCGGTGTCCACGCGAGCACGCCGGCGTACTGCGGCAGCCGGTCCCACAGCCGCTCCAGCCCGCTCAGCAGGCCGGTGAGGATCGGGCCGAGCAGCACCAGGGCCACGAGCGCGGCCAGCGAGACCAGCTCCGTGAGGCGTCGGCGGCGGCCGAGACCGACGGCGAGGGCGGTGACGCAGCGGGATCCGGTGACCACGAGGGCCAGCGCGAGCGGCACGCACAGGAGGGCCGCGAGCAGCGCGGCCGCGGACGAGCGCCAGGAGCTCACCGTGGCGAGGAGCGCCACGACGGTGAGCGCACCCGGCACGCCGACGACCGCGCCGAGGGCCTGGCCCCACTGCACCTGGCCCACGGACAGGGGCAGGAGGGCGAGGCGGGCCGGGTCCAGCGTGGCGTCGGCCCGCGCCGCGAGGATGGGCAGCAGCCACCAGGCCAGCACGGCCGCCGACCCGGCCAGCACGAGCACGGTGCGCACCAGGGACAGGTCCTGACGGCCCAGCAGGAACAGCGCGACGACGGCCAGGCCCAGCAGGAACACGAAATAGGCGGCGCCCAGCACGGTCCCCACGAGCACCCAGGTGCTGCGGGTGAGGGTGTTGACGAGGATCCTCGCCTTGAGGCCCACGAGGCGCCCGGCCAGGGCGGCGGTGCCCGCCCGGGCGGGGGCGAGGCCCTCCGGGGCCGGGGCGAGCTCCGGGCTCACTCCGGGCGCAGCCACGGCAGGCCCTCCCCCGTCTCCCGGCGCCCGCCGACCAGTTCGACGAACCGGTCCTCGAGCGTGGCCCCGGCCCGGACCGCGTCGACCGTCCCGGCGGCCAGCACCCGGCCGCGGTCCATCACGGCGACGTGGTCGCACATCCGCTGCACGAGGTCCATGACGTGGCTGGAGACGACCACGGTCCCGCCGGCGGACACGAAGCCGTGCAGGATCTCGCGGATGTTCGCCGCCGAGACGGGGTCGACCGACTCGAACGGCTCGTCGAGGACGAGCAGGCTCGGGGCGTGGATGAGGGCGCCGGCCAGCGCGATCTTCTTGGTCATGCCGGCGGAGTAGTCCTGGACCTGGGTCCCGGCGTCGGCCGTGAGGTCCATGGCCCGCAGCAGGTCGTCGGTGCGCTCGGCCACGACGTCCCGGTCCATGCCGCGCAGCAGGCCGGCGTAGGTGACGAGCTGGCGTCCGGTGAGCCGGTCGAACAGGTGCAGTCCGTCCGGCAGCACGCCCATGAGCTGCTTGGCCCGCCGGGGCTCGGCCCAGACGTCGACACCGGCCACGCGGGCGCTGCCCGCCGTGGGGCGGAGGAGTCCGGTCGCCATGGACAGCATCGTGGTCTTGCCGGCGCCGTTGCGTCCCACGAGGCCGAAGAAGGAGCCGCGGGGGACGTCGAGGTCCACGCGGTCCACGGCGACCTTGGCCTCGGGGGTGCCGGGGCGGCCGAAGACCCGGACGAGCCCGCGCACGCTCAGCGCCGGCGGCCCGCCGGACGGGGGCGCCGGGGTGTCCGGCGCGGGGGCGCCGGTCCGTTCCGGGGCGGCCTGCGGGAGGTGCTGGTGGCTCATGCCCCCAGCGTAGGCAGGCGGGACCGGGCGCGCCTCCGGCGCGCGGCGGAGCCCGCCCCGCCGGCGCGCGGGATGCGCTCCACCGTGCGGCGGAGGACGCGCCCCGCGCGCCGGCGGACGGTGGCCGTGCGGGCGGGGCGGTCAGGGGGGGCGTCAGGGGCGGGGGCTCAGAACAGGGCGCGCATCAGGGCGCCCCGGGCGGTCACCGTGCGCGGGTCCTCGGCGCCCACCACGTCGAAGAGCTCGAGCAGGCGCAGCCGGACGGCGTCCCGCTCCTCCCCGGCGGTGCGCCGCACCAGGTCCAGCAGCCGGCGAAAGGCGTCCTCCACGTGGCCGCCCGAGACGTCGAGGTCGGCGACGGCCAGCTGCGCCGCCACGTCCTCCGGGGCGGCGGCGGCCTCGGCGCGGACCGTCGCGGCGTCCAGCGGCAGCACCCGCTGGAGCAGGTGCACCTGGGCGAGGGCGAGCTTCGCCTCCCGGTCCCCGGGGTTCTCGGCGATCGCCTTCCGGTAGGCGGCCTCGGCGGCGTCGACGTCACCGGCCTCGAGGGCGTCCACGGCCTCCTGGTGCAGCGGGGGCAGGGGCTCCGGCTCGTCGTCGGGGCGGACGGGCTCCACGGTGCCCGTGATCCCGTTCTGCTCGGCGAGCGCGAGCAGCTCGTCCAGCAGCTGGGTCACCTGCTCGGCCGGGACCGTGGAGTTGAACAGCGGGACGGGCCGCCCGCCGAGCAGCGCCACCACGGTGGGCACGGACTGCGCCTGGAACATCTGCGCGATCTCGGGGACCGCCTCGGCGTCCACGGAGGCCAGCAGGAGCCGTCCCCGGTAGCGGTCCACGACCTGCTCCAGGGTGTCGGTGAACGCCACGGACTGCTCGCTGAAGCGGGCCCAGAGGGCGAAGACCACGGGGACCCGGGTGGAGAGCTCGGCGACCTCCTGGAAGTCCGCCGCCGTCACCTCCCGGCGGTACCCGACCGGCCGGCCCTCCCCCGCGGGCTGCCCGCCCGGCCCGGCGGCGGGCACGGCGCCCAGGTCCACCGCGCCCCGCACCGACGACGGGAGCGGGGCCTCCTGCGGCGGCGGAGCGGTCTCGGCGGTGCGGCGGGGCTGCTGGTGCTGGAACTCGTTCACGGGGCGTCTCCTGAGGGCTCGTCGACGGGCACGGCGGTCCGCTGGGCCGTCGGTGTCGGGGCGGGATCGGTGGTCCGGTCCGCCGGGCCGGGGCCGCGGCCGGCGGCGGGACGGCGCCCGGCGGGCGCCGCGGGTCTTCCACGATTATCGGCCGCCGGGGGCGGCTCGGCCACCGGTGCGCCCGCGTGTCCGCTCCCGGCGTGACGCCGTGACGGCGGCCGCGCCGGGCGGGGCCGGGCTCAGCGGCGGGTGCGCCAGCAGCGCTCGTGCCAGTGGCGGCGGTCCTCGAAGGCGCTGCGCGCCCCCAGCAGGGAGTCCTGCTGCCAGACGACCAGGTGCGCGATCCCCGGCGGGATCGACCGGCCGCAGCCGGGGCAGGTGTAGGTCTTGACCGCGTTGGCGGGCCGGACGTGGCGGACCAGCCAGTCCCCGTCCGCCGAGCGCTCCACCGTGGGCGCCGGCTCCAGAACGCGTTCGACCGACCACGGCTCCTGGGCGGCGCCGCGCTGCCACTTGCTCGCGCGCGGGCCGCTGCCGGGGCCGCCGTGGCGGCGTCGGGAGGAGTGGTTGGAGCGTGGCACCGCGCCATCGTCTCACAGCGGGGGCCTCCGGGTCCGGGCCGGGTCCCGCGGAGCGCTAGGCTGGTCCGCGTGCGTCTTGTCATTGCCGATTGCTCCGTCGACTACGAAGGGCGTCTGCGCGCCCACCTGCCCGCCGCCCGGCGTCTTCTCCTCGTGAAGGCGGACGGTTCCGTGCTCGTCCACTCGGACGGCGGCAGCTACAAGCCCCTGAACTGGATGAGCCCGCCCGCCCGCCTGCACGTCGGCGAGCCGGAGGCCGAGCTCGCGGCCGAGGGCGTGCTGCAGACGTGGACCGTCCAGGCCGCCAAGAGCGACGACCGCCTCGTCATCCAGGTGTTCGAGATCCACGAGGACGTCTCCCACGAGCTGGGCACCGACCCCGGGCTGGTGAAGGACGGCGTCGAGGCGGACCTGCAGCGCCTGCTCGCCGAGCAGATCCACCGCCTGGGCTCGGGGCACACCCTGGTCCGGCGCGAGTACCCCACCGCGATCGGGCCCGTGGACATCCTGGCCCGCGACGCCGCCGGCGCCACCGTGGCGGTCGAGCTCAAGCGCCGCGGCGACATCGACGGCGTCGAGCAGCTCACCCGGTACCTCGAGCTGCTCAACCGGGACCCCCTCCTGGCGCCCGTGCGCGGGGTGTACGCCGCCCAGCTCATCCGGCCCCAGGCCCGGGTGCTCGCCGAGGACCGGGGCATCGCGTGCCTGACCCTCGACTACGACGAGATGCGCGGGCTCGACGACAGCGGCTCGCGCCTCTTCTGAGCCCGCTCCCCCGGGCCCACCGGCGCGGGCCCGGGTCCGCGCCGGGCGCCGCCGGGGTCACGCGCTCGGCGAACAGCCCGCAACACGCGATGATCAGCAGGCGAACAACGTTGACCGCCCCCGGGGAGTGTGTGAAGCTGAACGTGTTCTTCGTTCCATGTTTTGCATGCTCGCAGAACGGGTAAGCGAGCGTGACGTTCGACCCTGGCCCTGGTCCTCCTCCTTCGGGAACGGAGACCGCGGCCCTCGGCTCATCTCGTGGTACCGCCCTTCAGTGCACGACCTGTGCACACGTTTCGCACCATCTCGCAAGGAGAGATCTTCATGGCCCAGGGCACCGTCAAGTGGTTCAACGCCGAAAAGGGCTTCGGCTTCATCACCCCCGACGACTCCGACTCGGACGTCTTCGTCCACTACTCGGAGATCCAGTCGGGCGGCTTCCGCACCCTCGAGGAGAACCAGCGCGTCGAGTTCGAGATCGGCCAGGGCCAGAAGGGCCCGCAGGCCACCGGCGTCACGCTCATCTGATCCGCTTCCCGCGCACCGGCTGAGCACGGAGCCCCGCACCCGTCCCGGGTGCGGGGCTCCGTCGTGCCGGCGTGCTCAGTACGCGGTGCCGACCAGGTGCCGTTCGACGGCGGCCCCCGCGGCCCCGAGCTGCTCCACGAAGTGCTCGTAGCCGCGGTCGACGTGCTGGACGCCGCTCACGTCCGTGGTGCCGACGGCGGCCATGCCCGCGATCACGAGGGCCGCGCCCGCCCGGATGTCCATGGCCTCCACCGGCGCCCCGGAGAGCACCGGCATCCCCGCCACCAGGGCGTGGTGGCCGTCGAGGCGCACGCTCGCGCCCAGCCGCTCGAGCTCGGCCGTGAAGCCCCAGCGGGCCTCGAAGACGTTCTCCGTGACCATGCCGGAGCCCTCGGCCACCGCGTTGAGGGCCACCACGAACGGCTGCAGATCGGTGGGGAAGCCCGGGTACGGCAGCGTGGACACGTTGATCGCCCGCGGCCGCCGCGGTCCGGCGACCACGAAGCGGCCCCCGTCCGTGTCCACGCGGCAGCCCGCGGAGCGCAGCTTGTCCAGCACCACGGTCAGGTGGCCGGGCTCCGCGCCCTCGATCTCCACCGTCCCCCCGGTCACGGCCGCGGCGAACGCCCAGGTGCCCGCGACGATCCGGTCGGGCACCGTCCGGTGCTCCACCGGGCGCAGGGACGCCACCCCGGCGACCGTCACGGTGCTCGTGCCGAGCCCCTCGATCCGGGCGCCCATCGCCTGCAGCATCCGCCCGATGTCCACGATCTCCGGCTCGCGGGCCGCGTTGTCGATGACGGTGGTGCCCTCGGCCAGCGTCCCCGCCATCATGAGGTTCTCCGTGGCGCCCACGGAGGGGTAGTCCAGGCGGAAGTGCGTCCCGCGCAGGCTGCGCGGCACGGACGCCACGAGATAGCCGCGCTCGATCTGCAGCACCGCGCCCATCGCCTCGAGACCCGCCCGGTGCATGTCCAGGCCGCGGGAGCCGATGGCGTCCCCGCCGGGCAGGGCGACCTCGGCCACGTGGCACCGGGCGACCAGCGGACCGAGCACGGAGATCGACGCGCGCATCGCCCGCACCAGGTCGTAGTCCGCCTGGTGGTGCAGGACCGCCGGGACGTCGATGCGGACGGTCTTCTCGGCGCGCTCGTAGACCACCCCGCAGCCGAGCCGGCGCAGCAGCTCCGCCATGATCGTGACGTCGTGGATCTCGGGGACGTTCGTGATGGTCGACTCGCCCTCGGCCAGCAGGGTCGCCGCCATCAGCTTCAGCACGCTGTTCTTCGCGCCGGAGACGCGCAGGGTGCCGTTGACCGCGGTGGGTCCGTGCACGACGATCTTCTCTTCCATCCACTCTCCTGGGCGGTCTCGCCGGGGTCCCTGCGGGGCCCCGGGTACGGCCGCGGCCTCCGCACCGGTGGTGCGGAGGCCGCGATGTGCTGGGCGCGCGGGGCGGGGCCCCGCGCGGACGGGCGGGATCAGGCGGCGGCGGCGCCGGGCAGCTCCACGTTGTCCGCCACGATCGTCACCCGGTCGTTGTCGACGAACACGAAGCCTGCGTCGATCGTGCCCTCGAGCCGGGAGCCGTCCACGGGGTCCACCGCGAAGTCGCCGGGCTTGAGGATGCCGGCCACGGCCTCGTGGCCGGGCAGGATACCGATGTCGCCCTCGGACGTGCGGACCCGCACCATCCGGGCGGTGCCGGTCCACACGGCCTGCTCGAGGGAGACGATTTCGACGATCATCTCAGCCATGACTACTTGCCACCGGTCCGCTTCTTGATCTGCTCCCACTGCTGCATGACGTCGTCGAGACCGCCGACGTTGTAGAACGCCTGCTCCGGCACGTGGTCGAACTCGCCCTCGCAGATCTTCCCGAACGCCTCGATGGTCTCGGCGAGCGGGACCGTGGAGCCCTCGACACCGGTGAACTGCTTGGCGGTGTAGGTGTTCTGGGAGAGGAACTGCTCGATGCGGCGCGCGCGCGAGACGACGACCTTCTGCTCCTCGGAGAGCTCCTCGACGCCGAGGATCGCGATGATGTCCTGCAGCTCCTTGTTCTCCTGCAGGATCGACCGGACGCGGATCGCGACGTCGTAGTGCTCCTGGCCCACGATCTGCGGGTCGAGGATGCGCGAGGTCGAGGTCAGCGGGTCGATCGCCGGGTACAGACCGCGGGAGGCGATGTCACGGGAGAGCTCGGTGGTCGCGTCCAGGTGGGCGAACGTCGTGGCCGGGGCCGGGTCGGTGTAGTCGTCGGCGGGCACGTAGATCGCCTGCATCGAGGTGATCGAGTGGCCGCGGGTCGAGGTGATGCGCTCCTGGAGCACGCCCATCTCGTCCGCCAGCGTCGGCTGGTAGCCCACGGCGGAGGGGATGCGGCCCAGCAGGGTCGACACCTCCGAGCCGGCCTGGGTGAAGCGGAAGATGTTGTCGACGAAGAGCAGCACGTCCTGGTTCTGCACGTCGCGGAAGTACTCCGCCATCGTGAGCCCGGTCAGGGCCACGCGCAGACGCGTTCCCGGCGGCTCGTCCATCTGGCCGAACACGAGGGCGGTGTCCTTGAGCACGCCCGCCTCCTCCATCTCGACCCAGAGGTCGTTGCCCTCACGGGTGCGCTCGCCCACGCCGGCGAAGACCGAGGTGCCGCCGAAGTTGCGGGCCACACGCGTGATCATCTCCTGGATGAGCACGGTCTTGCCCACGCCGGCGCCGCCGAACAGGCCGATCTTGCCGCCCTTGATGTAGGGGGTCAGCAGGTCGATCGACTTGATGCCGGTCTCCATCATCTCCGTGGAGCCCTCGAGCTCCGCGAAGGACGGCGCCTTGCGGTGGATCGGCCAGCGCTCGGTGATCTCCAGGGAAGAGGTCTCGACGTCGAGGGCCTCACCGAGGACGTTGAAGATGTGGCCCTTGACCACGTCGCCCACGGGCACGGAGATCGGCTCGCCGGAGTCCTTGACCTCGGTGCCGCGCACCAGGCCGTCGGTCTGCTGCAGGGCGATCGCGCGTACCATGTTGTCGCCCAGGTGCTGGGCGGTCTCGAACGTGATCGTCCGCTTCTCGCCGTTGAGCTCGTACTGGGCGGTCAGGGCGTTGTAGATGCCGGGCACGGCGTGCTCGGGGAACTCGACGTCGACGACCGGCCCGATGACCCGGGCGATGCGTCCCGTGGCACCGCCCGAGACCGGCTGCCCGGCCTGTTCGCTGATGGTGGCAGTCATATCTCTCACTTCACTTGTTCGTGGTGGACACTTGCTGGATCGCCGGGACGGCCCGTCACAGGGCCTCGGCGCCGCTCACGATCTCGGTGAGCTCGGTGGTGATCTCGGCCTGGCGGGCGTTGTTCATCAGGCGCGTGTACTTCTTGATGAGGTCGTCGGCGTTGTCGCCGGCCGCCTTCATCGCCCGCTGCCGGGCCGCGAGCTCGCTGGTGGCTGCGTGCGCCAGGCTCGCGAAGAGTCGCGCGTCGATGTAGCGCGGCAGGACGGCGTCGAGGAACTCCTCGGGGTTCGGCTCGAACTCGAAGGTGCTGTCGGGCTCCTCCAGCTCCTCGAACTCCCGGGCGACCTCGTCGGTCAGCGCGTTGGCGTCCACGACCTCGAGCGGCAGCAGCCGGAGCACCCGGGGCTCCTGGACGACCATCGACTGGAACGACGTGTAGACGAGGTGGATCTCGTCGACGCCGCCGTCCTCGTACGCGGTCTCCAGGTCTTCGATCAGCACCTTGCGCAGCTCCCGCGCACGGTCCGGCCGGGCGTTGTCCGTGTCCCCGGTCCAGTTCCGCTCGTACGGACGGCTGCGGAAGTCGAAGTACGCCTGGGCCTTGCGGCCGATCAGGTAGACCTTGGTCTCCTTGCCCTCCCCGTGCAGCAGCTCCAGCAGGCCCTCGGCCTCCTTGAGCACGTTGGACGAGTAGGACCCGGCCAGACCGCGGTCCGAGGTCATGATCACCACGGCCGACCGGCGCACCTCGTCGGCCCTCGTGGTCAGGGCATGGGAGACGTTGTGCTGGGTGGCGACCTGTGAGACCGCCCGGGTCAGCGCGTTCGCGTAGGGACGCGCCGCCTGCAGACCCTGTCGGGACTTGTTGATGCGCGAGGTCGCGATCATCTCCATGGCCTTGAAGATCTTCTTCATGGACTTGGTCGACGCGATCTTGTTCCGGTAGACCCGAATCTGCGCTCCCATGTGACTTCCTTTCGTCACCGTGCCCGGTGCGCCGCCGCGGCGGCGCACCGGACCGACCGGTTACTTCCTGACGATCCGTTCCTGGTCGACCGCGGACGCGTCGAGGGGCTCGTGCTCCTCGTGGCCCGGCTCGATCCCGTGCTTGGTGCCCCGGAAGTCCCGCTTGACCTCGGCGACGGCCGTCTCCAGCGCGGCGACGGCGTCGTCCTCGAGCTTGCCGGAGCCGACGATGGAGTCCATCACGTTGGTGGTGCGGCGCACGTGCTCCAGCAGGGCCTGCTCGAAGTCGAGCACGTCGGCGACCTCCACCTCGTCGAGGTGGCCGTTGGTGCCGGCCCAGATGGACACGACCTGGTCCTCGACCGGGTACGGGGTGTACTGCTTCTGCTTCAGCAGCTCCATCAGCCGGGCGCCGCGGGTCAGCTGCTGCCGGGACGCGGGGTCCAGGTCGGAGGCGAACATCGCGAAGGCCTGCATCGAGCGGTAGGACGCCAGCTCGAGCTTCAGCGTGCCGGAGACCTTCTTCATGGCCTTGACCTGCGCGGCGCCGCCGACGCGGGACACCGAGATGCCCACGTCCACGGCCGGGCGCTGGTTGGCGTTGAACAGGTCCGACTGCAGGAAGATCTGGCCGTCGGTGATGGAGATGACGTTGGTGGGGATGAACGCCGAGACGTCGTTGGCCTTCGTCTCGATCATC
Source organism: Kocuria salina (assembly GCF_013368965.1). Taxonomy (NCBI): domain Bacteria; kingdom Bacillati; phylum Actinomycetota; class Actinomycetes; order Micrococcales; family Micrococcaceae; genus Kocuria; species Kocuria salina. Next base: position 342,520 of record NZ_SSSF01000003.1, read on the forward strand.
GGCAGCCCGGTCATCGACCCGGCGCCCAGCTCGTCGGAGAGCTTGGCGCAGCGCTCGAGGAGGCGGGAGTGCAGGTAGAACACGTCGCCCGGGTAGGCCTCGCGTCCCGGCGGGCGGCGCAGCAGCAGCGAGACCGCACGGTAGGCCTCGGCCTGCTTGGACAGGTCGTCGAAGACGATGAGGACGTGCTTGCCGCCGTACATCCAGTGCTGGCCGATGGCCGAGCCGGCGTAGGGGGCGAGGTACTTGATGCCCGCGGCCTCGGAGGCGGGGGCCGCCACGATGGTCGTGTACTCCAGGGCCCCGTTGTCCTCGAGGGTCTGGCGCACGCCGGCGATGGTGGACGCCTTCTGGCCCACGGCCACGTAGATGCAGCGCACCTGCTTGTTGACGTCGCCGGACTCCCAGTTGGCGCGCTGGTTCAGGATGGCGTCCACGGCGATGGCCGTCTTGCCCGTCTGCCGGTCGCCGATGAGGAGCTGGCGCTGACCGCGGCCGATCGGGATCATCGCGTCGATGGCCTTGATGCCGGTCTGCAGGGGCTCGTGGACCGACTTGCGCATGGTCACGCCGGGCGCCTGGGTCTCGAGGGCGCGGCGGCCCTCGGCCTCGATGGGGCCGAGGTCGTCGATGGGCGTGCCCAGCGGGTCGACCACGCGGCCGAGGAAGGCGTCGCCCACGGGCACGGAGAGGACCTCCCCGGTCCGCTGGACCTCCTGGCCCTCCTCGATGCCGCGGAAGTCGCCGAGGATCACGACGCCGATGTCGCGGGTGTCGAGGTTCTGCGCGAGGCCGAGCACGCCGTTCTCGAAGCGCAGCAGCTCGTTGGCCATGACCGAGGGCAGGCCTTCGACCCGCGCGATGCCGTCGGAGGCGCTGCTGACGCGGCCGACCTCGGTTCGTTCTGCGGTGCCGGGCTCGTAGGACGCGGCGAATTCGCTCAGCGCGCTACGGACGTCGTCGGCATTGATGGTGACTTCGGACATGTCCTGTCCCTGCTCTCCTAGTTCGTGATCACTGCCGTCAGCGGTGACCGTGAGTCCAAATCTGTGGCGGAACGCTGCGCTGGTCCACCGGCTGCTGCCGTTCGGCCGGTGGGGCGCCCGCCCGCGGCGGCGGCGTGGGCGCCCCCGGCGCTCAGGCGCCGATCCGCTGGCGCAGCTCGTCGAGCCGGGCCGCGACGGAACCGTCGATGACCTCCTCGCCGACCTGCACCTTGAGCCCGCCGAGCAGCGCCGGATCGACGTCCACGGTGAGCTTGAGGTCCTTGCCGTACAGCGAGTTCAGCTGCTGCTGCAGCCGGCCGCGCTGGTCCTCGGTCAGCGGTCGCGACGTGGTCACGTGCGCGATCCACCGCTGCCGGCGGGCCGCCACCTCCTCCGCGAAGCGCTCGACCAGACGGCCGACCAGGGCTCCGCGCGGCGAGAGCACGGCCTGCTCCACGAGGAGCAGTGCCTCGTCCGAGGCGCCCGGGGTCAGCCGGTGCGCCAGTCGCGTCTTGGCCTCGACCCCGGCGCGCTGGTCGCTGAGGGCGCGCTGCAGCTCGTGCGAGCCGTCCAGCACCCCCTTGAACGCGATCAGCTGGTCCACGACCTGCTCGAGGCCCTGGAGTCCGGCGCGGTTCTCGGCGGACGCCGCGGTGAGGGACACCCCGGCGTGCTCGAGGGCGTCGGCGAACTCGCGGTCGTCGCTCCAGCGCCGACCGGCGAGGTGCGCGACGATCTCCACGGCGTCCGGGGAGACCTTGTCGGCGAAGATCCGGCGCACGACCTGCTCGCGCCGCGGCCCCTCGTAGGAGGGGTCGGCCAGCGCGCGCCGCAGGGCGCCGTTCTCGTCGAGGATGGCGAGCACGGCGAACAGCTCACGGGCGAGCGCGGGGCTGGCGGAGCCGGCCCAGCGCTCGACCTCACGAGCGCTCTGCTGGGTGAATTCGTTCGCTGCGTCTGCCATTACCGCGCCGCACCTGCGTTCCGCTCCTGCTCCTGCTCGAGGTCGGCGAGGAAACGGTCGACGACCCGGTTGGACCGGGCGTCGTCGTCGAGGGACTCGCCCACGATCTTCGCCGCGAGCGTGGTCGCCAGGGCGCCCACCTCGTTGCGCAGGGAGACCACGGCCGCCGAGCGCTCCGCCTCGATGGTGCGGTGGGCATTCTCGGTGATGCGCGCCGACTCGGCGTTCGCCCGGTCCTTGAAGTCCGCGAGGATCTTCTCCCCCTCGAGGCGGGCCTCCTCGCGGATCTTCTGAGCTTCCAGGCGCGCGCTCTCGAGCTGCTGGTTGTACTCGTCGCGGGCGGCGGCGGCCTCGGCCTGCGCGGCCTTCGCCTTGGCCAGGCCACCTTCGATGGCCTCGGTGCGCTCACGGTAGACCCGCTCGAACGCCGGCACGACGAACTTGACGACGAGGAAGAGCAGGATCAGGAACCCGATGCCGGTGATCAGCATTTCCCAGACGTTGGGGAAGAGGGGGTTCGCCCCTTCCTCGGCTGCCAGCAACAGTGTCATGTGCGCGATTCCTGTTCTCTCAGAAGGACGTGTACTTGGTCAGGCACTCAGGCGATGAACGCGAGCACGAAGCCCAGAATCGCGAGGGCCTCGACCACGGCGAAGCCGAAGAACAGCATCGGCTGGAGCACGCGCTGCGACTCGGGCTGGCGGGCGACGGACTGCATGTACGCGGCGAAGATCAGACCCACGCCGATGCCACCGCCGATGGCAGCCAGACCGTAACCAATAGCGCTGAGCGAACCAGTCATGAGGGGTATTTCCTTTCTAGGTGCCCGGGGGCCGGGCGTCGTAGCCGTGTCGGCTCTGAACATTTCGAGGATGGACTGCGGGGTCCGGCCGGGGCCGGGGCTACTCCACCGGCGTCAGTGGCCCTCTTGCAGGGCACCCTGGACGTACACGGCGAAGAGGAGGGTGAAGATGTAGGCCTGGAGGACCTGGATCAGGATCTCCAGGAAGTAGATGAACACGCCGAGCACGGTCGAGCCCAGGGCGACGACGCTGATGGCGCTGGCCTGGGAGAGCAGGTAGCCCGTCATGGACGCCGCGACCATCAGGGCGAGGTGACCGGCGAACATGGTGGCGAACACACGCAGGGCGTGCGTGACCGGGCGGATGATCAGGTTCGAGAGGAACTCGATCGGGATGAGGAAGATGTAGAGCAGCTTCGGGACGTCCGGCGGCATGGTCATCTTGCCCATGAAGCCGCCGAGGCCGTGGCGCTTGATGCCCATGAAGACCCAGGTGACGTAGGCGATGCCGGCCAGGACGTAGGCGGAGCCCGCGTGGGAGAGGGTCGGCAGCTGCAGCACCGGGATGGAGCCGAACAGGTTGTTCACCAGGATGAAGAAGAAGAACGTGAACAGCAGCGGGACGTAGGGGCGGAACTCCTTCTCACCGATGATGTCCCGGCCGAGGTGGTTGCGCACGAACCCGTAGCCGCTCTCCGCGAGGTACTGCGACTTCGACGGGACGAGCGCGTTGCGGCGGATGGCCCACATGAAGAAGCCGGCGATCAGGACGACCGACAGGAGGATCAGCAGCGTCTGCTTGCCGAACTCGAAGGTGCCCAGCGCGAAGAACGGCGGCAGGTGCATCTCCTCGACGGTCGGGGCGGTGAATCCTCCGGTGGCGGGGAGCCTGATGAGGGCGGCGTTCAATGCGGGTCCTTTCTGCAGTGCTCTGGCCGGTGGTCACGGTCGGGGCGCCGAGTCCGGGCCGGACTGGTGCGGGTTGTGTGGATCTCGCCCATCGGAGGTCAGGCTGCGACGCAACCCCTCCTGCATGTGGAGGTACACGACGTAGATCCCGGAGGCGGCGCCGATGCACGCTCCCAGGACCACGATCCACCGGGTTCCCAGCACGCGATCCGCACCCCACCCTACCAAACTCCAGAACCCCATCCCGATCACCACGTAGAGGAGTGTCGTGAGACCTCCGGAAAGCCCTCCGCCCTCCACGAGCTCCCCCGCGGTGCGCAGTCCGGGGCGCTCCCCGGGCCCGTCCTGCGGGGCCCCGGGGCCCTCCTCCGGCGGGGGCGTCCCGTCCGGGCGGGCCGGGTCGTCGCGGTCATCCGCGCTCATGGTCGTCCGTGCTCATGGTCGTCCTGCTTCCTGTCGTCCGGGGTCCTGCCGTCGCGCGTGCCGTCGCCGGCGGGGCCGGGTGCGCCCGGGCCGTCCGGGTGCTCGGCCGCTGCCCGCCGCCGGGCCTCCAGCACCGGCTCCAGGCTGGTGCGGGTGCCGCGGGCGCCGGCGCGGGCCGCGAGCGCCAGCGAGACGACGAGCGCGGCCAGCACCCCGGCCGCGCCCCAGCCCGGGACCAGCCAGCCGGGGGCCGGCACGGTGAGCAGGACCCAGCCGAGCAGGAGCACCTTCAGCACGTACGTCGCGGCGAGCACGGGGGCGGCGACCGGCCCGTCCGTCCCGGCGGTGGCCCGCGCCACGAGCACGGTCACCAGGTGGCTCGCGGTGATCAGCCCCGCGCCGAGCAGGACGCTGAGCAGGGCCGCGCTCACGGGCGGGTCCCCGTCCGGGAGCGGACGCCCGCACGGCGCCCGAGCAGCGCGGGCAGCACCAGGTAGAGCGCGAGCACCGCCAGCACGAACGCGCCGGCCACGGCCGTGGCGACGGGCCCCGTGCGCAGGCCCACGACCGAGGCGACGCTGACGAGGACGGTCGCGGCCGTGACGACGAGCGCGGAGCCCGTGTGGGACAGGCCCACGTCGGTGAGCTGCTGGTAGACGTGCTGGCGGTGCGGCCGGTACCAGGCCTCCCCCGCGCGGACGCGGCGGAGCAGGGTCACGGAGGTGTCGGCCACGTAGACCGCGAGCGGGGGCAGGAGGTACTCGACGTAGACGCCGGAGAGGAAGGCCGCGACCGCGATGCCGGCCAGCGAGCCGCCCAGCAGGTAGGAGCCCACGTCGCCGAGGAACACGGTGCCGCGGCCGAGGTTCCAGGGCAGGAACCCGGCGAAGCCGCCCGCCACGGCCAGGCCGGCGGCGATCATCCACGGCAGGTCGTTGGAGGCGCCGGCCCAGGCGTACAGCAGCCCCGCGGCGAGGCCGTGCAGCCCCGAGATGCCGTTGATCCCGTCCATGAAGTTGGCCATGTTCACGTAGGCGGCGATCGCGAGGGTGCCCACGGGCAGCCACCAGGCGGAGGTGCCGAGGACCGCGACCAGGACGGCCGTGGCGGCCAGGCCGATGCCCAGCTGCGCGGCCAGGCGCGCCCGCACGGACACGCCCCGGTAGTCCTCGGCCCAGCCGAGGGCGGCGAACAGCCCGGTCACGGCCAGGACCACGAGCGCGACGGAGCGGTCGACCTCGATCGCGCCGGTGAGCAGGGCGGAGCCGTAGGCGGCGAGCACGGCGAGGGCCACGGCCAGGCCCATGCCCCGCACGACCGTGCGGTGGTGGGAGGAGCGCTCGTTGGGGACGTCGAGCACGCCCCACCGGGCGAGCAGCGGCTTGACGGCCAGGGGCAGCAGGAGGCTGAGCACGAGGGCAGGGACACCGACCGTGAGGACGAGCTCCCCGAGCCGGCGCAGCTCCTCCGGGTCGGGGGCGGCGCCCGGGTCGGTGAGGTCGAGCCCGGCGGGGAGCAGCACGATCGGGGCCGGGCTCACGACGCCCGCCCCGAGGAGCTGCGCGGGCGCTGGACCGACGTGGGCGGCGGCTGCGTGGACGGTCTGACGACGGGGATCGTGCCCGTGTAGACCATGCCGCCGCGCACCTTCCAGGTGTGCCGGTCCAGCTGGGCGGGGTCGAGGCGGTCGGCGCGCGCGTGGGAGATCTTGGGGTGGAAGGGCCGCTCGTCCTTCTCGCCGAGGCCGATCAGGTCCTCGTGCAGCTTCTCCCCCGGGCGCAGCCCGGTGATCTCGATCTCGATGTCCTCGCGCCCGCTCATCACGCGCAGCCGCTCGGCGATGTCCATGATCCGCACGGGCTCGCCCATGTCCAGGATCAGCACCTCGCCGCCGCGGGCGATCGCCCCCGCCTGGATCACGAGCTGGCAGGCCTCCGGGATGGTCATGAAGTAGCGGGTGGCCTCCGCGTGCGTCACCGTGATCGGGCCGCCCTGCCGGATCTGCTCGGTGAAGAGGGGGAGCATCGAGCCCCGGGAGCCGAAGACGTTGCCGAAGCGCACCGAGACGTACCGGCGCCCGGTGCGGTCCGCCATCCACGCGGTGAGCTTCTCGGCGACGCGCTTGGAGTGGCCCAGGGCCGTGGTGGGGTTGGCGGCCTTGTCGGTCGAGATGTTGACGAAGACCTCGACCTCCGCCTCCTCCGCGGCCTGCAGCACGTTGAGGGTGCCGACGACGTTGGTCTTCCACGCCTCGTCCGGGTACTGCTCGAGCAGGGACACGTGCTTGAGGGCGGCCGCGTGGAAGACCACCTGGGGGCGGCGGTCGCGGAAGATCGCCCCGACGGACTCCGGGTCGCGGATGTCGGCGAGGACGGTGTCGCGGCCGTCGAGCAGGCCGCGCCCCGTGATGGAGATCTGGGTGCCCTGCAGCGCGGACTCGTCGCGGTCCACCATGATCAGCTCGGCGGGCTCGAAGCCGACGAGCTGGCGGCACAGCTCGGAGCCGATGGAGCCGCCGGCGCCGGTCACCAGGACGCGGCGGCCCTTCACGTAGCCGGCGATCTCCTCGACGTCGATGTCGACGGGGCGGCGGCCGATGAGGTCCTCCATGCTGATGTCCCGGAAGTCCGCGCCCTGGTGCTTGGCGGTGAGCACCTCGCCGAGCGGGGGCATGGTCATGACCCGGATCCCGGTGCCGGCCACGGCGTCCGCGACCCGGTGCATGATCCGGGGGTCCGCGCCGGACATCGCCACGATCAGCACCGAGGCGCGGGTGCGGGCCATGACGTCGCGGAGGTCGTGCAGGGTGCCGAGCACGGGCACGGAGGAGATCCGCAGGTGCTTCTTGGCGGGGTCGTCGTCGAGCAGGGCCACGGGCAGGAACTCCGAGTGCGGGTCCTGCATCATCCGCTGGATGAGGAAGGTCCCGAGGTAGCCGGCGCCGTAGACCACCACGTGCTGGGCGGAGGCGCCCGGACGGGCGGAGGCCTCCTGGTACATCCGCTTGAGGTAGCGGAAGGCGGCCATGAACAGGCACGCGAAGGGGAACGCGATGAGGGCGGTGGAGCGCGGGATGCCGATGCTCGTGCCCACCACCAGGAGCAGCACCTGGACCACGGCCGTGACGATGAGGGTGACCACCACGAGGAGCTTGGCCTCGTCGAAGCTGCCGAAGGAGTACCGCCCCTTGTACAGGGCGAAGGAGAAGCCGACGACGAGCTGGGCGGCCACGGCCACGAGGGACACCAGCAGCAGCCCGGGGGCGCTGATGAACTGGAGCTCCATCTCGTAGCGCAGCACCAGGGCGAGCACGAGGGCCACGACCCAGGCGACGGAGTCCAGCAGCATCTGGATCCACAGCCACGCCACGGGCCTGTCCTGCGGGGCGCCGCGGGGCGGGAACCCCGCGGCGGGACCCCCGGGGGGCACCGCCGTGCCGGCGGTGCGCTCGGGCGAACCACTCATCGCAGAAGTTCCTTTCGTGGTCGGTGCCGGAGCCGGGGGGCCGGGCGGGGATGGTGCCGGTGCGGGACGGTCAGGGGCGGGGTGCGCCGACCATGGCCCGGTAGGCCAGCTCCCGGAGCCGGGTGGGGACGAACCGGTAGCCGCCGCGCACCACCACGTTGCGCACCCATTGTAGGAACCCGACGTGGCCGATCCCGCGCAGGCGGGCCTGGAGGGCGAGCTCCGCGCGGAGCACGCGCCATCCGCCGCGCCGCTCGTAGGAGCCCGCCGAGACCCGGTAGCCGACCAGCGGTTCGGCCACGTTGCGCACGTCGGCGCCCGCGCGCAGCATCCGCACCCACAGCCAGTAGTCCTCGGCCAGGGGCACGTGCTCGTAGCCGCCGGCCGCCCGCACCGCCGAGCGCCGGAACACCACCGTCGGGTGGCTCACGGGGTTGCGGCGCCGGGAGACGGAGAGGATGTCCCGCTCCCCCACCGGTGCGCGGCGCAGGGCGATCGGGGTCCGCTCGTCGTCGCCGATCTCGTGCATCGACGAGCCCACCAGGTCGGCCCCGGCCTCGATCACGGGCAGCTGCACCGCGAAGCGGCGGGGGTAGGAGACGTCGTCGGCGTCGGCGCGGGCCACCACGTCGTGCCGGCACCGGTCCAGGCCGGCGGTGAGCGCCGCGGTGAGGCCCTCGTTGCGCTCCAGGTCGACCCGCACCACGGGCACGGGGAGCTCGCGCACCAGGCGGTCCAGCTCGGCCTCCAGCGCCGCGGGGACGGGGCCGTCCCGCACGACGACGAGCTCGGCGGGCCGGCGCCGCTGCTCGACGGTGGCCGACTCGGCCGCCCGGCGCACCCGCTCCGCGGTGTCGGCGCGGTAGACGGGCATGAGCACGGAGAACTCGAGCGGGGGGTGCGGGCTCACGGGGTCACCGCGGCCCGCCGAAGCCGCGGCCGCGCATCCCGCCGGCGTAGCGGCTCGCCCAGGACGCGAGACCGCGCACGTCCCGCCGGCGGAGGTAGAAGAGGGGGTAGCCGACGAGGTCGGCCCCGAGCTGGACGACCCGCTTGTACCGCCACGTGGTCCAGCCCCGGTTGCGGAAGAAGTGCTCGCGCTTGAACTCCGTCCCGGGCACCACGACCTTGAGCCGGCCGGGGACCACGACGTGCTCCTCGTCCCAGCCCGGCGGGTGCGCCACGGCGGTGCGGGTGGTGGTGCCGAAGGGCAGCCCGGAGCGGCGCAGCCGCACCAGGAAGTCGACCTCGTCGCCGCGCAGGAAGAGCTTGAGGTCCGGCAGCCCGACCGTGAAGAAGACGTGCTCGGCCATCAGGGCGCCGTTGAAGAAGGTGGCGTAGCCGGGCAGGAAGCCGAGCGGCTCCAGGTCCGCCCGGGAGTGGGTGATCCGCCCCTCGAGGCGGTAGGAGAAGGCCAGCGCGCCGTGGTCCTGGGGTGCCACGACGAGCGGGGAGACGACCGACAGCTCCCGCCGCGCGGCCTCCTGCAGGAGGATCTCGAGGCAGTCGGGGCCCTCCGGGTGGGCGTCGTCGTCCATGAGCCACACCCGGTCGGCACCGGTGGCGAGCGCGGTCAGGATCGCGAGGGAGAACCCGCCGGCCCCGCCCAGGTTGGCGAGGGAGCGCACGAGCTCGAGCGCGAACCGGCCGCCGATCGCCTCCTCGAGCACCTCCCGCGGCAGCGCCTCGCGCCCCGCGTCGACGAGGCACAGGGAGGCGATGGGGACCGTCTGCTCCCGCAGCGCGGCGACGAGCGCGAGGACGTCCTCGTGCCGGTCCTGGGTCACGCAGGCCACCGCCACCGTGGGGGTGGGCGTGGGGTCGGACGGCATGCGGCTCCTCCAGGGGGTGACGGGCTGTGCGGTGACGGGCAGTGCGGGAACGGGTGCGGGGTCCGGCACGGTGCCGCGGGCGGGCGGCGGAACGTGCCGAGTCTAGCAAGCGGCGCCCGGACGGCCGGGCCGGCGGGCCGCGTCGCCCCGCCCCGGCGGTGGGCCGGTCTGTACGATGAGCGCAGGAATCCGGGCCCGGACGACGGCGACCGGAAGCGACCGGCAGAGAGGAAGCACCGTGACATCGACGACGTGGGCAGTCCTGGGAGCGACGGGGTTCGTGGGTTCCGCGACCGTGGCCCGGCTGCAGGCGGACGGCCAGACGGTGGTCCCGGTCTCCGCGCCGCGGCTGGGGTCCGGGGCGCGCACGGTCCACCACCTGCTCCAGCAGGCCGGCCGGCTCGAGTCCGTCATCGACTACCTCGCCGAGTCCTTCGCCGGTGCCCACGTGGTCGTCAACGCGGCGGGCCTGGCGGCCCCGGACCAGACGCACGAGGAGTCCCTCGTGGGGGCGAACGCGCTGCTGCCGGTGCTCGTGGCGCTCGCGGCGCGCCGCACGAGCGTGCGCCGGATCGTGCACGTCAGCTCCGCGGCCGTCCAGGGCGACGTCGACGTCCTCGACGAGACGCCCACGGTCCGGCCGTTCTCCCCCTACTCCTTCTCCAAGGCCCTGGGCGAGAGCGCGCTCCTGAAGCTGCGCCGCGACTGGGCGGGCGAGGACGGAGCACCCGCGATCACGGTGCTGCGCGCGACCTCGGTGCAGGGCTCCGGCCGGCGCACCACCGCGCGGCTGGCCCGCTTCGCGTCCTCGCCGCTGAGCTCGGTGGCCGGCGACGGCGGCGCGCCCACCCCGGTGACGTCCGTGCACGCCCTGGCCGAGTTCGTCTCCCGGGTCGGGCGCCACGGGGAGGCGCTGCCGCCGGTCGTGCTGCAGCCCTGGGAGGGCGCCACGACCGGCTCCATCCTGCGGGACGCGGGCCGCCGGGAGCCGCGCCACCTCCCCGTGCTGCTGTGCCGGCTCGTCGTGGACGCCGGGTTCGCGGTCTCGGCCCTGGCCGGGCACCGGTGGCACGGCGTGTTCCGCCGGCTCGAGGTCACCTGGTTCGGTCAGCGCCAGGTGCGCGGCTGGGCGGAGGAGCACGACGCGGTCCCCGAGCCGCGGATCAGCGAGGTCCTGCGCCAGGCGCACCTGGCCGCCGGCCGGGGCTGAGCCCCGCAGAGCTGCTCGGGGCCGCGCCGGGCCGCTCCCGGGACGGGCCTCAGGCCTCGCCGCTGCCCCGAGCCACGAGCCGGGCGGCCTCCTCGACCGGCAGCGGCCGCGGCTGCCCCGGCGCCCCGGGCCGCTGGACGCGCGTGCGGTCCTGGTCCACGGCCGGGCGAGCGCCCGCCGCGGAGCGCGCCACGAGCGCGGCGGCCAGTCCCTGCGCCGTCGCGGCCCGCGCCGGCCCGGGCGCCGGAGGCTGCCGGTCCGCGGGTGCGGCCGCGCCCGCCGGGTCGGCGGGCTCCGCCGCGGGCGGCACGGCCTCCGGATCGGGCTCGCTCACGGCGTGCGATCCCGAGGCCGCCGGGCGGCCGGCGCCGGGCTCCGCGGGTCCCGCACCCGGCGCGGGAGCGCTGTCGAGCTCCTCGTCGCCGTCCGCCGGCACCACCGAGGGCACCACCGAGCGCAGCCGGGCCAGGCTCACGGTGCCGTGGCGCACCAGCAGCGGGGTCTCCCCCGTGCAGTCCACGATCGTGGAGGGGACCGGGTCCCGGTCGGCGGGTCCGCCGACCGGCCGCGGGCCGCCGTCCAGGTAGAGCTCCACGGAGTCCCCGAGCATGTCCACCGCGGCCCCGGCCGTCGAGGCGGCCGGGTGGCCGGTGCGGTTGGCCGAGGACACGGCCAGCGGGCCGCTCTCGATGAGCAGCGCCTGGGCGAGCTCGTCGTCGGGCACCCGCAGGGCCACGGTCCCGTGGGTCTCCCCCAGGTCCCAGCCCAGCGAGGGGTGGGAGTGGAAGATCAGGGTCAGGCCGCCGGGCCAGAAGGCCCGGGCCAGCGCGCGGGCGTCGTCGGAGACCTCGTCGGCCAGGCCGTCGAGCACCCCGGCGTGGGCGATGAGCACGGGCGGGGGCATGGCCCGGGACCGGCCCTTGGCGGCGAGCAGGGTCGCGACGCCCCGGGCGGAGAACGCATTGGCCCCGATCCCGTAGACGGTGTCGGTGGGCAGAACCACGCACGCGTCGGCCGCGAGGGCGCGCGCGGCGTGCTTGAGCCCGGCGGTGCGCTGGGCGATGCTGCTGCAGTCGTAGACGGTGGAGTTCACGGCGTCCATTCTCCCATTCCGGTCGTGCGGGCACGGCCCTGGAGGGGCGTCCGGCCGGCCGTGGCCCGGTCCCGGCCCGTCAGGTCCTGGTGGCCCTCGACGTCCTCGAGGCCCGCGGCGCGGAAGGCGTGCGCCACGGCGCGGGCCTGCACCTCGGCGTGCTCCATGACGAAGAACCCCCCGGGGCGCAGCAGCCGCAGGGCCGAGGCCAGGGCCGCCCGCGGGAGCTCGAGCCCGTCCTCTCCGCCCCCGTACAGGGCGAGGTCGGGGTCGTGCTCCCGGGCCTCCGGCTCGCGCGGGACCGCGTCCGCGGGGATGTACGGCGGATTGGAGACCACCACGTCGCAGCGCCCCTCGAGCTCCGGGAACGCGGTGCGCAGGTCGCCCCGGACGAGCTCCGCGCGCGTCCCGCGCAGGTTCTCGGCCGCCCAGGCGTGGGCGGTCCCGGACAGCTCCACGGCGTGCACGCGGGCCTGCGGCACCTCGTGGGCCACCGAGGCGGCGATCGCCCCGGAGCCCGTGCCCAGGTCCACCACGTGCGGGCGGTGCACGCCCGCGGCCAGCTGCTCGCGCAGCTCGTCGACCACGGCCTGCACCACGGTCTCCGTCTCGGGCCGGGGCACGAACACCCCGGGCCCGACCGCCAGCGTCAGGTAACGGAAGTGGGCGACGCCCGTGAGGTGCTGCAGCGGGATCCGGCGGGCGCGCTCGGCCACGAGCTCCGCGTACCCCGCGGGCTCGTCCCCGCCGATGATGGCTCTCGCCTCGACCTCCCCCCGGGACAGCCCGGTGAGGTGGCCGGCGAGCAGCAGCGCGTCGGTGCGCGCGGAGTCGATCCCCGCCTCGGCGAGCACCTGCTCCGCCCAGCGCACCGCCTGGCCCAGTGACCTCGTCATCCCGGGGCCCCCGCTCAGCCGTCCTGCTGGCCGATGGCCTCGAGCTGGGCCTGCTCGTCCATCTCGATGGCCGAACGCACGACCGGCTCGAGGTCCCCCGCCATGACGTGGTCGAGGTTGTACGCCTTGTACCCGGTGCGGTGGTCGTTGATCCGGTTCTCGGGGAAGTTGTAGGTGCGGATCCGTTCCGACCGGTCCATGGTCCGGACCTGGGAGCGGCGCTGCGCGGCGTTGTCCGCGTCGATCTGCTCCTGCTGGTGGGCCAGGATGCGGGCGCGCAGCACCCGCATCGCGGCCTCGCGGTTCTGCAGCTGCGACTTCTCGTTCTGCATCGCCACCACGATGCCGGTGGGCAGGTGGGTGATGCGGACCGCGGAGTCCGTGGTGTTCACGGACTGGCCGCCGGGCCCCGAGGAGCGGTAGACGTCGATCTTCAGGTCGTTCTGGCTGATCTCGACCTCCTCGGGCTCGTCGACCTCCGGGAAGACGAGCACCGCCGCGGCGGAGGTGTGGATCCGGCCCTGCGACTCGGTGACGGGCACGCGCTGGACGCGGTGCACCCCGCCCTCGTACTTCAGCCGCGCCCACACGCCCTCGGCGGGGTCCGTGGCGTTCGACTTGATCGCCACCTGCACGTCCTTGTAGCCGCCCAGGTCGGAGTCGTTGGTCGAGATGAACTCGGTCTTCCAGCCGCGGGACTCCGCGTACTTGAGGTACATGCGCAGCAGGTCCCCGGCGAAGAGCGCGGACTCGTCGCCGCCCTCCCCCGCCTTGACCTCGAGGATCACGTTGCGCCCGTCGTCGGGGTCGCGCGGGACGAGCAGCCGGCGCAGCTTCTCGCGGGCCGCCGCGAGCTGCTCCTCGAGGGCCGGGATCTCCTCCGCGAACTCGGGCTCCTCGGCGGCGAGCTCGCGCGCCGCCCCCAGGTCCTCCTCGAGGCGGTGCACCCGGTGGTGGGCCTCGACGATGCCGTTGAGCTCGGCGTAGCGGCGCCCGAGCTTGCGCGCCCTGCCCTGCTCCGCGTGCACGGCGGGGTCGGCGAGCTGGCGCTGCAGCTCGGCGTGCTCGTCGAGCAGGGACTGGATGGGATCCGGCATGGGGCGCTCCTTCGGAGGCAGCGGAGAGGGTCGGGCGGTGGTGGGCACGACGACGCCGCCGCGGCCCCGTCCGGTCGAACCGGTCGGGGCCGCGGCGGCGGGGGCGTGCTAGCGGTCGCTCTCGGCGCGGGCCGACAGCGTGGTCTTCTGCACCTGGAGCAGGAACTCGGTGTTGGACTGGGTGTCCCGCAGCTTGTTCGTGAGCAGCTCGAGGGCCTGCTGCTGGTCGAGCCCGGAGAGGACGCGGCGCAGCTTCCACATGATCTTGATCTCGTCCGGGGAGAGGAGGTTCTCCTCGCGGCGGGTGCCCGAGGAGTTGACGTCCACGGCCGGGTAGATCCGCTTGTCCGCGAGCGAGCGGGACAGGCGCAGCTCCATGTTGCCGGTGCCCTTGAACTCCTCGAAGATGACCTCGTCCATCTTGGACCCGGTCTCCACGAGGGCGGTCGCGAGGATCGTGAGCGAGCCGCCGTTCTCGATGTTGCGGGCCGCCCCGAAGAACTTCTTCGGCGGGTACAGCGCCGCGGAGTCCACGCCGCCGGAGAGGATGCGGCCGGAGGCGGGGGCCGAGAGGTTGTAGGCACGGCCCAGGCGGGTCATGGAGTCCAGGAGGACCACCACGTCCATGCCCATCTCCACGAGCCGCTTGGCGCGCTCGATCGCGAGCTCGGCGACCGTGGTGTGGTCGTCCGCCGGGCGGTCGAAGGTCGAGGCGATGACCTCGCCCTTGACCGTGCGCTGCATGTCCGTGACCTCCTCGGGGCGCTCGTCGACGAGCACCATCATGAGGTGGACCTCGGGGTTGTTCGTGGTGATCGCGTTGGCGATCGCCTGCAGCATCAGCGTCTTGCCGGCCTTCGGCGGGGAGACGATCAGCCCGCGCTGGCCCTTGCCGATGGGGGCGACGAGGTCGACGACGCGGGGCCCGATCTTCTTGGGCTCCGTCTCGAGGCGCAGGCGCTCCTGCGGGTACAGCGGGATCAGCTTCCCGAAGTCCACGCGGTCCTTGTTCTCCTCGGTCTTCTTGCCGTTGACCGTGGTGAGCTGGACCAGCGCGTTGAACTTCTGCCGCGTGGCGTTCTGCTGCTCGCCGTCGCGGGGGGCGCGGATGGCGCCGACCACGGCGTCGCCCTTGCGCAGGTTGTGCTTCTTGACCTGGGCGAGGCTGACGTAGACGTCGTTCGGGCCGGGGAGGTAGCCGGAGGTGCGCACGAACGCGTAGTTGTCGAGCACGTCCAGGATGCCGGCGACGGGCAGCAGGACGTCGTCCTCGGTGAACTCCGTGTCGTCGACCTCGGGTCCGGTGCTGCGCCCGCGGCGGTTGCGCCGCTCGTTGCGCTCGGCGCGGTCGTTGCGGTCGCTGCGGTCCCGGTCGCGGTCGTTGCGGTTGCGGTTGCGGCGGCTGCGGCGGCTGCCGCCATCGTCCTGGCGGTTGTCCTGACCGCCCTTGTCCTGCCGGTTGTCCTGGCCGCCCTTGTCCTGGCGGCTGTCCTGGCGGTTGTCCTGGCCCTTGCCGTCCTGGGACTTCCCGCCCTCGGACCGGCCGTCGCGCCGGCCGCGGCCGTCGCCCCGGTCCTGGCCGCCCTTGTCCTGGCGGTTGTCCTGGCCCCGGTTGTCCTGGCCGCGGTTCTGGTTGCGGCTCCGGTCCTGCTTCGACTGGTCGTCGTCACGGCCCTCGGCCGAGGAGCGCGCCTCGTCGGTCTCCTGCCCGGAGTCCTGGCCGCCGTTGACCTGGCCGTTGTCGTCGCGGTTGCGGTTGCGGCGGCTGCGGTTGCGGTTGCGGCCGCCCTCGCCCTCGGCGCCGGAGGAGTCCTCGGCGGGAGCGGGGTGGTCGGCCGGCTGCTGCTCGGTGGCGCCCTGCGCCGCGCTCTGCTGGGCGGCGTCCTGCTGCTCGGAGCCCTGCTGCGCGGGGACGGACACCACACCGGTGCTCGTGGCGCGGCGGGAGCGCGAGCGCCGCTGCGGCTGGCCGCCGTCGGCGCCCTGCGCGGCGGAGGAGTCCTCGCCGGTCGTGGCGGCGGCCGGGGCGGTGCCCTGGTCGGCGCCGCCGTCGGCGGTCTTCTCGACCGTCTGCGCGATCTTCTGCTCGACGGCCTGGTCCCGGTCGGCGACGGCGCCGCCGCGCTGGTGGGCGGCGATCGCGTCGACCAGCAGGCTCTTGCGCATCCGGCGGGCGCCGGTGATCCCGAGCTGGGAGGCGAGCGCCTGCAGCTGGGCCAGCTTGAGCGCGGACAGTCCCGCGTTCCGGGGGTCGCTGGTGGTGGTCTCTTCCGTACCCGTGGAAAGGTCGGTGGTCTCGGTCACGAAGTGTCCTTCTCCCTCGGTGGGGGGCCCATGGATCTCAGAGTCCAGGACCGTGGATGGTTCCCGGCGGGCCGCGATCGCGGGCCGCCTGCGGCGGGGCGCACTTCAGGGCGCGGCAGCCTGGGCGAACAAGGTGTCACCCGGAGATCATGGTGCGCTCCGGTCCGTGTCGGTGCGGGCCGGGGCGCCGACGGCATCGAAGAAGCCGGTGCCGGCGGGGGATCACCGGAGGATCTGAGGCGGTGGAGCCGAGGACCCCGGGGCATCCGACCGGGGCGCTGCCCCTCATGATGCCCGCTGTCCTCGCCGCGCCGGGCGCGGTCTCCTACCCCTGGATCTGCTGCGGGTGCCTCTCCAGCTTAGCACCCTGACCGTCGACGCGCAGACGGAGGACACGCCAGGAGACGGAATCGGCCCCGGGGGCGGCGAGCTCCGCGAGGGCCTGCTCCGTCTCCTGCGCCTGGTCCCGGTCCCCGGCGAGGACCAGGACGGTCGGCCCGGCCCCGGAGATCATGGCCGGCAGCCCGCGGGCCCGCAGCGCGGCCATCAGCCGGGCGCTGGGGGGCATGGCCGAGGCCCGGTACGGCTGGTGCAGCCGGTCCTCGGTGGCGGGCAGCAGCAGCTCGGGTCGCCGCGTGAGGGCCTCGACGAGCAGGGCCGTCCGCCCGGCGTTGACCGCGGCGTCGTGGTGCGGGACGGTCGCGGGCAGCAGGGAGCGGGCGAGGCGGGTGGGGACCTCGAAGTCGGGGATCGCCACCACCGGCACGACGTCCTCGTGGACGGTCACGGGGGCGCTGCGGTAGCCGTCCGCGTCGGTCCACGAGATCACGAGCCCCCCGAAGAGGGAGGGGGCCACGTTGTCCGGATGGCCCTCCATCGCGGCGGCGACCTGGAGCAGTCGCCGGTCGTCGAGGGCGCGCTCCGCGGGCAGCAGCGCGTTCGCCGCGAGCACGCCGGCCACCACGGCCGAGGCGCTCGAGCCCATCCCGCGGCCGTGCGGGATCCGGTTGGTCGCCTCGAGCCGCAGCCCCGGCAGCTCCTCGACGCCCGCGGCCCGGAAGGCGGCCCGCATGGCGCGGACCACCAGGTGCTCCGCGGACCGGGGCACGGACGCGGAGCCCTCCCCGTGCAGCTCGAATTCGAGGCCGCCGCCGGTCACGGTGACGGCGAGGTCGTCGTAGTGGCCCAGGGCCAGGCCCAGGCTGTCGTAGCCCGGGCCCACGTTGCCGGTGGAACCGGGGACGCTCACCGCCACCCGCTGGCCGATCTCGAACATCCGGGACTACTCCAGGCCCAGCGCGGCGGCGACGGCGACCACGTCGAAGGGCACGCGCGTGGGCTCGGCCAGCGAGGGGTCCTCCCGCTCGGCGGCCTTGATCGCCCACTGCGGGTCCTTGAGACCGTGGCCGGTCACGGTGATGACCACCGTCTGCCCGGTGGGGGCCTCCCCCGCGGCGTGCTTCTGGAGCAGGCCGGCCACGCCCGCGGCGGAGCCCGGCTCGACGAACACGCCCTCCTTGGCCGAGAGCCACCGGTGGGCGGTCAGGATCTCGTCGTCCGAGACGGAGCCGATGAGCCCGCCGGACTCGTCGCGGGCGGCGATCGCCGAGTCCCAGGAGGCGGGGTTGCCGATCCGGATGGCGGTCGCGATGGTCTCGGGCTCCGTGACGGGGTGGCCGAGGACCAGCGGGGCCGCGCCCTCGGCCTGGAAGCCCCACATCACGGGCAGCTTCGTCGAGACGGCCGGCAGCTCCCCCGCCGTGGCGGAGGCGTAGGGCCGGGCGTACTCCTGGTAGCCCTTCCAGTACGCGGTGATGTTGCCGGCGTTGCCGACCGGCAGGATGTGCAGGTCCGGGGCGTCGCCGAGGGTGTCGACCACCTCGAACGCCCCGGTCTTCTGGCCCTCGATCCGGTACGGGTTCACGGAGTTGACGAGGAACACGGGGTAGGACTCGGAGAGCTTGCGGGCCACCTCGAGGCAGTTGTCGAAGTTGCCGTCCACCTGGATGATGTCCGCGCCGTGCGCCACGGCCTGCGAGAGCTTGCCCATGGCGATCCGCCCCTCCGGCACGAGCACCGCGCACGTGAGCCCGGCCTGCTTGGCGTAGGCCGCGGCGGAGGCGGAGGTGTTGCCGGTCGAGGCGCACACGACGGCCTCGGCGCCCTCCTCCTTGGCCTTCGTGATCGCCATGGTCATGCCCCGGTCCTTGAACGAGCCGGTCGGGTTCATGCCCTCGAACTTCAGCCAGACGGTGTTGCCGGTGAGCTCCGAGAGGGCGCGCGCCCGGATCAGCGGCGTACCGCCCTCCCCCATCGTGATGACCTCGGTGGAGCCGGAGACCGGCAGCCGGTCCCGGTACTCGTTGATGACGCCCTGCCAGACGTGTGCCATGTGCTGGATCTCTTCCTGTGGACTCGGTGGTGCGGGGGGTGCTCGTGCGGGGTGCTCGCGGGGGGGGCGTGCGGCGGCACCCCCTCCGGGTGCGGTGCCGCCCGCAGGCGGCACCGCGGGGCGGATCAGTCGGCGTGCTCCACACGGATCACGCCGGCGACCTCCTCGACGAAGGGCAGCTCGCGCAGGGCGTCCACCGTGGCCACGAGGTCCTTGTTCGCGCCCCGGTGGGTCACCAGCCGGATCTCCGAGAGCTGCGGGTCGCCGTGCGGGTGGTCCGTCTGCTGCATCGTGAAGATCGACACGCCGTGGTCGGCGAAGACCTGGGCGATCCGCGCCAGGACGCCGAGCCGGTCCTGGACCGTCAGGGTGATCGAGAAGCTCGTGCGGACGTCGTCCATCGGCGCGGCGGCGAGCTGGGCGTGGGGGTCCGCGCCCTGGGCCGGGCCGCCGAGCACGAGCCGGCGCGCGGCCGAGACGAAGTCGCCCAGCACGGCCGAGGCGGTGGCGGCGCCGCCGGCGCCCGCGCCGTAGAACATGAGGGACCCGGCGTTCGCGGCCTCGACGAACACGGCGTTGTAGGCGCCGTGCACGCCGGCCAGCGGGTGCTCCCGCGGGATCATGGTCGGGGTGACCCGCAGGTTCACCCCGCCCGGGCAGCGCTCGCACACCGCCAGGAGCTTGATGACGTAGCCGGCCTCGCGGGCGGCGGCGACGTCCGCGGCGGTGACCCCGGTGATGCCGCGGCAGTACACGTCGTCGATGGTGAAGGTCGAGTGGAAGGCCAGGGACGCGAGGATCGCGGCCTTCGCCGCGGCGTCGTGGCCCTCCACGTCGGCGGTGGGGTCCGCCTCGGCGTAGCCGAGCTCCTGCGCCTCGGCGAGCGCGTCGTGGAACTGCGCGCCGGTGGTGTCCATCTGGTCGAGGATGTAGTTCGTGGTGCCGTTCATGATGCCCAGCACGCGGTCCACCCGGTCCCCCGCGAGGGAGTCCTGCATGGGGCGCACGATGGGGATCGCCCCGGCCACGGCGGCCTCGTAGGACAGGGGCACGCCGGCGGCGTCGGCCGCGTCCTGGAGCTGGCGGCCGTGCCGGGCGATGAGGGCCTTGTTGCCCGAGATCACCGGCTTGCCGGCGTGCAGGGCCCGCAGGATGCGGCTGCGGGCCGGCTCGATGCCGCCGGTCAGCTCGATGACCACGTCCGCGGCGTCGACGAGGGCCTCGGCGTCGGTCGTGAGCAGCTCCTCGGGCAGCTCGACCGTCCGCCGGGCGGCCAGGTCGCGCACGGCGATGCCGATGAGCTCCACGGGTGCGCCCACGCGGGCGGCGAACTCGGGGCCGTGGTCGAGCAGGGTCCGGGCCACCTCGGCGCCGACGTTGCCGGCACCGAGCAGGGCGACCTTCACGGTCGAGGGCGGGCGGGTGGTCTCAGGGGTCGAGGCGGTCAATCAGGCTCCCAGGTCGCGGGCGAACAGGTCTTCTTCGGTCTCGCCCCGCACGATGAGCCGGGCCTCCGACCGGTCGCCGGCGGCGCGCACGGCGACGACCGGCGGGCGGGCGATCCAGTTGTAGTTGCTGGACAGGGCCCAGCAGTAGGCGCCGGTGGCGGGCACGGCCAGGACGTCCCCGGGGGCGAGGTCCTCGGGCAGGTAGACGTCCCGGACCACGATGTCCCCGGACTCGCAGTGCTTGCCCACCACCCGGGAGAGCACGGGGGCCCCCTCGGCGCGGCGGTTCGCGAGCACGGCCGTGTAGTCGGCCCCGTAGAGCACGGGCCGGGCGTTGTCGCTCATCCCGCCGTCCACGGAGACGTACCGGCGCTGCGCGCCGGACTCCGCGGTGACGGTCTTCAGGGTGCCCACGGTGTAGAGGGTGCACGCGGCCGGCCCGGAGATCGCGCGGCCGGGCTCGATGGACAGGTGCGGGACCGCCATCCGCAGGGACCGGGCCGTGGTGGCCACCTGGTCCGCGAGGGCCTCGGCGATCTCGCGGGCCGGGCGGGGGGTGTCGGCCTCGGTGTAGGCGATGCCGTAGCCGCCGCCGAGGTCGAGCTCCGGGAGGGTCAGGCCGAAGCGCTCGTCGGCGGCGGCCATGAAGGCGAGCACCCGCTCCGCTGCCATCCCGAAGCCGTCGGCGTCGAAGATCTGGGAGCCGATGTGGCAGTGGATCCCGCGCAGGTCGAGCTCGGGCTCCAGGACGCACGCGGCGACGGCCTGCATCGCGGGGCTGTCCCCCCCGCCCTCGGGCGGGGCGAGGGACAGGCCGAACTTCTGGTCCTCGTGGGCGGTGGCGATGAACTCGTGCGTGGACGCGTGCACGCCGGGGGTGACCCGGATCAGGACGGGGGCGACGACGCCGAGGGTGCGCGCCAGGTGGGCCACGAGCTCGATCTCGGCGAGGGAGTCCACGACGATCCGGCCGAGGCCGTGGTCGAGGGCGCGGGTGATCTCGGCGGCGGACTTGTTGTTCCCGTGCAGGGCGATCCGGGCGGGCTCCATGCCGCCGCGCAGGGCGACGGCCAGCTCCCCGCCCGAGGCGGTGTCCACGTTGAGGCCCTCCTCGCGCAGCCAGCGCACCACCTCGGTGGTCAGGAAGGACTTGCCGGCGTAGTAGACGGAGACCTCGGCCCCGATCCGCGCGAACGCCTCGGTGAAGGCGGCGCGGAACTCGCGGGCGCGCGCCCGGAAGGTGTCCTCGGAGTAGACGTAGGAGGGAGTGCCGTAGCGCTCGGCGAGCTCCGGGACGGGGATCCCCGAGACGGCCAGCACGCCGTCCTCGCCGCGGCGGAACGCCTCGGGCCAGATGACGGGGTCGAGGGCGTCGAGGTCCTCGGGGACGCTGAGCCAGGCCGGTGCCAGGGGGGAGCCCCCGGTGCGGGTGGTCGGGTCGGCGGTCATGCGATCACATCCTCTCCGGCGCGGACACGCCGAGCACGCCCAGGCCGTTGGCCAGGACCTGGCGTGCGGCGTCGTTGAGCCACAGGCGGGTGCGGTGCAGGTCGGTGACCTCGTCCTCGCCCTGCGGCGCCACGCGGCACGCGTCGTACCAGCGGTGGTAGGTCCCGGCGAGCACCTCGAGGTGGCGCGCCACGCGGTGCGGCTCGCGGTACTCGGCGGCCTGGGCGAGCACCGACGGGTACTGGCCGAGGGCGGCCAGCAGCTCCCCCTCCATCGGGTGGTCGAGCAGCGAGGCGTCGAACACGGCCTCCCCCCGCTCGTCCGTGCGGGCGACCCCCGCCGCCTCGGCGTTGCGCCCCACCGCGCACGTGCGGGCGTGGGCGTACTGGACGTAGAACACCGGGTTCTCGTTGGAGCGCCGGGTCAGCAGGCCCAGGTCGATGTCGATGTTGGAGTCCACGGAGAAACGGGTCAGCGAGTACCGGGCGGCGTCGACGCCGACGGCCTCCACGAGGTCCTCCATGGTCACCACGTTGCCGGCGCGCTTGGACATCCGCACGGGCACCCCGTCCTTGACGAGGTTGACCATCTGGCCGATGAGGACCTCGACCCGGTCCGGGGCGTCGCCCAGGGCGGCGGCGGCGGCCTTGAGCCGGGCCACGTAGCCGTGGTGGTCGGCGCCGAGCATGTAGATGCACAGGTCCGCGCCGCGGTCCCGCTTGTCCTTGAAGTAGGCGATGTCCCCGGCGATGTAGGCGGCCTGGCCGTCGGACTTGATGACCACCCGGTCCTTGTCGTCGCCGTAGGCG
The DNA here is from genome assembly GCF_013368965.1 of Kocuria salina. Taxonomy (NCBI): domain Bacteria; kingdom Bacillati; phylum Actinomycetota; class Actinomycetes; order Micrococcales; family Micrococcaceae; genus Kocuria; species Kocuria salina. The sequence goes on from NZ_SSSF01000003.1 coordinate 364,599, forward strand.
CTCGAGCGCAGCCACCAGGCGCCGTCCGCGAAGTAGAGGGCGCCGGAGGTCTTGAGCTGCTCGAGGAGCTTCTCCACGGCGCCCTGGTCGAACAGGGACTGCTCGTGGAAGTACACGTCGAAGTCCACGCCGAAGTCGTGCAGCGAGGACTTGATCTCGGCGAACATCAGCTCGACGCCCGCGGCGCGGAACGCCTCCTGGGGGTCCCCGGAGTCGAGGACGCCGGGGTTCTCGGCGACGATGCGCGCGGCGATGTCGGTGATGTACTCCCCGCCGTAGCCGTCCTCGGGGGCGGGCTCGCCCTGGGCGCGGGCCAGCAGGGAGCGGGCGAAGCGGTCGATCTGCGCGCCGGCGTCGTTGAAGTAGTACTCGCGCACCACGTCCGCGCCCTGCGCCTCGAGCACGCGGGCGAGGGAGTCGCCGACCGCGGCCCAGCGGGTGCCGCCCAGGTGGACGGGGCCGGTGGGGTTCGCGGAGACGAACTCCAGGTTGACGGACGTCCCGGCCAGCGACCGAGCCCGGCCGAAGGCCTCGCCCTGCTCCACGACGGTGCGGGCGATCTCCCCGGCGGCGGCGGCGTCCAGGGTGATGTTGAGGAAGCCCGGCCCGGCAACGTCCACGGCGGCCACGCCCGCGGTGCCCTGGAGGCGGTCACGGACCACGGCGGCGACGTCGCGCGGGGCGCGCCCCACCTTCTTGGCCAGCTGCATGGCGACGTTGGTCGCCCAGTCCCCGTGCTCCCGGTTCTTCGGTCGCTCGATCCGCACCTCCGGCAGCGGAGCGCCGTCGGCGAGGGCGAGGTCGCCCCGGGCCACGGCGTCCTGCAGGCATGCGGATACGGCGAGAGAAAGTTGTTCTGGAGTCACCGGACCAGTGTAACCGGGCGCCGTGGAGCGCCCGCGCCGGGTGGTCCACGAGCACCCCGCGAAACCTGCTAGTATCGTCGAGGTTCATCGCTGCGGCGGTGAAAGGCCCGCGTAGCTCAGGGGATAGAGCGTCTGCCTCCGGAGCAGAAGGCCGTAGGTTCGAATCCTACCGCGGGCACCACTCGGGACGAAGGCCCCGGACCACTCGGTCCGGGGCCTTCGTCGTGCCCGGCCCGGGCCGGTCAGCGGCGCTCCGCGGGTCGGCCGGTGCCGGCGCCCCGGTCCCCCGCCTCCTCGGCCCGCCGGTACCGGACAGGCTGCCCGCCGCGGACCCGGGCGACGGCGTAGAGCAGCACGCCCACGGCGAGGACGATCCCACCGCGTGCCCACACCCCGGCCTCCAGCTGGGTCAGCAGCACGAGGCAGGACAGGACGGCGAGCACCGGCAGGGGCGTCCAGGCACAGAAGTGCCGGTGCTCGACCGCCTCCCGGCGCAGCACGAGGACGGCGACGTTCGTGCTGATGAAGACGATGAGCAGCAGCAGCACCACCGTCTCCGCCAGCACGGCCACCCCACCGGTGAGGGTCAGCGCCAGCGCGGCGAGGGTCGTGACGACGATGGCCACCCACGGGGTGCCGCGGCCCGGCAGGACCCGGCCCAGCACGGCGGGGAAGAGTCCCTGCACGGCCATGCCGTAGGTGAGGCGGCTGGCCATGATCATGGTCAGCAGGGCCCCGTTGGCCACCGCGACCAGGGCGAGGAGGCTGAACAGCCAGCCGGGCACCGGGACCCCGGTGGCCGTCACCACGTCCAGCAGCGGGGCGCTCGAGGACTCCAGCCGGTCGGCCGGCAGGGCCACCGACGCCGCCGTGCCGACCAGCACGTACATCGCCCCGGCCACCAGGAGGGACCCGAACAGGGCCCGGGGGTAGACCCGCGACACGTCGCGGACCTCCTCGGCCATGTTGGCCGAGGTCTCGAAGCCCACGAAGGAGTAGTACGCGAGCAGTGCGGCGCCCAGCACGCCCAGCAGCGGGTCGACGTCCTCGCCGAAGCGCACCGCGCGCCCGACGTCGCCGCCCCCGCCGCCGAGCATCACGGCGACGGCCACGACGACCAGGACCAGCCCCGAGACCTCGAGCGCCGTCATGACGACGTTGGCGCGCAGCGACTCCTTGATCCCGCGCGCGTTGAGCAGGGCGATGGCGACGAGGAACACGATGGCCCCGGCAGCCGGGGGCACGTCCACGAAGACCGCGAGATAGTCCCCGCTGAAGGCCAGGGCCAGCGCGGACGCGCTGACCACGCCGGCGGTGAGCATGCAGAAGCCCACGAGGTAGGGCACGATCGGGACGCGGAAGGCGCGGTGGGCGAAGACCGCCGCCCCGCCCGCCCGCGGGTACTTGGTGACGAGCTCGGCATAGGACGCGGCCGTCAGCAGGGCCAGCAGCAGCGCCACGAGCATCGGCGCCCAGGTGACGCCGCCCACCTCCCCCGCGATGATGCCCACGAGGGCGTAGACCCCGGCGCCGAGGACGTCTCCGAGGATGAACAGGAACAGGAGGGGCCCGGTGATGTGCTTCTTGAGGCCCGGACCGTCAGCAGGCTGATTGAGCATGGGACGAGTCTAGGCCGACCGCCCGGCGCAGGAGGCCGGGGCCCCGGTCGTGGGCCCGTCAGTCGCGGGCGCCGGGGTCCCGGCGCCCCGGGCCGCGGAACTCGTCCGGGTCGTAGGGGCGCACGGGCCCGTCGCCGAACTGTTCGTCGAGCAGCCGGTCCTCCTGGCTGGGACCCTCCCCCGCCGAGCGGCGCCAGTTGAACCCGGCGATCGCCAGGGCCCCTCCGCCGAGCAGGGTCACGGCGCCCACCACGACGACCACCACCGCGCGCCCGCTCAGGCCCGTCCCGTCCTCCGCCGAGACGCGCGCCAGGTGGTGGATGGCCTCGGGCACGGTGAACGTGGAGACGAACAGGGCCACCACGCCCACGGCCAGCAGCCACCCTCCGGTGCGTCGGCGGGCGTGGTGCGGGTCGGGGGTCTGGCTCACGGGGCTGCTCTCCTGGCCTTCTGGACGTGCTGCTGGGCTCTGCCGGGCGGACCGCCCGGCGACGCGCGACGGGGCGGGCCGTGCCCGGCCCGCCCCGTCCTCGTCCGCGCCGGTCGTGGACCGGCGGCCGGTGCCGTCCGGTCAGGAACCGTCCTCGGTCTTGACGCTCTCGAACAGCGTAGCGTCGTCGAACGCCTCCTGCCCCGCCCCGGGCTGCAGCCGGCGGAACTGCTCGAGCAGTCCGGGCACCGTCATCGACTGCTTCTGCGCGGCGTCGAGCTCGAAGAGGATCCGGCCCTCGTGCATCATGATGAGCCGGTTGCCCAGGCGCAGGGCCTGGTCCATGTTGTGCGTGACCATCACCGTGGTGAGGTGCTGCTCGGCCACGATGTCCGCGGTGAGCCGGGACACGAGGTCCGCGCGCTGCGGGTCGAGGGCCGCCGTGTGCTCGTCGAGGAGCAGGATGCGCGGCTCGGAGAACGTCGCCATGAGCAGGGACAGCGCCTGCCGCTGGCCGCCGGAGAGCAGCCCCACCTTGGCGCCCAGCCGGTTCTCCAGGCCCAGCTCGAGGCTGGCCAGTTTGTCGCGGAAGAGCTGGCGGCGGGCGCTCGTGAGCCCCGGGGCGAGCCCGCGGGACTTGCCCCGCTGGTACGCGATCGCCATGTTCTGCTCGACCGTCATGGTGGGCGAGGAACCCTTCATGGGGTCCTGGAACACGCGGGACAGGTACCGGGCGCGCTTGTGCTCGGGCAGCCGGGTGACGTCGGTGTCGTCGACCCGCACCGTGCCGGTGTCCGGGATCAGGCTCCCCGAGATGGCGTTGAGGATCGTCGACTTGCCGGCGCCGTTGGAGCCGATGACGGTGAGGAAGTCGCCCTCCGCCAGGGTCAGCGAGACTCCGGCGAGGGCGCGCCGCTCGTTGACGGTCCCGGCGAAGAACGTCTTGTGGACGTTGTCGATGGTGAGCACGGCTCAGGCACCTGCCTTCGTGGTCGCGGGGGTGTCGGTGAGGTCGTCGACGAGCCGCGCCGCCTCGCTCGCCAGGTGCCGCTCCCTGCGGCGCCGGAAGAACTGCAGCTGGGGCAACACGAGCGCGGCCACCACGAGGACCGCGGAGATCAGCTTCATGTCGGACGGGTTGAGGCCCGCCTGCAGGGCCACGGTGATGACCAGACGGTAGACGACCGAGCCGAGGACGACGGCGAGGGTCGCCATCACCACCGTGCGCGAGCCGAAGAGCCCCTGGCCGAGGATCACGGAGGCGAGGCCGACGACGATGAGGCCGATGCCCATGCCGATGTCGGCGAAGCCCTGGTACTGGGCCACGAGGGACCCGGCGAGGCCCACGAGCCCGTTGGACAGGCACAGGCCCAGCATCTTCTGGTGGTCCGTGTTCACGCCGAAGGAGCGGATCATCTCCGGGTTGTCGCCGGTGGCCTGCATGGCGAGGCCGGCGTCCGTGTAGAGGAACCAGTCGAGGAGGACCTTGACCACGGCCACCCCGAGCAGGAACAGGGCGATGCCGATCCACGTCCCCTGCACGCCCATCTCGGCCAGCGGGGTGAAGACCGTGTCCTCGCGCAGCAGCGACAGGTTCGCGCGCCCGTCCATGACGCGCAGGTTGATGGAGTAGAGCGCGGTCATGGTGAGGATGCCCGCGAGCAGCCCGTTGATGTGGGCCTTGGTGTGGAGCAGGCCCGTGATGAGCCCGGCGAGCGCACCGGTCAGGAAACCGGCGGCGGTGGCGAGCCAGGGGCTGCCGCCGCCGAGGATGATCATCGCCGTGGTGGCGGCGCCCGTGGTGAAGGACTGGTCGACCGTCAGGTCGGGGAAGTCGAGCACCCGGAACGTGAGGTAGACGCCCAGCGCCATGACCGCGTAGAGCAGTCCGAGTTCGATACCGGCTATCACTTCTGCTGGATCCGTTCTGGTTGGTGGGAGACGGGGGCCGTCCGCCGATCGGGCGGGCGCGTCCTCCGTCGGAGGGGTGCCGCGAGGGCGGGGGCCGGGCGGGCCGGCGTCCGGGGTCTCCGGACGCCGGCGCCGTACCGGCCGCCCGGGACTACTCGATGACCTGGTCGGCGGAGTCCTGGAGCTCCTGGGGGACCTCCACGCCCATCCGCTCGGCGGCCTGCAGGTTGATGATCAGCTGCGTGTCCTCCTGGGACTCGACGGGCATGGAGGCGGGGTCCCCGCCCTCCTTGAGGATGCGCACGGCCATCTCGCCGGTCTGGCGGCCGAGCTGCTCGTAGTCCAGGCCCTGGGTGATGAGGGCGCCGCGCTCCACGGAGTCGCCCTCGCCGGCGATGAGGGGGATCTTCTTGGACTCGGCGGCGGAGATCACGGCCTCGAGGCCGGAGACCACCTTGTTGTCGGTGGGCACGTAGATGGCGTCGGTGTCCAGGGACTCGGCGGCCTGGGCCACCTCGGAGGTGTTGGTCACCGACTTCTCGACGACCTCCAGCCCCTCCTCCGCGGCGGCCTCCTTCGCGAGGTCCACCTGGACCTGGGAGTTGGTCTCGCCCGAGCTGTAGATGATGCCCACGGACTCCGCCGCCGGGTCGAGCTGCTTGATCAGCGCGATCTGCTCGGCGACCGGGTTCATGTCGGTGGTCCCGGTGACGTTGCCGCCGGGGCTCTCGAGGGAGTCGACCAGCCCGGCCTCGACCGGGTCGGTGACGGCCGTGAACAGCACCGGGCGGTCGGTGACCGACTGGGCCAGGCCCTGGGCGGACGGCGTCGCGATCGCCAGGACGAGGTCCGCGTCCGAGGACGCCATGTTGGAGGCGATGCTGGTGGAGGTGCCCTGGTCCCCGGAGGCGTTCTGGAGGTCGACGGTGAGGTTCTCCCCCTCCGTGTAGCCGCCCTCCTCGAGCGCGGCGAGGAAGCCCTCCCGGGCGGAGTCGAGCGAGGGGTGCTCCACGAACTGGCTGATCCCGACGGCGGCCTCGCCGCCGCCCCCGCCGCCGGCGGGCTCGGTGTCGGAGCCGCCGCAGGCCGTGAGCAGCAGGGCGGTGGAGGCGAGGGCCGCCGTCATCGGGAACAGTCGCTTCATGGTGGGTCCTTTCGGGAACGAGTGGTGTCAGCGATATTACCTTCCGTTCGGTCACAAAATGAGAGGCAGCTCACAAGTGGTGACATAACGGCTCCGACGGCGTGTCGGCGGTGCCCGATCGTCCACCGGGACCGGGCCCTCCGCGGCCCGCGTCCCCGGTAGGATCGGGAGGTCATGTCAGCATCCCTGAGCAGCCCCCGAACCATCGTCTACCCCGAGAACCTCCCGGTCTCCGCGCGCCGCGAGGACATCATGGGCGCGATCGCCGCGCACCAGGTGGTCGTGATCGCCGGCGAGACCGGGTCCGGCAAGACGACCCAGATCCCCAAGATGTGCCTCGAGCTCGGCCTGGGCGAGCGCGGCCTGATCGGCCACACCCAGCCGCGGCGGATCGCCGCGCGCTCGGTCGCGGAGCGGATCTCCTCGGAGCTCGGCGAGAAGATCGGCGGCACGGTCGGCTACCAGGTGCGCTTCACCTCCGAGGTGGGCGCGGACTCACGGGTCAAGCTGATGACGGACGGCATCCTGCTCGCCGAGATCCAGCACGACCGCCTGCTGCAGAAGTACTCGGCGATCATCATCGACGAGGCCCACGAGCGCTCCCTCAACATCGACTTCCTGCTGGGCTACCTCCGGCGGATCCTGCCCCGGCGCCCCGACCTCAAGGTGATCATCACCTCGGCCACGATCGACCCCGAGCGCTTCGCCCGGCACTTCGCGCCGGAGACGGCCGAGGGCGGCGAGCCGGGGCGGGCCCCCGTCATCGAGGTCTCGGGCCGCACGTACCCGGTGGAGATCCGCTGGCGCCCGCTGGCCCAGCCGCGCTCCGGGGACGGCGGCCAGGACGCCGAGGACGCCCGCGACGGGCTGGAGGACGAGGACCGGGACCCGATCGACGCCGTGTGCGACGCCGTCGAGGAGCTCTCCGCGGAGCCGCCCGGGGACATCCTGATCTTCTTCGCCGGCGAGCGGGAGATCCGCGACGCCCAGGAGGCGCTGCAGGGCACCCTGAAACGGGTCCGGGGCCTGGCCGACGCCGAGATCCTGCCCCTGTTCGGCCGGCTGTCCATGGCGGAGCAGCACCGGGTGTTCGCGCCGTCGGGCCGCCGCCGGATCGTGCTGGCCACCAACGTGGCCGAGACGTCGCTGACCGTCCCCGGCATCAAGTACGTGATCGACCCGGGCACGGCCCGCATCTCGCGCTACTCGGCGCGGACCAAGGTGCAGCGCCTCCCGATCGAGCGGATCTCCCAGGCCTCGGCGAACCAGCGGGCGGGACGCTGCGGGCGCGTCTCGGACGGCATCTGCATCCGGCTGTACTCGGAGGAGGACTACCTCTCCCGCCCGGAGTTCACCGACCCCGAGATCCTGCGCACGTCCCTGGCGGCCGTGATCCTGCAGATGACCTCGGTGGGGGTCGTCAAGGAGCCCGGGGACATCGAGCGCTTCCCCTTCGTGGAGCCGCCGGAGTCCCGGGCCGTCAAGGACGGCGTGGCCCTGCTCCGGGAGCTGGGCGCCCTCAAGGAGCCGCGGGGCGCGTCCCCGCGGGGCGGGCGGGACGACGACGCCCGCGGCGGGCCCCTCACCCCGGTGGGCCGCCAGCTGGCGCAGCTGCCGGTGGACCCGCGGCTGGGCCGGATGATCGTGGAGGCGGACCGGCGGGGCTGCGCCCGGGAGGTCATGGTCCTCGCGGCGGCGCTGACCGTCCAGGACCCCCGCGAGCGCCCCCTGGAGAAGCGGCAGCAGGCGGACGAGCTGCACAAGCGGTTCTTCGACGAGAACTCCGACTTCACGAGCTGGCTGCTGCTGTGGCGCTACGTGCAGGAGCAGCAGGAGGAGCTCTCCTCGACGCAGTTCCGGAAGCTGTGCCGGCGGGAGCACCTGAACTTCCTGCGCATCCGGGAGTGGCAGGACCTCTACGCCCAGCTGCGCCAGATGGGCCAGCAGGTCGGCATCCGGGTCGGCAAGGGCCGCGAGGTGGACCCCTCCGGGAAGGAGCGGGAGATCCACGTCTCGCTGCTGGCGGGGCTGCTCAGCCACATCGGGCTCAAGGACGAGCGCAAGCGGGAGTACCAGGGCGCCCGCGGCTCGCGGTTCGCCGTCTTCCCGGGCTCCAACCTGTTCAAGAAGTCCCCCGACTGGGTCATGTCCGCCGAGCTCGTGGAGACCTCCCGGCTGTGGGCCCGCGTCAACGCCGCGATCGACCCGCTGTGGGCCGAGGAGCTGGCCCCGCACCTGGTCAAGCGCAGCGTCTCGGAGCCCCACTGGTCCCGCGCGCAGGGATCCGTGATGGCCTACGAGAAGGTCACCCTCTACGGCGTGCCCGTCGTGGCCCAGCGCCGGATCAACTTCTGGCGGGTGGACCCCGCCCTGGCGCGGGAGCTGTTCCTCCGCCACGCCCTCGTGGAGGGCGACTGGCAGACCCGGCACCGGTTCTGGGCGCGCAACCGCAAGCGCCTGGCCGAGGTCGAGGAGCTCGAGAACCGGCTGCGCCGCAAGGACCTGCGGATCGACGACGAGGCCCTGTTCGCGTTCTACGACGCCCGGATCCCCGAGTCCGTGGTCTCGGCACGGCACTTCGACGCGTGGTGGAAGAAGGCCCGCCAGCAGGACGAGCACCTCCTGGACCTGGACCCCGAGGACCTGATCGCCGAGGAGGCCGGCGGCTACGACGAGTCGCTCTACCCGCGCCAGTGGGTCCGGCGCACCCGGGACGGGGAGCTGGTGCTGGACCTCGCCTACGAGTTCGCCCCGGGCTCCGACCAGGCGGACGGCGTGACCGTGCGCGTGCCCGTGCTGTTCCTCAACCAGCTGGAGCCGGAGCAGTTCCGGTGGCAGATCCCCGGGTTCCGCACCGAGCTCGTCACCGCGCTCATCAAGTCCCTGCCGAAGGCCGTGCGCCGCAACTTCGTGCCCGCCCCCGACGTCGCCCGCCAGGCGGTGGCGATGCTCGACGCCGACTTCGACCCCGCCGTCGACGCCCTCGAGCCGTCCCTGGAGCTGGTCCTGCGCCGGCTCAAGGGCCACGTGGTCCCGCCGGGCTCCTGGAACTGGGAGGCCGTCCCGGCCCACCTGCGGATGCGCTTCGAGGTGCGGGACCGCCGCAACCGGGTGCTGGGCGAGGGCGAGGACCTCGAGGCGCTCCGGTCGGAGCTGCACGACGAGATCCGTGCCGCCCTGGCCGAGTCCCTGGGCGCGGTGCCCGGCGCGGCCCCCGGCGCCCCGGCCGGCGGCCCCGCCCGGAACGGCCCGCGTTCCCCCGCGCCCCGGCCCCCGGACGCGGCGCCGGCCCCGCCGGCGCTCGAGCGCTCGGGGCTGACGGCGTGGCCCGAGGAGGACCTGCCGCGCAGCGTGGAGACGACGGTGACGGGCCAGCGGATCACCGGGTGGCCGGCGCTCGTCCCCGAGCGTCCCCGGGCCGCGGGGAGCCGGCCCGCCGGCCGGGAGGCCACGGTGGCCGTGCGCATCCTGTCCTCCGCCGCCGAGCAGCGGGCCGCCCAGCGCCGCGGGGTGATCACGCTGCTGCAGCTGCGCATCCCCTCCCCCGAGCGGTACGTGCTGGAGCACCTCAACAACCGGGAGAAGCTGGTCTTCACGCAGAACCCGCACGGGTCGGTGACCGAGCTCATCGCGGACTGCACGGTCGCGGCCATCGACAAGCTCACGCCGCCCGAGCCCCCCTTCACCCGGGCGGAGTTCGACGCGCTGCACGAGCACGTGCGGGCCGAGCTCATCGACACCGTCTTCCAGGTCACCGCGCTCGTGGAGCAGGTGCTCTCCGGGGCCGCCCGGATCCGCAAGCAGCTCAAGCGGTCGTCCTCGCTCGCCGCGGTGAACTCGCTCAACGACGTCAAGACCCAGCTCGAGCACCTCGTGCACCCGGGCTTCGTCGCCGCCACCGGCTACGACCAGCTCCAGCACCTGCCCCGCTACGTGCGGGCGATGGAGGTGCGGCTCGAGAAGCTCGCCGGCCACCTGCAGCGGGACACGGTCGGGATGCTCGCCGTGCAGAAGCTCGAGGACGACTACGACGCCGCGCTGGACGCCCTGCCGACGCACGCCCCGGTCCCGGACGAGCTGCGCCGGGTGGCCTGGATGATCGAGGAGCTGCGGGTCTCGCTGTTCGCCCAGGAGCTGGGCACCGCCCACACCGTCTCGGAGAAGCGGATCCGCAAGGCCCTCAAGGACGCCCTCGGGGCCGCCCGGGCCTGACCCGGCGGCCGGTCAGGCCTGCGGCACGGCGGACCCGTGCCCGGCCTCGACGAGGGCGGCCCGGATCCGCTCCGCGGCCTCGTCCATCCAGGCGGGGTCCGGGTCGCGGAGCACGTTGACGAACTGGAACTGCTCGACCGTCTCCGCCGGCCACACGTGCACGTGGGTGTGCGGGACCTCGAAGCCCTGGATCATCTGGCCCACCCGCGCCGGCCGCCAGACGGCGTCGATGGCCCGCCCGATGCGCTGAGAGACCACCATCAGGTGCGCCGCCAGGTCCTCCGGCAGGTCGACCCAGTGGTCGTGCTCCTCGCGCGGGACCACGAGCGTGTGGCCCTGCGCGAGCGGGTCGATCGACAGGAAGCCGACGCAGCGCTCGTCCTGCCAGACGAAACGGCCGGGGATCTCCCCCTCGATGATCTTCGTGAAGACGGTGCTCACAGGTGCTCCCTTTCGGTGGTGGGTCGGGTGCGGTCGGCGGGCCGGGCGGTCCCGCGGCTACAGGGCGACGCGCTCGCCGACGGCGAGGTGGCGGTACTCGGCCCCGTACTTGGCGGCGAACGAGGTGAGCTGGCCCTCGATCACGCCGAGGCCGTTGTCGGAGAGCAGGCCGTCGTGGATCTGGAAGACCCGCTCGGGGCGCACGGACACCACGAAGTCGACGACCTCCGCCAGCTTGTTCCACGGCGCGTGGATCGGCGCCAGCAGCACGGGGGCGGAGAGCCCGTGCGGGACCACCAGCGAGTCGCCGGGGTGGTAGACCGTGTCCTCGACCAGGTAGCCGATGTTGTCCACGGTGCGGATGAGCGTGTGGATCAGCGCGTGCTGGCCGCCGAACGTCCGCACGGTGAAGCCCTCGAGCTCCAGCACGGTCTCGGGCTCGGCGTCGTGGATCGCGTGGCCCTCCCCCAGGGCCTCCCGGAGCCCCGCGGCCACCGGGGCCGGGGCGTACACCTGCACCTCCGGGTGCGCCCGGAGGTGCGCGTGCACCGGCTCGGGGTCGAGGTGGTCCGGGTGCTCGTGCGTGACGAGCAGGACGTCGGCCCCGTCGAGGGCCTCCGCCAGCTCCTCCCGTCCGGAGAACTTGCCCGGGTCGATCACCAGGACCCTGCCCGCGTTCTCGAGCCGCACGCACGAGTGGGTGTACTTGATGAGCTCCATGGGCCCACCCTAACCCCGGGTCCCACCGGCCGGCGGGGCACGTTCCGCGCGGTCCTTGTTAAGCTGGTGCCCGGCCCGGGCACCAGCGACGAGAGGACGAGGCGTGAGCGTGAGAACCAGCGGGGGGAGCGCCGGGGAGGTCCGCAACACCCGGCAGCGCCGCGCCGTCGCGCGGGCGCTCGCGTCCTTGGAGGACTTCATCTCCACGCAGGACCTGCACGCCCTGCTGCGGGAGCGCGGCGACTCCGTCTCCCTGGCCACGACCTACCGGATCCTGCAGTCGATGTCCGAGCTCGGCGAGCTGGACGTCCTGCGCAGCGACGACGGCGAGGCGATCTACCGCCGCTGCGCCGCCGAGCACCACCACCATCACCTGGTGTGCCGCCGCTGCGGCGCCGCCGTGGAGCTCGAGGCCCCCGCGGTCGAGGAGTGGGCCGGGCGCACCGCCGCCGCCCACGGCTTCACCGAGGTGGACCACACGGTCGAGATCACCGGCCTGTGCGCCGCCTGCGCGGCGCGGCGGGCCGATGCCTGAGCCGGGCCCGTCCCGCGGCGTCTTCGTCCTGGCGGTCAACCCGTGCGCCGGCCGCGGCCGGGCCCTCGAGGACGCCCACCGGGCCGCGGAGCTCCTGCGGACCGGCGGTGACGAGGCCGTGGTGCTCTCCGCCGCGGACCTCGGCACCCTGGTGGGGCTGGTGCGCGACCGGCTGCGGGCGCACGCCCTCACCACCCGGGCGCTCGTGGTCGTGGGCGGGGACGGGATGGTGCAGGCCGGCCTCGGCGTGCTCGTGGAGCTCGCCGCGCAGGGCGTCGACGTCCCGCTGGGCGTGGTGCCGTGCGGGACCGGCAACGACCTGGCCCGCCACCTGCGCGTGCCGCTCCGGGACCCGGTGGCCGCGGCCGGGCGGATCCTGCGCCGGCTCGACGACCCCCGGGACCGCCGCCTCGACGTGGGCCGGGTGCGCTTCGCGGACGGCCGCACGTCCTGCTTCGCGACCGCCCTGTGCGCGGGCTTCGACGCCGTGGTCAACGAGCGGGCCAACCGGTGGCTGCGCCCGGCCGGCTCCTCCCGCTACCTGCTGGCCGTCCTGGTGGAGATCGTGCGGCTGCGCACCGTCCACTACCGGCTCGAGATCGAGGACGCCGGCGGCCGGCGCCGCACGGAGCGCCGGGACGGGGTCCTGCTGAACGTCGCCAACACGTCGTCGATCGGGGGCGGCCTGCGGATCGTGCCCGACGCCCGGGCGGACGACGGGCTGCTGGAGCTGTTCACCGTGGCGCCCCTGGGCCGGGCCCGGTTCCTGCTCCTGTTCCCCCGGCTGTACTCGGGCCGCCACGTGGCGCTGGAGAGCGTGCGGATCGAACGGGTCCGCGCCGTGGCCGTGGACGCCCCGGACGTCACCGTCTACGCGGACGGGGAGCGCCTCGGCCCGCTGCCCGTGCGCGTGGACGTGCTCCCCGCGGCGGTCCGCGTCCTGGCCTGAGCCGGGGCCCGGTCGCGGCGCCGGGCGCCCGGCGCCGCCCGCCGCGGGAGTCCCCGCGGCGGGCGCCGGCCCTTCAGCGCGGCGGCTCCGAGGTGTCCACCCGGTCCCCGCGGCGCTGCCGCCGGTCCTGGGTGGTGTCCCGGATCTCGCCCACCAGCTCCTCGATGACGTCCTCGAGGAACAGCACGCCCAGGGTCTGCCCGCCGGCGTCGACCACGCGCGCCAGGTGCGAGCCCGTGCGCTGCATCGCCGCCAGCGCGTCGTCGATCTCGATGCCGGGACGCAGGTTCGCCAGCGAGCGCACCCGGGTCACCGGCACCGGCTCGTTGTAGCGGCTCTCCGGGATCGAGAGCACGTCCTTGATGTGCAGGTAGCCGTTGAGCTCGCCGTCGTCCTCCGTGAGGGCGAAGCGGGAGAAGCCCGTGCGGGCCACCGCCTTCTCGACGTCCGCCGCGGAGGCGTCCTCGGGCAGCGTGACGAGCTGGTGCAGCGGCACCATCACGTCGGCGGTGCGCTTGGACGAGAACTCGAGCGCGCCGGAGAGCAGGCCCGTCTGGTCCGCCACCGTGCCCTCCTTCGTGGACTCCGCCACGATGGACTGGAGCTCGTCCAGGGTGAAGGTCGAGGACACCTCGTCCTTCGGCTCGATGCCCATGAGCTTCAGGACGTGGTTCGCCGTCCAGTTCAGCGTGGCGATCACCGGCTTGACCATGCGGGAGACGAGCACGAGCGGGGGCGCCAGCAGCAGCACGGCGCGGTCCGCGGCGGACACCGACATGTTCTTCGGCACCATCTCGCCGAACACCACGTGCAGGAAGGTGACCACGAGCAGGGCCGTGAGGAACCCGCTGACGTCGGCGACCTCGGCCGGCACGCCCAGGTGGACCAGCGGGCCGGAGACGATGTGGTGCAGCGCCGGCTCGGAGATGTTGAGGATCAGCAGCGAGCACACGGTGATGCCCAGCTGGCAGCAGGCCAGCATGAGGGACACGTGCTCCATCGCGTACAGCGCGGTCCGGGCCCGCTTGTTGCCCTCCTCGGCCAGCGGCTCGATCTGGCTGCGCCGCGCGGACATGACGGCGAACTCGCCGCCCACGAAGAAGGCGTTGCCCGCCAGGAGCACCACGAGCCACGCGAGGCCTGCCCAGTCGCTCATCGTGCGTCCTCCTCTCGGGCGCCGCTCTCGCGGGCCCCTGCGGGGGCGTCCTCGGGCTCGGCCGGTGCGGGGACGAACCGGATGCGGTCCACGCGGCGCCCCTCCATCCGGGCGACCTCGAGCACGCCGCCCTGGACGGGGACCACGTCCCCGGGCTTCGGGACCTGCCCGAGCCGGTCCATCATGAACCCGCCCATGGTCTCGTAGGCGGGACCGTCCTCGATGTCGAGCTCGGTGATCTGCTCGGAGACCTCGTCGGGGCGCATCAGCCCGGGGAAGTACCACTCGCCCGCCGCGGACTGCAGGGCGCCGAGGCTGAGCCGGTCGTGCTCGTCGGAGACCTCCCCGACCACCTCCTCCACGAGGTCCTCGAGGGTCACGACGCCGGCGGTGCCGCCCCACTCGTCGACGACGACGGCCATCTGGAGCCCGCCGGAGCGCAGCTGCACGAGCAGGGAGTCGAGGTGGACGGTCTCGGGCACGCGCAGGACGTCCTCCATGATCGCCCCGCACTCGAGGGCGGCGCGGCGCTCCGACGGCACGGCCACGGCCTTCTTGACGTGGACCACCCCGCGGACGTCGTCCGGGGAATCGTCCATCACGGGGAACCGGGAGTGCCCGGTGCGGGAGGCGACGGCCACGACGTCCGCGACGGACTCGTGGGAGTCGAGCATCTGCACGCGGATCCGGGGCGTCATGACGTCCGCGGCCGTGCGCTCGGCGAAGGTGAGGGTCTTCGCGACGAACGCGGCGGTGCCGGCGTCCAGGGTGCCCATCTTCGCGGAGCGGCGGACCATCGAGGACAGCTCCTCCGGCGAGCGCGCGCCCGAGAGCTCCTCCTTGGCCTCCATCCCGAACAGGTGCAGGACCCGGTTGGCCACGCCGTTGAGGGTGACGACGAACGGCTTGAACACCGCGGTGAACACGAGCTGGGGACGGGCGACCAACCGCCCCACCCGGAACGCCTCCGCGATGGCCCAGTTCTTGGGCACGAGCTCGCCCAGCAGCATGGACAGCAGCGTGGAGATGAGCATCGACAGCGCCAGGGTCGCTCCCCCGGCGGCCGCCACGGACAGGCCGGTGAGCTCGGCGATCGGTTCCCGCAGGAAGGACTGGAGCGCCAGGTCCAGGGTGTAGCCGGTGAGAAGCGTGGTCAGCGTGATCCCCAGCTGGCAGCTGGAGAGCTGCGTGGACAGGGACTTGAGGCACTTCAGCAGCGGTTCCGCCGCGCGGTCGCCCTCGGCGATCGCCCGGCGCACCGTGGTCTGATCGAGGGCCACGAGGGAGAACTCCACGGCCACGAAGAAGCCCGTGCCGAGGATGAGGAGCAGGCCCGCCGCCAGGAGCAGCCATTCCATCAGGAGCGGCCTCCCGCGGCGGCCCGCCGGGCGGGGACGGGGCGGTCGGCGGCCGGGCGGCCGGGGGCGGAGCGGGGGACGGTGGGCGAGCCGGCTCGGGGGCCGCGGCGGGGGGCGCCGCGGCCGGGCCGGCAACTACTGAACGAGTCCATGAGAGCTCCAGGGTACCGGAGCGGGAGCCCTCCGGCGCCGGTTCAGGACCAGCTGACGGGGCGCGCCCTGCCCTCCTCGTAGCCGGACGCGGACTGGATGCCGACCACGGCCCGGGCCGCGAACTGCTCGAGGGTCGTGGCGCCCGCGTAGGTCATGGAGCTGCGCACGCCCGCGGTGATCTGGTCCACGAGGTCCTCCACGCCGGGGCGCTCGGGGTCGAGGTACATCTTGGAGCTGGAGATGCCCTCCTCGAAGAGCCCCTTGCGGGCGCGGGCGAAGGCGCCCTCGCCGCGGGTGCGCTCGCGCACGGCGCGGGTCGAGGCCATGCCGAAGCTCTCCTTGTACATGCGGCCGTCGGCGTCCACGTTCAGCTCGCCCGGGCCCTCGTGGGTGCCGGCGAACCAGGAGCCCACCATGACCTGGCTGGCCCCGGCCGCCAGGGCGAGGGCGACGTCCCGGGGGTGCTTCACGCCGCCGTCCGCCCAGACGTGCCGGCCCAGCCCGGCGGCGGCCTCGGCGCACTCGAGCACGGCGGAGAACTGGGGCCGGCCCACGGCGGTCATCATCCGGGTGGTGCACATCGCACCGGGGCCCACGCCGACCTTCACGATGTCCGCGCCGGCGTCGACGAGGTCCTGGACGCCGTCGGCGGTGACCACGTTGCCCGCCACGACGGGCACGTCGGGGGCCGCCGCGCGGACCAGCTCGAGGGCCTCCACCATCTTGCGCTGGTGGCCGTGGGCGGTGTCCACCACGAGCACGTCCACGCCGGCGTCGAGCAGCGCCCGGGCCTTGCCCCGGACGTCCCCGTTGATGCCCACGGCGGCGCCCACCCGGAGCCGGCCCGCGCCGTCCAGGGCGGGGGTGTAGATCGTGGAGCGGACCGTGCCCTTGCGGGTCAGCACGCCCACCACCGTGTCGCCGTCGAGCACCGGCGCCACGTGGGCGCGGGTCTGCGCGAGCCGGTCGTAGGCGGCGGCGAGGACGTCGTCGCCGGACCCGGCGCGGACCTCCGCCAGGGTGAACACCGGGGCGTCGGTGCGCATGATCGAGCCGAGCTGGGTGAAGCGGTCCACCTCGGCGCAGTCGGCCGCGAGCACCACCCCGCGGTAGGCCCGCCCCGGACCGCACACCACCACGGCGCCGTGGGGCCGCTTGTGCATGATGCCCAGGGCGTCGTGGACGGTGTCCTCGTCCCCGAGGACCACGGGGGTCTCGAAGCGCGGCGAGCGCTCCTTGACCCAGGACGTGACGTCCGCGATGACGTCGAGCGGGATGTCCTGCGGCAGGATGCCCAGACCGCCGCGGCGGGCCAGCGTCTCGACCATCCGGCGCCCGGTCACGGCGGTCATGTTCGCGGCCACCAGCGGCACGGTGGCGCCCGTGCCGTCGCGCGGGGTGAGGTCGACGTCGAACCGGGAGGTGACCCGGGAGCTCGAGGGGACGAGGAAGACGTCGCTGTAGGTCAGGTCGGACGTGGGGGTGTTGAGAAATCGCACGCGCGCCAGTCTAGCCGGGGCCCGCGACACGCGCGCCGGGGCGGGGCCGCGGACTAGCCATGCCGCCGCGCGGATCACTAGACTCGCCGGAGGTACGGCCGCGCCCGGTCGACGACCGTCCGGCAGGTTCCGGAGGCGGACGCCGCCGGCTGTCACGGGAGACGGCCGGCGAGGAACACCGGCGGCGGGTCCGGACGCTGCCGGGACCGACACTGTGGAGACCGGGCAGACGGCCTCCACGCGATCAACCATGGAAGAGGCGTATTCCCCGTGCCACATCAGCCACAGCACCCCATCCCTGAAGAATTCGCAGGTAACGAGTGGCTCGTCGACGAACTGTTCGAGAAGTACCGGACGGACAAGAACTCGGTGGACGAGAAGTGGTGGCCGATCTTCGAGTCGATGAGCGCGGACAGCAGCACCGCCGCGGAGCCGGCGGGCGCCGCGCAGGCGCCGGCGCCGAAGGCGGCCCCGGCGGCCGCCCCCGCGCAGCCCAAGGCCGCCGCCGCCCCCCGGCCGCCCGCGGCCCAGCGCACCGCCGCTCGCACCTCCCCCGCCCCGGCGGCGAAGCCCGCCACGCCGCCCGCGCCCACCAGGTCCGGTGCCAAGGCCGAGGGCCGGCCCGAGACCGACCAGGGCGAGACCGAGGCCTCGGACGCCAAGAAGCCCATTCCGGCCCAGCCCGCCCGCGCCCGCGCCACGGCGCCCAACCACGACGCGCCGGCCGAGGACAAGGTCGTCAAGCTGCGCGGTCCGGCGAAGGCCGTGGCCGCCAACATGGACGCGTCCCTCACCGTCCCCACCGCCACCACGGTCCGCGCCGTCCCGGCGAAGCTGCTGATCGACAACCGGATCGTGATCAACAGCCACCTCTCCCGCAACCGCGGCGGCAAGGTGTCCTTCACGCACCTGATCGGCTACGCCGTGATCAAGGCGCTGGCCAACTACCCGTCCCAGAACGTCGTCTACGACGAGCAGGACGGCAAGCCCGTGGCGGTGCACCCCGCCCACGTCAACTTCGGCATCGCCATCGACATCCCGAACAAGGACGGCTCCCGCAACCTCGTGGTGCCGAACATCAAGGGCGCCGAGGCCATGTCCTTCATGCAGTTCTGGAACGCGTACGAGGACGTCGTCCGCCGCGCGCGCGCCAACGAGCTGACCATGGAGGACTACCAGGGCACCACGGTGTCCCTGACCAACCCGGGCGGCATCGGCACCGTGCACTCCGTGCCGCGGCTGTCCAAGGGCCAGGCGTGCATCGTCGGCGTGGGCGCGCTCGACCACCCCGCCGAGTACCGGGGCTCCTCCCCCAAGACCATCGCGCGGCACGCGGTCTCGAAGATCATCACCCTGACCTCGACCTACGACCACCGCGTCATCCAGGGCGCGGGCTCCGGCGAGTTCCTGCGCCTCATCGAGTCCTACCTGCTGGGCGGGGACGACTTCTACGACGAGATCTTCGAGGCCCTGCGGATCCCCTACGAGCCCGTGCGCTGGGCCGTGGACAACCAGGTCAACCCGGAGATCCAGGTCAACAAGGTCGCCCGGATCCAGCAGCTCATCCACGCGTACCGGGTCCGCGGCCACCTCATGGCCGACACCAACCCGCTCGAGTACGTGATGCGCAAGCACCCGGACCTCGACATCCGCACCTACGGGCTGTCCCTGTGGGACCTGGAGCGCGAGTGGCCCACCGGCGGCTTCGGCGGCGCGGACGTGCTCAGCCTGCGCACCATCCTGGGCCGGCTGCGGGACGCCTACTGCCGCACCCTCGGCGTGGAGTACATGCACCTGCAGGAGCCGGAGGAGCGCGAGTGGTTCCAGGACCAGCTCGAGCACGGCTACCAGAAGCCCAGCCGCGAGGAGCAGTTCCGCATCCTGGGCCGGCTCAACGCCGCCGAGGCGTTCGAGACGTTCCTGCAGACCAAGTACGTGGGCCAGAAGCGCTTCTCCCTCGAGGGCGGTGAGTCCCTGATCCCGCTGCTGGACGAGATCATCTCCGACGCCGCCGACGCCGGGCTCGCGGGCGTCGGCATCGCCATGGCCCACCGCGGCCGGCTCAACGTGCTCACCAACATCGCCGGCAAGTCCTACGCCCAGGTCTTCCGCGAGTTCGAGGGCAGCCAGGACCCGCGCACCACCGAGGGCTCCGGCGACGTGAAGTACCACCTCGGCACGGAGGGCTCCTTCACCTCCGACAACGGCAACGAGACCCAGGTCTACCTCGCCGCGAACCCGTCCCACCTCGAGGCCGCCGACCCGGTCATCGAGGGCATCGCCCGGGCCAAGACGGACGTCCTGGGCGCCGGGCCCGAGGGCGACGGGACGTTCCCGGTGCTGCCGATCCAGGTGCACGGCGACGCGGCCTTCGCGGGCCAGGGCGTGGTGGCCGAGGTCCTGCAGATGGCGCTGCTGCCCGGCTACACCGTGGGCGGCACCGTCCACGTGGTCGTGAACAACCAGGTGGGCTTCACCACCGCGCCCGCCGCGGCCCGGTCCACCACCTACGCGACGGACATCGCCAAGGGACTCCAGGCGCCGATCTTCCACGTCAACGCCGACGACCCCGAGGCCGTCACGCACGTGGGCCAGATGGCGTTCGCGTACCGGCAGACGTTCCACAAGGACGTCATCATCGACCTCGTGTGCTACCGGCGCCGCGGCCACAACGAGGGCGACGACCCCTCGATGACCCAGCCGCTGATGTACAACCTCATCGAGGAGAAGCGCTCGACCCGCAAGATCTACACCGAGAACCTCGTGGGCCGCGGCGACATCACCCAGGAGGAGGCCGACCGGGCGCTGAAGGACTACCAGGAGCGCCTGGAGCGGGTCTTCGCCGAGACGCACGAGGCGCAGACGTCCTCCATCCCGCTGGTCACCGGGGACTCCGCCGCGATCTCGAACATCGAGCGGCCCTCCGCCCAGCAGGCGGACTCCGGGGTCTCGATCCCCCGCACCACGGCCATCTCGACCGAGGCCGCCCAGCGGATCGGCGCGGTGCATGTGGAGGTCCCCGAGGACTTCGCCGTGCACAAGAAGCTGCGCAAGCTCCTCGAGCGCCGCGAGGCGATGACCCGCGAGGGCGGCGTGGACTGGGGCATGGGCGAGCTCATGGCCTTCGGCTCCCTCATGATGGAGGGCATCCCGGTCCGGATGAGCGGCCAGGACGTCCGGCGCGGCACGTTCACCCAGCGCCACGCCGTGTTCTACGACTCCGGCACCGGCGCGGAGTGGACCCCGCTCAACCACCTCTCCGGGAACCAGGCTCAGCTGGCGATCTACAACTCGCTGCTGTCCGAGTACGGCGTGCTGGGCTTCGAGTACGGCTACTCCGTGGAGCGCCCGGACGCCCTGACCGTGTGGGAGGCGCAGTTCGGCGACTTCGTCAACGGCGCCCAGATCATCCTGGACGAGTTCGTCTCCTCCGCGGAGCAGAAGTGGGGCCAGCGCTCGTCGCTGGTCATGCTCCTGCCGCACGGCTTCGAGGGGCAGGGCCCGGACCACTCCTCGGCCCGGATCGAGCGCTTCCTGACGCTGTGCGCCGAGAAGAACATGGTCGTGGCCAACCCCTCGACGCCGTCGAACCACTTCCACCTGCTGCGCCGGCAGGCCTACAGCCGCCCGCGCAAGCCGCTGGTGGTGGCCACGCCGAAGCAGCTGCTGCGCCTCAAGGCGGCGGCCTCCCCGATCGAGGAGTTCACCTCCGGCGCGTTCCGCCCGGTGATCGGCGACCAGGCGGGGCTCGAGGCCGCCGAGGTCACCGACGTGGTGCTGGTCTCCGGCCGGCTCTACTACGACCTCGCCGCGGCCCGCGAGGAGCGCAAGGACCGGAGGACGGCGATCGTGCGCGTGGAGCAGCTGTACCCGCTGCCCCTCGCGGAGATCCGGGAGGAGCTCGGCAAGTACCCCGAGGCCCGCCTCACGTGGGCGCAGGACGAGCCCGCCAACCAGGGCGCCTGGCCGTTCATGGCGGTCAACCTCCTGCCGCAGCTCGACCGGCCGGTCCGGCTCGCCTCCCGCCCCGCGTCCGCGTCCCCGGCCAACGGCTCGGCCAAGCGCCACGCGGCCGAGCTCGAGACCCTGGTGCAGACGGCCTTCGAGCGCGACTGAGCCCGTCCCGGGAGGGCGGGGCCCGTGCCCCTGCCCTCCCGCACGTCCCCAGCGAGTCCGGCGCCGGCCCGTGCCCACGGGCCGGCGCCGCTCGTCCCCCCGACATCCCGCACCCCCGACCAGAAAGAACGACGTGGAGCAACGAAGGATCAGAATTGTCGCAGTCGGTGACGAGCTGCTGGCCGGCGAGGGCGACCCCCGGGGCCTCGGCTGGTTCGGGCGGGTCATGGCCCGGACCCCGCACCACGTGGCCCCCGTGTCCGCCTACAACCTGGCGGCGCCCGGCGAGGGCAGCGAGTCGCTCAACGAGCGCTGGTTCGAGGAGGCGGCCCGCCGCTTCTCCCCCGGCCACGACAACCGCCTGGTCATCGCGCCCTCCACCCTGGACATCGACCTGTCCATCACGAGCGCGCGCTCCCGGCTGAACATGGCCAACATCATCGACACCGCCTCCCAGCACAACGTGCGGGTCCTCGTGGTCGGCCCCCCGCCCACGATGGACGCCGAGCGCAACCGCCGGATCGCGGACCTCTCGGCCGCCTACGCGGACGTCACGACCCGGCGCAACCACGTCTACGTGGACACGTTCAACCCGCTGCAGCACCACGAGCAGTGGCGCAAGGACCTCGCGGCCAACCACGGACACCCCGGCCAGGCCGGCTACGGGCTGATGGCGTGGCTCGTGCTGCACCGCGGCTGGTACGACTGGCTGGACCTGCCCGAGCCCCGGTGAGCCCCGCCCGTCCCGCGTGTGAGAGAATGGCGGGCAGTGCCTCGTCCGGCCGCCGCTGACATCACCAGACCACGCGGGAACGGACGCCGACACCCACGATCCGCCGCGGGCGACCGCGGACAGACAGGAGGCTCGCATGAGCAAGCGCGGACGCAAGCGCAAGGACCGCCGCAAGGGCGGCGCCAACCACGGCAAGCGCCCCAACGCCTGAGGTCCTTCCCGGACCCGGCGACGCCGTGACGGAAGGGCCCCGGACCGCTGACGCGGTCCGGGGCCCTTCCGTGTGCCCGGAGGTCCTGCCGTGCGGGAGCCGGGGCGCCGCGCTCAGGCGGCGGGCGGGTCCTGGCGCGCGCCGTGCAGCCGGGCGAGGATCGAGACCCGCAGGTCGGCGGGCGCGGTCTCCGCGCAGGACCGCCGGACCACGGAGCGGATCACGCACTCCAGGTCGTACTCGCGGGCGCACTCCGGGCACTCGAGGAGGTGGCCGTGGATCTCGTCGAGGTCGTCCGCCGGGAGCACCCCGTCGAGGTACTCGTAGATCAGGCGGATCCTCTCGTCCGTGCAGCATCCGAGGCTCTCGCAGTCGGCCATGTCTACTTGTCCTTTTCCTTCTTCTTGTCGCCGGTCACCCTGGACGTGTCGAAGCCGCGCTCGGCGGCGTAGTCGGCGAGCTTCTCGCGCAGCAGCTTCCGCCCGCGGTGCAGGCGGGACATCACCGTCCCGATCGGCGTGTCCATGATCTCGGAGATCTCCTTGTAGGCGAAGCCCTCCACGTCGGAGAAGTACACCGCCAGCCGGAACTCCTCGGGCAGCTCCTGCAGAGCGCGCTTGACGTCGCTGTCCGGCAGGTGGTCCAGCGCCTCCACCTCCGCGGAGCGCAGCCCCGAGGACGTGTGGGACTCGGCGCGGTGCAGCTGCCAGTCCTCGACGGTGTCGGTGTTCGCCTGCAGCGGCTCGCGCTGCCGCTTGCGGTAGAGGTTGATGTACGTGTTCGTGAGGATGCGGTACAGCCACGCCTTGAGGTTCGTGCCGGGCTTGTACTGGTGGAACGCGGAGAACGCCTTCGTGTAGGCCTCCTGCACGAGGTCCTCGGCGTCGGCCGGGTTGCGAGCCATGCGCAGGGCGGCGGCGTAGAGCTGGTCCACGTACACCATGGCGTCCTGCTCGAAGCGCGCCTTCCGGTCCTCGGGGGACTCGGTCTCGACGTCGACGGGCGGCTCGGTGCGCTGGGGGGCGGCCCCCTGCTGGTTCTGCTCGTTCATCACGGACCAGTCTACGGGGACGCGCGCGCGGGCCGGGGCGGGCTCGAGAACGCTCGTGGGGGCGGTGATGACTGCTCCTCTCCCCCGCCGTGCGGGTCCCTCCGAAAACCTGTGCCGGTGACCTGCCCCGGACGGGGCGGCCGCTGTCCTGCACAACGGGTGTCACCGTCGCACCTATTCCCACCGCGCCCGGCCCGTGCTCGCCCCGGGCGCGGTCCCCGTGGCTAGGATGGGACGAGCGGCGCCGTCCGCCGATCCAGACCCGCCCGACACAGCCCCGCGGTACCGTCTGCCGCCGAGGAGGAACCCATGAGCATCGTCCGTCGCATCGCCCGCCCGCTGCTGGCCACCGGTTACGTCGCCAACGGGGTGGAGAGCTTCCGCAACTCGTCCCAGGCCGCCCAGCACCTCGCCCCGGCGATCTCCGCCGCCACGAAGGCCTTCCCCCAGGCCGGACCCGCGCTGCAGAACCACGCCGTGGTGGCCCAGGGCCTGGCCGCGGCGCAGCTCGGCGCCGCCGTGCTCTTCGGGCTGGGCAAGCTGCCCCGCCTCTCGGCCGGCGTGCTCGTCACCACCACCGCGCTCAACGCCTACGCCGACTACCGCGCCGCGGAGGCGAGCACCCCGGAGCAGAAGGCCGCCCGCCGCTCCACCGCCTTCAAGAACTCCTCCCTGGTGGGCGCCGTCATGCTCGCCGCCGTGGACACCGAGGGCAACCCGTCCCTGCTGTGGCGTGCCGAGCACCTCGCCGGGGACGTCCGCAAGAACGCCTCCAAGCTGGGCAAGGACACCCAGAAGCAGGTGGCCAAGGCCGAGAAGGCCCTCCAGCACGCCGTCAAGCAGGGCTAGGCCCCGGTCCCCCTGTCGTGATGCCGCCGGAGTCCTCCGCCCCCGCAGCCCGTCCCGACGCCGCGGAGCCGGCCCCGCAGCACGAGCTGTGGCCGGCTCCGTTCGTCGGGCCCCGTCCCGTCGTCGCCGAGCTGACGGTGCCGGGCTCGAAGTCCCTCACCAACCGGTACCTGCTGCTCGCCGCCCTGGCGGACGGTCCGTGCCGGCTGCGCTCGCCCCTGCACTCCCGCGACTCGCGGCTGATGGTCGAGGCCCTGCGGGCCCTCGGGGCCCGCGTCGAGGAAGTGCCCGGGGACGGCGGCTTCGGCCCCGACCTGCTCGTCGAGCCCGCCCCCTGGGACGCCGCCGAACCGGTCACGGTCGAGTGCGGGCTGGCCGGGACCGTGATGCGCTTCGTGCCGCCGGTCGCCACCCTCGCACGGCGTCCCGTCACCTTCGACGGCGACCCGGGCGCCCGGGTGCGTCCCATGGGGCCGGTGATCGACGCCCTGCGCGCGCTCGGCCTGCGGGTCGAGGACGACGGCCGGGGCCGGCTGCCCTTCACCGTGCACGGCACCGGCGGCGTGCGCGGCGGGGAGCTGGAGATCGACGCCACCGGCTCGAGCCAGTTCGTCTCGGCCCTGCTGCTCGCGGGTGCCCGGTTCGACGACGGGCTCGTGCTGCGCCACCGCAGCGCCGACGGCTCGGGGCGCGGTGTGCCGTCCATGCCGCACGTCGAGATGACCGTCGAGGTGCTGCGCGGCCTCGGCGTCTCCGTGGACGACTCCGTGCCCGACGAGTGGCGGGTCTCCCCCGGGCCGGTGCGGGCCTTCGACGTGACCATCGAGCAGGACCTCTCCAATGCCGGCCCCTTCCTGGCCGCGGCCGTGGTGACCGGCGGACGGGTCTCGGTGCCCCGCTGGCCCGACCGCACCACCCAGGGCGGCGACCACTGGAAGCACATCCTCCCGGCCTTCGGCGCGGCGGTGGAGCTCACGGACGGGACCTTCACCGTCACGGGACCGGACGCGGTGACCGGGGTCGACCTCGATCTCGGCGAGGCCGGGGAGCTCGCGCCCACCGTCGCGGCCGTGTGCGCGGTCGCCGGCACGCCCTCGCGGCTGCGCGGCATCGCCCACCTGCGCGGCCACGAGACCGACCGGCTCGCCGCGCTCGTCACGGAGATCAACCGGCTCGGCGGCGACGCCGAGGAGACCGCGGACGGGCTGCTGATCCGGCCGGCCCCCCTGCACGGCGGGACGTTCCACAGCTACGAGGACCACCGGATGGCCACCGCCGGCGCCGTGATCGGCCTCGTGGTCCCGGACGTCCGGGTCGAGAACATCGCGACCACCGCCAAGACCCTCCCCGAGTTCCCCCGGCTGTGGGCGGAGCTCACGGGCACGAGCCGTGACGCGTAGGGACTCCGTCCGGCGCGACTGGGACGAGTCGGACGTGCGCGTCCGTCCCAGCAAGACCGGCTCCCGCCCGCGCACCAAGGAGCGGCCGGCGCACGAGGACGCCGTCACCGGCCGCATCGTCACCGTGGACCGCGGCCGCTACACCGCGATCCTCGAGGAGGACACCCCCGGGGAGCGGCTGGTCGTGGCCGTGCGCGCCCGGGAGCTGCGCCGCCGGCCCGTGGTCGCGGGCGACCTCGTGGGTCTCGTCGGCGACGTCAGCGGCGCCCCGGACAGCCTGGCCCGCCTCGTGCGGATCGAGGAGCGCTCCACCGTCCTGCGCCGCAGCGCGGACGACACCGACCCGGTCGAGCGGGTCGTGGTGGCCAACGCCGACCAGCTCGTGGTCGTCGTTGCCGCCGCCAACCCCGAGCCCCGCACCGGGTTCATCGACCGCTCCCTCGTGGCCGCCTACGACGCCGGCATCGAACCGCTGCTGTGCATCACCAAGACCGACCTGCGGGACCCCGCCGAGCTGATCTCCCACTACACGGCGCTCGAGCTGCCCGTGCTCGTCTCGGGACCCGCCCGCGACGTCCCGGCCGACGACGACGGGACCACGCTGCCCCTCGACCCGGCGCTCGTCGAGGCCCTGCGCGAGCGTCTCGACGGCCACGTCTCGGTGCTGCTGGGCCACTCCGGCGTGGGCAAGTCCACCCTCGTCAACGCCCTCACGGGCGCCGACCGGGCCACGGGCGGGGTGAACGCCGTGACCGGACGGGGCCGGCACACGTCGTCGTCGGCCCTCGCCCTGAAGATCGAGGACGCCTCCCCCGGGTCCTGGATCATCGACACCCCCGGCATCCGCTCGTTCGGCCTGGCGCACGTGGACCACGACCGGATCGTGGAGTCCTTCGACGAGCTCGCCGAGGCGATCGCCGAGTGCCCCAAGGGCTGCCGGCACACGGGGACGTCCCCCGGCTGCGCCCTGGACGCCTGGGTGGCGCAGGGCCGCGCCGGGGAGGCGGGCGAGTCCCGGCTGGTCTCCCTGCGCCGGCTGCTCGGGGCCGGGGAGCGCCCCGGGGAGTCCCGCGAGGACAAGGAGCTCGGCGTCCAGTGAGCCGTCGGGCGGGGGTGCCTCGCACCCCCGCCCGACCAGGCCCGGGACCGCGGTTCGGGGTAGGTTGGACCAATGCGCAGCCCCAGCAACTACACCGACGACCTCCGCCTCGCCCACATCCTGGCCGACGCCGTGGACCGCCTGACCATGCGCCGGTTCAAGGCCCAGGACCTCACGGTGGAGACCAAGCCCGACCTCACCCCCGTCACGGACGCCGACCGCGAGGCCGAGCAGCTCATCCGCACCCAGCTGGGGCGCGCGCGCAACCGGGACGCCGTGATCGGCGAGGAGTACGGCGCCACCGGCAGCGGCGCCCGGCAGTGGGTCGTGGACCCCATCGACGGCACCAAGAACTTCGTGCGCGGCGTGCCGGTGTGGGCCACCCTGATCGCCCTCGTCGACGAGGGCCGGCCGGTGGTCGGCGTGGTCTCCGCGCCGGCGCTCGGGCGCCGCTGGTGGGCGGCGGCCGGCACGGGCGCGTTCACCGGCAAGTCCCTGGCCAACGCCCAGCGGATCCACGTATCCCAGGTGGGGCGGCTGTCCGACGCCTCGCTGTCCTACTCCTCGCTCACGGGGTGGCGGGACCGCGGGGTGCGCGAGCGCTTCCTGGAGCTCACCGACGAGGTCTGGCGGACCCGGGCCTACGGCGACTTCTGGTCCTACTGCCTCCTCGCCGAGGGCGCCGTGGACATCGCCTGCGAGCCCGAGCTCAGCCTGCACGACATGGCCGCGCTGGTGCCCGTGGTCGAGGAGGCCGGCGGCCGGTTCACGTCCCTCGAGGGCGAGCCCGGGCCCTTCGGCGGCAACGCGCTGGCCACCAACGGCCTGCTGCACGACGAGGTGCTGGGGCTGCTCGCGACCGGCTCCTGAGCCGCCCGCGCGACGACGGGGGCCCGCACCGGCCGGTGCGGGCCCCCGTCGTCGTCGGTCTCCGGCCGGGGTCAGAGGTCCTGGCCGGTGAAGCCCATCTCCCGCTCGATGCACTGCTGGAACGCCGCCTGGTCATTGGAGAACTGCGAGCAGGCCTCCATGGCCGGCCCGAACTCCCCGAACAGCGCCCCGAAGAGCACCAGGAAGAGGATGCTCGCCAGGATCGCCAGGACGCTGAGCACGATGCCGATGATCGGCAGGGCCTTGGACGCGCCGGGCGTCCTGCCCAGCTTGCGCAGCGCCACGATGCCCAGCACCAGGCCCACGAGGCCCGGGACGAGGCCGAGCACGAACCAGCACGTCAGCAGCGCCACGATGCCCAGCACCAGGGAGGCGATGCCCAGCCCCGTGCCGGCGGGCCGCGGGCTCGCGCCGTACTGGTTCATGTCGTACTGCCCCTGGTAGCCCTGCTGCCCCTGGTAGCCCGGGCCGCCGTACTGGCCCTGGTCGTACTGGCCCTGGCCCTGGTAACCCTGGCCACCGTACTGACCCTGGTCGTACTGGCCCTGGCGGTACTGGTCCTGGTAGCCCTGCTGCCCCTGGCCGTAGGAGTCCTGGCCCTGGTAGCCCTGGCCGCCGTACTGGCCCTGGCCGTACTGGCTCTGGTAGCCCTGCTGCCCCTGGCCGTACTGCGGTGTGGCGTACGGGTCGCCGGCGCCGCCCTGGCCGGAGCGCGGCGGCTCGTAGGAGGGTCCCGAAGGCGCTCCCTCGACGCGCTGACCGTACTCGGGCGGGTCGTGGCGACCGGAGCTCGACGACCCGCCGGCACCGGTGCCGCTCTGGTCTGGCGTGTTGTCGTTGTGGCTCATGGCGTTGCCCTTTCGGTCGTCTGCGGTACGCCACCAGCTTGTCACACGGCCCGCCGAGACGTGCCCCTTCCCGGGCGGCGGCACGGCGCCCACCCTGCCCCCGGAACGATCCGGGCACGAAAAAACCGGGGAGCGCCTCGCGGCGCTCCCCGGTCAGGGATCTCGTGGAGATGGGGGGAATTGAACCCCCGTCCGATGCAGCATTGTCAGGGCTTCTCCGGGTGCAGTCTGCGTGGCGTTTTCTCAGTCCCGGCCCTCGTGCAGACACGTGGCCGACGGACTCAGTCGCGAAAGTGTTCTCCAGACGCCCGCGACGAACGGCTGGAGCAGTGGCCTCCTGATTGATGCCAGACCCCGGGTCGAAGGCGAACCCGGGCTGACAGTCACCTAAGTAGTCTGGTTGCGCTTACGCCGCGAGGGCGAAGGCGTTCTGAGACTTGGCGACGTTGCTCTGAGAATTGGCAACTATTGTTTTACAGAGAGCGTTTACGAGATAACTCTGCGTCCTCGACCCGCTTCCCCTGTCTCAACTCACATCGTCGAAACCGATCATCCCCGTATTTTGTTGTCAAGCACCCCGCCGCAGCGGGACACACCATTCTACCGCGCGGTACCCGCCGACCGCAAGCATTCGCCCCGGACCCTCAGCCCAGGTTCTTGTAGCGCATGGCCCGCTGGGCCTCGCGGTTGTCCTGCTGCTCCCGCAGGGTCTGGCGCTTGTCGTACTCCCGCTTGCCCTTGGCCACGGCGATCTCGACCTTGGCCTTCTTCCCGTCCACGAAGTAGAGGGACAGCGGCACGATCGTGAAGCCGGACTCCCGCGTCTTCTGCTGGATCTTGTCCATCTCGCTGCGGTGCAGGAGCAGCTTGCGGCGGCGGCGGGCGGAGTGATTGGTCCACGACCCCTGCAGGTACTCGGGGATGTGGACGCCCTCGAGCCACAGCTCGCCGTCGGTGAACTGGCAGAACCCGTCCACGAGCGAGGCGCGCCCCATGCGCAGGGACTTCACCTCGGTGCCCATGAGCGCGAGACCCGCCTCGTAGGTGTCGAGGATGTGGTAGTCGTGCCGGGCCTTTTTGTTGTTGGCGACGACCTGGCGACCAGTGTCCTTCTTGGCCATGGGCCTCCTCCCTGGGGACGGTGCGGACGGGAACGTGCCGCGCACCGGGGCACGCGGCAGATCCTCCATCCTACGCCACGGCCCTCGCGCGGGACCACGGCCGGCACCCGGACCCGGCGGCGCCCCGCCCAGGAGCGTCGCCCCAGGTCACCCCGCCGCACCCGGTAGGCTGGGCGGATGCTGGAGCCAGTCCCCACCGAGCGCCCGCCCGCTGCGGACGTCCTGTACCTCGTCGGCACGAGCGGTCACCCGAACTTCGGCGACGAGTTCATCGCCGCCTCGTGGCTGCGCTTCCTCGCCCGCGCCCGGCCCGGCGCCGAGGTGTGGCTCGACTGCCCCCACCCGGGGCTGGCGTCCCACCTGTTCGACGGACTGCACCCGGGTCTGCGGACCACCGACACCCTGTGGCGGCTCGCCTTCGAGACGACCGGCATGGACCCGGCCGCGGCGGACGCCCACGTGGACCGGGTGGTGACGCACCTGGGGTCCCCGCGCTACGACCTCGGCCTGCTCGGCGCCCGGCGCGCGAGTTCCGTGCACATCCTCGGGGGCGGGTACCTGAACTCCATCTGGCCGCACCACGCGCGCCTGCTCCGGGCGGCGCTGCGGCTGCGCCAGGTCTCCGGGGCGCGGCTGGCCGCCACCGGCCTGGGCCTGGCCCCCGCCACCGACGCCGAGGGCCTGCGCGCCGCGCTCGGCGCCTTCGACCACGCCACGGTCCGTGACGCGCCCAGCGCCCAGCTCGCCCGCGCCGACCGCGCCCCCGACGACGCCTTCCTCGGCCTGCCCGGTCTCGCGGGCTTCACCGGCGCGCCCGCCGAGGGGACGGACGACGGCGACGTGTGGGTGTGCCTGCAGAGCGACATGACCGAGCCCGGGATCCTCGACGGCGCCGTCGCCGCCGTGCGGGCCGCGCTGACGGGTCCGGCACTGGCGGGCCGGACCGTGCGCTACCTCGAGGCGATCCCCGGCGCGGACCGCGCGGCCTTCGACCGGCTCGCCGACCTCGTCCCCGAGGAGAACTTCGTGCCGTTCACGCGGCTCTGGCAGGAGGGCTTCCCGGCCCGGCCGGGTCAGACGTGGATCACCTCGCGGTTCCACTTCCACCTGCTCGCCGCCGCGTGCGGCGCGGAGGGCACCGCGCTGGAGGTCAGCCCCGACTACTACCGCGTCAAGCACCAGTCGCTGCTCGAGGCCGGCACGGGGTGGTCCGTCACGCCCACCGGCGGCACGGAGCCGTACGCGCCCGCCCGGTCGCACGCCTTCCCCGCCACGGCCGCGCGGCTGCACCGCACCAAGCTGCGGGAGGCGGAGGAGCTGTACCCGGCGGCAGCGGCCCCCGAGGACGACCCCGCCGGGACGGAGCCCCGCACCCGGCCGGGACGGACGGTGGCGCGCTTCCTGCGCCGCTGAGCGCCCGCCCTCCCAGGGCACCGGGCCCCGGCCGGTCGCGGGACCGGCCGGGGCCCGGTCAGGGGTCCCGCGGGAGCTCAGGCGTCGGCCGGGGCGTGGCGCTGGTCGGCGCGCCAGCGGATCCCGGCGTCGACGAAGCCGTCGATCGCGCCGTCGAAGATCGCGGAGGGGTTGCCCTCCTCGTGGTTGGTCCGCAGGTCCTTGACCATCTGGTACGGGTTCAGGACGTAGGAGCGCATCTGGTCGCCCCAGGACGCCTTGACGTCCCCGGCCAGCTCCTTCTTCTTGGCGCTCTCCTCCTCCTGGCGCTGCAGGAGCAGCCGCGACTGGAGCACGCGCAGCGCGGCGGCGCGGTTCTGGATCTGGGACTTCTCGTTCTGCATGGACACGACGATGCCCGTGGGGATGTGGGTCATCCGCACGGCGGAGTCCGTGGTGTTCACGGACTGCCCGCCGGGGCCCGAGGAGCGGAAGACGTCCACCTTGATCTCGGACTCGGGGATCTCGATCGAGTCGTCCTGCTCGATGAGCGGGATGACCTCCACCGCCGCGAACGAGGTCTGGCGCCGCCCCTGGTTGTCGAAGGGGGAGATGCGGACGAGCCGGTGGGTGCCGGCCTCGACGGACAGGGTGCCGAAGGCGTAGGGGGCCTTGACCTCGAAGGTCGCGGACTTCAGGCCCGCCTCCTCCGCGTAGGAGGTGTCCAGGACGGTGGTCGGGTAGCCGTGGCGCTCCGCCCAGCGCAGGTACATGCGCATGAGCATCTCGGCGAAGTCGGCGGCGTCCACGCCGCCGGCGCCGGAGCGGATGGTCACCACGGCCTCGCGCTCGTCGTACTCGCCCGAGAGCAGAGTCTGGACCTCCAGCCGGGAGAGCGCCTTCTTGACCGCGGCGAGCTCCTCCACGGCGAGCTCCAGGGTCTCCGCGTCGTCCTCCTCGGCGGCCAGCTGCACCATGACCTCGATGTCGTCGATGCGGCCGCCGAGCTTCTCGAGCCGCTCGAGGTCGGACTGCTTGTGGGAGAGCTTGGAGGTGATCTTCTGCGCCGCGGCCTGGTCGTCCCACAGGTCCGGGGCGGTCGCCTGCTGCGAGAGCTCGGCGATGTCCCGCTTGATGGCGTCGACGTCGCTCACGGCCTCGATGGACGCGAACGTGGAACGGAGGGCGGAGATCTCTGCCGGAAAGTCAAGGGAGGCCATGGAAGCCAAGATTATCCCATGGGGGCAAATCGCCCCGGCCCGGCCCGGCGCCCCTCTGGCAGGATGGTGCCGAGAGGAAGGAAGCACGATGCGCATCCCTCGCACGCTGGCCCTGGTCCTCGCCGGCGGGAAGGGCTCCCGGCTCGGCGCCCTGACCGAGAAGAAGGTCAAGCCCGCCCTGCCCGTGGCGGGCACCTACCGGCTCATCGACGTCGCCCTGTCCAACCTCGTGCACTCCCACCTCTCGGACGTGTGGGTCGTCGAGCAGTTCCTTCCGCACAGCCTCAACCAGCACCTGGCCAACGGGCGCCCCTGGGACCTCGACCGCACCCACGGCGGGCTCCAGGTCCTGCCCCCGTACCAGGGCACCGAGGGCGAGGGCTTCGCCGAGGGCAACGCGGATTCGCTCTACCGGCAGAAGGACCTGATCCGCGACTTCGCCCCGGACCTGGTCCTGGTGCTCAGCGCCGACCACCTGTACACGCTGAACTTCCTCGACGTGATCGACACCCACCTCGAGCGGGGCGCCGACCTGACCGTGGTCACCACGCTCGTCGACGAGGACCCCTCCCGCTACGGCGTGGTGCAGGCCGACGACGGCGGCCGCGTCACCGGCTTCGACTACAAGCCGGACGAGCCCCGGGGGCGGCTGGTCGCGGCCGAGATGTTCCTCTACGACGCGGAGAAGCTGCTGGAGGCCCTGGACCTCGTGCACGAGCAGGAGGGCGGGCTCGAGGACTACGGCAACGACCTGGTCCCGTGGTTCGTGGCGCACCGCACGGTGGTGGAGCACCGCCTGGACGGGTACTGGATGGACCTGGGCACCCTGCAGTCCTACTGGACCGCCCACATGCAGATGCTCGACGGCGA
The DNA here is from genome assembly GCF_013368965.1 of Kocuria salina. Taxonomy (NCBI): domain Bacteria; kingdom Bacillati; phylum Actinomycetota; class Actinomycetes; order Micrococcales; family Micrococcaceae; genus Kocuria; species Kocuria salina. Next base: position 397,393 of record NZ_SSSF01000003.1, read on the forward strand.
CGGCGTGGCCCTGGACGACCCCGGCTGGCCGATCCTCTCGGCCCAGCCGCAGCGGGTGCCCGCCCGGATCGCCGGCAGCGCCGAGCTGCGCGGGTCGATGGTCGCCGCGGGCGCGATGGTGCGCGGCGCCGTGGAGCACTCGGTGCTCGGCCCCGGCGTCGTCGTCGAGGAGGGCGCCACGGTGCGCAGCTCGGTGCTGCTGGACGGCGTCCGGGTGGGAGCCGGGGTGACCCTCGAGAACGTCCTCGCCGACACGGGAGCCGACATCTCCGCGGGTGCGCACGGCGCCGCGGGCGCCGTGACCCTGATCGACGGCACGGGCGCCGTGGCGGCCACCGAGGAGTTCGACCGCGGGGCGGTCCTGCCCCGCGGTCACTGAGCCCTCCGCGGACCGGTCCCGCCGGGGCGGGACCCGCCCGGGACGGGACCGCCCGGACGGATCGTGTCCGGGCGGGACGCTAGTGGGCGTGGCGGTAGGGCTGCGGCTCGGGCAGGCCGGCGCGGGCACGCACCCGCCGGCCGAGGCGCTCGATGGAGGTCAGCGCCGCGGCGACGTCGTCCGCCCGCACGGTGAAGGGCATGCTGTGGATGGTCTCGCTCTCCACGGTGGCGGCCCGCGCCACGGCCCGGATCTCCTCGGTGTCCTCCGCGCGCAGCCCGATCTCCGTGAGGGTGGTCGGCAGCCCGACCCGGGTGGTGAACTCGATGAAGTCCACGATCTCCGAGCTCGGGGCGCCCTCCAGCACGAGCTGGGTGATGGAGCCGATGTTGACCTTCTGCCCGTGGGCCAGGCCGTGGGTCTGCGGCGCCGCGGTCAGTCCGTTGTGGACGGCGTGGGCCGCCGCCAGTCCGCCGGACTCGAAGCCGAGCCCGGAGAGCAGGGTGTTGGCCTCGATGACCTTCTCCAGTGCCGGGGTCACGACGTGGTCCCGGGCGGCGTCCATCGCCACGAGGGCGTTGTCCCACAGGACGTCCCAGCTCAGCCGGGCCAGGGCGGTGCCCGTGAGGGTGGCCGTGCCCCCGGCCATGGTCAGCGACCCCGAGGCGGCGGTGGCCCTGGCCTCCAGCCAGGTGGCCAGGGCGTCGCCGACGCCCGCCGCCAGGAAGGTCGCCGGCGCGTTGGCCACCAGCTGGGAGTCGACGAGGACGAGGTCGGGGTTGCGAGGGAAGAAGCGGTACTCCTCGAAGACGCCCTCGTCGGTGTAGACGACCGCCAGCGCCGAGGTCGGCGCGTCGGTGGAGGCGACGGTGGGGACGCTGACCCACCGGATCCCGGCGAGGAACCCGGAGGCCTTGACCGCGTCGATGGTGCTGCCGCCGCCCACGGCCACGGCCACGTCGGCCCCCGCCGCGCGGATGACCGCCGTGAGCCGGTCGATCTCCCCGGCCGAGGGGATGCCGTTGAAGGCCTCGCGCGTGGTCGCCATGCCGGCCCGCGCCAGGGACGCCTCCACGTCGTGGCCCACGAACCCCCAGACGACGTCGTCGGCCACCACCAGGGGTGTCTGCCCGACGGCGGCGAGATACTCTCCCAGGCGTGCGATGGCGCCCGGTCCCTGGACGTAGCGTCCTGGGCTGATGACGGAGCGGACGGGAGCGTCCATGGCCTTCTCCTTCGACGACGGGGCCGGCAGGTCGTTCCCCCCGCCGTCCGGGATGATCTCCCGGGTGCCCGCCAGCATAGGAACGTCCCCGCGGCCGGCACCAGGGACGTTCTCGCCGGCTGAGAAACCGGGGACGCGTCGCCGTCGCCTCCCGCCGTCCGGGCCGGGCCGCGCCCCGGTCCTCACCGCGTGGTCATCACCCGGTAGTGCTCCTCCACCTGCTTCCCGGGCAGCTCCTTGGTGTAGACCGCCACCTTGCCGACGGCCCCGTCGAAGAACGACCTCAGGTCCCGGGTGCCGACGCGGAACGGTGCGCTGCCGCGCCGGGGCACGACGACCGTGCCGTCGTGCTTCAGGTCGTCCTGGTCCATGCGCTGCCCGTTGCGGTAGATTTTCGTGTAGCCGTTCGGATAGTTCCCGCCCTTGGCATTGGCATTGATGACGAGCACGTAGTGGATCCACTCCCCCTTGCGCACCGGCACCTGGAAGTAGGACCCCGGCCCCTCTCCTCCGGACGGGTTGAACGCGTAGCCGGAGATGCGGTTGGGCCGGTTCTCGGAGTTGCTCTTCGAGTACATCCGCGCCACGTACTCGTGGTTCCTCGGCGCGCCCTTGCCCATCCAGTGCACGTACCCCGAGCCCTCCTGGGACCGGAAGTCCAGCGCGTCGGGGCGCATCCACGCCTCGACGGTGAGCACGCCGCGCGTGCCGGCGCTGACGGCGGCGGCGTCGGACACCTGGAGGTACTGACCGGTGCCGTCGAAGTCCGCGGCCGTGTCGCCGTTGGGCAGGGTCGCCCGCTTCGGCTTGCCGTGGTAGCTGCCGTGGAGCCTGCCCACCAGGTCCTTCTCCGTGCCCGCACCGGGGCTGCGCATGGCCCAGTACGCGGCGGGTCCGTCCTTCCGGACGGTGTCGTCGTAGGTGAGCGGGCGGGCCGCGCTCCGCAGGACGTCCCCGGGATGGTCCCGGGCGGCCGACGGCGGAAGTCCTGCGATGCCCAGCGCCAGCGCGAGCAGCAGCGTCAGCACGCCCTGCACCGGCGTGCTCCACCGCCCCCGCGCGCGAACAGTGCTCATGTCGAGACCTCGATGTGGTGTCGGACGGGACCGCCCGCACCGGTTGCCCCCGTGGTGCGCGTCCCGCTCACTGCGGTGCCGGCCGTGCGGCCGCACCGGACGTCGTCGCGACACCTCCTCCCCACCAGGACCGATGCACTCCCGAGGACCGGTCCGGAGGAACATCCCCTCGGCACCAGCGTGCGCCGCCGCGCCCGGGCGGTCAATGAGATCGCGCCGAACAGCACCCGAACGGTGACCATCTCCGTCGCCCGGTCCGGGGCCGGCCCTGACGTCTGCGAGCGCCGTGCCTCCCGCGCCGGCCGAGCCGCCCCCGGAGCCGCCGCGCGGGTCAGCGGAACCGGGTGGGCCGCGTCATCGGCCCAGTCGCGCGCGGGCCTCGCTCGTGGCGGTGATCGGGATGCCGTCGGGCACCAGGAGGTTGACCACCGGCGGGTGCACGACGGCGGCCAGGGTCACCTCCGCGGTCCGCCCGTCCGGGCTCCCGGTGGGCGCGGCCAGGGCGAGGCCCGGCGTCCCGGCCCAGGCGCTGACGGTGTCGAGGTAGGCGGTCGCCGCCCCCGCCACGGCGTCGTCGTCCAGGACCGTGACGGGCGGGGCGCCGCCCGTCCCCGGTTCCAGCGCCACGAACGTGTCGGCCGCGGCGAGCGCGGCGTTGTCGGCCAGCACCTGCAGCTTGCGCTCCCCCACGTAGACCGCGGTGACCCCCATGACCACGACCGTGAGCAGGAGCAGCACGACCGCGAAGCCGATGACCAGGATCGTCACCTGCCCGTCGTCCCGGTCCTCGCCCCGGTCAGTGCCCCGGTCGTGGTCCCGGCTCCCGTCCCGGCGCGGGCCGGGTCCGGCGGTCCGCCCGCTCATCCGTAGCGGCCGATCACGACCGTGGCCGAGGACGTCAGCACGGCCACGTCCAGATCGGTGAAGCCGGGCACCAGCGGCAGCGGGACCTCCAGGGTGGCGTGCACCGTGGCCACCGCACCGGGCTCCGCGCACGCCCCGTCGGAGCACTCGAGGCGGAGCGCCAGCCGGTCGGGGGCGAAGCCCTGGTCCGCGGCCGCCAGCCGCGCCGCCGCGGTCAGCCCGGTGTCCGAGAGCGCACCGGGCTCGGCCCGGGCCAGCACCTGGGACGCCTGCTGCGCGGCGGCCACCACTCCGAAGGCCCCGGCCTGGACCTGGGCCACCGCGAGCACGAAGTAGACCACGGGGACGAGCAGCAGCGTGCCCAGCGCCACGAACTCCACGACCGCGCTGCCCTCGTCACCGCCCGCAGTCCTCCCGAGCACATCGGGCGGCCCGGCCGCACAGGCCGTCCCGGTCGCTCCGATCGCGCCGGTCGCTCCGGTCGAGGCGGGCGAGGCGGTCGAAGCAGCCGTAGCCGTCGATGCCGCTGCTCCGCTGGAGGCAGGAGCTTCAATCCCCGAGGACGGCATGGCCGCGCACCTCCAGGGAGTCGGGCGGACCGAACAGCGCCACCACGGGCAGGGGCGAGACCACCGTGATCTCCAGGGTCCGCAGCTCGCCCACCGCCGCGGTGGTCGCGACGACGTCCTGGGCGTACCGGGGGCCGAGGGCGCCGGAGACGATCCGGCGGGTCCGCTCGACCCCGTCCTCGGGCGACCGGTCGGCCAGGGTGCCGTACCGGGCGCCCGCCGCGGCGGCGTCGATCAGCGTGTTGCGCACGTGCAGGGCCAGGGCCAGTTGCAGCGTGGCGGCGAAGATCATCGCCACGAGGCCGGCCACCATGACGTACTCGACCACCGCACTGCCCCGGTCCGTCCCCGGGGGCCCGGCGCCCGGCCGGGCGCGCTCCTCGTCCATCCTCAGTTCTGGCTCACGCGCGCCATCGCGTCCTGGAAGAGCCCCTCCAGGGCCGGCTGCGCCACCAGCAGCAGACCGGCCACGAGCACCGCGGACATCAGGGTCAGCATCACCCAGCCGGGGACGTCCCCGCGGTCCGGATCATCGGCGGCGAGCCGCTCGCGCAGCGCGGCGAGGGTCAGGGTGAGGACGCCGAGCAGGGCGGCGAACCGGTGGAGGTGTGTCATGGGGTGTGTCCTTTCCTGGAGGGCTGCCGGTTCCCGGCCGCCCGGATGAGAGGTCAGAAGCCGAGCTCCAGCACGGCGATCCCGGGGAACACGGCGAACACGACCGTCAGCGGCAGCACGCAGAACACGAGGGGCACCATCATGGCGATCTCCTTGCGCCCGGCGGCCTCCATCAGCTCGCGCTTGTCGTTGTCCCGCACGTCCTGGGCCTGGGCCCGCAGCACGTCCGCCAGGGGCGTGCCGCGCTCGATGGCCACGACGATGCCGTCCACGAACCGCCCGATGGGCGCCACCGGGGTGCGCGCGGAGAAGTCCTGGAGGGCGTGCACGAGTCCGGCGCCGGACCGCGTCTGTGCGAGCACCGCGCGGAACTCCGCGGTGAGCTCTCCCTCCGCGACCCGGCACACCCGCTCGAGCGAACCCACCGCGCTCTCCCCCGCGCCCACCGACAGCGCCATCAGCTCGGCGACGGCGGGGAACTCGGCCAGCATCCGGGCCTCGCGGAGCCGGATCCGCCGGCTCAGCAGGTGCCCGCGCAGCAGGTGCCCGGCGGCCGTGGCCGCGCCCACGGCCAGCAGCACCCCGCCGGGGCCCGTGCCCCAGCGCGCCTCGGCGGCCACGCCGAGCAGGACGCCGAGCAGCAGGCCCCCCGTCGCGCACAGGAGCTGCTCGGCGCGGAAGTCCGCCGCCGTGGTGCTGACGCCCGCCCGGACCAGGCGTCCCTCCAGGGCCGCCGACGGGGCGGCGTGCCGGAACACGCGGTGGGCCAGCCCGCGCACGACCGGGTCCAGCCCCGCTGCGGCCCGGCCGGGTGTCCGGGCGGAGCGGCGCCCGGGGCGGGCGAGCAGCGCCGACTCGACCTCCACCGAGCGCAGCTGCGGGGCGATCCGGGTCGCAAAGGACGGCCGGCCGGTGACCCGGGCGCCGGTGAGCACCAGCCACAGCCCGGCGGCGTGCACCAGGCCGAGGAGCACCAGCAGGGCGGGGGTAGCACTCACCGCAGCACCCGCTCGGGCTCGGGCAGGGCGCCGATCCGCAGCATGAGGCGGTAGGCGATCGTGGAGACGAGCAGCCCGCCGATCAGCACCAGGGCGCCGGCCGGGGTGTCGTAGGCCCGGATCGCGGCGGGCTGGGTGGCCATCAGCGCCAGCACGATCCACGGTGCGGCCACCGCCAGCCGGGCGGCGTTGACCGTCCAGGACTGCCGGGCCTCCAGCTCTCCGCGGGTGCGGGTGTTCTCCCGCAGGAACTCGGACAGCGTGCCGAGCAGCCGGCCGAGGTCGGTCCCGCCCACCTCCCGGGTCACCCGCAGGGCCTCGACGATGTTGTCGGCCACGGGGTCGGCCAGCCGGTCCTTGAGCAGGGTGAGCGCGCCCTGCAGCTGCCCCGAGGCGCGGTAGTCGGCGGCGAACCGGGCGAAGGCCGGGCGCACCGGCTCGGGTCCGCGGTACTGCAGCTGGATCAGCGCCTCGGGCAGGGACATCCCGGCCCGGATCGCCGAGCGCAGGTGGTCGACCACGTCGGGCCACACCTCGCGCAGGGCGGCCGCCCGGTGCCGGGCCCGGTGCTGGACCACCGCCAGGGGAACCCAACCGCCCAGGACGGCGGCGCACAGGCCGAGCACCGCCGCGCCGGTGACCGCGGCGACGAGCAGTCCGCTCAGCGTCCCGGCCGCGGCGCAGGCGGCCAGCAGTCCCGCCGGACCGACCCGGGCCAGGTCCGCGCGCAGCAGCAGCTCTCGCAGCCGGCCGGGCCGGCGCGGGCCGGCCGCGCGCGGCGCCTCCTCGGCCCAGCAGGACCACCAGAGCAGGAACACGCCCGCCCCCAGCAGCACGCCCAGCGCCGCGCTCACCGCCCTGCTCCGGCCGGGCCGTCGTCCGCCAGCAGCTCGCTCACCCGGTGTCCGGCCCGCTCGAACTTCCACGCCGCCGGCGCCTCGGCGGCCACTGCCAGCAGGGCGCCGTCCGTCTCGGCGAAGACCGGGTACGTCTCGATCACGCCGTTCTCGACCCGGTTGCCGATCGCGAGGATCTCGCTCACCCGGCGGCGGCCGTGCCGGTCCCGGTGGCAGTGCACCACGAGGTCGAAGCACGAGGCCACCGTGGGCACCACGAAGCCGGAGCTGATGTTCTCCCCCGCCAGCAGCGGCAGGGTGCAGATCTTGGTCACGGCGTCCCGGGCGGAGTTGGCGTGCAGGCTGCACATCCCCGGGAGTCCGCTGTTGAGCGCGATGAGCATGTCCAGGCTCTCCGCCTCCCGGACCTCCCCGACCACGAGCCGGTCCGGGCGCATCCGCAGCGCCTCCTTGACGAGCCGGCGCAGGGGGATCTCGCCGGTGCCCTCGAGATTGGGCTGACGGCACTGCATCCCCACGACGTCGCGCAGCGGGACCTGCAGCTCGAAGATCTCCTCGACCGTCACCACCCGCTCCCGGGGGCCGATCGAGGCGCACAGACAGTTCAGCAGCGTGGTCTTGCCCGCCTGCGTGGCGCCGGAGACGAGGATGTTGAGCCCGCTGGCCACGGCCGCGTCGAGGAAGCGCGCGGCGCGCGGCGGCAGCGCACCCAGCTCCACGAGGTCGTCCAGGCGCCGGGCCCGGGCCACGAACTTGCGAATGTTCACGGCCCAGTGCCGGCGCGTCACGTCCGGGATCACCACGTGCAGCCGGGACCCGTCCGGCAGCGCCGCGTCCACGAACGGGGAGGACAGGTCCAGGCGACGGCCCGAGGACTTGAGCATCCGCTCCACCAGGTTGCGGATCTGGGCCTCGGTCAGCACGAGGCTCGTCAGCTCGGACTCCCCGCCGCGGGCGGCGTAGACCTCCGCGGGGCCGTTGATCCAGATCTCCTCGATCCGCGGGTCGTCGAGCAGCGGCTGCAACGGGCCGAACCCCGCGACCAGGTCCAGCAGCACCCGCCGGGCGGCGTCCAGGTCCGCGAGGGCCGGCAGCACCCCGCGCGCCGAGCGCTGGTCGTAGTCGCGCACCGCGGCGTCCACCAGCTCCCGGGTCCGCTCCAGCTCGAGCACCGGGTCCAGGCCGCGGCGCCGGATGAGCTCGCGCACCTCGGCCTCGACCAGCCCGAGCGCGTCCTCGGAGAGCAGTGCCGTCATCCGTCCCCCTGCGCGTTCCCCGGCGCGGGATCCGCGCCGGCGGCGCTCCCCCCGGAGCGCATGCACAGGAACATAGGCCGATCCGGCGTCGTCCCCACAACCCCCGTCCGGGCTCCTGTGGACAGCCGTCGCTGACCTGCGACGTTGTTCCCGTCCGGAAACACATGAAGTGTCACAGGATGCGGGCGCATGGAAACAGGTCGGCGGGGGCCACGTCCCGAAAGGGCGTGCAGGCCGGGCCGCCGGGCCGTAGGGTGGCGGGCGAACACGCTCCCCCCGGGCGTCCGCGTCACGGCACCACCCGTGCCGCACGCACTGCCCCCGATCGCAAGGACCGCCGTGACCCACGTGACCACCGAGCAGGGCGGCACACGCCCCGACGTCGCCGCTCGTCTCCGGGCGCTGCTCCGCGCGGGCGTCCCCTTCGCCGGGAACCTGCTCACGAGCGCGGCCGGAGCGGCCCTCGGCCGGCACCTGGTGGACCCGTCGCCGGTCCCGAGGGCAGCCGTGCCCCGGGACTGGCCGCCCGTCTTCGCGCACCGGGGCGGCGCCGAGGTCGCCCCGGAGAACACCCTCGAGGCGTTCCGGGCCGCCGCCGCCCTCGGGGACGTGGTGCTGGAGCTCGACGTGCAGGCCTCCGCCGACGGCACGGCCGTGCTGATGCACGACCTCACGGTGGACCGCACGACGGACGGGACCGGCGCCGTCGCGCTGATGTCCGCCGCGGAGCTCCAGCGCCTGGACGCCGGGCACGCGTTCACCCTCGACGGCGGGACCTTCCCGTGGCGGGGGCGCGGGGTGCACGTCCCGACGCTCGCGGAGGTCTACGAGGCGTTCCCCGAGCACCGCGTGGCGATCGAGCTCAAGGGCAACCGTCCCGGCGCCGAGGAGATCGTCTGGCGGGCCGTCCGGGCGGCGGGTGCCCAGGAGCGCACGCTCGTCGCGACGAACCGCACGGCCTCGATCCGGCGGTTCCGCCAGGTGTCGGGCGGGGCGGTGCCCACGGCGGCCTCCCCCACGGAGTTCGCGGCCTTCCGGCTGCTGTACCTGCTGGGCCGGCACCAGCACCACACGCTCCCGTTCCAGGGCCTGCAGCCGCCGGACTCGCTCCTGGGACTGCGCGTGCTCACGCCCGCACTCGTGCGCAGCGCCCAGCAGGCGGGTCTGCGGGTGGACGTCTGGACCATCGACCGGGAGGACGACATGCGCCGCCTGCTGGGGTGGCGGGTGGACGGCGTCATGACGGACCGGCCGGACTTGCTGTCCCGGGTGCTCCGGGAGGCCTGATCCGCGCCGGGACCGGTCAGGCCGCGGGGCGCGGCGCCGGAGAGGTCTCGGCGAAGTCCCGCACCGAGGCGCGCTGGGCGTGCTCCGGGGCCGGGGCCCAGGGCCGCTCCGCCTCGGCGACCGCGATGTGCCGGGCCAGCCGGGTCACGTTGACCTCCTGCTGGCGGTTGCGCAGCGCGGAGGTGGCCTGGGTGATCATGAAGATCACCACGAAGCCGTACAGGACGAGGTCGGTGCCGCGTCCGATCCCGAAGAAGTGGGCCACGCCCGTGAGCAGGTCGGGGAAGAAGATGGACAGCGCCGCGAAGACGAAGAAGGCCAGGCCCACCACGCGGCGGATCGCCTGGTGCTTCGCGTTGGCCCCGCCGCGGATCAGGGCGAGCGCGCCGTAGCCCACGGCCAGGACCAGCAGGATCTGGACGGCGTAGATCATCGGACGGCTCTTCCCTTCGACGGTGCGGACTGGGTGCGGACTACTTGACGAACAGCTCGGCGAGGATGTTCACGCCGTTGAGCAGCGACTGCCCCTTGGACTTCGAGTAGTCCGTGTAGATGATCTCGACCGGGTGCTCGACCCAGCGGGGCCGGATGTCGGCCAGCTGGTTGACGATCTCCGAGGCGTGCGCCATCCGGTTCTGGGTCAGCCGGATCCGGGACAGGGTGCCCCGGTCGATGGCGCGCAGCCCGTTGTGGGCGTCGGAGAGGTCCATGCCGGTGGACAGCTTCGAGAAGAACGCGGCGGTGCGCAGCACGACCCGCTTGAGCGGGGAGATCCGGGTGCGCCCGTCGAGGAAACGGGAGCCGAGCACGACCTCGGCCTCGCCCGAGCGGATCCGCTCGACCATGTCCCACGCGTCGGTCACGCGGTGCTGGCCGTCGGAGTCGAAGGTGACCACGCAGTCCATCCCGGGGTCCTGCAGGGCGTACTCGAAACCGGTCTGCAGCGCCGCGCCCTGCCCGAGGTTGATGGGGTGCTGGACGACGACGGCGCCGGCCTCGGCGCAGATCCGGGCCGAGTCGTCGGAGGATCCGTCGTCGACGCAGACGACGTGCGGGAAGGTCTTCCGGAGCTCCTTCAGCACCTCTCCCACGACGGCCGCCTCGTTGTACACGGGCATGACGATCCACGAACGACTCACCCGGACATTCTCGCACAGCGCGCCGGACCCGCCCGTCAGGTCGGCGGCCGGACCCGGGCCGGCCGCTATGATCGACCCGACCCTTCCCCCCACCGTGAGGACAAGACCGTGCCCGCTGCCAGGCAGAGCCCCGCAGGACCGACGTGCTGACGGACTGGGGACCCCATCTGCCGGCGTTCCTGGTCCTGCTGGCGTTCCTGTGGCTGCCGGGGCTGGCGCTGCTGTGGGCCTTCGGGCAGCGCGGGGGCCGGATCCTGCTGACGGCACCGGTCTTCAGCGTCGCCGTCGTCGGGCTCACGGGCGTGGTCCTGGACCTGGCGGGCATCCCCTACGGCGCGCTCACCCAGGTGGCCGCCGCGGTGGTGCTGGCGGCGCTGGCGTGGCTGGTCGGCCGGCTCCTCCCCCGGGGCGGCCACGCGCCCGGCCAGCACGACGCCGGGGCGGACCCGGCGGAGCGCTCGGGCGGCGCGGGCCGCTGGCTCTTCCCGGCGGGCGCGGCCGCCGGGCTCGCGATCGGGGCGGTGCTGCTGGTGCGCCGGATGGCGTCCGTGATCGGGCACCCGGAGGCGATGGCCCAGCGCTGGGACAACATCTTCCACCTCAACGCCATCCGCTACGTCGTCGAGACCGGCAACGGCTCGACCCTGACCCTGAACCGGATGGTCAGCCCGGAGAGCACCATCGCGCTGTACCCCGCGGCGTGGCACCAGCTGGCGTCCCTCGCGGTGCCCCTGTCCGGGGACAGCGTGCTCGTGGCCCACAACCTGACGCTGCTCGCGGTGGGCGGGCTCGTCTGGCCCGCCTCGTGCATCTTCCTGGTCCGATGCCTCGTCGGCCCGTCCCCCGTCGCGGCCGTGGTCGCCGGCACGGCCGCCGCCGGGTTCAGCGTCTTCCCGCTGGGCCTGATGGCCTGGGGGCCGCTCTTCCCCAACATCCTCGCCCTGGCGCTCGCCCCCGTGTCCCTCGGCCTGCTCGTGCGGCTGCTCGGCCCCGGGGTGAGCGCGGACCGGACGGCGCGCACCCCGGACGCGGCCGGCCGGGTCCGGCTGGCCGCCAGCCTGGTGGTCACCCTCGGCGCGCTGTTCGTCTCCCAGCCCAACGCGTTCCTCGCCCTGCTCGTGGTCGCGGTCCCCCTGGCGGCCACGGCGTGGTGGCTCGGGCTGCGGGCGGCCGCGGGCGCCCGGCGCCGTGGTCCCGCCCTCGGGCTCGTGGCGGTCGCGGTCGTCGTGGTCACCACGTGGCTGCTCCTGTGGAACGTCCTGACCACGTCGTTCGTGTGGGAGCCGTCCACCACCCTGGCGCGGGCGGCCGGCGAGGCTCTGCTCTTCGGCTCCAACGGCCGGGAGGACGTGCCCTGGGTCCTCGTGCTGCTCACCGGGGCGGGAATCTACGCTGCCATCGCCCGGCGGAGACTGCGCTGGCTGGTCATCGCCCATCTGGTGCTCTCGTACCTCTATGCTGTGGCCGCCGCGGGCGAGGAGAGCCCGGTCCGGCAGTGGCTCGTGGGCGGGTGGTACACCGACTCGTACCGCCTCGCGGCCACACTCCCGCTGACGGCCGTACCGCTGATCGCCCTCGGTGCTGCCCATGTGGTGGGCAGCCTGGCCATCGGCATGACGGCACTGGCCTCGTTCACCGGCCGCCCCCGGGCAGGCCGAGCCGCCTATCCCGTCGCAGCGGTCGTGGTGCTGGGTCTCGCGGTGCCCTACTCCCAGGTCGAGTCCCTGACCCAGGCGACCCGATGGGGCAAGCAGTACTACGCATGGGAGGGGCCGGAAAGCATCCTCAACCAGGATGAGTACGCGTTGCTCCAGGACCTCGACGAGCTCACGGAGCCGGGGGACGTCATCGCGGTCAACCCGTGGAACGGTGGCTCTCTGGCGTTCGCGGTCGCCGAGCGGCCCGTCACCCAGTACCACGTCGAGTCACCCGGGGTCGAACTGCGCACGCTGGACCCGGAATTGAACGCCCTGGCCACGGGGATCGCCGACGCCACCCCGGACAGCCGGGCCTGCACCGCCGCCGAAGAGCTGGACGTGCAGTGGGTCCTGGACTTCGGCACGCAGTTCATCATTCCCGGTGCCCGCCAGGCCGGTGAGTACGCGGACATCAACGCCGTCGACCCGCAGCTCGCGCCCGGTCTTGCGCTGGTCGAGCGCAACGGGCAGGCCGCGCTCTACGAGATCGTCGGCTGCGACGGCGTCTGAGCCTGCTGCGGGACTCCCGTCCTGCGACGGACGACGGGCCGCCCGGTTCCTCGCGGAGCCGGGCGGCCCGTCGTCGTCCGCGGATCGCGGGCAGGGAGGACCGTCAGCCGGCGTTCTCCGCGGCGCGGAACTGCTCGATCACCTCGTCGATGGGCCCGTCGCTGCGGACCCGGCCGTGCTCGATCCACACCCCGCGGTCGCAGACCTTGCGGACCACGTCGAAGTCGTGGCTGACGACCAGCAGCGTCTTGCCCTCCTCGGAGAGCTCCTTGACCCGGCCCAGGCTCTTGCGCTGGAAGGGCTCGTCGCCCACCGAGAGGATCTCGTCGATGATGAAGATGTCCGGGTCGGTGAACACCGCCACGGCGAAGGCCAGGCGCAGGTACATGCCGGACGAGTAGAACTTCACCTCGGTGTCGATGAACTGCTCGATCTCGGAGAACGCCACGATCTGGTCGAACTTCCGGTCGATGTCCTCCTTGGACATGCCGAGGATCGCGCCGTTGAGGTACACGTTGTCGCGGCCGGTGAGGTCGGGGTGGAAGCCGGCGCCGACCTCGATCAGCCCGGCCACGCGCCCGTTGACCGTGAGCGAGCCCCCGTCGGGGCTCATCACGCCGGAGACCAGCTTGAGGAACGTGGACTTCCCGGAGCCGTTGAGCCCAACGAGCGCCACGCTCTCCCCCGGCCGGATGCTGAGGCTGAGGTCCTCGAGGGCGCGGAAGCGGTTGGAGATGTCCTGGCGCCGCCCCCGGGCGAGCCACATCACCGTCTCCTTGAGGGATCGGGCGTGGCGGAGCGAGAACTCCTTGGCCAGGTGCTCGGCCACCACGGCGGGCTCGGCCGGCGGGGTGGTGCGGTCGGTGCTCATCGTCACAGCTCCTGCGCGAATCGGCCCTCGAGGCGACGGAACAGCAGGTCGCCCAGGAACATGACGACCGTGACCACCAGCAGCGCCACCGGCGTCCAGAGGGAGAACAGGTGGGGCGGCACCTCGTGGGCGCCGGGGGTGGTGGTCGGCAGCCAGAACGCCGCGTGCGAGAGCTCCACGGCCACGGTCAGGGGGTTGAGCATGAACCCGGCGAACCACACCGGGCCCAGGACGTCCCGGACCATCGTCCAGGAGTAGAGCACCGGGGCGGACCACGTGCTGACCATGACGATCAGGTCCACGAAGTTCTCGGCGTCGCGGAAGAACACGTTCGCCGCGCCGAAGAGCATGCCCAGACCGGCCCCCAGCAGACCCACGATCAGCAGCGCCGCGGGCACGGCCAGCAGGGAGATCCACGTGGGCGACCAGCCCACGATGAGGGCGGCCAGGAGCATGACCACCAGCTGCGGCATGAGGTGCACGCCGGCGACCCACACGGACGCGACCGGGAACATCTGCCGGGGCAGGTAGATCTTCTTGATCAGGCTCGCGTTGGCCACGATCGAGCGCGCTGCGTTGCCGAAGGACTCCGAGAAGAAGTTGATCAGGATGATCCCGGAGAACAGGTACACGGCGTAGTTCTCCATCCCCCGCTCCAGGCCCAGGAAGATGCCCAGGGCCACGTAGAAGACGACGAACTGGATCCCCGGCTTGACGTAGGACCACAGCAGCCCGAGGACCGTGCCCCGGTAGCGGATCTGCAGCTCCTTGTCGACCAGCAGCTTCAGCAGGTAGCGCTGGCGGAACACCGCCGGCAGCCCCGTCCCGGGGGACGGCCTCCGGACGACCGTGGCAGCCGGCATCAGGCGCCGATCTCCGAGTGCTCGCGGAAGGTCGCCTCCCAGGCCGCCATGGAGGTGACCTCCGGCAGCGCGGCCCGGTAGCGGCGGGACAGCTCCGGCCAGCGCAGGGCCAGCTGGGCGTGCAGGCGCAGGGACTCCGCCATCAGGGCGCGGGCCTCCCGGGGCGAGCGCTTGTACCAGGTGTAGCCGGTGCCGTCCGAGGCGGAGACCAGGGCGCTGTCGTAGCGGGCCAGCCGCCACCACCGGGCGTCCTGGTAGGGCAGGTGCACCTGCGGGTGCTGCTCGGCCTGCTCCTGCGGGCGCACGGCGAGGTGGCGCACCACGGCGGTGGTCGCCGAGGTGAGCACCTTCAGCCCGTGCGGGGCGGAGAGCCGCCGGGTCCGCAGGGGCTTGGCCGACGCGACCGTGGGGTAGGCGTCCAGGTCCGCCTCGTAGACGGCGTCGGAGTGCTGGGTCATCATCCGGCGCACGTCGCGGATCCGCTGGGGCAGCAGCTCGTGCAGGGCCTCGGGCCCGGCCAGGACGTCCCGCAGGGCCAGGACCCGGGCCTCCTCCGCGAAGTACTGCATGGACAGCAGGTGCCGCAGGTCCTTGATCCCGTTGCGCCCGAGCACCTCGCCGCCGCGGTCGAACGGGGAGTGCAGCAGGGCGGCCACGAGCTGGTTGCGCTTGTGGAAGTACGCCTGCCAGCTGATGGTGTCGTCCTTGTCCGCCCAGGCCAGGTGCCACACGGCCACGCCGGGCAGGGACACGGTGCGGTAGCCGGCCGCCTTGGCCCGGATGCCGTACTCGACGTCGTCCCACTTGATGAACACGGGCAGCGCCAGGCCGATCTCGCGGACCACCTGCGTGGGGATCAGGCACATCCACCACGCGTTGTAGTCCACCTCGATGCGGCGGTGCATCCACGCGGTGCTGCGCAGGTTGCTGCGGCGGAAGTCGTGGCCGATCTCCACGCCCTCGCCCGCGGGGCCGTACTGGAAGCTGTACGGGTCCATGGCCTCGCCGAAGTTGTGGATCTTCGTCGGGTTGAGCAGGTCGATCATGTGCCCGCCGACCAGCGTGGGCCGCTTGCAGAAGTCGGCGAACACGCTGATCCGGCGCACGGCCTCGGGCTCGATCTCGACGTCGTCGTCCATGAGCAGCACGTAGGTGCTGTCGGCGCGCACGGCCTCGTACATGCCGCGGGCGAAGCCGCCGGCCCCGCCCAGGTTGCCCTGGTCGATGACGCGCAGCCGGTCGCCGAAGCGCTCCTGGACCTCGCTGAAGCCCGGCTCGTCGACGACCTTCTGGTTGCCCTGGTCCACGATCACGACCTGCGCGACCTGCGGCAGGTGCTCCCGCTGCTCGTCCAGGCGGCGGGCGTTGGTGAGGCAGTAGGAGGGCTTGTTCATGGTCGTGATCTGGAGGGTCACGGACCCCTCCGTGGTGCCGGTGCCGTCGCCCAGCCACTGGGCGCCCAGGACCTCGAGCTCCTGGTCCGCCGCGGTGGCGTCGAACCAGTACCACCCGCCGTCGGCGAAGGCCTTCAGCGGCAGCACGACCTCGGTCAGCCGCTCGGCGCCGGAGACCTCGTGCACCGACACGGGCACGGACTCGCCGCGCGCGTTGGAGCTGTGCACGTTCACCGAGCCGCGGCCCGTGGTGCGCACGCGCAGCACGACCTCGCGCAGGTGGGTGTTGTGCCGCCAGTAGCTGGCCGGGAACGCGTTGAAGTACGTGGCGAAGGACACGGTGCTGCGGGCCGGCACGCGCACGGAGGTGCGGCCGAGGATCGCCACGCCGCTGGCGGCCCCGGCGTCGGAGGCCACGTTGACCACGATCTGGGGCCGCTGCTCCTTCGTGTCCTCCTGCTGGGCGGCGGTGCCCGTGTCCGCCCGGGAGTCCAGGTAGAGGGGCTGGGTCGGGAAACGGTCCTTGGCCGGGAAGACGAGCTCCTGCAGCACCCGGTAGGAGGTGCCCTCGGTGCCGGTCCGTTCGGTGTCCTGGGTCGTCGCGGTCACGCGTCCACTCCCCCGCTCTCGATGGTGGCCCCGCCGGTGAAGTGGGGCTTGAGCTTGTTGTCGACCATGGACAGCGCGGCCCCGATGGCCATGTGCATGTCCAGGTACTTGTAGGTGCCGAGGCGGCCGCCGAACAGGACCTTGTCCTCGCCGCGGGCGAGGTCGCGGTACTTGAGCAGCTTCTCGCGGTCCACCGAGGTGTTGACCGGGTAGTACGGCTCGTCGCCCTTCTCCGCGAAGCGGGAGAACTCGCGCATGATCACCGTGGCGTCCGTGGTGTAGTCCCGCTGCGGGTAGAAGTGGCGGAACTCCAGGATCCGGGTGAAGGGGACGTCGGGGTCCGGGTAGTTGATCACCGGGGCGCCCTGGAAGTCCTCGATCGGCAGGACCTCCTGCTCCAGGTCGATGGTCCGCCACGAGAGGTCGCCCTCGGCGTAGTCGAAGTACCGGTCCACGGGGCCCGTGTAGACGACCGGGACCTGCCCGGAGACGGCGGAGCGGGAGTAGTCGTGGCCCTCGTCGAAGAAGTCGGTGTCCAGCCGGACGTCGATCTTGGGGTGGTCCGCCATGCGCTCGAGCCACGCGGTGTAGCCGTCCACCGGCAGGCCCTCGTACTTGTCGTTGAAGTACCGGTTGTCGTAGGTGTAGCGCACGGGGAGCCGGTTGATGATCGAGGCGGGCAGGTCCTTGGGGTCCGTCTGCCACTGCTTGCCCGTGTAGTGCTTGATGAACGCCTCGTAGAGCGGCCGGCCGATGAGCTGGATGCCCTTGTCGTTGAGGTTCTGCGGGTCCGTCCCCGCGAGCTCACCGGCCTGCTCCTGGATCAGCGCCCGGGCCTCGGCCGGCGAGTACGCCGCGCGGAAGAACTGGTTGATCGTGCCGAGGTTGATCGGCATGGGGAAGACCTCGTCGTGGTGCCGGGTGTAGACCCGGTGCACGTAGTCCGTGAAGTCGGTGAACCGGTTCACGTAGTCCCAGACCCGCTCGTTGGAGGTGTGGAACAGGTGGGCGCCGTAGCGGTGCACCTCGATCCCGGTCTGGGGCTCGTTCTCCGTGTAGGCGTTGCCACCGATGTGGTGCCGCCGGTCGATGATGGCCACGTCGAGGCCCAGCTCGTTGGCGGCCCTCTCGGCCACGGTCAGGCCGAACAGGCCGGACCCTACGACGACGAGATCTGCGTTCACGGGCTAACTCCTGGGGTTGGTGTCCTGGTGGGCCCGGCCGGCGTCCGGCCGGTGAGGGGGCGGCACGGGCGCGCCGGGCGTGCGCTGCGTACCAAAGTACCTGATCAGTCGGGGAAGCCCTGGAGCAGCCACTCGGCGGCGAGGCGACCGGAGGCCGCCAGGGAGGCGTTCTCGGCCGCCCATGCGGCCCGGCGGCGGCGCTCCCGGTCGTTGTCCTCGGCCAGCGCCGGGTCGAGCCGGCGGTCGAGGGCGGCGATCATGGCCTCGGCCACCGCGTCGGCGTCGTGGTCGACGGCCGCGCCCAGGCCGTTGTCCTGCACGAGCTCGGCCGCGACCCCCGCCCCCGCGTAGACGACCGGCGTCCCGCACGCGGCGGCGGCGTAGATCTTGGTGGGCTTGGTGAAGTCGTAGCCGATGCCCGGGAGCACCGCGCCCAGGGCGGCGACGGCCCCCCGGGTCCACTCCGCGGTCTCGGCGGCGGGACGCAGCCCCTCGAAGAGCACGCTCCCCGGGGCGAGCCGCTCGGCGATCTCCTGGACGCGGTCGATGTCGGAGCCCCTGCCGAAGAAGCGCAGGCGGGCGTCGGGGTGGGCCTCGAGGACGCGGGGCATGGCGCGGACGAAGACGTCGGCGCCCTGCCACTCGGACATCGACCCGGCGTAGACGAAGTAGGGGGCGCCGGGCTCGGCCACCGGTCCGTCGGGGCGGAAGACGTCGGTGTCGATGCCGTTCTCCGCCACGAGCACCTTCTCCCAGGCCACGCCGGTGACGGACTGCAGCTCGCGGCCCATGGCCTCGGACACGGTGAGCACGCCCGCGGCCCGCCGGGCCGCGAGGGTCTCCATGACGCGCATGGCCCGCTTCACCGGCGCGGAGACCTCCATCTTCTCGGCGGCGGTGGTCCAGATGTCGGGGGCGTACCAGACGTAGGGACGGCCCCGCAGGAGCGAGGAGACGAGCACGGCCATCCCCGTGGTGGGGGGCGGTTCGCTGACCACGAGGTCGGCCGGGGTGGCCAGCAGCCGGAAGAGGACGGGGACGTCGAAGCTGAGGTACTGGACGATCCCGCGCACGTAGTCGAACCGGTCGCGCAGGACGGGCCACCGGCGCACGTCGTAGGGCTCCGGCTCGATGACGGACCCGGCGGGCGGGCGCGTGGTGAGGACCGTGACCTCCGCCCCCGCCTCGGTCAGGCCACGGGCCAGGGCCCGCAGCCGGAAGGACGCGGCGGCCGGCTCGGGGGCGAAGATGCGGCTGACGATGACGATGCGGCGGGGAGTCACGGGACCACCTGTTCGGAGCTGCTCGACGGGAGGGGACGGAACGGACGGGGGCCGGGCACGACGACGGCGGGCACGGGCGCTCCAACTGTACTGGTCCTGCCCGGCCGTCCCGGGCGGGCGCGCCCCGGGGCCGCGGGGACCGGCCGGGCGGACCCGCTCACCGGACGGTGCGGCTGGTCCACGCCAGCACGCCCGGCCGGAAGAGCAGGACGAGGACGAGGACGGCCGGCACCGCCGTCGCGAGCCCGGGCCCCCACTGCCCCGACCGGAGCAGGGGGTAGGCGAGCACCAGGAGGAAGAGCTGGACCACGAGCGCGGCCGCGCGGGGCCACCGGAAGCCGCGCCAGAGGCCCCGGCCCACGCGCAGCAGCCACAGGGCGCCCCCGGCGAAGACCGCCGCGAGGAAGACCGTTCCGCCCACGGTCAGGGGCTCCTCGAACAGGAGGGACCAGACCAGCCGCAGGGCGGCCCCGGCGAGGACCAGGGCCTCGAGCAGCACCACGCCGGTCAGGACCGCGACCGCGCGGGGCCGGGCGTCCCGGGAGGGGGTGGGCATGGGGTTCTCCTTCCGGCCGGGCGGCGGGCCCCGGCGCTCCCCGCCACCCTAGTCCGCCCGCCGCCGGCGCGGCCTGCCGTGCGGATCGTGCGGCGGCCCGCCCCGGGCGTCCTGTGAGCAACGCCTCACCGACCCGGCTGTGACGCGCCACCCAAAGCCCTTGTCCGCACCCCTCCGGCGTGGGAAGGTGGACGTCAGTTCTTCACAAGGCCCGTGCGAATGGGCCTTTTCTCTTGTCCCGGACGCGGCCGCCGCAGGATCCTTCTGCCCTGCCCCGACGGGACCCACCCTTGAAAGGAGCGATCGCTGACCATGGATTGGCGTAGTCGCGCAGCATGCCTGGAGAAGGATCCCGAGCTGTTCTTCCCCGTGGGCAACACCGGACCTGCTCTCCTGCAGATCGAGGAGGCGAAGGCCGTGTGCCGCAGCTGCCCGGTGATGGACACCTGTCTGCAGTGGGCCCTCGAGTCCGGCCAGGACGCGGGCGTCTGGGGCGGGATGAGCGAGGACGAGCGCCGCGCCCTCAAGCGCCGCGCCGCCCGCGCCCGCCGCGCCTCCTGAGCGCTCCGCTCGCACCGAGGACCGGGAACCCTGCGGGGTCCCGGTCCTCGCCGCTTCCCGGGCCCTCGCCGGATCAGTCGTCGAGGCGGGCGCACACCGTCACCTCGGTGCCCCCGCCCTGCCGCGGTTCCCAGCGGATCCAGCCCCCGAGCTCGCCCGCCACGAGGGTGCGCACGATCTGCATCCCGAGCCCCTCGCCGCCGCCCGCCCTGCGGAAGGCGCCGACCCCGGACTCCTCGATGACCACGTCGCCCATCCCGGCGCCGTCGTCGCTCACCACCACCTCGAGCAGCTGACCGGCGCCGTCCTCGTCCCGCACCCTGGACGCCTCCAGGGTGACCGTGCCGGTCCGCCCGGCGAGGCCGTGCTCGACCGCGTTCGTGACGAGCTCGTTGATCACGAGCGCCAGTGGGGTGGCCAGGCGGGTCGGCAGCTCCCCGAACTCCCCGATGATCCGCGTGTGCACCGTCTGCTCGGGCGCGGCCACCTCCGCCGCGAGCCGGAACTGCCGGGCGATGAGCTCGTCGAAGTCCACATTCTGCGTGAACCCCTGGGAGAGCGTCTCGTGCACCATCGCGATGGTCGCGACCCGGCGCATGGCCTGCTCCAGCCCGTGCCGCGCCTCGTCCGTGGTCATCCGCCGGGCCTGCAGGCGCAGCAGCGCGGAGACCGTCTGCAGGTTGTTCTTGACGCGGTGGTGGATCTCCCGCACGGTCGCGTCCTTCGAGACGAGCTCCAGGTCCCGGCGGCGCAGCTCGGTGACGTCCCGGCAGAGCAGCACCGCGCCGAGCCGTCCGGACCGGTCCCGCAGCGGGACGGAGCGGAAGTTCACGCTCACGCGCGCGCCCTCCACCTCGCTGCGCCACGCCGTCCGGCCGCTGAGCACGGGGGCGAGGGTCTCGTCCGAGTCCGCCCCCGGCACCAGCACGGGAGGCACGAGGTCCATGAGCCGCTCCCCGAGCAGCTCCCCGTCGATCCCCAGCCGGCGCAGCGCCGACTCCGCGTTGGGCGAGACGTAGGTCACGCGATCCTCGGCGTCGAGCCGGATAGCGCCGTCCCCGACGCGCGGGGCGCCGCGGCGCGAGCCCGTCGGGGCGGAGAAGTCCGGCCACAGGCCCTCGTTGGCCATCCGCAGCAGCGCGTCGGCGGTCTCGCGGTAGACGATCTCCTGCCGGGAGACCACCTGACTCGGTGCCCGTCCGGCGTGCAGGGTCAGCAGGGCGAGCGTCCGCCCCTTGCGCACGAGCGGGACCACCTTGACCGGGCCGGAGGCGCCGGCCCCCTCCCCCGACGGGCGCACCCGCTCGATCCGCCGGCCGACCCAGGCGGCCCGCAGGGGCCCGCTCAGCTCGTCGGGCAGCAGCTCGCCCACCATGTCCTTGTGGAAGACCGTGGGACCCGTCGCCGGCCGCACGTGGGCGAGCACCCGGAACGAGCTGCCGGGGGCCGGCATGCCTCGCCCGTTGCCGCTGCCCGCGGCCGGGATGTAGTCGGCCGGGAAGCTGAGGATCAGATCGCCGAAGGCGAGGTCGGAGATGAGCTGCCAGTCCCCCACGAGCAGGTGGAGCCACTCGTAGTCCCCGGGCCCGAAGTCCTTGGTGTCCCTGAGCGGTTCCGTGAACGCCACGTCGCCTCCGGTGGTCGCAGGTGGGGAGGGGCCGGACGGCGCCCCCGCGATCAGCGCCGCAGCCAGGCCCCGATCCTGCCGCCCAGCCTAGTACCGCGCACAAGCGGGTCCTCGTCCGCCCCCGCCTCCCCGGGCTCGGCGAGCACCCGGCCGGCCAGCTCCCGGAGCGCGGCCCGCACGGAGGATCCCGCCGCGGTCTCCGCGAGGACGGCCCCGGCCAGCAGCGCCTCGTCGCAGGTCTCCGGGTCCCACGGCACGAACAGCTCGACCGACGGGCCGGAGCCGAACCGCGCCCACGCCTCCCGGACCCCCAGCTCGGGTGAGCGTCCCGCCGCCGAGCGGCGCAGCTTGTTGACGGCGACGACGAGCCGGGCCCCGGGCGCGGCCGCGGCGACGTCCGGCAGCGCCTTCAGCAGCCTCGGCACGCCGATGGTGTCCGCGGCGCCCACGGCCACCACCACGTCGGCGCGCTCCAGGACCGTGAGGGCCGCCGCGTGCCGGCGGGGAGCCATGGTGTCGACGGTGAGCTCCTCGTCGGCCTCCAGCGCGAAGCCGCAGTCCACCACCGTGGAGCCGAACTCCTGCACCGAGCGCTCCAGCACCGCCGCCACGGCGCTCGAGCGCAGCTCCGGCCAGCGGTCCTGACGGGTCAGCCCCGTGAGCACCCGGACGGTGCGCCCGGCGACGGCCACGTCGGCGGCCGTCCGCCGCAGGTTCACCCCGTCCAGCCGCCCCTGGTCGGCGAGCCGGCACGCCTGGGCGAGACCCGCCGCCTCGTCCAGCATCCCGAGGGCCGCGGCCACCGAGGGTCCGTAGGTGTCCGCGTCGACGAGTGCGGTGTCCTGCCCCAGGAGCGCGAGCTCCGCGGCGAGGTTGACGGCCACCGTGGTCCGGCCCGGCGCTCCGGTGGGCCCCCACACCGCCACGATCCGCCCGGCGCCGCGGGGTGCCGGGGACTCGGCCCCGTCGCCGTCCTCCCCCTCCTGCGGGTGCCCGCCGGCCGCGGGGGCGGGCGCGCCGGGCACGGCGGCGGTTCCGTCGGCGCGGCCCGCCGCGACGACGTCGGCGTAGCCCACCCCGCTCGGTGCGCCCGACGCGGCGGCGACGGCCTCCTCGACGAGGCGGGCGGCGTCCTCGGGGGCCGCCCGCTCCGGGACGACCACGGCGCCGAGACCGGCGAGGCGGCGGTGGTCGTGGCCCTCCAGCACCAGCAGCGCCGCGCCGCCGAGCCGGATCTGCTCGAGCAGGCTCGCCGTGAGGTCCTCGGCGCCCTCCGCCACGAGGGCGGCCCGGCCGAGTCCGGCGCGCGCCGCGGCCAGCAGCTCCGTGAGGTCGAGGCATCGGCGGACCACCGTGACCGGTCCGTGCAGCCGTTCGATGCCGTCGACGAGGGGCCAGGTGGAGACCCCCAGGGCCATGACCGGGAGGACCATCACCGGCCGCCCGCGGGATTCCACACGAGCGTGACGCGGGCGTCGTTGCCGAGCGCGTCCACGAGCTCCTCCATCGGGTCCTCCTCGACCAGGACGTGCACCACGGTGCCGCGGCCCGCGCCGAGGGCGGTCTGCTCCGTCTGCACGCCGGCGATCTCGGCCGCCGGGAGCAGCAGGCGGGCCGGCTCGTGGCCGCGGCCGGAGGGCTTCTGGGCGGCGACCCAGACGTCCACGCGCGTTCCCGCCCCGGCGTCCTGGGGCAGCGGATGGTCCACCGGGACGGCGACCGGCTTGCGGTCCAGCCGGTCCGCGGTGCCCAGCGCGGACCCCGGCAGCAGCTGGCCCGCCGGGATCCGCTGCGTCGCGACCGTGCCCGGCCCCGGTGCCGCGTCCGCCGGGACGTAGAGGTCCGCCGCGTCCTGCAGCCGGACGTCGACGGCCACCAGGTCCTCCCCGGTCACGTCCTGGCCGACCTCGATGTCCCGGGCGGCCGCCAGGTAGGGGTCCGTGCGGTTCGTGGCGGTGACCACGGCGGTCACCCCGGCGACGGAGAGCAGCACGAGCAGCAGCCCGGTGAGCAGCCTCGGGTCCCGCCAGGTCGGTCTCCGGAACCGGGCCGACGGGGCGTCCGTGCCCCTGACCGTGCCGCTCATCGGCGACCGCCTCTCTCGTTGCCCGCACGGCCGTGGGGACCGTGCTCGTGGCCCACATTCTGCCCGCGGCCGTAGTGCCCCGGGAACCGGTCGGTGCACAACTGGGGACAGGAGGCGCGCCCCGGCCACCCGTGCCCGCCCGGGGCGGGCGGTGGCGACGCCGCATGTGGACGGGGAGCCGTTGCGCCTCTTCGGTGGCAGACTGGAACGGGAGAGCAACCACGAGCAAGGAGGCGGAGGATGGCGCAGCAGCGCTTCCTGACCTTGGCGGACGTCGCCGAGATCCTCAACATCTCGGCGACGCAGGCGAGGGCTCTCGTGCGCAGCGGGGAGCTGCCCGCCATCCAGGTGGGCGGCCGCGGCCAGTGGCGCGTCGAGACCGCCAAGCTGGAGGAGTACATCGCCCGCGGCTACGAGCGGACGGCGGAGGCGGTGCGCTCGGGCGCGCTCGACTGATCCACCGGGACGCCGCCGCCGACCGTCTCACCCCGCCGTGAGCGAGGAGACGCAGACCAGCGCGGGGAACGGCACGGCGCGCAGCGCGGTCACGCTACCGACCGTCTCACCCCGCCGTGAGCGAGGAGACGCAGACCAGCGCGGGGAACGGCACGGCGCGCAGCGCGGTCACGCTACCCCGTCTGCGGTAGTCGTCGTCGGGGTGCAGGGCCAGGTCGAAGAAGTCCGCGCCCACCTGGTCGACCGTCCCCTCGAGCTCGCCCAGCGGTCCACCGCCGGCGAGCCGGATCCGCACCCCGGCCCTGGCCCGGGCCAGGGCGCGCAGCGCGTGCCCCAGGCCGAGCCGCAGGGCCAGCGGGTCGTCACCGGGCGCCCACCCCCGGCCGAGGGACTCCCACCACAGGACGGCTCCCAGCGGCACCAGGTGCTCGGTGCCCCGGTCCTCGAGGACGACCCAGCCGGCGCCCACCGTGCGAACCCGGCCCTCGAGCGGGACGGCACCGGTGAGCAGGGCCCGAACGGGTTCGCCCTGCCGGAGGCGCAGCCGGTCGGTCAGGCGCACCCGGGAGTACTCCGCGCGGGCCTGCTCCGCCGCCTCCTCCTCCACGCCCTGCTGGTGCGCGGAGGCCAGCTGCGCCTCCAGGTCCGCGAACAGCTGCTCCCAGCGCACTGCAGGGCCTCCCCTTCCGGCTCCCGGGCCGTCCGGTCGCGCAGGGCCTCAACGTAGGCGTCCGCCCTGCCCTCGTCAAGGAACGTTATGTCCACCGCGGGCCGCTGAGACCTTTACACCGGCACCCAGGGGGTGCTAGCAATGCTTCACGACGTCAAACAGCAACAAATGCTGTCAAACGACATGAAAGCTCACTTTCAGGGAGATCAGATGATCGGCACCCCAGGATCTGCGAGCACCGCGTCCGCTCCGCTGTGGTCTGTGCTCCTGGTGCCCGCCCTGGGTGCGGCCACCGCGGCCTGCGGCGCAGCCCTGGCCGGTGCGGGCGGCGTCCGCACCGGCGGGGGCCCGGACACCGGGACGCTGATCGGGCTCGCGGCGGCCGTGCTCGGCTGCGCCGTGGTGGCGGCCTGGATCCTGGCCACCGCCCTGGCGGTGCTCGCGGTGCTGGCAGGTCACCACCGCTGGGAGCGCCTGGCCGGGGTCTGCGGGCGGTGCTCCCCCGCCCTGCTGCGCCGCGCGGCGGCCACGGCACTGGGCCTGCAGCTGCTCGCGGCCCCGGCGGCGGTCGCCGTCGATGCCCCCTCCCCGTTCTGGGGCGCCGGGGCGTCCGCGCAGGACTCGGCCCCCGCCGCGGAGGGGACGACGTCCGCCCCGGAGGAGACGACCCCCGCCCCGGAGGCACCGGGCCCGGCGCCCGCCCCCGGTGCCGGACCCCGACCCGGCCCCGACCGCGAGCCCGCCCCGGGCGGGGAGTCCGCCCCCGCGCCGTCGACGGATCCGGATCCCTGCTTCCCGCGGACCGGCCCCTCGGTGGCGGAGCGCACAGTGGACGGCGCCGTCACGGTCGTGCGCGGGGACACCCTGTGGTCCCTGGCCGCCGCCCACCTGGGCCCGGAGGCCTCCGACCAGCAGGTCGCCCGTGCATGGCCCCGCTGGTACGAGCTGAACCGGCCGGTGCTCCCGGACGGACCGCACCGGCTCCTGCCGGGTCAGCGGCTCGTCGTGCCCGGCGCCGGGGGGCCCTGACCCGCCCCGGCTCCGCGGCACCCCACCATCGACCCACCGCAGCACCGTTCCCAGGAGGCCCGTCATGAACGCACCCACCGCCGGTTCCGACCCCGTTGCCCGTCCGCTCGCGCCCGAGCGCGGACGCCCGGCGGCCGGGCCCCCCGCCCGCCGGGGGCGCCCGGCGCCGCCCACGGCCCCCGGCGGCTACACGTGGGGCGCCACGCGTGTGCTGGGCCACGACGCCGAGGACGAGCTGGGCCGGGTGACGGCCCTGGCCCGTTCCATCGGCCAGGCGGCCGTGGAGGTGCTGGGCGGGAGCCGGCCGGCGGCACAGCTGGGCCGCTGGACCACCCCGGAGATCGTGGAGCGCTTCCAGCAGCGCGCCGACATGCTCCGGCTGCTCCAGGAGCAGTTCGAGGGCAAGGCCGCGCTGCAGGAGCTGCACCGGAACCCCCACGTGCGCAGGTGCCGGGTCTGCCGGGTGGGCCGCGGGGTCTACGAGGTGGCCCTGGTGGTGGTCGAGCCGAGGCGCAGCCGGGCCGTGGCCATGCGGGTGGAGCGGCTGGGGCGGGGCTGGAGCGTGACGCAGCTCGAGGTCGGCTGACCCCGCCTCCCCGCCCCGGCGCGTTCGACCCCGGCGGACCGAGTCCCCGGCAGGCTCAGCCCCCGGCGGACTCAGCCTGGGGAGGAACCTGTCCTCGGCGGGCTCAGCCCTCCGCGGACTCGGCGCTGGCGGCCCGGGCACGGGCCCGGCGCCCGGCCCGGTTGGCGGAGACCTCGGCGGCGTCCGCGTCGTCCTCGCCGCGGCCCGCCGCGGTGGGCTCCGTGCGGGTCTGCGTGCCGCCGGTCTCGGCGGGCGCGGTGTACTGCAGGAAGCCGGGCTGGCGCGGGATCTGCAGGTCGACGGGCCCGCCGTCGGCGCCCACGCGCTGGCGGCGGATCTCCATCCGGTACAGGGTCGAGACCGTCTCCTCGCGGATCGCGCCCATCATCTCCTGGAACATCGCGTAGCCCTCGCGCTGGTACTCCACGAGCGGGTCGCGCTGGGCCATCGCCCGCAGGCCGATGCCCTCCTTGAGGTAGTCCATCTCGTAGAGGTGCTCGGGCCACTTGCGCCCGATGACCGACAGCAGCACGCGCCGCTCCAGGTTGCGCATGGCCTCCGCGCCCACCTCCTCCTCCCGCTGGTCGTAGACGAGGCGGGCGTCCGAGAGGATCTGCTCGCGCAGGAACTCCGCCGTGAGCCGCGTGCGGCCCCCGGCCTCCTCCACGACCTCGTCGACCGACAGGGTCACGGGGTAGATGGTGCGCAGGGACTCCCACAGGCCGTCGAGGTCCCAGTCCTCGGGGTGGCCGACCGCCGTGCGGTCCTGGACCGTGGAGGTGACCACCTCGTCGACGAACTGGACGATCTGCTCCTGGAGGTCGTCGCCCTCGAGGACCCGGCGGCGGTCGCGGTAGACCGCCTCGCGCTGGCGGTTGAGGACGTCGTCGTACTTGAGGACGTTCTTGCGCTGCTCGGCGTTGCGCCCCTCGACCTGGCTCTGCGCGGAGGCGATGGCGCGGGAGACGATCTTGTGCTCGAGCGCGGTGTCGTCCGGCGCCCCCGCCATGAGCCGCTGGGCGGCACCGGCGTTGAACAGCCGCATGAGGTCGTCCGCGAGGGAGAGGTAGAAGCGGGACTCGCCCGGGTCCCCCTGCCGCCCGGAGCGCCCGCGCAGCTGGTTGTCGATGCGCCGCGACTCGTGGCGCTCCGTGCCCAGGACGTAGAGACCGCCGACGTCGACCACCTCCTGGTGCTCGGCGCGGGTCTCCTCCTCGCAGCCGGCCACCACGTCCGGCCACACGCGCTCGTACTCCTCCGCGTCCCGCTGCGGGTCCAGGCCCTTCTCCCGCATCCGGTCCACGGCGTTGAACTCGGCGTTGCCGCCGAGCATGATGTCGGTGCCGCGGCCGGCCATGTTGGTGGCCACGGTCACCGCGCCCTTGCGGCCGGCCTGCGCGACGATCGCGGCCTCCCGGGCGTGGTTCTTCGCGTTGAGGACCTCGTGGCGGACGCCGCGCTGGGCGAGCAGCTTGGAGAGGTACTCGCTCTTCTCGACCGACACGGTGCCCACGAGGACCGGCTGGCCCTTCGCGTGCCGCTCCTCGATGTCCTTGACCACCGCGGCGAACTTCGCGACCTCGTTCTTGTAGACGAGGTCGGGGCGGTCGATGCGGACGAGGGGGCGGTGCGTCTCGATGGACACGACGCCCAGCCCGTAGGTGTTCATGAACTCCGCGGCCTCGGTCTCGGCGGTGCCGGTCATGCCCGCGAGCTTCTCGTAGAGGCGGAAGTAGTTCTGCAGGGTGACCGTGGCGAGGGTCTGGTTCTCCGCCTTGATCTCGACCCCCTCCTTCGCCTCGATGGCCTGGTGCATGCCCTCGTTGTAGCGTCGGCCGGCGAGGATGCGCCCGGTGTGCTCGTCGACGATCATGACCTCGCCCTTGAGCACCACGTAGTCCTTGTTGGCGCGGAAGAGCTCCTTCGCCTTGATGGCGTTGTTGAGGAAGCCGATGAGCGGGGTGTTCTGGGCCTCGTAGAGGTTGTCGATGCCGAGCCAGTCCTCGACCTTCTCGATCCCGGACTCGAGCACGCCAACGGTGCGCTTCTTCTCGTCCACCTCGTAGTCGGTGCCCGCGTCGAGCCGCTGCACGAGGCGGCCGAACTCGGTGTACCACCGGTTGGCCTCGCCGGAGGCGGGCCCGGAGATGATCAGCGGGGTGCGGGCCTCGTCGATGAGGATGGAGTCCACCTCGTCGACGATCGCGAAGCTGTGGCCGCGCTGCACGAGCTCGTCGGGGCTCCACGCCATGTTGTCGCGGAGGTAGTCGAAGCCGAACTCGTTGTTCGTCCCGTACGTGATGTCGGCGACGTACTGCTGGCGGCGGGTCGCCGGGTCCTGGTTGGCCAGCACCACGCCGGTCTCCATGCCCAGGAACCGGTAGACGCGCCCCATGAGGTTGGCCTGGTACTCGGCCAGGTAGTCGTTCACGGTGACGACGTGGACACCCTTGCCGGAGAGGGCGTTGAGGTAGGCGGGGGCCGTCGCCACGAGGGTCTTGCCCTCGCCGGTCTTCATCTCGGCGATGTTCCCGAGGTGCAGGGCGGCGCCGCCCATGAGCTGGACGTCGTAGTGGCGCTGGCCCAGGGTGCGGGACGCGGCCTCCCGGACCACGGCGAAGGCCTCGGGCAGCAGCCGGTCCAGGGACTCGCCGTCGGCGACCCGGGCGCGGAACGCGTCCGTCTCGGCGCGCAGCTCCGCGTCGCTGAGCTCCCGGAAGCCGTCCTCGAGGCTGTTGATGGCGGTCGTGTAGGACCGCAGCCTCGTCAGGACCTTCTTGTCTCCGGTCCTGAGGACTTTCTCCAGGAATGACGCCACGTGCACACGCTCCTCGTGTTCGACTGCCGTGCTGGGACTGATGGGGGGGTGTCCGGCACCCGCTCCAGTCTACGGGAGCCGGTGCCGGTCTCCGGGCGCGGACGAGCCCGGTGGCCGCGACCACCGGGCTCTTCCGGGGCGGGACCCGGCCGGCACCCAGCCGGACGGGCCCGCCGTCACGGGGTGGGGTCAGCCGGCGGGCTCGGGCTGGTAGGCCCGGACGCTCTCCTCGGACTCCTCGCCGTTCTCGCTCAGGCTGATGACGCCGTAGCTCCAGCCCTTGCGGCGGTAGACCGCGGAGGGCTCGCCGGTCTCCTTGTCGACGAAGAGGTAGAAGTCGTGGCCGACGAGCTCCATGTGGTCGACGGCCTCGTCGACGCTCAGCTCGGAGGCCGGGAACCGCTTGCGCCGGATCTCGACGGGGGTGACCGCGTCGGTGAGGCTCACGCTCTGGTCGAACGCCTCCTGCTCGGCGATCGCGAGCTCCGCGGCGGTGGTGTAGATGGGCCCGGAACTGGGGACCACGGGCAGGGCGCCGGTGGCCTCGTGAACGGCCGTGGGACGGTGGGCGCCGCGGTGCACCTTGCGGCGGTCGCGGGCCCGGCGAAGGCGCTCGAGGAGCTTGCTGTAGGCCTCGTCGAAGGCGGCGAACTTGTCGTCGCCGCGCGCCTCGGCCCGCAGGACGGGGCCGCGTCCGGAGACCGTGATCTCCACGCCCATCCCCTGGTGGCCGGGCAGCGCGTGGTCCTTGGTGACCTTGACATCAATGCGCTGGACCTTCTCGCCCAGCTCCTCGAACTTGACGACCTTCTCGGCGGCGTACTCCTTGAACCGCTCCGGTACGGCGACGTTGCGCCCCATGACGTTCAGTTCCATGATGCCCTCCAAATCTCGGGGGTGACGTGGGCGGATGGGGCCGCCCACCCGGGAGGATTGTTGCGTCCCGTGACTCAACGTTAGTTGAATCACACGGGATATTCACCCGGCCGGGCCGGACCCGGATCAGCGGTGAGCGGAACTGCCGGCGGCCGCACGGCGGCGAGCACCACCGCCCCGAGCACCTCGGCCCCGCCGGCCCGCAGTGCGCGGGCCGCCTCGCCGAGGGTCGCCCCCGTGGTGAGCACGTCGTCGACGACGACGCACCGGGCGCCGGGGGCCGCGGCGGCCCGCATGGACCCCGCGGGGCGGGCCCGCCGGCCCGCGGTGCCCAGCCGCTTCTGCGCCGGCCCGGTCAGCGAGGCCCCGGCCGCCCGGTGCCGCAGCCCGCGGCTGACGAGCGTGCCGGCAGGGAGCGCGCCGCGGCGCGCGCAGTCCTCGAGCAGCAGCCGCACGGGGTCGAACCAGCGCCGCCGCAGGGCCGCGGGGCTGGTGGGCACCGGGACGAGCAGCACGGGCCCCGCCGGCCAGCCTGGGGCGGCCGCGTGCAGGGCCGTGGCCAGGCAGGCGGCGAGCACGGGGACCAGGTCGGTGCGCCCGGTGCTCTTGAGCGCGAGCAGACAGGTGGCGAGTCCGTGGGCGTAGCGGCCGGCGGCGACGACGGACAGCGGCGGGTCGAGCAGAGGTGCGGCCGAGGACGCCTCGAAGGGGCGGGCGCAGGACCGGCGCAGCACCAGGCGGCAGGCACGGCACAGCGCGGTGCCCGGGGCGCGGCACACGGCGCACTCCACGGGCAGGAGCACCTCGGCGGCCTCGGCCAGCCGGTCGAGGGCGCGGGCGGCCGCCCGGTCGAGGGCGCGGGCGGTGGGCGGGGTCGCGGGCATGCGGCCATCCTGGCCCGTGCCGGACGGCCCGGCCGGGGTGCGGCCGGGGATCCGGACGGCCGGGGCTGTGGACCGCGGTCGGGCCCGGCGGGTGGTCAGCCGGCGAACGCCGTGTCCAGGACGTCCTCGCTCTGCGGCGCCCAGGCGTTGCCGGTGAGCATGTGCAGCGTGCCGCCGGCCACGGCGTAGACGGAGGACGTGCCGTTGCCCCCGCTGAGCCCGGTGAGGCCCTCGATGCCGGGCAGCTCGCGGAAGCGCCCGGACACGTCGTAGACGCGGGGCCGGACGGAGCCGGTGCCGCCGAGCGGGGCCGCGACGAACTCGCGGTCGCTGAGCCACAGGGCCGCGTCCGCGTCGACGTCCGCGGCCACCCGGAACGGCTCGTTGAGCCGGCGGGGCGTGCCGTCTGGCTCGCGCACCACACCGGTCAGCCAGATCTGGGAGACCCCTTCGTCCTCGGTGACGACGAGCGCCCGGGTGCCCCCGCGCGAGACCCGCAGGGACGTCACGGTCCGCGCGGCGAGCCACGAGGCCTCGACGCGGACCGGGCTCCCGGCGCCCGGGACGGCGCGCACGGCCCGGATGGTCCCGGCGGAGTCCCCGGTCCACACCCACCCGTGCTCGTCGAAGCTCGGTCGGGTCAGGCCGGTCCCGCTGAACTGCTCCACGGGCTCCTCCTCCCGCGCCACGGTCACGAGCGAGCCGGTGCCCGTGTCCACGAACGCGAAGTGCTCGGCGGCGGCGTCCATCGCGGGGCTGGACGGGTGGTGGCCGTCCAGCGGCGGGATCCCGTCCACGTTCTCGGTCTGGCCGCCCTGGTAGAACACGAGGTCGCCCTCGCGCAGCCCGACCTGGCGGGACGGGACGGTGACGTCCTGGACGGGCGCGGCGTCCGTCCACCCCGCGCCCAGCTCCACGGGCGCCCCCTCGACGAGCAGCTCCACGTCGTTCACCGCGGTCAGCGACCGGAGGCTCAGCGCGAGCTGGTCGTGCATCCGGCGGTTGATCTCGATGTTCGCCGGGTCGAACTCGGGCACGCTGAGCTCCACCGTGGCGGTGCCGTCCCGCACGGGCACCGCCGAGCGGGCGAGCGTGGTGCCCGGCGGGAACGCCGAGGTCACGGCCCCCCGGAGGTAGGGCGCGGGGCCGCCGAGCAGGGCCCGCACGATCGACGTCGAGACGGGCACCCGGTCCGGGAACCAGCGGGGGTCGACCACCACGTTGGACAGGTCCTCGTCCGCGAAGTAGAGGTGGTGGGGCTCGAAGATGTCCTCGAAGTCGGCCGGAGTGAGCGCCGTGGCGTCGGGGGCGTCGGAGATCCGCCACTGGCCGTCCACCTGGACCACGTCGAAGTCGAGCACCTCGGTGGCGCCCGCCGGCTTGCGCTCGATCACGCCGCTGCCGTCCACCACGCTGTCCACCTCGAGGTTCACCCGGTACTCGTTGTCCTCGAGCCGGGGCACGGGCACGGCGTCGCCCCGGTGCACGAGGGTGCGCGCGTCGGGGTGCCAGGTGCCCGCGAGCTCGGGGGTGAGGTACTCGCGGGCCACGGAGTAGTCGTCGGCCACGCCCGTCCCGGCCGCGAGGAAGCCCCGCACGATCTGCTCCGGCGTCGCGCCCTCGCGGGGGCCGGCCGGCTCGACGTCGTAGCTCGGCTGGACCGCGGACCGGGTGGGCTCCGCGTGCCGGTGCACGGGTCCCGTCCGGGGAATGGCTCCGCAGCCGCCGAGCGCCACGGCCGCGGCCAGGGCCAGTGCTGCCGTGCGGGTCTGCCGCCGGGTCCTGCTCATGACCGGTCCTCCTCGACGTCGGTCGGCTGGGCCGCGGCGGGGGGCGCCGGCTCCGCCGCGGCCGCGGTGGCCAGGGCCAGGGTCCCCGTCCTGGTCACCACCGCGGTCTCCGGGTACGCGTCGGCGTCGGGCGGCAGACCGAGCGGGCTCTCGTCGTCGGGCACGAGCCGCCGTCCGCGGGTCCGGGGCAGGGTGAGCCGGAAGCACGCGCCCTCCCCCGGGGCGCCCCAGACGTCGAGCCGCCCGCCGTGCAGCCGCGTGTCCTCGGTGGCGATCGCGAGGCCCAGCCCCGTCCCGCCGGTCGTGCGGGCCCGGGCCGGGTCAGCGCGCCAGAAGCGGTTGAACGCCTTGGCGGCCTCCTCCTCGGTCATCCCGATGCCGTGGTCGCGCACCGCCACCGCCGCGGCCACCTCGGAGGCCCCCACCACGATGTCGATGGGCCGGCCCTCCCCGTGCTCGAGGGCGTTGACCACGAGGTTGCGCAGGATCCGCTCGATCCGCCGCTGGTCCCCCTGGACGGTGCAGCGGGACAGCTCCGAGCGCACCCGCACCGTGGAGCCGGACGAGACGGCGAGCGGGGCGGCGGCCTCCACGACGTCGTGCACGACCGAGAACAGCTCGACGCTGGCCACCTCGAGCCGCGCCGCCCCCGCGTCGAAGCGGGAGATCTCCAGCAGGTCGGCCAGCAGAGCGTCGAAGCGGTCCACCTGGTGGTAGAGCAGCTCGGCGGAGCGGCGGTTGACGGGGTCGAAGTCCTCGCGGGCGTTGAAGAGCACCTCGGCCGCCATCCGCACCGTGGTCAGCGGGGTGCGCAGCTCGTGGGAGACGTCCGAGACGAAGGTCTGCTGCATCGAGGAGAGCTGCTCGAGCTGGGTGATCTGGTCCTGCAGGCTGTCCGCCATGCGGTTGAAGGACCGGGCGAGACGGGCGACCTCGTGCGAGCCGCTGACGGGCATCCGCACGCCCAGGTCGCCGTCCGCGAGCTGCTCGGCCACGCGGGCGGTGCTGGACACGGGGCGGACCACTTCGCGGGTGACGTACCAGACGATCGCGCCCACGAGCAGCAGCAGGACGACCACCGACAGCAGCAGCACCGCGTGCATCGCGTCGAGGGTGCGCTGCGGCTCGGAGAAGTCGTAGACGAGGTAGAGCCCGTAGCGGCTGTTCTGGTAGAGGTCCACCACCGTGCCGACGACGATGACGGGGGCCTCCTCCCCGTTCTCCGTGACCCGGACCGAGGCGGGCTGCCAGAACACGCCGTCCTGCTCCGCGAGCCGCTCCTGCAGCTCCGGCGGCACGGTGCTCGAGGTCATCCAGGGGCTCTGGCTCTGCGCCGGGATGAGGGTCTGCCCGCTCGTGAAGTCCATCGGGAGCAGGATCCAGCGCTCCGTCTCCGCGCCGTCGACCGAGAGCGAGCCGAGGGTCGAGGCCACGAGCGCCTGCAGCTCGTCGCGGTCGGAGGCGTCCGAGGCGTCGAAGCTGGCCTGCACCTGCTCGAAGTCCGCGGTGGCCGAGGCGAGGACCTGGTCCAGCCGTTCCGAGAACAGCCGGTCCGCGATCTGGTGGGAGAGGAAGCTGCCCGTGACGAAGAAGGCCAGCGCGGTCAGGGAGAGGGACACGGCGATGGCCCGGAACTGCAGGGACTGCCGCCACCGGCGGGCCAGCAGGAGCCGCCCCAGCCGCAGCCGCCGGGTCGCGGCGCCGGCCGGTCCGCGGCGCCGGGAGGAGGCGGCGGCGTCCGGCGGGGTCATCGGGCGGACGTGCCCGCCTTGTAGCCGACTCCGCGCACGGTGACCACGATCTCGGGGCTCTCCGGATCCCGCTCGATCTTGGAGCGCAGCCGCTGCACGTGGACGTTGACGAGCCGCGTGTCGGCGGCGTGCTGGTAGCCCCAGACGTCGCGGAGCAGCATCTCGCGCGAGAACACCTGGTGCGGTGCGCGCGCCAGGGCGGTGAGCAGGTCGAACTCGAGCGGGGTGAGACCGATCTCGTGGTCCCCGCGGTGCACGCTGTGCCCGCTCACGTCGATGGTGAGGTCGCCGATCCGCAGCTCCTGCGAGTTGGCGCGCTCCACGGGGCGCAGCCGGGCCTTGACCCGGGCCACGAGCTCAGCGGGCTTGAAGGGCTTGGGCACGTAGTCGTCGGCCCCGGCCTCCAGACCGCGGACCACGTCGACGGTGTCCGACTTGGCGGTGAGCATGACGACCGGGACGTCGGAGATCGTGCGGATCTCGCGGCAGACCTGGATACCGTCCTTGCCCGGGAGCATGAGGTCGAGCAGCAGCAGGTCCGGGCGCACGGCCCGGAAGGTGTCCACGGCGGTGGCACCGTCGTAGCAGAAGACGGGCTCGAAGCCCTCCGCGGTCAGGACGATCCCGATCATCTCCGACAGGGCGGCGTCGTCGTCGACGACCAGTATTCGCGCGTTCATCGCCTCTCCGGTGGTGTGGGGCGGGCCCGCCGGGGCGGGGGCCGCCGTGGCCCGGGGCGTCCGGGGCGTCGTGGCCAGGGTGTCCTGGGCGTCGTGGTGGACCGGGGTCCACCTGCATTGTGGCCGATTGCGGCCCGCCCCGCACCTCGGCGCGGAGTGTGTCGGTCCACCGGGTGGGACGGGCTCACGCGTCGGCGGCGGTCCGGGCCAGCGCGGAGGCGGTTCCGGTGACCCGCGCGAGGACCTCGCGCAGCTCGGCGGGGCCCAGGGCGTCGAGCTCCTCGCGCGGTGTGATCCGGACCCGGTCGAGGGCGGCGGCGGGCAGCCCGAGGTCCCGCCACACGGACCACACGTCCGCGGCGAGGGCGCGGGCCGTGCCGCCGGCCGCGGGGACGAGGCCCAGCCACAGCTGCATGCCGTCCTCGACGAGCGCGGCGAGCGGCTCCCAGTCGTGGACGGTGCCGGCGGGGGCCGGGACCTGCACGGCGTCCGCGCCGGTCTCCCGGGCGAGCCGGGGGTCGACCCCGGGCGGCAGCCGCAGGGTGACGCCGGCGGCGCCGGCCGACCGGCAGGCCTCGACGACGGCGGTGAGCGAGCGCCGTGCCTCCGCGGCGGGGACCGCGCGCAGCGTCCGGTAGCCGCTCATCGTGGGCAGGCCGCCCGCGAGCACCCGGGCGAGCTCGGGCTCGTCCAGCTGGACGAGGACGTCCCGACCGGGGGCCGCGGCGCGCACCGCGCGGACGTGCTCGAGGACGCCGGAGGCCAGGGAGTCCGCGATGTCGCGGCGGGCGCCGTGGTCCTTGAGCGCCCGCTCCCCCGCGTGCAGGTGGAGCCGGGCGGCCAGGCTGAGCGGGCCGATGAGCTGGGTCTTGACCGGGGCGTCGTCGGGGCCGCTCTCGGCGCCGATCACGTCGGCGAGCACGTTGACGTCGCCGGCCAGCAGCGCCCGGGCGGACCGGGAGTCCTTGCCGGGCACCCCGGAGACGCGCAGCCCGTGGGGCTGCCGGTCCGCGTACAGGTCGTCGAGCACCGCGGCGGTGCGGGCCACGGGGTCGGCGGCCGCACCGCGGGCGGGCAGGACGGGCAGGAACGAGATGTGCGGGGCCCCGAGCTCGCCGCGCAGCAGCGTGACGGACTCGACGACGTCCGTGCCCGGCATCGCGCCGAGGGCCGTGCCCACGACGCCGGGGACGTCGGGGTCGGTGCGCCGGGGGCCGGGCGGGGCGCTGCGGGTCACGGGCGGTCGTCGTCCTGCCGCCGGTGGTCCTCGGAGAGGGCCACGTGGTGGCGGATGACCTCGCTGATGATGAAGTTCAGGAACTTCTCCGCGAACTCGGGGTCGAGCTGTGCGGAGGCCGCGAGCGCCCGGAGGCGGCCGATCTGGGCGGCCTCGCGGTCCGGGTCACCGGCGGGCAGGCCGTGGGTCGCCTTGAGGACGCCGACGCGCTGGGTCGCCTTGAACCGCTCGGCGAGCAGGTGCACCAGGGCCGCGTCGATGTTGTCGATGGTGCCGCGGATGGACTGCAGCTCGGCGAGCACGCGGGGGTCGGCCTGCTCCTGGAGCGAGGACGCGGTGGCGTCGAAGTCCTGGTGGGCCCGGACGTCGGCGGAGGCGTGGTGGTGCGGTGCGGTCATGGCCGCCAGTCTATCGGGCGGGATCGGGCCGGCCCGCACCACCCGGGACGTCGGGGCGGGCCAGCGAGTGGGCGCGGTCGACCGTGGCCTGGCCGAGGACCCGGGTGCCCTGGTAGAGCACGACCGACTGTCCGGGGGCCACGCCGCGCATCGGCTCCTCGAGCCGGACCACGAGCTCGGGCAGCGGGCCGCCGTCCCCCTCGACGAGCTCGAGGTGGGCCCGGGCGGGGACGGGGTCCCCGTGCGCCCGGACCTGGGCGAGGACGGGGAACGGGGCCGACGCCGCCCCGGCCGCGGCCCCGGGCCGCAGGAGCGGCGCCGCCTCGGGCACGGGCGCCCCGGCCCAGGAGGGGCGGATCCCGCGCAGCTCGTCGACCGCCAGCATCGCCTGCGGGCCCACCACGACCTCGTTGGTCCGCGGCCGGATCTCCAGGACGAAGCGCGGCTTGCCGTCGGGGGCCGGGGTGCCGATGCGCAGGCCCTTGCGCTGGCCCACCGTGAACGCGTTGGCGCCGGAGTGGGTGCCGACCACGTTGCCCTCGACGTCCTTGATCTCGCCCTCGGTCATCTTGATGCGCTCCGCGAGCCAGCCGCGGGTGTCGCCGTCGGGGATGAAGCAGATGTCGTGGGAGTCGGGCTTGCTCGCCACGGACAGCCCGCGGCGGGCGGCCTCGGCCCGCACCTCGGCCTTGGACGGGGTGTCGGCCAGCGGGAGCAGCACGTGCTCGAGCTGCTCGGCCGTGAGGACGCCGAGGACGTAGGACTGGTCCTTCGCCCAGTCCGCCGCGCGGTGCAGCTCCCGGCCGCCGGCGGGGTCCTCGACCACCTTGGCGTAGTGCCCGGTGCACACGGCGTCGAAGCCCAGGGCGAGGGCCTTCTCGAGCAGGGCGGCGAACTTGATCTTCTCGTTGCACCGCAGGCACGGGTTGGGCGTGCGTCCGGCCGCGTACTCCGCGACGAAGTCGTCGACGACGTCGGCCTGGAAGCGCTCGGAGAAGTCCCACACGTAGTATGGGATGCCCAGGACGTCGGCGGCGCGCCAGGCGTCCCGGGAGTCCTCGATCGTGCAGCACCCCCGGGAGCCGGTGCGCAGGGTGCCGGGCGTGCGCGAGAGGGCCAGGTGCACGCCCGTCACGTCGTGGCCGGCGTCGACGGCGCGGGCCGCCGCCACGGCCGAGTCGACGCCGCCGCTCATGGCTGCCAGTACTCGCACGGTGAGATCGTCTCCAGGGGTCGGGGTCGTGGTCCGTGGCGTCAACGGGGCGCGGCCGGCCGGTATTCCCGGGCCGCGGCGGGGCGGGTCCCGCGGGCCCCGCCGGTGCGGGATCGGACCGGCGCGGGATCGGACCGGCGCGGGGTCGACCGTTGCTGGCTCAGACGGGCGCCGCGCCGGAGAGCCCGGCGCGCAGCGCCCGCCGGTGGACCTCGGGCAGCGCGGCGAGCAGGGCGTCGACGTCGGCGCCCGTGCTCGTGCGGCCCAGGCTGAAGCGCTGCGCACCGCGCGCGGTGGCCTCGTCCAGGCCCATGGCCAGCAGCACGGAGGACGCGCGGGGCACCCCGGCGTGGCAGGCCGAGCCGGTGGAGGAGGCGATCCCGGCGCCGTCCAGCAGGAACAGGAGGGAGTCGCCCTCGCACCCGGGGAAGGTGAAGTGGGCGTTGCCGGGCAGCCGGGCGCCCGTGTGCTCCCGGTCCTCCGGTCCGCGCAGCACGGCGTCCGGCACGATCCGGCGCACGCCCTCAACCAGCCGGTCGCGCAGGCCCGCGAGCCGCTCCTGCTCGGTCTCCCGCTCCGCGGCGGCCTCACGGGCCGCAACCCCGAAGCCGGCGAGCGCGGCGGCGTCGAGGGTGCCGGAGCGCACCGTGCGCTCCTGCCCGCCCCCGTGCTGGACGGGCGCCAGCCCCACCGTGCGCCCGGCCACGAGGGCCCCGGCACCCACCGGTCCGCCCACCTTGTGGGCCGAGACGGCCAGCGTGGTGAGCCCCGGCAGGTGCGCGTCGACGGGCAGCGCGCCGAAGGCCTGCACGGCGTCGCAGTGGAAGGGGACCCCGAACTCCTCCGCGAGGGCGGCGATCTCCGCGACGGGCTGGACGGCGCCCACCTCGTTGTTGGCCCACATGACGGCCAGCA
This sequence comes from Kocuria salina, assembly GCF_013368965.1. Taxonomy (NCBI): domain Bacteria; kingdom Bacillati; phylum Actinomycetota; class Actinomycetes; order Micrococcales; family Micrococcaceae; genus Kocuria; species Kocuria salina. The sequence goes on from NZ_SSSF01000003.1 coordinate 436,202, forward strand.
GCGCGGTGGCGCCCGGGTCGCGGGCCAGTTCCTCCCGCACGGCGGCCGGGTCCACGCGGCCGGCCGCGTCGACGGGCAGCCAGACGGCCTCGGCGCCCTCGTGGGCGGCCAGCCACTCGACGGTGTCGGACACCGCGGCGTGCTCCACCGCGGAGACGAGGACGCGGCGGCGGCGGGGGTCCTGCTCCCGCCGGTGCCGGTACAGGCCCTGGACGGCCAGGTTGTCGGCCTCGGTGCCCCCGGAGGTGAAGACCACCTCGACGGGCTCCGCGCCCAGGGCCGCGGCGACGTCCTCGCGGGCCTGCTCGACGACGGCGCGCGCCGCGCGGCCGGGGCGGTGCAGCGAGGACGGGTTGCCGCCGCGGGCCAGCTGCTCGGCGACCGCGGCGAGCGCGGAGGGCCGGAGGGGCGCGGTGGCGGCGTGGTCGAGGTAGACGGGCTCGTGCGGCACGGACTCCAGTCTAGGGCCCCGGCCCGGGCGTGCGTCCGGCGTCCGTAGACTGGCGGCCATGCTCCGCATCCTCTTCCACACCCCCGAGATCCCGGGCAACACCGGCAACGCGATCCGCCTCGCCGCGGTCACCGGGGCCGAGCTGCACCTCGTGGAGCCGCTGGGCTTCGACTTCGGCTCCGCGCACCTGCGCCGGGCCGGCCTCGACTACCACGACCTCGCGGTGCTGACCGTCCACCCGGACCTGGACGCGGCCTGGGCCGCCCTGGCCCCGGAACGGGTCTGGGCGTTCACCACCGACGGCGAGGTCTCGCACACGGACGTGGCCTACCGCCCCGGGGACGTGCTGCTGTTCGGACCCGAGTCGGTGGGCCTGCCCGCCGCGGTGAAGGCTGACCCGCACGTCACCGCGCGGGTCCGCATCCCCATGCTGCCGGCCCGGAGGTCGCTGAACCTCGCGAACTCGGCGTCCATCGCCGTCTACGAGGCCTGGCGCCAGCTGGGCTTCGCGGGCGCCGGGAGCTAGCCCCGGCGACCGGCCGCCCGCCGGGGCCGGCCGCTCACTGCTGCTCCTCGGCGTCCCCGACCGTCACGTCCGCGGTGCGCTCCTCGCCGTCCCGCACGAACGTCATCGTCCCGGTCCCACCGGCGGGCAGCTCGCGCACGGCCGCCGTCAGGGAGCTCGCGTCCTGGATGCGGTGGCCGTCGAACTCCGTGATCACGTCGCCCACCTCCAGTCCGGCCTCGTCGGCCGGCGAGCCGGGCACGACCTGCTCCACCGCGGCGCCGTCGGAGAAGGCCCGGCTCCGGCCGTCCGCGCCCGGGGCGGCGCTCACGCTCGTGCCGAGGTAGCCGTGCGTGGCCCGGCCGTTGTTGATGATCTCCACGGCCACCCGCTGGGCGGTGTCGACGGGGATCGAGAAGCCCACGCCGATGTTGCCGGCCTCCGTGCCGGAACCGGCCGAGGCGATGGCCACGTTGATCCCGATCACCTCGCCGTCCGTGTCGATCAGCGGCCCGCCGGAGTTGCCGGGGTTGATGGCCGCGTCGGTCTGGATCACGTTGAGGAACACCGACGGCGAGGATCCCTGCGAGCGGCCGCCGGAGCCGCCGTCCTCGTCGGGGAAGTTGAAGAAGAAGTCGTTGCCGTCGCCCTGCTCCTCGCCCTCGCCGTCGCCCTCCGACGGCGTGGACGGCGCGGCGGAGGAGGCCACCGTGATGGTCCGGTTGAGGGTGGAGACGATCCCGTCGGTCACCGTGCCCGCGAGGCCCAGCGGCGCGCCGATCGCGATGGCCGTGTCGCCCACGTTCACGTCGTCCAGGGAGCCCAGGGTCGCCGGGGTCAGCCCCTGGGCGTCGACCTTGAGCACCGCGAGGTCGGACAGCGGGTCGGTGCCGACCACCTCGGCCGGCAGCACCCTGCCGTCGTCGAGCTGCACCTCGAGGGAGGGGCTGCTCGTGGTCCCGTCGAGGGTCACCACGTGCGTGTTGGTGAGGATGTGGCCCTCGTCGTCGATGATCACCCCCGAGCCGGAGCCGTTCTGACCGCCGCCGGACGCGGAGATCGTCACCACGGACGGGGACGCCTTCACGGCCGCCGCGGTGACCGCGTTCACCTCGTCCTGGTCGTTGACGATGACCGAGCTGGACGTCGACCCGCCCGCCGCCGGTGCCGCGCCGCCGCCGTCCAGCAGGGCGTCCGTCCCGACGGCCGCCCCCGCCCCCACCAGTGCGGCCAGGACCATGCCCGTCACGAGCGATCCCCCCGAGAAGCGCCGCCGCTCCCGGCGGCCCCCGGTGCCGTTCCCCCACGGGTGCCGGGCGGCGGGGTCCCCGGCGCCCTGCCACGCCCCGGCGTAGGGGCCCGCGTCCTGGCCGCCGGCCTGCGGTGCCCCGTGGCCGGCGCGCGCGTCCTGCTCGACGCCGGACGCCCACGGGTCGTGGGCCGGACGGCCGTAGACGGGCGGGAGGGGCTGCGTGAGCTGTGGATCGGCACCGTACCGCGGGTCGCGGGGCTCGGACATGGGGGTCTCCTCCTGGAAACGGACGGGCCCGGCGGTTCCCGGTGCGGACGGGGTGGCACGGGCGGCTCTGTCCCCAAGTATCCACGTCCGCACTGAGACGACGCTGAGAGCCCTGGCCGTTCCCCGGGCGCCGCCCGGACGGCGGCCGGGGACCGCCGGGGCCCGCCCGCAGGTCATCAGCCGCCTTGTGGTTTCGCCCTGCGCGTAGGTCCGGCGCCGATCGCCACGCCGTGACGCCCTCGCCCTAGAATCGGGAGCACCGACCACGTGAGGGAGATCATGCACTGGCGCCCCATTGCCCGCCGGACCGCCGCCGGCTGCGGCCTGACGCTCGCCCTGTTCGTACCCGCGGGAGCGGCTCTCGCCCAGCCGCCCGTCGACGTGCCCCCGGGCGAGCGGATCGTCGACGAGTCCGGGGTGCTGGAGGATCCCTCCGCGCTGGCCGCGGACGTGCGCGAGCTCGCCACCCAGGAGGGGATCACCCTCACCGCCGTGTTCGTCGACACCTTCACCGACCCCTCGGATCCCGACGAGTGGCTGCAGGAGTTCGCCGAGCTCAACGGGCTCGGCAGCTCGGACGCGGTGCTGGTCGTCGCCACGGAGGACCGGCAGCAGCGCTTCTCCGCGTACTCCACGGGGCCCCTCAGCACCGAGCAGCAAGAGCGCATCAACCGGCAGTTCATCACCCCGGCGCTCGCGGCCGACGACTGGGACGGCGCGGTCGAGGGGGCCGTCGAGGGCATCGAGACCGAGCTCTCCGGCGCCCCCGCCGGGACCGGGGAGAGCTCGGACGGGGGCGGCGCGGGCTTCGGCCTGCTCGGTCTCGGGGCGCTCGGCCTCGGCGGGATCGCCGTCTACGGCATGGCCTCCCGCAACAAGAAGCGCCGGCAGCAGGGGTCCGCCCCGCAAAGCGGGCCCGGCGGCCGAGGCGCTCCGCAGGGTCCCGCCGGCCCCTACCAGGAGGTCCCGGTGCCGGAGCTGCGCAAGCGGGCCGGGGAGCTGCTGGTGTCCACCGACAACGCCATCCAGCACTCCGAGCAGGAGCTGGCCTTCGCCCAGCTGCAGTACGGGGACGAGCAGGTCGAGCCGTTCCGCCGCGCCGTCCAGGACGCCAAGAAGCACATGCAGGCCTCCTTCGCCCTCCAGCAGCAGCTCGAGGACCACATCCCCGACACCGAGGAGCAGCAGCGCGCCTGGCTCGGCGAGATCATCGCCCGCTCCCAGGACGCCCAGCGCCCGCTCCAGGAGCACCAGGAGGCGTTCAGCTCGCTGCGCCGGCTGGAGTCCCGCGCCCCGCAGGCGCTCGAGGAGGTGCGGCGCCAGGCCGAGGCCGTGCGCCCCCGCTTCGGCACGGCCGACGCCCGGCTGCGGGAGCTCACCGCCCGCTACAACGACACGGCGCTCGCCCCCGTCAAGGACAACATCGACCAGGCCCGGGACCGGCTCGACTTCGTGGACACCGCCGTGGAGGAGGCCCGCACCGACCTCGCCGCCGGGCGCACGAGCGACGCCGTGCTGGACATCCGCGCCGCCGAGGAGGGCGTGGGGCAGGCCGGGGGCCTGCTCGACGCCGTGGAGCACGCGGCCACCGAGCTCGCCCACGCCGAGGAGTCCCTCAAGGACGCCGTGACCATCGCCCAGCGGGACGTCGCCGAGGCGGACGCCCTCGTCCGGCGCGGCTCCAACCCGGAGCTCGCCGGGGCCGTCGCCGGCGTCGGCGCCGTCCTGCGCACCGTCGAGGAGCAGATGGGCGCGGGGCGGATCGACCCGCTCGGCCTGAGCCGGCGTCTGGCAGTGGCCAAGGACGAGCTCGACAAGGGGCTCGCGTCGGTGCGCTCCCAGAACGACCGGGACCGCTCCGCGCGGGAGACCCTCGCCCACACCCTCGTCTCCGCGCAGGCCCAGCTGAGTTCGGCGAGCGAGTACATCTGGGCCCGCCGCGGCGGTGTCGGCCCGGAGGCCCGCACCCGCCTCGCGGAGGCCGAGCGCTACCTGGAGGCCGCCCAGCAGGCCCGGAAGTCGGACCCCTCCGAGGCGCTGACCTGCGCCAACGAGGCCGTCCGGCTCGCCGGCGAGGCCCAGTACATCGCCCAGCAGGACGTCGACTCCTTCTCCTACGGCGGCTTCGGCACGCCCGTGGGGATGGGCGGCCACCGGGGCCGCTCCAACAGCGGTCTGGGCGGCGCGATGCTCGGCGGCATCCTCCTCGGCTCGATCCTCAACGGCGGCGGGGGCTTCGGCGGTGGCGGCGGCGGATTCGGCGGCAGCTTCGGCGGCGGGTTCGGCGGTGGCGGCGGAGGCTTCGGCGGCGGCATCGGCGGCAGCTTCTGATCCGCGCCGACGGGCGCCCGCCGCCGGACGGGCACCGCGCACCGCCGCCCCTCTGACCCTCGTCCACCCCGTGACCCCTGACCGACCCACCGTCCCCGACCGACCCATGATCCCGGGAGCCCCTCCCGGGAAGCACCAGAGGAGAGAAGGAACCATGATCAAGCAGTCCATCTTCGGCCGCATCGCCCAGCTCGCGAAGGCCAACATCAACGGCATGATCGACGCCGCCGAGGACCCCCAGCTCATGCTGGACCAGATGGTGCGCGACTACACCGAGAACATCCGCGAGGCCGAGGCCGCCGTCGCGCAGACCATCGGCAGCCTGCGCCTGCTCGAGCAGGACCACGCGGAGGACGTGCGCGAGTCCCAGGAGTGGGGCAACAAGGCCCTCGCGGCCTCGAACAAGGCCGAGGAGTACCGGGGCGCCGGCAAGTCCTCCGAGGCCGAGAAGTTCGACAACCTCGCCAAGGTCGCCCTCCAGCGCCAGATCCAGTACGAGACGGAGGCGCGCGGCGCCGAACCGCAGATCCAGTCCCAGACCCAGGTCGTGGAGAAGCTCAAGGACGGGCTCAACAAGATGCGGGGCAAGCTCCAGGAGCTGTCCAACAAGCGGGACGAGCTCAACGCCCGGCAGAAGACCGCGCAGGCGCAGTCGCAGGTCCAGGACGCGCTCAAGGCCTTCGACGTGCTCGACCCGACGAGCGAGGTCTCCCGCTTCGAGGACAAGATCCGCCGCGAGGAGGCCCGTGTCCTGGGCCAGCAGGAGCTCGCCGCGTCCTCCCTGGACGCGCAGTTCGAGTCCCTCGAGTCCCTGGGCCAGCAGTCGGAGATCGAGGCCCGGCTCGCCGCCCTGAAGTCCCGCAACGCCGAGCGGATCGTCTCCTCCGAAGAGGTCTGACCCCGCCCCGTCCCCGGGCACGGAAGAGCCCCCACGGCTGCGGCCGTGGGGGCTCCTTCCCGGCCGGGGTCCTCCGGGCAAGGCGAAGGCCCCCGGACCGTGACGGTCCGGGGGCCTTCTGTGGTTGCGGGGGCAAGATTTGAACTTGCGACCTCTGGGTTATGAGCCCAGCGAGCTACCGAACTGCTCCACCCCGCGGCGACATGTATGACTATACGTGCCGCGGGGTGGACCCGCAAATCGGCTACTCGGCGGGCTGCTCGGCCGGCTCCTCGGGGGCCAGGGCGCCCTCCGCCTCGGGGGCGACGACGCCGTCCGCCTCGAGCGCCCGCTCGATGGCGTCCTGCAGCCGCTGCTGGGCCTCGCCGTAGGACGTCCAGTCGCCGTCCTGCAGGGCCTCCTCGGACTCCTGGATCGCCTGGTTGGCGTCGCTGAGGGCGTCCTCGAGGCTGGCGCCGCCGGCCGGGGCCTCGGCCCCGTCCTCGCCGGCGCCGTCCGGGCTCCCGGCCTCCGCCTCGTCGACGCCCGCACCGGACGACGTCTGGGCCCCGGAGTCGCCCTGGAAGACCTCGTCGAGGGCCTCCTCGAGGGTCGGCGCGAAGCCCACCTCCTCGCCGAAGCCGACGAGCACGCGCCGCAGCGTCGGGTACGCGGCGTCGCCCGAGGACTGGACGTAGACGGGCTGCACGTAGAGCATGCCGCCGCCCGCGGGCAGGGTGAGCAGGTTGCCGTTGATGACCTCGGAGGCGCCCTGGCGGAGCAGGTTCAGCTCCGTGGAGACGTCGGTGTCCGAGTTGAACAGGTTCTGCGCCTGGCCCGGGCCGGGCACCACGGACGAGCGCGGCAGCTCCAGGAGGCGCAGCGTCCCGTACTCGTCGCTCTTCACGCCGTCCTCGCCGGTGCCGGCGTCGGAGTTGGCGGAGAGGTACCCGTACATCACGTTGCGGGTGTTGCCCGTCTCCGACTGCTGCGGGATGAAGGAGGTGGTGAGCGAGAAGTTGGCCTCCTCCTCACCGGGCATCCGCATCGACAGGTAGTACGGGGGCAGCGCCACGTCCGAGTCCTGCGTCGGGTCGTTGGGCACGGACCACACGTCGTCGTTCTGGTAGAAGCTGCCGGAGTCCGTGACGTGGTAGCGGTTGAGCAGCTCCCGCTGGACCTTGAACATGTCCTGCGGGTAGCGCACGTGCGCCATGAGCTCCGCCGACATCTCGGAGTAGGGCTTGAGCGTGCTCGGGAAGACGTTCTGCCACGCCTTCAGCACCGGGTCCTGGTCGTCCCACGCGTACAGGTTCACCGAGCCGTCGTAGGCGTTGACCGTGGCCTTGACCGAGTTGCGGATGTAGTTGACCCGCTCCGGCGGCAGGGCCGCCGCGGCGCCCTGGGCGGTCTGCGTGTCCTGCGTCGCCTCCTGCAGCACCGACGGCGTCGAGTACGGGAAGGCGTCCGAGGTGGTGTAGGCGTCCACGATCCACTGGACCTGACCGTCGATGATGGCCGGGTACGGGGCGCCGTCGACCGTCAGGTACGGGGCGACCTTCTCGATCCGCTCGCGCGGGTCCCGGTCGTAGAGGATCTGCGACTCCGGGCGCACGGCGTCCGAGAGCAGCATGTCCGAGGACTGGAACTTGATGCCGTAGGCGAGCCGGTTGAAGAAGTTGCCGATGCTGGGCCCGCCGTTGCCGGCGAACGTCGTCTTGGCGTCGCCGGCCTCGTCGCCGGCCGTCTGCGGGCGGTCCAGCTCGAGGGGCTCGTCGCCCTCGGCGCCGCCCACGATGGAGTACAGCGGGGAGTTCTCGCCGAAGTAGATGCGCGGCTCGTAGTCGTCCGAGATCACGCCCCGGGACGGGATGCCGGACTGCATGAACTGCGGCTTGCCGTCCACCTCGACCCGGTTGCCGTAGGCGGCGACCACGCCGTAGCCGTGGGTGTAGACCACGTGCTGGTTGAACCACCCCTGGTTCTGGTCGGGGTTCAGCTCACGCGTGGCGATGACGGTGTCCTGGACCTCGCCGTCGATCTCGTAGCGGTCCACGTTGAGGGTGTCCGGGAACTGGTAGTAGGGGCGGAACTGCTGCAGCTGCGAGAACGCCGCCGAGACCACGTTGGGGTCCAGCAGACGGATGTTCGAGGTGGTCTCGGTGTCCTGGCGCAGGGCGCCCTGCTCGGTCTCCGTGGTGGCGTCGTACGGCATGACCTCGGCCGCGTCCAGCCCGTAGGCCGACCGGGTGAGGTCGATGTTGCGCTGGATGTACTGGCTCTCCAGGGCCTGCTCGGTGGGCGTGACCTGGAAGCGCTGGACGATCCACGGGTAGATCCCGCCTGCCACCACCGCGACCACGAGCAGCATGGCGGTGCCGATGATCGGCAGCCGCCAGCGGCCGATGAAGGACGCGACGACGAACAGGATCGCGACGATCAGCGCGGCCGCCGCCAGGATCGCCTTGGTGGGGATCACGGCGTTGACGTCGGTGTACAGCGCGCCGGTCCACGTCCCGGACGTGGACTGCAGCGTGGAGTACCGGTCCAGCCAGAAGTTCGCGGCCTGGAGCAGCAGGAACAGCGCGGCCAGCACCCCCAGGTGCACACGGGACGCCCGGGTGGTGCTGAGCCCCCGCTCGGTGATCCGGATGCCGCCGTAGACGTAGTGCATCAGGATCCCCGCCACGCCGGCCAGCAGGATCGCCGAGACCAGGAACCCGATGAGGAAGCGCAGGAACGGGAGGGTGAAGACGTAGAAGCCGATGTCGAGGCCGAACTGCGGGTCCTCCTGGCCGAACGGCTCCTGGTTGAGGAACAGCAGCACGGTGTCCCACTGGGTCATCGCCGTGCTCGCCGCGAAGAGCCCGAAGAGCACGGGCACCACCACGATGACGATCTTGCGGACCGGCTCGAGGGCCTCCTGGTAGCGGCGCAGGTTGTCGTCCACGATGGACTCGGCCGTGATGGGCCGGCTGCGGTAGGCGAGGAAGAGGCTGGCGAACATCAGCGCCGCCACGAGCACGGCGGCGACCACGAAGATCACGATCTTCGTGACGTTCTCGGTGACGAACACGCTGAGGTAGCCCAGCTGGTCGTACCACAGCACGTCCGTGTAGAGCTGCGTCAGTCCCACGAAGGCGGCCACGAGGACCAGGACGACCACGACCGTCGGCCACAGCGCACCCCGTTTCCGCCGCTGTCCTGCTGGCTGCTGCCTCGGTGGTCGGGGGGCTGTGGGTCCGGCGGTCACTGGTTACCTCTGCAATCGGGGTCGTTCGTCAGGTGTGGTGCGTGAAGTCGTGGGGTGCTGCCTGCGTCGAGGAGGAGCGCCGCCGGCGGGTCGCCGGGGCACCCCGTCCATTCTGCCCGCGGGCTTCTCGGGGGTGCAATCGTGCACACGGCGCCCGTCATCGGGCGGCGCACCCCGGCAGCGCGGAGAGGTCCCCGCCGCTCCCGGCGGCCTCGGCGGCGGCCACGGCGTCGTCGAGGGTGCGCACGGACACGACCGTCAGCCCCTCGGGGACGTGGCCCTGCGCCTCGGCGCAGTTGTCCGCCGGGGCGAGGAAGACCTCCGCCCCGGCCGCCGCGGCCCCCTCGAGCTTCTGCCGGATGCCGCCGATGGGCCCCACCTCCCCCTCCGGGGTGATGGTGCCGGTGCCGGCCACGTGCCGGTCCCCGGCGATCGAGCCCGGGGTCATCTCGTCGACGATCCCCAGAGCGAACATCAGCCCCGCGCTGGGCCCGCCGACCTCGTCGAGCTCGAACGCCACGTCGATCGGGAAGTCGTAGGCGGCCAGCAGGAACACGCCGAGCTGCCAGTTCCCCGACGCCTCGTCGCGCACGGTGTCCACCTCGACGTCGCGCGGCGACCCGGCCCGCTCGACCTGCAGGGTGACGCCGCGCTCCCCCGCCGCGTCGAGAGCCGACTTGAGGGACGGCAGCGACGAAACGGGCTCCCCGTCCACGCCGCGCAGGACGTCGCCGTGCTCGAGCACCCCCTCCGCGGGGCCGCCCGGGACCGTGTCCTGCACGGAGAGCCGGGTGCTGAAGTCCTGGCCCAGGTGCGTCAGCGCGGCGGCGACCGAGTCCTCCTGCGAGCTGCTCATCGCCGCCATGCTGTACTGGTCGGCCTCCTCCCCCGACACGTCCCGGGGGTAGAGGGTGTCGGCCGGCACCACGGAGGCGGACGGGTCCAGCCAGGACCCGAGCACGGTGAGCACGTTGACGTTCTTGTTGGGCCCGCCGGTCACGTAGACCGTGGTCAGGTCCAGGACGGAGTCGCTCGGGTAGGTCGGGGCGCCGGAGACCCCCAGCAGCTGCCGGCCGTCGTGCTCCCCCACCGTGTTGAACGTGGGCCCGGGAGCCTCGATCACGAACGGGGCGGGCAGCACCGCCCCGGCCAGCAGCAGCCCGGCGGAGCCCAGCAGCGCCCAGGACTCGAGACCGCGGCGGCGCAGGGCGCGGCGCGGGCGGGGGGATGCGGTCACGGGCGGTCCTCGGCGTCGTCGTCGGAGGGACCGGAGGCTGTGAGGCCGCACGGTCCGGACGGTCCAGCTTATCGCGCGCGACCCGGCCCTGAGCTTCCAGCGAACTGGGAGTTGGCTCATGGTCGGCCCCGTCCGGTGCTCGCTACGCTGGGAGCAGAGACGTCGGGCGCGCCCGTGCCGCCCGATCCCCCGACCCGATCGAAGAACGGTGGACCCATGACTCCCCAGCCTCCCAACGACCGCCCCGGGAACACCCCGGGCGACGACTCCGGCGACGGCCCCAAGGACCCCTTCCAGGAGATGCTCGAGCGCCTCATGGGGCAGAGCGGGATGAGCCCGGAGGACCTCCAGCGCGCCGGCGTGCCGGTGGACCCCCAGGCGATGTCGATGATGTTCCAGCAGATCCAGTCCATGATGGGCGCCGGGGCGTCCGAGGGACCGGTCAACTGGAAGCTCGCCCACGACCACGCGCGGCAGATCGCCGCCGCCGACGGCGACCCGTCGGTGACCCCCGCCCAGCGCGGCGCGGTCGAGGACGCGATGCGCCTCGCCGAACTGTGGCTGGCCGACCACACCGAGTTCGGCCAGACCTCGATCCGGCCCCAGGCGTGGTCCCGCGCGGAGTGGATCGAGGCCACCCAGGAGACCTGGAAGGACATGACGGGCCCGGTCGCGGAGTCCGTGACGAAGGCGCTCACCGACGCCCTCACCCAGCAGCTGCCCCCCGAGCTGTCCGCCATGATGGGCGGGGCCTCGGGGATGCTCGCGGGCGCCGGCGGGATGCTGTTCGGGATCCAGCTGGGCCAGGCCATCGGCGGCCTGTCCCGCGAGGTGCTGTGCTCCACCGACATCGGCCTCCCGCTCGCGGAGGGCCGCTCCGGGCTGCTGCCCGCCAGCATCAGGGCCTTCGGCGAGGGCCTGGACATCCCCGCGCAGGAGATCATGCTCTACGTCGCCGTGCGGGAGGCGGCGCACGTCCGGCTGTTCGCGGCGAACCCGTGGCTGCGCCAGCACATCCTGGACCTCGTCAAGCGCTTCTCCGCGGGGATCCACATCGACATGTCCCGCATCGAGGAGGCCGCCCGGGACATCGACCCGATGGATCCCTCGAGCATGCAGGAGGCCCTGTCCTCCGGGATCTTCGCCCCGCAGCAGACCCCGGACCAGGAGGTCACCCTCAAGCGGCTCGAGACGGTGCTCGCCCTCGTGGAGGGCTGGGTGCACGTGGTCACCGTCGCCTCGACCGCCAACCTGCCCTCCGGGGAGGCCCTGTCCGAGACCGTCCGGCGGCGCCGCGCCGCCGGCGGGCCCGCCGAGCACGCGTTCGGCTCCCTCGTGGGGCTCGAGCTGCGCCCGCGCCGGCTGCGCGAGGCCGCGCAGTTCTGGGAGTACGTCGGCGAGCGTCGCGGGGTGGAGGACCGGGACGGCCTGTGGGACGCCGCGGAGCTGCTGCCCACCGACGAGGACCTGGACGACCCCGCGGGCTTCACCGAGCGCCGCGGGCTGCTCACCGCGTCCGAGGACGAGGTCGACGCCGCGCTCCAGCGGCTGCTCTCGGGCGGCTACGAGGGCCCCGACGGCGGGCCCGGCGCGGACGGCGGTCCGGCCACGGACCCTGCTCCCGGCGCGGACGGCGGGCCCGGCACGAGCGGCGGTCCCGGGCGGCCGGAGGACGACGGGCCTCAGGACGGGGACGGCTCCCGCTGATCCGCGCCGGCGCGTCCTGCGTGCCGGTGCGCCCACGCGGCGCCGTCCAGGAACGCCCGGGCCTTCTCGGCGAGGGGGTAGCGGGCCTCGAGCTCCCGGAACCGGGTACTGTGGTCGGCCTCGAGCAGGTGCGCGAGCTCGTGCACCAGCACGAAGTCGAGCACCCACTCCGGGGCCTGCTGGAGCTGCGCCGAGATCCGGATGACGCCGGTGGCCGGCGTCGCGGAGCCCCACCGGGTGTGCTGCCGCCCGGACCACCGTACGTCCGAGGGCCGGGCGCGGCCGTCGAGGTGTCGCCGCGACAGCTCGTGGGCGCGCTGCAGGAGGTGGTCGTCGGAGCGCCGGTCGGCGCCCTTGGCCGCCTCGCGGCGCCGGCGCTCCACGACCCGGGGCACCAGCTCCCGGGTCCAGTGCTCGATCTCCCGCCGGGTGGCCGTCTGGGGGACCGAAAGCACCACCGTGTCCTCGCTCCAGTGGGCGGACACGGTCTTGCGCCGGCGGGCGGAGCGGCGCACGACGACCTCGGGCTGCGACGGTACGGGCATGGGGCCATTGAACACGCCGCGGGCACGGGCCGCGAAACGCCGGCACGCGCCCATGTGCACGGCGCTCCGCCGTGCACTGTGGACGACCCGCCGGCGGGCGCGCCGCGGGCACGGTCCGGGCGAGAGTGACGACGTCCCGCCCGCGCGTCCCGGAAGGCGTCCCGTGCCCACCACTCCGTTCCCCGGCCCTCCTCAGGGTTCCCCGCACGACCCGGAACTGCGCCTGTCCTGTCTCGAGCGGCCCCGTCCGGACGAGGTGCACGTCCTGCTCCTGGGCCTGGACGGTCTCGCGGCGGCGCTGGCCGTGCGCCTGCTGCGCTGCGGCGTGCTCGGGCTCAACGTCAGCGACACCGCGCCCGTCGCGGCCGCCGACCTCGGGACCGGCGCGTACCGGCCCGCGGACGTCGGCCGGTCCCGCGAGGCGGCCCTGCGCCGGCGGCTGCGCGAGCTCGACCCCCGGTGCGCCCCCGTCAGCGCGCCGGAGCTGTTCCCCGGGGCGCTGCTGCCGGGCACGGTCGTGGTGCACAGCTCCGGGCGGCCCGCCCCGGACGGCCGGCTCCCGCCCGGAGCGGTGGAACCGGAGGCGTGGGCGGGGATCGACCCCCGCCACCCGGTGGTGTCGCTGCACCACGCCGACGGGGTCCTGCTGCGCTGGCCCACCGTGCCCTGGGCGCACCGGCCCTGCCCGGACTGCGTGCGGGCGACGCTCGAGCACACGCAGCCCCGCACGGCGCCGCACGGCCCCGCCGCCGTCCTCGCGGCGTGGGCGGGCGCGGCCCACGCGGAGGCCGTCGCGGTCCGCCTGGCCGTCGAGGTGCTCGCGGTGGCCCTGGACTCGCTGTGCGGCGCCGGAGCCGAGGGGCACGGGCACCGGGAGCAGGGCGGCGCGGGACGCGCCGCCCTCTACGCCCCGCCGTGGCCGGACGCGGTGTCCTGGCCGGAGCCGGACCGGAGCCGGTGCCTGTGCGGGCTCGATCAGGCGTGAGCGCGGGCGCCGCCCGGGCGGGACCGGCGCGGGGCCGGGCGGTCTCCGCCGGTCTCCCGCAGGGCGTCGAGGAAGCGTGAGGGCTTGCGCGTGGGCCGGCCGCCCGGGGTGCGGGACAGGGTCCAGGACAGCACGAGGTGCTCCCGGGCGCGGGTGATGCCCACGTAGAGCAGCCGGCGCTCCTCGTCGATCTCGTCGGCGGTCTCGGCGAAGCCGATCGGCATGAGCCCCTCGCTGAGGCCCGCCAGGAACACGGCGTCCCACTCGAGGCCCTTCGCCGAGTGCAGGGACGCCAGGGTCACCCCATTCATCACGGGAGCGTCCTGCTGGGCCATGCGCCGCTCGAGCTCCGCGGCGAAGTCGGGGAGCACGAACTGCTCCTCGCGGGCGGCGGCCTCCGCGGCCATCCGGTCCGCGAGGGAGACCAGCGCGGCCAGCGACTCCCACCGCTCGCGCACCGCGCCCGTGGAGCGCGGCGCGCGGTCCGAGTAGCCCAGCGAGGAGAGGATGTCGCGCACCAGGCGCGTGGGCTCGTCCGAGGCCTCGGCGGCCCGCGCCGCCGTGCGCAGCTGCACCACGGCCTGCTTGACCTCCGGCCGGTTGAAGAACCGCTCCGTGCCGCGCAGCTGGAAGCCGATGCCCGCCTCCGCGAGCGCGGTCTCGAAGGCCTGCGACTGCCCGTTGGTGCGGAAGAGGACGGCGATCTCGGACGCGGGCACACCGTCGTCGACCAGGTCCCGGATGCGCGCCGCGGTCCCCGCCGCCTCGGCCTCGTCGTCCGCGTACTCGTTCCAGGACGGGGGCGGCCCGTCCGGGCGCTGCGCCACCAGGCGCAGCGGGGTGGCCCAGGCGCCGGGGGTCGAGCCCCGCGCCGGCCGGCGGGCCGCGAGCAGGCGGTTGGCGGTCTCCACGACCTGCGGGGTGGAGCGGTAGTCGCGCACGAGCTCGATCACCCGCGCCTGCGGGTGCCGGGCCGGGAACTCGAGCAGGTGCCGGGAGGTGGCCCCGGTGAAGGAGTAGATCGTCTGGGAGGCGTCGCCCACCACGCAGACGTCGTCCCGGCCCCCGAGCCAGGCGTCGAGGAGACGCTGCTGCAGCGGGGAGACGTCCTGGTACTCGTCGACCACGAAGTGCCGGTACTGCTCGCGCACGGTCGCGGCGACGCGCTCGTCCTCCTCGAGCACGGCCACCGTGAGCAGCAGGACGTCCTCGAAGTCGATCAGGTGCCGGTCGGTCTTGAGCTCCTCGTAGGACTGGTACAGGCGCTGGACCGTGCGCACGTCGTAGTTCAGCGGCATCTCCCGCCCGGCCGCCCGCGTCGGATAGGTGTCGGGGGTCAGCATCGAGACCTTGGCCCACTCGATCTCGGCGGCGAGGTCCCGCACGGCCGCGCGGTCCGTGGACAGGCGCATGTTCTGCGCGGCCTCGGTGATGAGCCGCGCCTTGTGCTCCACGAGCCCGGGCAGGGGCCCGCCCACGGCCTGGGGCCAGAAGTACTGCAGCTGGCGCAGGGCCGCGGCGTGGAACGTGCGCGTCTGCACCCCGGCGGCCCCGAGCTCGCGCAGCCGGTTGCGCATCTCGTTGGCGGCGCGGGCGGTGAACGTCAGGGCCAGGACCTTCTGCGGGGTGTAGACGCCCGTGGCGATGCCGTAGGCGATCCGGTGGGTGATGGCCCGGGTCTTGCCCGTGCCGGCGCCCGCGAGCACGCACACGGGTCCGCGCAGCGTGGTCGCGACCTCCCGCTGCTCGGGGTCCAGGCCGGCGAGGATGCGCTCCTCGAGGGTCGACTCCACGTCCGTGCCGGTCTCGCTGCTGGTCACCACGCGGTCTCCGGCAGGTCCTCGCCGAGCCAGTGCGCGATGAGCGCGTGCGCGATCGAGACCCGCCCGGGCAGGGTCACGGACCCGGTGCGCGCCGCCTCCCGCAGCTGAGCCCGCGTGAACCAGCGCAGCTCCAGGATCTCCTGGCCGTCCGGGACGGCCGCGCCGGAGCGCACCACGGCGCGGCAGCCGAGCATCAGGGAGCGCGGGAACGGCCAGGGCTGGGAGCCCAGGTACTGCACGTCCCCCACGGTCAGGCCCGCCTCCTCGGCGACCTCGCGGACCACGGCCTGCTCCAGGGACTCCCCCGGCTCCACGAACCCGGCGAGGGTCGAGAACCGGTTGCCCTTCCAGAGCGCGGAGCGGCCGAGCAGCAGCCGCTCCCGGTCGGGGTCGGGGTCGCCGTCACTGACCGCCACGATGATCGCGGGGTCGGTGCGCGGGAAGTGCAGCGACTCGTCGTTGGGGCACCGCCGGGCCCAGCCGGACCGGATCACCTCGGTGGGCTCCCCGCACTGCGGGCACCGGGGGTGGTCCCGGTGCCACAGTCCCACGGACTGAGCGGTGACGAGCAGCGAGGTGTCCCCGGTCGGGAGCACCGGGCCGAGCTCCCGCAGGCCGGCCCAGCGCAGCTCCTCCCCGCCCCGGCCGGAGGCGAACGCGGTGACGGCCGCCACGAGGGGCTCGGGCACCGCGAAGGGCTCGGCCGCGGCGTCCTCGCCCCCGGGCTCGGGGGCGGCGACGGCGCGCAGCAGGACGCGGGGGCCGGGGGCCCCGTGGGCGCCGGGCAGCCGGCCCAGGTAGACCTCCGGCCGGCGCGGGTCGTGGGGCACGGCCGGGAGCTCGGCCGCGGGCACCAGGACCAGGGCGTCCCCGGCCACGGGGGCGAGACCGCCCGCGAGCACGAGCACGAGCGTGGTGGGGTCCTGCGCGGCGAGCACGCGCACGTCGTGGAGCTCACGGTCGACGGCGTCGCGGTCGAAGGCCGTCGCCGCGAACGGCAGGCGGGCCGGCGAGAGACGCTCGGGGGCGGGCACGGGGCGGGAGCCGGAAACGGGCTCGGAAGGGGTGGAGGCGGGCACGTCCCCCACTGTAGCGACCCGGGCGGACCACGGGTCCGGCGGGTGGGGACGGGGACGGCCGCCGGACCTCTTGCAGGGCCGGGCCTCTTGTAGGGTGGACGGCGTGAGCACGTCCCTCGAGCACCTGGCCGCCGTCGCCGCCGCAGGCGTCCCCGGACTCGCACCCGTGGCCGTGGGGCCCTCCCCCGACGACGACGCCGACTTCCGCTCCGCCGTGGTCCTCGACGCCTCCGGCCGGCGCTGGCGGGTGCGTTCCCCGCTGAGCCCCGAGGCGAGCGTCCGCCTGGAGACCGAGCACCTCGTGCTCCGCTCCTTCACCCCCGCCGTCCGGTCGCGTCTCCCGTTCCTGGTCCCCACCGCCGCCGGCTCCGTGGCGCACGGGGACCTGCACGCCTTCGTGCACTCCCACATCGAGGGCGCCCCGCTGGACATCGACGCGCTCGCCCGCATGGCCGCCGAGCCGGACCCCGAGCACCACCGGCACGTGCCGAGCGCCGAGCCGCCCCCGACGCTCACCGTGCAGCTCGGGCGGCTCCTGGCAGCGATCCACGCCCTGCCGACCGCGCTGGTCCTGGACGCCGATCTGCCCGGCTACACCGCCGAGCAGTGCCGGCAGCGGCGCCGCACGGAGCTGCGCCGGGCCGCCGACACGCGGCGCGTGCCGGCCGCGCTGCTGCACCGGTGGGAGCATGTCCTGGAGGACCGTGCCGTGTGGCGGTTCCGGCCGCGCGTGGTCCACGGCGACCTGCAGGAGGACGACCTCGTGATCTCCCGCGGACGGGTGCGCGGGGTGACCGGGTGGACCGACCTGCACGTGGGGGATCCCGCCGAGGACTTCGCGTGGCTCTTCGCGGCGCGCGACGCCCGCCTCGCCGAGGGGGTGCTCGAGGCCTACGCCGCGGCCTGCCGCCGCACGTCCTTCCAGGCGCCCGACGGGGCACCGGACCCGCACCTGCTGGACCGGGCCCGGCTGGACGCCGAGCTCGCCCTGGCGCAGTGGCTCGTGCGCGGCGTGGACCGCGGCGCGCAGGACCTGGTGGCCGACGCGGAGCAGATGCTCGCCACGCTCGAGCAGGACGTCGCCCGGCGCCCCGAGCCGGTCGCGGCCGCCCCGGAGACCGCGCCGGCGGCCCCGGGGCAGGACGACGCCTCCCAGGACGCGGCCCCGGACCGCGCGCCCGGGGACACCGCCCCGGCCGGCGGCCCCGAGGCCCCCTCCGGCCGGACGCCGCCGACGGGACCGGGCGGCGGCCCCGCTCAGGGGCGCAGCACCACGTCGTAGGCCTCCCGGACCACCGCCTCGAGCTCCTCGGCCCCGGACAGGTCGTGCGGACGGACGACCCGGTCCTCGGCCACGTAGTAGAACGCGGCGGTGACCTCCTCGAGCGGGACGGCCCGCAGCCGGGACCACGCGAGCCGGTACACGGCCAGCTGCGCCGACCGCTCCTGCAGCTCCCGGCCGGAGGGTGCCCGCCCGGTCTTCCAGTCGACCAGTTCCCACGTGCCGTCGCCGTTGCGGAAGACGGCGTCCACCCGGCCGCGGACCGTGACCCCGGCGATCGGGGTCTCGAGAGGGAACTCCACGGCGTACGGCTGGCGGTCGGCCCACGGGCTGGAGCGGAACGTCGCCGCGAGCTCGGGGAGGTCGTAGGCCGCGTCGACGTAGTCGTCGGCGGTCCCGGGCAGCTCCCCGACGTCGAAGATCGCGGAGCTGCCGTAGTACTGCTCGATCCAGGCGTGGAAGGTGGTGCCGCGCCGCGCCGCGGTGCCGGGCCGGCGCGGCATGGGCCGGCGCAGGCCCGACACGACCTCGAGCGGATCGCGCGCGAGCGCCACCAGGGTCGAGGCCGAGACGTGGGACGGCATGGGGACGGTCCGCTCGGCCCGGCCGTCCTCGTGCCGGGCGAGCAGGATCTTCGCCTCCTCGGACCACCGGCGCGGGTCCGGCGCGAGCCCGTCCCGCTCCGCGACGCCGAGCAGGTCCTCGACGTCGAGGTCCGCGGTGTCCTCGAAGCCGCGCTCCCGCACCGCGCGGGCGGCCCGCTCGAGCACGGCCCGGCGGCCCCGGTGCGGGGGCGGGCTCACGCGCACGGCGCTGTGCCCGTACTCGTCCGTCACGGTCTCGGTGACCTCGGGGCCCTCCAGCGGGTCGTACGGCCAGGGGGCGCTCAGCACGGTGGCGGCGGCCGGGTTGCGGGCCCCCTCCGGGACCTCGGCCCAGGGGCCCGGGCGGACGGACGGCTCGGGGCCCTCGGTGAGCGGTGCCAGCTCCGCGACGAACACGGAGGGCTCCTGGCCCTTCGCGGCCGTGCCCCGGAACACGGTGCAGGACAGTTCCAGGACCTCGCGGGCCCGGGTCACGGCCACGTAGGCGAGACGGCGCTCCTCGTCCTCGGCGTGCTGGGCGGCGAGCTCCAGGAACTCCGTGTGGGACTCCTCGAGGGCCTTGAGGTCGCTCGTGTCCACGGCCCACTGCGGCAGGAACCGGGCGTCACCGCGCAGCGGCCAGGCCAGGGTCCCGGTGTCGAGGGTCCAGCGGGAGGGCCGGTCGGTCGGGAAGTTCCCGGCGTTGAGTCCCGGGACGTAGACGTGGTCCCACTCGAGGCCCTTGGAGGCGTGGACCGTGACGAGCTGGACGGCGTCGTGCCGCGTGCGGTCGGGGCCGGGCTCGAGCCCGTTCTCCTCCGCCAGGGTGACGTCGAGCCACGCGAGGAACGCCGAGACGTCGCTGCTCGCGGAGAACGCGGTGAAGGACTGCGCGGCCTCGTGGAACGCGTCCAGGTTGCGCCGCGCCTGGTGGACGGGGCGGTGGGGGTGCGCGGCGACCTCGACGTCGAGGCCGAGCACCGTCTCCACCTCGTGCAGCAGGCTCGGCAGGTCGTCGGAGAGGAAGGAGCGCAGGTGGTCCAGCTCCGTCCGCAGCCGGATCAGGCGCTCCCGCGCGGTCTCGGACAGGGTGCGGGCGTGCGCGGACGTCCAGCCCGGCCACGGGAGGGTCTCCAGGGCCTCGATCAGCGACGCGTGGTCGGAGAGGTCGGGCTCGACGAGGGCGTCCTCCTGGGCCTCCTCCGCGGTGACCGGGCTCTCGAGGTCCTCGGCCCGGCCCGCCTGCGCGGCCTCCGTGCGGCGGCGTTCCAGGTGGGACGCCCAGTCGGCGAGGGCCATGAGATCCCGGGTCCCGATCCGCCAGCGGGCCCCCGCGAGCAGCCGCACGAGCGCGTCCGAGCGGCCGGGGTCGTCCAGCACCCGGAGGGTCGCGACGACGTCGGAGACCTCCGGCGTGCTGAGCAGCCCGCCCAGGCCCACGACCTCGTAGGGGATGCCGCGGGCGGCGAGCTCCCGGCGCACGGGCTCGATCTGGGAGCGCTTGCGGCAGAGCACCGCCATGGTGGGCATCTGCTCCTCCGGGTCGCCGCGGTGCTGCTCCCGGCGCTCCCGGACGCGCTCCGCGAGCGCGACGGCCTCCTCGACGTCGGTCGCGTACCGGCTGATCCGCACCCGGCCGGTGCCCGCCCCGGGACGCGGGGTGAGCTCGGGGACGGCGAGGGAGGACGTGCTGCGCGCCCACGCCGGCAGGGTCCGCAGGGGCGCGGCGATGGTGTTGGCGACGTCCAGGATGCTCGCGTCGTTGCGCCACGCCGTGGTGAGGAAGCTGGGCTCCCCGTCCTGGCCGGGCGCGACCGGGAAGGAGTCGTAGAAGCCGAAGAGCTGCCCGGAGGAGGCCCCGCGGAAGCCGTAGATCGACTGCTGGGGGTCGCCCACGGCCATCACGGAGTGCCCCTGCCCGAAGAGCGCGGCGAAGAGCCGCAGCTGGGCGTGCGAGGTGTCCTGGAACTCGTCGAGCAGCACCACCCGGTGTCGCTCCCGCTCGGTCCGGCGGGCTGCCGGGTCCTGCTCCGCGAGCCGGGCGGCGGCGGAGAGGAGGTCGCCGAAGTCCATGGCCTGGGCCTCGCGCTTGCGCCGGGCGAAGTCGGCCACGAGCTCGGCGAGGACCCACGCGGTGCGCTGGTTGTCCTCGACCTTCTTCAGCTGGGCGCCCAGGGTCTTCTTCCGGCGCCCCGGCGGTGTCGTGGCCAGCGCGCCGAGCAGCTCGGCCGCGAAGCGCTCCACGTCCGCCGGGTCCACGAGGTGCTCCGCGCACGCCGAGGCGAGGTCGAGGACGGCGGCGACCATGGTCGACTTCGCGGGCATGGTCTCGAGCAGCTCCCCGGTCCAGGCCTCCACGGTCTGCGCGGCGAGCTGCCACGTCCGGGCCTGGCCCAGCAGCGTGGTGTCCGGCTCGATCCCGATCCGCAGCCCGTAGTTGCGCACGAGCGTGTTGGCGTAGGAGTGGTAGGTGCTGACCGTGGGGTCCTGGGGAGCGGCCGGGAGGTCGTCCTCCTCGGCGTGGGCCGGAGCGACGAGCCCCTGGGCGCGCAGCCGGGCGAGCCGGGAGCGCATGCGCTCCCCCAGCTCGCCGGCGGCCTTGCGGGTGAAGGTCACGCCGAGGACCTGGTCCGGGGCGACGACCCCGTTGGCCACGAGCCAGACCACCCGGTCGACCATGGTCGCGGTCTTGCCCGAGCCCGCGCCCGCGACCACCAGCCGGGGGGTGAGCGGGGCCGAGATCACGGCCGACTGCTGGGCCGTGGGGAGGTTGCCGCCGAGCAGCTCGGCCAGCTCCTCGGGACTGTACCGGGGCTCGACGCCGCCGTAGGGGTGCTCGGCGGCGTCGAGCCGGGTGCGGTCGTCGGGGGCGTCGGTCATGGGCGCTGTCGTCTCCTGCTGTCCGGGTGGGACGGGGCCGGGATCCGTCCGAACGGTCCTCACGGTTCGCTCACCTGCCGCCCCTCGGCGCACAGCGGGCAGATCTGCGGCAGCTTGCACCCGTGCCCGTTGAAGGCGCCCTCGGCCTGGTCGTGGCGGGCGGTGAACCGTTCCCCGGCCACGAGCTCCGCGGCCCGGGTGATCAGGTCCCGCGCCCACGTGGCGTCCGGGTCGAGGGGGTCCTGCTGCTGCACGGAGGGGGACTTGGCCCGGGTGCCGAGCTGGACGAGCAGGGCGCCGCCGGAGAGCTCCGTCACGGTGCCGCCGGGCAGCTCGAGGACGGTCTCGTCCTGACCCGCGACCATGGCTGTGCCCGCTCCCGCCGTGAGCGCCACCTGGTAGGCCGCGAGCTGCGGGTGCTCGGCGATCTTCGCCCCGGCGGGCTGGTTCCGGCCGGTCTTGAGGTCGACGACGACGTAGCGGCCCTGCTCGTCGAGCTCCAGGCGGTCCACGCGGCCCCGGAGCAGGGCGTCGCGCGCCCGCCCCTGGACGAGCACGCTGAACGCCCCCTCCACGGAGGCCAGCCGGCGGCCGTGCTTGCTGCGGGCGTCCAGGACGTACTGGGCGAACTTGCGCAGCATCTGCCGGGCCCGTTCGAGCTGGACCGCGGACTCCCAGGTCTCCGGCAGCCCCAGCGTGGGCCAGCGGCGCTCGAGCTCGGCGACGAGCTCGGTGCCCGACGCCTCCGGCAGCTCCTCGGCGATGGCGTGCACGAGTGAGCCGAGGCTGCGGCTGAGGTCGGTCGCGGCCTCGGCCCGCGAGGCGGCCACGAACCAGTCGAGCGGGGACCGGTGGATGGTCTCGATCCGGGACGGGGAGACGGGCACGGGGACCCCGTCGTCGAAGACGGGCGCCGTGCTGGAGAGCTCCGCGGCGCCCCACCAGGTGTCGGGGTGGGCGCCGGGCACCGGGCGCGGGGAGGAGGAGATGCGGTGGAGCAGCCGGGCCGCGGCCTCCGAGCGCACGGGGTCCTCCTCGTGCAGCTGGACCCACTGCCGCAGCTCGGCCACGAGGGCGCGCAGGGTCATGGGCCGGGGGGCGTCCACCACGGCCCGGGCGCCTTCCCCGGGCCGCGAGCCCGGGGGGTCGACGAGGTCGAGGAACTCCGAGGGCTGCTCGTCCTCGCCGGAGGCCGCCGTGACCACGAGCGTGCCGCAGCTGCGGGAGACGGCGGCGGAGAAGGAGCGCAGCTCGTCGTGGCGGACCTCGCGCATGCGGGTGACCGGGGTGACCCGCGCGGCCTGGTCGACGCCGAGGTCGAGCGCGTCCGTGAGCAGGTCCGCGCCGAGCAGCTGCCCGCGCAGGCGGGTGTTGGGCCACACGCCCTCCTGCACGCCGGCGACGAAGACCACCGGCCACTGCCGGCCCGCGGCGGTGGCGGGCGTCATGATCTCGACCGTCTCGTCGGTCGGGGCGCGGGCGGCCAGGGTGTCCATGGGCAGCTCCTGGTTGTCGATGTAGTCCAGGAACTGGGCGGGGCCGGCCCCGGGAAGGTGGTCCACGTAACGCTCGGCGGACTCGAACAGGCCCACCACGGCGTCGAGGTCGCGGTCGGCCCGCTCCCCCGCCGGGCCGCCCTCCAGTGCCCGGCGCCGCCAGGACTCGGCGACCCCGGCCGCCTCCCACAGCGCCCACAGGACGGTCTCGGCCGTGGCGCCCTCCTCCCGGAGGGCACGGGTCCCGGCCGCGAGCATCCGGGCGATCCGGCGGGCCGGCACGGAGCGCACGCCGGCGGCGTCGAGCGCCCCGGGGGCCACGAGGGCCTCCACGAGCAGGTCGTCGCTGGTGCGCCGACCCCCCGCGGCGAGCTCCTCCGCCCGGAGCCGCTGGCGGAGCCGGCGGACGTCCATCGGGGAGGCGTTGCCGATCCGCGAGGAGAGCAGGTCGACGGCCGCCTGGACCGTGAGGGCGCCGAAGTGCGCGTCCTCCTCGCGGTCCGCGGCCGCCGCGGCGGCCTCGGTCACGATGCGCAGGGCACCCAGCAGCGGGCGCACCGCGGGCTCGTCGCGCACCGGCGTCTCCGCGGCGGAGGTGCTGACGGGCACCCCGAGGGCGGAGAGCTGGCGCTCGAGCCCCTCCAGGTAGCGGCCGTTGCGCACGACCACGGCCATGTCCGCCAGCGGGACGCCGTGCACCAGGTGGCGCTCCAGGACCTGGTGCGCGATCCAGCGGGCCTCGTGCAGCGGCGAGGAGAGCACCACCGTGGTGACCTCTCCGGGCGCCGCGCGGTCTCCGGTGCCGTCCACCGCGACGTCGGCCGGCGCGGTCGCGGTGTCCGCGCCGTGGCCCGTGTCCGCAGCGCCCGGGGCGCTCCCGGCGGGCCGGAGGGCGCGGGGGTGCCGGGCCCCGGCCACGGCGGGGATCCGCTCCGCCACGCGCTGCCACACCTCCGCGACGGCCCCGGGCATCCGCCGGCTCGTGCCCAGGGGGTGCCGCCGCAGGGGGCGCGCGGGCTCGGCGAGCCGGTCCTCGAGGGTGCGCAGCAGGTCCGGGCGGGCCCCGCGGAAGCCCTGGACCACGGTGTCCGTGCAGGCGGTCAGCACGGTGTCCCGTCCCCGGCACAGCACGGCGAGCAGCCGGTGGATCGAGGGCGTCGCCTCGTGCAGGTCGTCGACGAGCACGAGGTCGAGGCGCTCCTGCTCGGCCCGCAGGAACTCCGGCTGCTCCTCGAGGACCCGCGCGGCCTCCGTGACGAGGGCCGCCGGGTCGTAGGACTCCGGCATCCGCAGCCGGCGCACGGCCTGGTACTCGGCCTGCATCGTGGCGGCCGCCGCCCAGTCCGGGCGCTCCAGGCGCCGGGCGAGGCGGCGGAGGTCGTCGGGGGCGAGGTCGTACTCGGACATGCGGTCGAAGAGCTCGCGCACCTCCTGCCGGAAGCCGCGGGTGGCGAGCGCCTCCCGGAGGTCCGGGGGCCACACGACGGGGGCCCCGAAGCCGGCGGCGTGCCCGGCCATGAGCTCGCCGATCAGCACGTCCTGCTCCGGGCCGGACAGCAGCTTGGGTCCGTGCGCGACGCCCGGGAGCAGTCCCTGGTTCTGGGCCCGCCGGAGCAGGTCGAAGGCGTAGGACTGCCAGGCCCGCACGGGCGGGGAGCTCATGGTGGCCGAGACCGCGGCCGTGAGGTCGTCCCGCAGCCGGGCCGCCGAGAGCCGGGACGGCGTGAGCACGAGCAGCCGGTCCGGGTCCAGGCCCCCGCCGATCCGGCGGGCCGCCAGCTCCACGAGCACCCGGGTCCGCCCGGTCCCGGGGCCGCCGAGCACGAGCCGGGGGCCGCACCCGGCCGGGAGCCCGGCGATCTCCTCCTGCTCGGGGTTCGGCCGCCACGGGGCGCGCTCCGGCGCGGAGCCGTGCGGCGGCACCAGGGTCCAGCGCACCGGCCCCGCCCCGGGCAGGGCGGAGCTCGTGGCGTGGGTGCTGTCCTCGGTGTGCCGCATGGGTCTCATCTCATCACGGGACTCCGACGGTCTAAGCGCTCCGCGTCCGTGCGTACCCGGACGGTTCCGGACCGGTGCGCACGGAGGCGTCGGCCGGGGCGGCCGCGTCCGTGGCGGGTCGGAGGGGGCCGGTACGGTGGGAGCCATGTCCTCGCCCTCAGGCCCCGCCGGCCCCACCGACCAGCTGCCCCTGTTCGACGCCGCCCCGCTGCGCGCGCCGAGGCCCGCCCCGCCCGCGCCGGACGACGCCGCGGAGCAGGACGTGCTCTTCGACCTCGAGGGGTCCGCGGGCGCCCCGGAGGCGTCCCCCGCGTGGACCGAGGGTCCGCGCGCCTCCTTCGACCTCGAGACGACCGGCCGTGACCCGCACACGGCCCGCATCGTCACGGCGTCCGTCGTGCGCACCGACGCCGCCGGCGCCGTGACGGACGAGTGGGAGTGGCTGGCGGACCCGGGGGTGGAGATCCCCGAGGAGGCGGCCGCCGTGCACGGGGTGAGCACCGAGCGGGCCCGCGCCGAGGGCCGGCCCGCCGCGGAGGTGGTCGCGGAGATCGCGGGCGTCCTGGCCGGCCTCTTCGCCGCGGGCACGCCCGTGCTGGTGTTCAACGCCTCCTACGACTTCACGGTCCTCGCCCACGAGGGCCGGCGCCACGGGGTGGAGGTCCCGCAGCCCTTCCCGGTGCTGGACCCCTACGTCCTCAACAAGCAGGTGCACCGGTACCGGCGCGGCAAGCGCACCCTCGGGGCGCTGTGCGAGGAGTACGGGGTCGAGCTCACCGCGGCGCACACCTCGGCGGCGGACTCGGTCGCGACGGAGCGGCTCGCGGTGCTGATGGCCCGCCGCTTCCCCGAGCTGGTGCGCCCGGCGGCCGCGCTGCACGCCGACCAGGTGGGGTGGGCGGCCGAGCAGGCCGCGAGCCTCCAGGAGTACTTCCGCCGGACCCGCCCGGACGCGGTGGTCGACGGCGCGTGGCCGCTCCGCCGCCCCGAGGACGCCTGAGCGCTCCCCGGGACGGCGGCCGGCCGGGCCCCGGCGGCCGGGGTCAGGCGGCCGGCCGGGCCTCGGCGGCCGCGCGCGCCGCGGCCGGCAGGGCGGAGACGATCCGGTCCATCGCGGCGTCGTCGTGCGCGGCGGAGAGGAACCACGCCTCGAACACCGACGGGGGCAGGTAGACGCCCTGGTCGAGCATCGCGTGGAAGAACGCCGGGTAGCGGAACGTCTCCTGCGCCTTGGCCTGCGCGTAGTCGTGCACGCCGGCGGCGGAGGTGCCGAAGGCCACCGAGAACAGGTTGCCGGCCGACTGGATGGAGTGGTCGACCCCGGCCTCGGTCAGCGCCGCGCGCACCGCCTCCTGCAGCTGCGCCGAGCGCCGGTCGACGGTCTGGTAGGCGATCCGGTCCGCGGTGCGCAGGGTCGCCGCGCCCGCGGCCATCGCCACCGGGTTCCCGGACAGGGTCCCGGCCTGGTAGACGGGGCCCAGGGGCGCCAGGTGGTTCATGACCCCGGCCCGCCCGCCCACGCCGGCGACCGGCAGCCCGCCGCCGATGACCTTCCCGAACATGAACAGGTCGGGCTCCCAGCCGTCCTCGCCCGCGGCGGTGAGACCCCAGTAGCCGGCCTCGTGCACGCGGAACCCGGTCAGCACCTCGTCGAAGATCATCAGCGCCCCGTGCTCGCGCGTGAGCCGGCGCAGGCCCGCGTTGAAGCCCTCGCCGGGGGTGACCACACCCATGTTGGCGGGCGCGCCCTCGGTGATGACGGCGGCGATCCGGCCGGGGTGGGCGGCGAAGGCCTCCTCCACGGCGGCGAGGTCGTTGTAGGGCAGCACCAGGGTCTCGGCCGCGGTGGCCGCGGTGACCCCGGCGGAGCCGGGCAGGGCGAGGGTCGCCACGCCGGAGCCCGCCTCGGACAGCAGGGAGTCCACGTGCCCGTGGTAGCACCCGGCGAACTTCACGACGAGGTCCCGGCCGGTCACGCCGCGCGCCAGGCGGATCGCGGTCATGGCCGCCTCGGTCCCGGTCGAGACCATGCGCAGCTCGTCGATCGCGCCGATCCGCTCGACCACGAGTTCGGCCAGCTCGGTCTCCCCGCGGGTCGTGGCCCCGAAGGACAGGCCGCGCTCCACGGCCTCGTGCACGGCCTCGATGACGGCCGGGTGGGAGTGCCCGACGAGGGCGGGCCCCCACGAGCTGACGAGGTCGACGTACTCGCGGCCGTCGACGTCGGTGAGGTACGGGCCCTTGGCCGCGGTGATGAAGGGCGGGGTGCCGCCCACGGACGCGAAGGCCCGCACCGGGGAGTTGACCCCGCCGGGCATGACCTTGCGCGCGCGGTCGAAGAGTTCCTGGGAAACGCTCATGGGTTTGTCTGCTTCCTTCCGCCGGGGGTGCCGGCTCGGGGGACGGTGGGGGTCAGGAGAGGCCGTTCTCCTCGCGGAACCAGTCCGCGAGCTCGACGGCGAAGTAGGTGAGCACGGAGTCGGCGCCCGCGCGGCGGATGGACAGCACGGACTCCTGGATCGCGGCCCGGCGGTCGATCCAGCCGTTGGCGGCGGCGGCCTCGATCATGGCGTACTCGCCGGAGATCTGGTACGCGGAGACGGGCACCGGGGAGACCTCGGCCACGTCGCGGAGGATGTCGAGGTAGCTCATGGCCGGTTTGACCATGACCATGTCGGCGCCCTCGTCCAGGTCCAGCTGCAGCTCGTGCAGCGCCTCCCGGCGGTTGGCGGGGTCCATCTGGTAGCTGCGGCGGTCGCCCTGCAGCTGGGAGTCCACGGCCTCGCGGAACGGGCCGTAGAACGCGGAGGAGTACTTCGCGGAGTAGGCCAGGACGGCGACGTCGGGGTGCCCGGCCTCGTCGAGGGCGGAGCGGATCACGCCGACCTGGCCGTCCATCATGCCGGAGGGCCCGAGCACGTGGGCGCCCGCCTCGGCCTGGGCCACGGCCATCCGGCCGTAGATCTCCAGGGTCGCGTCGTTGTCCACGGTCCCGTCCTCGGCCAGGACGCCGCAGTGCCCGTGGTCGGTGAACTCGTCCAGGCACAGGTCGGCCATGACGACGAGGTCGTCGCCGACCTCGGCGCGCACGGCGCGCAGCGCCCGGTTCAGGATGCCCTCGGGGTCGCACCCGGCGCTGCCCTCGGGGTCCCGCTCGGCGGGCACGCCGAAGATCATGAACCCGCCGAGGCCCTTGGCCACGGCCTCGGCGGCGGCGCGCCGGAGCGAGTCCATGGAGTGCTGGACGACCCCCGGCATGGAGCCGAGCGGGGCGGGCTCGGCGAGGCCCTCGCGGACGAACACGGGCAGGATGAGGTCGGACGGATGGACCCTGGTCTGCGCGGCGAGCCGGCGCACGGCCGGGGTGGTGCGCAGGCGGCGGGGGCGGGACACCAGGTCGTAGCGGGGAATTCGGTGGGTCACGGAGTTCGTCTCCTCGGTCGCAGGGATCGGTGTCGTCGGGATCGGTGTGGTCGGTGCGGCCGGCGGCGGAGCCGCCGCCGTCGGGGTCGGGGCGGGCGCCCCCGCGGCCGCCCGGGAGGCCGCGGGTGCGGTGAGGGCCCGGGCGAGGGCGTCGCGGATCCCCTCCGGGGTGGGCAGGGACGCGGCCACGGACGGCAGGCCGCGCTCGGCGGCGGCGCGTCTCGTCGGCTCGCCGATGGCCACGAGGACGGTGCCGGCCAGGACGGCGGGGTCGTCGCGCACGAGCTCGGCGAGGTGGGACGGCGCCGTGAGCACCACGGCGTCGGCCTCGCCCGCGGCCAGGACCTGCAGCAGGTCGGACCGGTGGAGCTCGGCCACGCGCCCGTCCACGCCGCGGTCCGTGTCGTCGTCCGCGTCGTCGTCCGTGCCGTCGGCCTCTCCCTGGGCCGCGGCCCGCCGCACGAGGGGCGCGGGCGCCGGCCAGGGCACGGTCTCGTAGGCCGTGGCCGTCAGCACCCCGTACCCCCGCGCGGTCAGACCGGTCTCGAGGGTGGGCCGGGCCCGGGCGGAGAGCGGCAGCAGGACGGTGCCGGGAGCCGGCTCCGGCGGCCAGTCGGCGAGCAGCCCGGCGGCCGAGTGCACCGCGCCGGGCACGAGGTCCGGCCGCAGCCCGGCCGCCGTGAGGGCCGCGGCCGTGGCGTCCCCCACCGCGGCCACGCGCAGGCCGGCCCGCCGGGCCGCCGCGAACCGGTCGCCGAGTGCCGTGCCGGACGGCTCCCCCGCGACCGCGCGCAGGGCCCGGACGGTGGTGACCGAGGTGACCACCAGCCAGGACCCGGCGGCGGCCCCCGGGTCCGCCGCCCGGTCCAGCAGGGCGGCCACGGGACCGGTGTCCCCGGGGAGGGTGGCCTCGAGCAGCGGGGCGAGCCGGACCCGGGCCCCGTGCCCGTGCAGCAGCGCCACGAGCTCCCTGGCCCGGTCGGCGGAACGGGTCACGACGACCCTGGCCCCGCGCAGGGCGGCGGCCGGGTCGGCGGAGCGGTCGGCGGGGCCGGGGTGCGGCACGGGTCTCAGAGCGTCAACCGGGCCAGCCGGCCGGCGCCGTCGGCGAGCAGCTCGTCGCCCAGCCGGTGGCCGAGGGCGCGGGCGTCGTCGACGCCGCGCTCCGCGGTGCGGCCGCTGCGGCGCATGACCCGGCTGCCGTCCGGGTCGGCCACGACGACGTCGAGCACGAGCACGCCGTCCTCGATCCGCGCGAAGGTGCCCACGGGGGCCGCGCAGCCGGCCTCGAGCCGGGTCAGCAGCGCCCGTTCCGCGGTCACGGCCAGGCGGGTCTCCAGGTGGTCCACCGCGGCGAGGGCGGCGGCGAGCGGGGTGTCCCCCGAGGCGTCCTCGGTGCGGCACTCCAGGGCCAGGGCGCCCTGCCCGGGGGCGGGGAGCATGACGGACGGGTCGATCAGCTCGGTGATCGCGTCCTCCAGCCCGAGCCGCCGCAGCCCGGAGGCGGCGAGCACCACGGCGTCGAGGTCGCCGGGGGCCACCCGCCCCAGTCGGGTGCCCACGTTGCCGCGGATGTCGACGATCTCCAGGTCAGGGCGAGCGGCGCGCACCTGCGCCGCGCGCCGCGGGGAGCCGGTGCCGACCTTCGCGCCGGAGGGCAGGCCGGAGAGGGTCAGCCCGTCGCGGGCGCACAGCGCGTCCCGGGGGTCCTCCCGCTCCGGCACCGCGGCGACCTCGAGGCCCGGCACGGGAGCGGTGGGCAGGTCCTTGAGGGAGTGCACGGCCAGGTCCACGGATCCCGCCAGCAGCGCGGCCCGCAGGGCCGTGGCGAAGACCCCGGTGCCGCCCATCTGGGACAGGGGCCCGGTCAGGACGTCGCCCTCGGTGCGGATCGTGACGAGCTCCGGCTCCAGCCCGCCCGCCGCCGCGACGGCCCGGGCCGCCGTGGTGGTCTGGGTGAGCGCGAGCCGGGAGCCGCGGGTCCCGACCCGCAGCACCGGGAGCCCCTGCGCCGCGGCCGTCACGACCACCGCACCTCCCCCGCCTCGTCGAGGGCGACCGGGAGGGGCTCGCCCTGGGGGCGCTGCGCGATGGTGGGGCGGGGCCCGGCGGCGCCGCGCAGCACCTTGACGCAGCAGTCCGGGGCGCAGTCGTCGAACCACGTGCCCTCGGCGCACGCGGAGAGCCGCGGCGGGGCGGCGCGCCCGGCGACGCGCTGCTCCACGAGGTCCGCGAGCCCGGCCACGAACGCCGGGTGGGTGCCCGCGGTGGGGGTGCGCACGGCCGGGAGGCCGAGCCGTTCGCAGGTCTCCAGGGCCTCCGTGTCGAGGTCCCACTTGACCTCCATGTGGTCGGAGACGAAGCCCAGCGGCACGAGGACCACGCCGGCGACACCGCGCTCGGCGAGCTCCTCGAGGGCGTCGTTGACGTCCGGCTCGAGCCACGGCACCTGCGGCGGCCCGGAGCGGGACTGGTAGACGAGGTCCCAGGTGTGGTCCCCGAGCTCCTCCGGCCCCACGCGCTCCAGCACGGTCCGGGCCACGGCCAGGTGCTGGGCGACGTAGGCGGAGCCCTCCTCGAAGTCCATCCGCGCCGGCCCGGAGGCCTCGGCGTCGGTCGTGGGGATGGAGTGGGTGCAGAACAGGACCGCGATCCTGCCGCCGTCGGCGCCGAGCCGGTCGCGCACCTGCGCGAGGCCCTCCCGGAGGCCCTCGACGAAGGGCTGCACGAAGCCCTCGGAGTCGTAGTACTGGTGGACCTTGTCGACCTGCATCTCGTCCGCGAGGCCGAGCTCCTCGAGCGCCACGCCGTAGTCCTCGCGGTACTGGCGGCAGCCGGAGTAGCTGGAGTAGGCGCTGGTGGCGAGCACCAGGAGCTTGCGCAGCCCGCGCGCGTGGCACTCCCGCACCACGTCCGCCACGTAGGGCGCCCAGTTGCGGTTGGCCCACAGCACGGGCACGCTCAGGCCCCGGCCGAGCAGCTCGGCCTCGAGGGCGGAGCGCAGCGCGCGGTTCTGGGCGTTGATGGGGCTGACGCCGCCGTTGGCCCGGTAGTGGGTGGCGACCTCCTCCAGCCGCTCGTCGGGGATGCCGCGGCCCTTCGTGACGTTGCGCAGGAACGGCAGGACGTCGTCCTGCCCCTCCGGCCCGCCGAAGGACGAGAGGACGACGGCGTCGTAGTGCTCCGGCGCGTGCGCGCGGGCCCGCGACAGGGCGTTCTCGGCGCTCATCGGAGCACCTCCGCGAGCTCCTCGGAGCGGATCCGGCGGCCCGTGTAGAACGGCGTCTCCTCGCGCACGTGCAGCCGGGCCTCCGTGTTGCGGAAGGCCCGCATGACGTCGACGAGGTCGACCAGCTCGGGGGCCTCGAGCGCGAGCAGCCACTCGAAGTCGTTGAGCCCGAAGCACGCGATGGTGTTGGCGAGGACCTGGGGGTAGTCGCGCGCCGCCATGCCGTGGTTGCGCAGCATCTCGGAGCGGCGCTGGGCGTTCATGTAGTACCACTCGTAGGAGCGCACGAACGGGTAGACGCAGACCCAGTCCTCGGGGGCGACGCCGCGGGCGAAGGACGGCGAGTGGTTCCGGGTGAACTCGGCGTCCCGGTGCACCCCCATCGCGTTCCAGGCCTGCGCGGTGCCGGCCAGGAGCTCCGTGCGGCGCAGCCGGCGGACCGCCGACTGGAGCGCCTGGGGGTCGTCGCCGTGCAGCCACGTGAGGACGTCGGCGTCCTCGCGCATCCCCGAGACGTCGTAGGCGCCGCGCAGCGTCACGCCCTCGGCCGCCAGCTGCTCGACGACGCCGTCGAACTCGGCGGCCGCGGAGGCGTCGTCGCCGGCCGTGCGGGCCGCGGCGCCGCCGGCGGGGCGGGCGAACACGGACCAGACGGCCCAGTGCAGCCGCTCCGCGCCGCCGTCCTGCGTCGGCTCGGGCGTGGCTGCGGGATGACCGCCGTGCTCGTGGGGGCTGGTGTCGTGGGACAAGGCTCAGTCCTTTCGTCGGGTGCTGGTCGGTGGGGTGCGTGCCGGTTCGGTGGCGGCCGGCGCGGCGTCGTCCGGGACGCCCGCCTCGGCGAGCAGGGCGCGGACCTGGGCCCGGGTGTCGGCGACGACGGAGGCGAGGCCCGTGCCCGCGAGCCACCCGCCGACCGCGACGGCGTCGGGCAGCGCCGCGAGCGCCCGCCGGAAGTCGGCGACCCGCCGGGCGTGCCCGACGCCGGTGCGGGGCAGCGCGGAGCGCCAGCGCACGATGTCCGCGCCGACGAGCTGGGCGGGCCGCAGGGGCATGCCCATGAGGGTCGAGGCGTCGGAGAGGGCCAGGCGGATGAGCTGGTCGTCGGGCAGGGCCACCTCCGGGGGCACGGCGGTGGCGTCGGGCTGGGCGCGCCCGTAGGAGAGCCGCAGCACGTGCCGGCCGGGGCCGGCCGCCTGCCGGACCCAGTCCCACTTGGCGGTGGCGTGGGTGAGGGCCTTGGCGCGCACGCCGCGGGCGTCCTCGCTCACGAGCAGGCCGGTGCCCCGGGGGGCGCCGTCGAGGCGCGGCTCGTCGACCACGAGCGTGGCCAGGGCCACCTGGGGCCCGGCCCCGGGGGCGAACCGCTGGAGCCCCTCCTCGTGGCTGGCGAGGAGCCGGACGGCGGTCGTGCCGTCGGTGGCCATCACGAGCAGCTCCCCGCGCGCCACGGCGGTCTTGTGGCCGAAGCGCGGCTGGCGCTGGATGACCATCCAGCCCTCGCGCCGGGGGTCGCGGTCGAGGGCGATGACGTCGTAGCCGGTGACGAGCTTCACGCCCGCCCGCTCGAGGTCGTGCACGAGGGTCTCGGACAGCGCGTTCATGCCGCCGCGCAGCCCGGCCACGTTCGCGCCCGCGGGCGCGGCGCGGCGCAGGGCGCCCGCCGCGGCGCCGAGGGACCCGTGCTCGCGCAGGGCCCGCCGCAGGCCGGGGGCGACGGCGTCGACGTCGAGGTCGTCGGGGTGGGCGGAGTGCACGCCCGTGGCGAACGGCGCGACGAGCCGGTCCAGGACCCGCTCCCCCATCCGCGCCCGGACGAGGCCGCCGAGGGAGCGCTCGGTCATGCCGACGAAGGGCGGCAGCCGGCGGTCGAGGCTCGCGCGCAGCATGCCGGCCCGGCCGAGGGCCGCCCGCAGCCGGGGGGCGGTCGGGTCGGCGGGGATGCCCAGGATCCCGGTGTCGGGGGCGGGCACGGCGCCCTCCGGCAGGAACAGCCACGAGCCGGAGCGGTTGGGGTGCACCACGCGCTCGCCGAGGCCGAGCTCGTCCAGGAGGTCGGGGACCGCCCGGGAGCGGGTCGCGAAGGACTCGGCGCCCGAGTCGAGGACGAGGCCCGCCACCTGGTGGGCGCCGACGGCTCCGCCGAGGTGGTCCTCGGCCTCGACCAGGGTGACGCGCAGCCCGCGGGCCGCCAGGTCGCGGGCGGCCACGAGCCCGGAGACGCCGCCGCCCACCACGAGGGCGGATCGGGGCGGGGTCCGGCGGGCGGGCCGGCCGTCCCGCTCCGCGCTCACGGCCTGCCGCCGCGAGGGGTCTGCTCCAGCGGCTGGTCGTGGACGAAGGACACGAGGTCCGTCAGCACCTGCGGGTCGGTGCCCGGCGGGACGCCGTGGCCGAGGTTCACCACGTGCCCGGGCGCCGTGGCCCCGCCGGCCAGCACCTCGCGCACGTGCTCGGCGAGCACGGGCCAGGGGGCGGTGAGCAGGGCCGGGTCGATGTTGCCCTGCAGCACGGTGGACCCGCCGAGCCGCCGGTTGGCCTCGGCCAGCGGGATCCGGTAGTCCACGCCCACCGCGTCCGCGCCGGCGTCCCGCATCGCGGCGAGCAGCTCACCGGTGCCGGTGCCGAAGTGGATCCGGGGCACGGCGAGGTCCTCGACGGCGCGCAGCGCGGCCGCCGAGTGCTCCACCACGTGCGCGGAGTAGTCGGCCAGGGACAGGGAGCCCGCCCAGGAGTCGAAGAGCTGCACGGCGGAGGCGCCGGCCTCGACCTGGGCGCGCAGGAACGCCCCGGACGTCCGGGCCGCCCACTCGGCGAGCGCCCGCCAGGCCGCCGGGTCGGCGTGCATCATCGTGCGCGGCAGCAGGTGGTCCCGGGAGGGCCCGCCCTCGACCATGTAGGCGGCCACGGTGAACGGCGCCCCGGCGAAGCCGATGAGCGGGGTCGCCCCGAGCTCCGCGACGGTGCGGGCGACGGCCTCGCGGATCGGGTCGAGGGAGCCCTCGGTGAGCTCGGGCAGGGCGGCGACGTCGGCGGCCGTGCGCACGGGGCGCTCCAGGACGGGGCCGCGGCCCGGGACGATCTCGACGTCCACGCCGGCCACGCGCATGGGCACGACGATGTCGGAGAAGAAGATGGCGGCGTCGACGTCGTGCCGGCGCACCGGCTGGAGGGTGATCTCGGCGGCCATCGCGGGGTCCAGGCAGGCGTCGAGCATGGCGGTGCCCTGGCGCAGGGACCGGTACTCCGGCAGCGACCGGCCCGCCTGCCGCATGAACCACACCGGGCGGCGGCCGGGCGCGCGGCCCGTGAGGGCCTGCAGCAGCGGGGCGTCCAGTGTGCCGGCGGCCCGCAGCGGATGGCCCTGCGGCAGCGCCCCGAGCGATCCGGTCAGGCGCCGGAACGCCGCCGAGGGGTGGGTGCCGCCCGTGGGGTGCCCGGGAACGGCTGCGGTCGACGTGTCCGGCGTGCTCGCCGTCTCAGGGGTGGTAGGCATAGTGCTCCCATTGTGCCAAGGAACACCGACGTCGTTTACCGACGCAGCGTCACCGGGGTCCGGGAGGGGCCGGTCGGTGACGGACGTGAGCGGCCTCTCGGACGTCACTGAGGCGCGGATCCGCGGTGACCGTCTAGTATGAATGCACTGTGGTCCTCTTCGCTCTCGTCGCCTCCCATCAGAACGTCGATCTGAACACCGTTGCGCGTCTCAGCACCGGTGCGCTCGGGCTGTCCGAGGAGATGGTCCGCAGCGGCCCGCTCCGGGGCGCCGTGACCCTCTCGACGTGCAACCGGCTCGAGATCTACGGGGAGCTCGAGGACACGCCGGGCGTCCCGTCCGGGGCGGCGCTGGACCGGGTCCTGGCCGAGCTCGCCGAGCAGATCGGCTCCCGCGCCGGGCTCGACCCCGAGTTCGTGGCCGACTCCCTGCGGGCCTTCACCGACTCCGGCGCCGCACGCCACCTCTTCACCGTGGTCTCCGGGCTGGAGTCCGCCGTGGTGGGCGAGCGCGAGATCACCGGGCAGGTCCGGCGCGCCCTCAACGACGCCCAGCAGGCGGGGACGGTCTCCGGCAAGCTCCAGCGGCTGTTCGAGGCGGCCGCCCGCACCGCCCGCAAGGTGGGCACGCAGACCGCCCTGGGCGAGCGCGGCCGCTCCATCGTCTCCGTGGCCCTGGACCTCGCCGACGACGTCACGTCCGGCACCTGGACGTCGCGACGGGCCCTCGTGTTCGGCACGGGCGCCTACGCGGGGGCGACCATGGCGGCCCTGCGCGACCGCGGCTGCGCGGACATCGAGGTGTACTCGGCGTCGGGCCGGGCGGAGCAGTTCACCGAGAACCGCGGCGGCACCCCGGTGGGGACCGCGGAGCTGGCCGCGGCCCTGGAGCGCGCCGACGTCGTGATCGGCTGCAGCGGCGGCTCCGCCCCCATGGGCGCCGCCGCGTTCCCCGCCGGGTCCCGCACCGTGGTCGACCTGGCCCTGACCCGCGACTTCGACCCCGCCGTGGCGGACCTGCCCGGCGTCGAGCTCATCACCCTCGAGTCGGTGCGCGTGGCCGCCCCGGACGAGACCCGGGAGTCCGTCGACGCCGCGAGCGGGATCGTCGAGCGCGCCGCCCAGGAGTTCGCCGCGAGCCAGGAGGCCCGGGACATGGACGCCGCGATCGTCGCCCTGCGCAAGCACACCATGGCCGTCCTGGACGCCGAGCTCGAGAAGGTCACCTCCCACCACGGATGCACGGCCGCCCAGGAGCAGATCGAGCTCGCGATGCGGCGCATGGTCCGCTCCCTGCTGCACACCCCCACCGTCCGCGCGCGCGAGCTCGCCGCGCAGGGCCGGCAGGACGAGTACATCACCGGTCTGGCGGCGCTGTACGGCATCGAGGTCCCCGCGCCCGCCGCGGAGGAGAGCGCACCACCGGCGGCCGGGGCGCCGCCGGAAGCCGCCACCCGGTCCCAGGCCGCGGGGTAGGGCAGCATTCGTTCGGCCGGCGCCGCCGACCGGTTGAGGAGGAACGGTTCATGACTGAGACCAGGAGAGGCCGCCCGGCGCGCCTCCCGCGCGAGGCCCGCCGGCGGCAGCTGCTCGAGACGGCGCTGACCGTGTTCTCCTCGAACGGCTACCACGGGTCGTCCATGGACGACATCGCCGACGCCGCCCAGGTGAGCAAGCCCGTCCTCTACCAGCACTTCCCCGGCAAGCGCGAGCTGTACCTCGCCCTCGTGGACCACTACCTGCAGGAGCTCTCGCTCGGGCTCGTCACGGCGCTGCAGGGCAGCGACGTGAACCGCGAGCGGGTCGAGTCCATGCTGGACGTCTACTTCGGCTTCGTCGAGGCCAATCCGGAGGCCCACCGGCTGATCTTCGAGTCCGACCTGCTGGCGGACCCGGAGGTCGCGGAGCGCTTCGAGAGCTTCCACCTCGCCGTGGCGGACTCGATCGCCGGGGTCCTCGGGCCCAACGCGGGGCTGAGCCACCCGCACGCCGTGCTCGTCTCCCGCTCCCTCACCGGCATGGCGCAGACCGCCGCGGTGCACTGGATCCGCAACCCGGGCACCGGCGGCCGGGCCGAGGCCCAGCGCCAGATCTTCCGTTTAGCTTGGGGCGGAATCTCGATCATCGACGAGGACTGGCAGTAGCGCCCTCCTAGACTGGCCGGGACGCATCCCGCAGCCCCGACCAGGAGGAACCATGGAAATCAAGATCGGTGTTCAGCACGTCGCCCGGGAGATCGTCGTCGACTCCGCGCTCGAGGCGCCGGAGGCCGTGGAGCTGATCACCGCGGCCATGTCCTCCGGGTCCCCCCTGACCCTGACGGACACCAAGGGCAACGTGACGGTCGTCCCCGCGGGCGTCATCGGCTACGCCGCCGTCGGCGCGGAGCAGAAGCGGGCGGTCGGCTTCACCCCCTTCGCCCAGGACGGCTGAGACCCCCTCCGCCCGGCACGGCGGACCCGGCCCGGCGACCGCACGGAGCGTGCGCGGTCGTCGGGCTACACTGTTGAGTGCACTGGATGACCGGTCGTACCCGCGATCCCACGAACGACAGACACCTACTCGCCCCCGCTCCCCGCGAACAGGCCCCCCACGGCGGCCTCGCGCAGGACCGGACCCGGGCGCCACGCTCCCGTGGCCCGCGCGGTCGAGGCGGCGCACGCTCACGATCGGCTTCCACCCAACGCACGCCCCCCCGGCGCCCGCCAGCACGGCGGCCCGGAGGCCGGACCCCGAGGTCCCCTCCCTTCAGCGGGCGTGCCCGAGTCGTAAGGAAACCGACCGTGACCGACCACATCACCGACACCGCACCGGACGCCGCCGCGCCCGACGACGGGACCGTCTTCGACGGCACCCCCGAGGTGGTCGTCGAGACCACCGAGCACCCCGAGCCGCTGCCCCAGGACTTCGCCGAGTTCGGGGTGCGCCAGGACATCGTGGACTCCCTCGCCGCCGAGGGCATCGTCCACCCCTTCCCCATCCAGGCCATGACCCTGCCGGTGGCGCTGTCCGGGCAGGACATCATCGGGCAGGCCAAGACCGGCACGGGCAAGACCCTCGGCTTCGGCATCCCCGTGGTCCAGCGCGTCGTGGGCCGCGGCGACGCGGGGTGGGACCAGCTGAAGAAGCCGGGCGCCCCGCAGGCGCTCATCGTGGTGCCCACCCGCGAGCTCGCCGTCCAGGTCGGCCACGACCTGGCCACCGCCGCGCGGACCCGCGACGCCCGGGTGGCCACCATCTACGGCGGCCGCGCCTACGAGCCCCAGATCGAGCAGCTGCAGGCGGGCGTCGAGGTCGTCGTCGGCACCCCCGGCCGGCTCATCGACCTCAACCGGCAGCGCCACCTCGACCTGTCCGCGGTGCGGGCCGTGGTGCTCGACGAGGCCGACGAGATGCTCGACCTCGGCTTCCTGCCCGACGTCGAGAAGCTGCTCTCGGCCGTGCCCGAGGTCCGGCAGACGATGCTCTTCTCCGCGACGATGCCCGGGCCCGTGGTGGCCATGGCCCGCCGCTACATGACCAAGCCCATGCACATCCGGGCCGCCGCGCCGGACGAGGGCGCCACCAAGAAGGACATCCGCCAGGTGGTCTACCGGGCGCACCACCTCGACAAGGACGAGGTCGTGGCCCGGATCCTGCAGGCCGAGGGCCGGGGGCGCACGATCGTCTTCACCAAGACCAAGCGGGCCGCGGCCAAGCTCGCGGACGAGCTGATCACCCGCGGCTTCGCCGCCGCCCCGCTGCACGGCGACCTGGGGCAGGGCGCCCGCGAGCAGGCGCTGCGCGCGTTCCGCAACAACAAGGTCGACGTGCTCGTGGCCACGGACGTCGCCGCCCGCGGCATCGACGTCGAGGACGTCACGCACGTCATCAACTTCCAGTGCCCCGAGGACGAGAAGACCTACCTGCACCGCACCGGCCGCACCGGCCGCGCGGGCAACAAGGGCACGGCCGTGACGTTCGTGGACTGGGACGACATCCCGCGCTGGCGGCTGATCGACAAGGCCCTGGAGCTCGGCATCCCCGAGCCCCGCGAGACCTACTCCTCCTCCGAGCACCTGTACGAGGAGCTGAGCATCCCGAAGGGCACCAAGGGCCGGCTCCCCCGCTCCAGGCGCACCCACGAGGGGCTCGGCGCCGAGGTCCTCGAGGACCTCGGCGAGCCCGGCGGGCGCAAGAGCGGCCCGCGCGGCGAGGGCCGGGACGGGCGCTCGCGCGACCGCGGCGCCGGCCGCGGCGAGGGGCGCGGCTCCGGCCGCGGCGACCGCGGCGGGTCCGGCCGCGGTGAGGGGCGCGGCGGCCGCGGCCGCCGCGACGACGCCGCGACGTCGTCCGCTCCGCGCGAGGACGCCCGGGCGCCCCGGGCGGCTGCGCGCGAGACGGCTCCCGAGGCGCCCCGGGAGACCTCGGTGGAGCGCACCTCGGACGGCACCACCCGGCGCCGCCGGCGCCGCCGCAGCAGCGCGGCCTCGCCGGAGCAGAGCGGCACCGCCGGCGAGTGAGCCCCTTCGCCTTCGACGCCGAGGGCCCCGACGCGGTGGTCGCCGCGGAGAACCTGGATCTCCTGCGGCGGCTGCCCGACGGGGCCTTCCGCATGATCTACGTGGACCCGCCCTTCAACACGGGCCGCACCCAGCGGCGGCGGGAGTCCACGGTGACCCCGGCCGCCGCCGGGGAGGGCGACCGCACCGGCTTCGCCGGCCGCTCCTACACGACCGTGCTGGGGGCCCTGCGCAGCTACGACGACGCGTTCGCCGACTACTGGGGGTTCCTGGAGCCCCGTCTGCGGGAGGCGTGGCGGGTGCTGGCCGACGACGGGACGCTGTACCTGCACCTGGACTACCGGGAGGTGCACTACGCGAAGGTGATGCTGGACGCGATCTTCGGGCGGGAGTGCTTCCTCAACGAGATCATCTGGGCCTACGACTACGGCGGGCGCTCCCGCCGCCGCTGGCCCGCCAAGCACGACAACGTCCTGGTGTACGTCAAGGACCCCGAGCGGTACCTGTTCGACAGCGCCGAGGTCGACCGGGAGCCGTACATGGCCCCGGGCCTGGTGACCCCGGAGAAGGTGCGGCTGGGCAAGCTGCCCACGGACGTGTGGTGGCACACCATCGTCTCCCCCACCGGCCGGGAGAAGACCGGCTACCCCACGCAGAAGCCCGTGGGCCTGGTGCGGCGGATGGTCGCCGCGAGCTCCGCCCCCGGGGACTGGGTCCTGGACTTCTTCGCCGGCTCCGGGACGCTCGGCGCCGCCGCCGGCCAGCTGGACCGGCGGTTCGTGTGCGTGGACCGCAACCCGGAGGCGATCGAGGTCATGCGCGCCCGCCTGCCGGGCGCGACCGTGTGGGACTGAGCACGGCCTCGCCCGGCAGGCGGCGGGGCCCTCAGGGGTAGCGCGCGGGGACCCCGGAGCCGGCCTGCTCCTCGATCCGCACGAGCGACTGGACGGACGTCAGGTTCTCCCCCAGCCGGTTGGGCTTGCCGGCCCCGTGGTAGTCGCTCGCGCCCGTGACCACCAGGTCGTGCTCGGAGGCCATCCGGACGAGCCGGGCCCGGGCGTCGTCGGGGTTGTCCCGGTGCGCGACCTCGAGCCCGCCGAGGCCGGCGTCGATCATGGCCTCGAAGACCTCCGGGCCGACCACCCGGCCGCGGGCCGCGGCGAGCGGGTGGGCGAAGACGGGCACGCCGCCGGCGGCCCGGACGAGGCGCACCGCGTGCACCGGGTCCGGGGCGTAGTGGGGGACGTAGTAGCGGGAGCGGCTGTGCAGCACCGAGGCGAAGGCGGCGGTGCGGTTCTCCACGACCCCCACGGTGACGAGCGCGTCGGCGATGTGCGGGCGGCCCACGGTCGCGCCCTCGCGCACGTGGTCCAGGACCACGTCCCAGTCGATCGGGTAGTCCTCGGACAGCAGCTCGACCATGCGCTCGGCCCGGGTGCGCCGCGAGCAGCGGGAGGACTCGATCTCGGCGAGCAGCCGTGGCTCCCGCGGGTCGTGCAGGTAGCTCAGCAGGTGCACCGAGATCCCGTCCTCGGTGGTGCAGGAGATCTCCATGCCCGGGACGAAGGCGACCCCGAGGGCCACCGCGGCGTCCCCGGCCGCCTGCCACCCGGACGTGGTGTCGTGGTCGGTGAGGGCGAAGACGTCCAGGCCCGCCGCGTGCGCCGCGCGGGCCACGTCCGCCGGGCTCTCCGTGCCGTCGGAGTCGGACGAGTGGGTGTGCAGGTCGATCTTCACCCGCTCCACGATACCGGTCCGGGCCGGACGGCCCGCCGCCTCCCGTGGCACGATGAGACCGACGACGCGAGGAAAGGAATCATGACAGAGCACAGCAGCACACCCCAGGACGCGGCGCAGCCGCTCTCGGACCGGGTCGAGAACCGGTCCCAGCGCCCCGACTCCGCCGCCTTCCAGCAGTTCATGGCGTCCCAGTGGGCGGAGGCGGAGCCCACCGAGGTGGAGCGGGCCCCGGTCGCGGACTTCGCCGCCGAGCGGCGCCGGCGGATCTCCGAGCGGTTCCCCGGCGAGCGGCTCGTGCTCCCCGCCGGGCCGCTCAAGGTCCGCTCCAACGACACCGACTACCGCTTCCGGCCGCACTCCGCGTTCGCGCACCTCACGGGTCTGGGCGTGGACCACGAGCCCGACGCCGTGCTGGTGCTCGAGCCCGTCCAGGAGGGCGCCGGCGACGACGGGGGCCACCACGAGGCCACCCTGTACTTCCACCCCATGGCCGGCCGGGACTCGAAGGAGTTCTACGCCGACGCCAAGAACGGCGAGTTCTGGGTGGGCCCCCGCCCCACCCTCGAGGAACTGGGCGCCGCCTACGGGCTGCGCACCCGGGACCTCGGGGGCCTCGAGGACGCGGTCACCAAGAACGCCGGGCCCACCGCCCTGGGCGGCCTGCGGGTCCGGCTCGTGCGCGAGGTGGACCTGAACGTCGACGCCCTGGTGGACACCTCCCGGATCAACACCGGGGTGGACCTCGAGTCCTCGGACGCCCTCGACGGCGAGCTCGCCGAGGCGCTCTCGGAGCTGCGGCTCGTCAAGGACGCCCACGAGGTCGGGCAGCTGCGCGAGGCCGTGGACGCGACCATCGCGGGCTTCACCGACATCGTGCACGTGCTGCCGGCCGCCGCGGGCCACCGCCACCGCGGCGAGCGCATGGTCGAGGGCGCCTTCTTCGCCCGCGCCCGCACGGACGGCAACGACCTCGGCTACGACACCATCGCGGCGTGCGGCAACAACGCCACGGTCCTGCACTGGATCCGCAACACCGGGAGGGTGATCCCGGGGGAGCTGATCCTCGTGGACGCGGGCGTGGAGGCCGACTCCCTCTACACCGCTGACATCACCCGCACCCTGCCGGTGAACGGCCGCTACTCGGAGGTGCAGCGGCGGATCTACCAGGCGGTCCTGGACGCCGCCGACGCCGCGTTCGACGCCGCGGTGCCCGGCAACCGGTTCCGGGACGTGCACGCCGCCGCCATGGAGGTCCTGGCCCGGCGGCTGGAGAGCTGGGGCCTGCTGCCCGTGCCCGCCGAGGTCTCGCTCTCCGCGGCGGGCCAGCACCACCGGCGGTGGATGCCGCACGGCACGAGCCACCACCTGGGCCTTGACGTGCACGACTGCGCGCAGGCCAAGCGGGAGCTGTACGTGGACGGGGTCATCGAGCCCGGCATGGTGTTCACCATCGAGCCCGGCCTCTACTTCAAGGCGGAGGACCTCGCGGTGCCGGAGGAGTACCGCGGGATCGGCGTGCGGATCGAGGACGACGTCCTGATCACCGAGGACGGCAACGTCAACCTCTCGTCCGGGCTGCCCCGCACCCCGGACGAGGTCGAGGCGTGGATGACCGGTCTGTGGCACGCCCGGGAGGGCGTCGACCCCAGCTGAGCCGGCGGCCGCCGGCCGTCAGCGGGAGGCGTCGGTGGACGTGCTCCCGCCGGCCGGCGGCCCGGACCGGTCCGGGGCCGCGTCCTGACCGGCGGCGTCCCCGTCGGGCTCCCCGTCGGGCTCCCCGGGGGGGAGCCTGATGCCGTACTGGGGCCGGCCGTCGGGCAGGTCCTGGAACATCGCGGAGCGGCCGGGCGCGTCGGCCTGCTCGCCCTGGCCCGCCGCGGGGACCGCGGGCGCGGGACCCGCGGGTCCGCCGGCCGGCTCCGGGGCGGCGCCGTGGGAGGGACGCTGCCACGGGGCCCCCGCCGGGGGCCGCCCCGGCGTCCCGGGCTGCGGGGGGCCCTGCCGCATCCCCTGCGGAGGACCCTGCTGCGGAGCGGGCCGCGGCGCGGGAGCGGTCCGCGGCAGGCTCTGCAGCCCGCGCAGCCCCTGGAGCACCTGCTGGGCGCGCTGGGCCACCTCGGGGGCGGCCACGACGTCGTAGGACGTGGCGACGATCTGGTTGGTCGAGGTGAAGTCCCGCTTCCCGCGCTGCATGGCGTAGGTGATGGTGGCGAGCAGCATCCAGAAGGCCCCGCCCATCAGCACCGACACGAGCAGTGTGGACAGCCACTGCTCCCCGCCCAGCAGCGACAGGATCATCCCGAGGAACGCGCCGAAGACCATGCCGTTGAGCGCGCCCTGGCCCGCGACCTTCGGATAGCTCAGCCGGCCGGTCACCTGCTCCACGGACTTCAGGTCGTTGCCGACGATCGCGATCCGGTCCACCTCGAACTGCTCGTCCGCCAGGTGGTCCACGGCCTTCTGCGCGTCGGCGTACGTGGCGTAGCGCCCGATCACCTCCCCGCGGGGCAGACCGCGGACGGCGGGGCTGGCGGGAGGCAGGGACCGTGGCGAGCTCATGCCCCCATTCTCCCCCATCCGCTCCCGCCACCGCGCCCCGACCCGGTCCCCTCACGGGCCACGGCCCGGGGCAGGGGCCCGGGGAGCCGGTGGGTAGTCTTGTACGGTGAGCAGCCACATCGACAAGATCTTCATCGCGCGCCTGATCGGCCTCGACGTGTTCGACCCCCTGGGGGACCGTCTGGGGCGGTTGCGCGACGTCGTCGTGCTCATGCGCGGCAGCTCCCGGTACGGCCGCTCCTCCCGCCGGCCCCTCGTGGTCGGCCTCGTGGTGGAGGTCCTCGGCAAGAAGCGGGTGTTCGTGCCGATGACCCGCGTGACCAGCATCGACGCGGAGAAGATCATCAGCACGGGGCTCGTGAACCTGCGCCGCTTCGAGCAGCGCGGCGCGGAGACCCTCGCCGTCGGCGAGATCTTCGACCGGACCGTGGTGCTGCGCGACGGTTCCGGCTCCGCCACGGTCGAGGACATGGCGATGGAGCGCAAGCGCAACACCGGGGACTGGCTGATCACCCAGCTCTTCGTGCGCCGCACCGGCACGGGCGGGGGCCTGATGCGCCGCCGCAACGAGACGCTGATCATCGACTGGGAGGACGCGGGGGACCCCTCCGCCGCGGGCCACCAGCCGGCCACCCAGTGGGTCGCCTCCCACGAGGAGCAGCAGCCCGCCGACCTCGCGGACGAGCTCCACGACATGTCGGCCAAGCGCATGCTCGAG
Organism: Kocuria salina; assembly: GCF_013368965.1. Lineage (NCBI taxonomy): Bacteria > Bacillati > Actinomycetota > Actinomycetes > Micrococcales > Micrococcaceae > Kocuria > Kocuria salina. Next base: position 480,417 of record NZ_SSSF01000003.1, read on the forward strand.
ATCGCCCACGAGCTCCAGGACGACCGGCTCGCCGACGTCCTCGAGGAGCTCCCGGAGGAGGACCAGGTCTACATCCTCACCAACATGGAGCCGGACCGCGCGGCCACGGTGCTCGAGGAGATGGAGCCCGACGACGCCGCCGACCTGCTCAACGAGCTGCCCGAGGCCCAGGCCGAGGAGCTGCTCGCGCGGATGCAGCCCGAGGACGCCGAGGACGTCCGGCGCCTGCTGGAGTACGAGGAGGGCACGGCCGGCTCGCTCATGACCCCCGTGCCGATCATCCTGCCGCCGGAGGCCACGGTGGCCGAGGCGCTCGCGCACATCCGCCAGGAGGAGCTCAGCCCCGCGGTCGCGGCGGCCGTGATCATCTCCCGCCCGCCGCTGGAGACGCCCACCGGCAAGTACCTCGGCATGGTGCACACCCAGAAGCTGCTGCGCTATCCCCCGCCCGAGGCCGTGGGCAACCTCATCGACCGCTCGTTCGAGCCGGTCTCCGACCTCGCCTCCCTGCAGGACGTCGCGCGCGAGCTCGCGACCTACGACCTCACGATCATCCCGGTGGTCAACGACCACGACCGGGTGGTCGGGGCGATCACGATCGACGACGTCCTCGACGCCCTGCTGCCCGAGGACTGGCGCACCGCCGACGACGGGACCCCGATCCGGAAGGTGGGCAAGCGGTATGAGTGAGCGCGAGCCCCGGCGCCCCCGCGTCGGCACCCGCGGCAACGCCCTCGACCAGCCGCGCGAGCACCGGCCGGGACTGCTGGACCGGTTCCGGCCGAACCCCGACGCCTTCGGGCGGATGACCGAGGGCTTCGCCCGGTTCATGGGCACCCCGCAGTTCCTGCTGTGGATGACGGTGTTCGTGGCCCTGTGGCTGGGCTGGAACACCATCGCCCCCCGGGAGCTGCAGTTCGACTCGAAGGACCTCAACTTCACGCTGCTCACACTCATGCTCTCGCTGCAGGCCTCCTACGCGGCGCCCCTGCTGCTGCTGGCGCAGAACCGGCAGGACGACCGGGACCGGGTGACCCAGGAGGAGGACCGCCGCCGGGCGCAGCAGAACCTCGCCGACACCGAGTACCTGACCCGGGAGATCGCCTCGCTGCGGATCGCGCTGCGGGACGTCGCCACCCGCGACTTCGTGCGCTCGGAGCTGCGCTCGGTGCTCGAGGAGATCCTGGAGTCCCAGGACGACGCCCCGGACGCCGACGAGCCGGGGGCCCCGCCGCGGCGGGGCGCCCGCCGCAGGAGCCGCAACCCCGACCGCCCCACCGCCCCCGAGACCCGAGGGAACCCCCGTGCCTGAGCCCCGCCCCGACGACGTCCTCGCCCCCGAGACCCTCGACCCCGCCCTGCGCGCGGCGCTCGACCGCGTGCTCGACCCGGAGCTGCGCCGGCCCGTGACCGAGCTGGGGATGATCCGCTCCGCCCGCCTCGACGACGCCGGCCACGCCGCGGTGCACGTGCTGCTGACGATCAGCGGCTGCCCCCTCCGCTCGACGATCGAGCGGGACGTCCGGGACGCCGTGGGGACCGTGGCGGGGGTGCGCACCGTGGACGTCGAGATCGGGGTGATGACCCCCGAGCAGCGCACCGCGCTGAAGGACCGGGTGGGCCACACCCGGACCGTCCCCTTCAACGACCCGTCCTCCCTGACCCGGGTGCACGCGGTGACCAGCGGCAAGGGCGGCGTCGGCAAGTCGACGGTCACCGTGAACCTCGCCGCCGCGCTCGCCGCGCGCGGCCGGTCGGTCGGCATCGTGGACGCCGACGTCCACGGGTTCTCCGTGCCCGGGCTGCTCGGCATCGACCGGGCGCCCACCCAGGTGGGGGACATGATCCTGCCCCCCGTCGTGGACGTCCCCGAGGAGGCGCGGGAGGACACCGGGCGCCCCGGGGTGCTCAAGGTCATCTCGATCGGGATGTTCGTGGACCCGGACCAGCCGGTGGCCTGGCGCGGGCCGATGCTGCACCGCGCCGTGGAGCAGTTCCTCACGGACGTGCACTTCGGCGACCTGGACCACCTGTTCCTCGACCTCCCGCCGGGCACGGGCGACATCGCGATCTCCGTGGCCCAGCTGCTGCCGTCCGCGGAGGTGCTCGTGGTCTCCACGCCCCAGCAGGCGGCGGTCGAGGTCGCCGAGCGCTCCGGGGCGCTCGCGGTGCAGACCGGCCAGCGGGTGGCCGGGGTGGTGGAGAACATGGCGGGCATGCCGATGCCGGACGGCAGCGTGCTCGAGCTCTTCGGCGCCGGCGGGGGCACCCGGATCTCGGAGTCCCTGACCCGGCGGCTCGGCTACGACGTGCCGCTGCTCGGCGCCGTGCCGCTCGACGTCGCCCTGCGCGAGGGCGGGGACGCCGGCCGCCCGGTGGTGTGGTCCGCGCCGGGCTCGCCCGCCGCGGTCGCCCTGCGTGCCGTCGCCGACGCGATGGGCGCCCGCCCGCGCGGGCTCGCCGGACGGCCGCTGGGCCTGGGACCGCGCTGACGCGCCGCCGGCCCCGCGCTCGGCGTGTGCGGGGGCCGGCTCAGGTGGCTTCGGTGTCGAAGGGGGCCCGTTCGCCGGGGGCCAGGCGGGTCAGCACCGGGCCGGGGCGCGGCCGGGGTGCGGCGGGCGCCGCCGGCTCGTCGTCCTCCAGGAGGGCCTGGCGCACGATGGTGCGGGGGTCGTACTGGCGGGGGTCGAGCCTGCGCCAGTCGACGTCGGCGATCTCCGGCCCGAGGGTCTCCTTGAGCTCCTCGGTGGCGCCGGTCGCGTAGCGCTTGGCGGCCTTGACCAGCTCCTTGAGCTTCTCCGCGTACTCCGGCAGCCGCTCCGGCCCGATGATGAACAGGGCCAGGAGCACCAGGATGATCGCTTCGCCGCCGTTGATGCCGAGCACAGGAAGTGATTTTACCAGTCCGGGAGCCGGTGGCCGGTCAGCCGAAGATCTCGCGCAGGCCGACCAGCACCGTCTCGACGACGCCGGGGTCCCCCGGGGACGGCTCCACCACGCGCCCCCGCTCGTCGGCCACGACGAGGCCCACGGTGTGGGCCATCGCGGACGGTCCGGAGTCCCCCGAGACGGTGTAGACGACCTCGTCCCCGACGAGCACCGCCCGCCACGGCGGCCCGGCGTCCACCCACAGCGGCACGCCCTCCACGGCGACGCGCTCGAGGCCCTCGGCGCTCACGGGCAGCCCGGTCAGTCCGTCCATGGGGTTCTCGCGGTCGACCCCCCCGCGCTGCTCCACCACGACGACCTCGTCCTCGCCGCGGTGCAGCCTGACGGCCACGACCGGGTGCCCGGACAGGGTGCCGCGGGTCATCGAGCCCACCCGGTAGCCGTCCGCGGCCAGGGTGGGCAGCGTCCAGCCCTCCGTGCGCAGCAGGTCCGCGGACACCTCGTCCGCGTGCAGCACCCCGTGCGTGCCGTGCCACGCCGAGACCGGCACCCGCTCCTCGGCGCTGTGCGCGGACTGCATCACGACCGTGCGCCCGACCGCGTAGCCGGAGCCCAGGACGAGGGTGAGCACCGCGCTCACGGTGGCCGCGGCCACGGGCACCGCGCTGCTGGGGCGGGCCGGCGCGGTGCGGTCCGGGCGGGGCATCGGTCCTCCTCGTGCGGTGGTCGGGCGGCGGGCTCCGGGTGGGCCCGTGCCCGGTCCCGTGCCGCGGTCGGCGTCGGGAGCGGGTGCACGGACCGCTCCGTGAGGAGGCCCGCGAACAGGTCCGTGGAAGACGTCGTGAACGTCTCCATGATCGACCGGGAAGCTGGATGCCGACTGGACGGTGGCCGGACGGACGGGCCCAGCCGGTAGGATGGCGCGCATCCACTACAGCGACGAAGGGCGGACCATGGGCGCGGACAAGACGACGAGCTGGTCGTACGCCGAGGCGTTCGCCGCCGAGGACGAGCTCGCCTACCGCGCCCGGGAGCGGTCCCTCGCCCTGCGCATCCCCCCGGTGACCCCGGGGACGGCCGCCGCCCTGACCGTGCTCGCCGCGGCGGCCCGGCCCGCCACCGTGGTCGAGGTGGGCACGGGGGCCGGGGTGTCCGGTCTCGCCCTGCTGCGCGGTCTGCCCGGCACGTCCGTGCTGACCACGATCGACACCGACATCCGGGCGCTGCGCGCGGCCCGCGACACGTTCCGGGAGGCCGGGATCCCGACGAGCCGGACCCGCACGATCCCCGGCCGCGCGTCCCTCGTGATGCCACGGTTGAGCGCCGGCGCCTACGACCTCGTGTTCCTCGACGCCGACCCCGAGGGGACCCTCGACTACGCCGAGGAGGCCGTCCGGCTGCTGCGCCCGGGCGGGATGCTCGTGGTCAACGACGCCCTGTCCCAGGACAAGGTGGCGCAGCCGGCCAACCGCGAGGAGAACACCCGGACGATGCGGGCCGTGCACCGGCTGTTCCGGGAGGACGAGCGCTTCAGCACCGCCCTGTTGACGACCGGCTCCGGGCTGCTGCTGGCCGTCCGCGCCGGTGGTCACTCGGTGACGCCGGCCAGGCACTCCTTGAGCTCCGCGGCCTCGGCCGGCTTCAGCTCGACCACCAGCCGTCCGCCGCCCTCGAGCGGCACCCGCATGATCAGGCTCCGCCCCTCCTTGGTGACCTCCATCGGTCCGTCACCGGTTCTCGGCTTCATGGCCGCCATGTGGGAACTCCTCTTCCTCGATTGGTGTGGCTCCCATCCTATCCGAGCCGCAACCGTGGACCCGGACCACCCCGGCGCCCGGGGGTCCGCGTCGGCGTGCCCGGCGCGGGGTGCGGACGGGATCAGGGCGGGTAGTCCCCGCCCCCGGGCAGCTGCTTCCAGTGCCACAGCCAGCCGACCCAGACGAGCTGGAGCAGCGCGCCGAACACCACGCAGGCCACCCGGTAGGCGCGCGAGTCCGAGACCGCGGCCAGCGGCAGGGCGAGGGGGAACAGCGGCAGCAGCAGCCGGAAGGTGCTGCTCTGGGGGTGCAGGAAGAGGAGCAGGTACACGGCGTAGCTCGCCAGCCACACGCGCGTGAGCAGGTCCAGCCGCTCCCGCACCACGCGGGTGCCCAGCAGCACCGTCCCGCCCGCGACCAGCAGCACGGGCGCGGCGAGCCCGAGCACGGGGCCGAACAGCCCGGCGGCGGCGTCGAACCAGGGCACCACCGGCTCCAGCCCTCCCCCGCCCCGCCACGCCGTCTCGGTGTCGGTGTACGCGGTCGGCTCGCCCGTGACGGCCCACGCGATCGCCGGCCAGGCGAGGGCCGCGCCGCACGCCAGGACCGCGAGGCCGAACAGCCCGTCGACGGCTTCCGCCGCGCGGCGCAGCTCCCCGGCCCGGTGCCGGCGCACGGAGCGCACGAGCCACGTGATCCCCAGGGCCGCCGCGAAGGGGACCCCCGCCGGGCGCGTCAGGCACATCAGGAGCACCACGGGGGCGGCCGCCAGGTGGTTCCCCCGGGCCACCAGCAGCAGGGCGCCCGCGAGCAGCAGCAGGTGCAGCGACTCGGCGTAGGGGACCTGCAGCACCGGGGCGACCGGGCTGAACGCGACGAACGCGACACCCCACAGGGCGGTGGCCGGAGGGGCGAGCCGGAGGAACAGCCGGTGGACGAGCAGGACGGCGCCCAGGCTCGCGGCCAGGGACACGGCCGACGCGGCCGCGTCCCACCCCGCGCCGGTGGCCGCCGAGACCACCCGCACGACCATCGGGAAGACCGGGTAGAACGCCCAGGCGTTCTCCTGCACCTGCCCGGCCGCGTCCCGGGGCAGGGACGCGGGATAGCCCTCCCGGGCGATGCGCTCGTACCAGTCCGAGTCCCAGGTCCCGGTGAACTCGAGGTAGCCCAGGGCGCCGTCCCCCCACGGACCGGGACCCTGCTGCCGGCCCACCGTGGTGAACACGGCCCAGGCCCAGAGCCGGGAGGCCGCCCAGACCAGCAGGGCCTGTGCCCACCAGGGAGCCCGGGTCCACCGGAGGGCCACGGCCGTCCGGAGGGCCACGGCCGTCCGGCCGCTCACGCCCCCGGCACCGGGCGGGACGGCGGGTCCTCCGGCGGCGGCAGCCGGTCCGCGAGGTGGGCCAGCACGGCGTGGACCTCCGCGGGGTCGTAGCCGCGGCGCCGTACGGAGAACGCGATCCGCTCCACGTCCTCCGCCGTCGGGTGCTCGGGCAGCACGAGCGGCGCCCCGGGGGCGCGCGCCACGGCGATCCCGTCCCGGGCGGGCACGACCCGCTCGGCGAGGCGGTCGCGGCCGAGGACCACGACGCCCACGACCGTGAGCAGCAGCACGAGCCCGGACAGCACCACGAGGATCTCGGTCATGCCCTCCAGGCTATGCGCCGCCGGGCGGGACGGGGCGCCGCAACATTTCTACGGACGGGTAAGCAATTAACACGATTGCAACGTGTTCGGCATCACACGGAACGAATCTGGGATATCTTTCCGGTATGTCACACGCCACTCCGCCGGCCGCCGCTCCGGCCTCCTCCACCGCGGGGACGGCCGAGGCCCTGGTCCGCATGACGCACGTCAACAAGCACTTCGGGGACCTGCACGTGCTCCGGGACATCAACCTGGAGGTGAAGCGCGGCGAGGTGGTGGTCGTGATCGGCCCCTCCGGCTCCGGCAAGTCCACCCTGTGCCGGGCCATCAACCGGCTCGAGAGCATCGACGACGGCGAGATCCTGATCGACGGGAAGCGGCTGCCCGAGGAGGGCAAGGCCCTCGCGAAGCTGCGCGCCGACGTCGGCATGGTCTTCCAGTCCTTCAACCTCTTCGCCCACAAGTCGGTCCTGCAGAACGTGACCCTGGGGCCCGTCAAGGTGCGGGGCAGGTCGGCGGCCGAGGCGAAGAAGCAGGCCATGGAGCTGCTGACCCGGGTGGGGGTCGACAACCAGGCCGAGAAGCTGCCCGCGCAGCTCTCCGGCGGCCAGCAGCAGCGCGTCGCCATCGCCCGCGCCCTGGCCATGGAGCCGAAGGTGATGCTCTTCGACGAGCCCACCTCCGCGCTGGACCCCGAGATGATCAACGAGGTCCTCGACACCATGGTCGCCCTCGCGAAGCAGGGCATGACGATGATCGTGGTCACCCACGAGATGGGCTTCGCCCGCAAGGCCGCCGACCGCGTGGTGTTCATGGCCGACGGCATGATCGTCGAGGAGAACACCCCCGAGGAGTTCTTCACGAACCCCCGCTCCGAGCGCGCCCAGGACTTCCTCGGCAAGATCCTCGGCCACTGACCGTCCCCCGACCCTCCGACCCACGCCACCACCTCCACAGCAAGGAGCACACCATGCGCAGCAGCAAGCCCCTCGGACTGGCCGCGATGGCCGCGGCCGCGGCCCTGACCCTCACCGCGTGCGGAGGTGGCGACGACGGCGGGTCCGGTGCAGGCGGCGAGGGCGGCGGCTCGGGCGAGTCCGTGCGGATCGGCATCAAGTTCGACCAGCCCGGCCTCGGCTACCGCGACGGCAGCGAGTACACCGGCTTCGACGTCGACGTCGCGAAGTACGTCGCCACCGAGCTCGGCTACTCCGAGGACCAGATCGAGTGGGTCGAGTCCCCCTCCGCCAACCGCGAGAACATGCTCTCCAACGACCAGGTGGACATGATCTTCGCGACCTACTCGATCACCGAGGAGCGCGACCAGACCGTGGACTTCGCCGGCCCCTACTTCGTGGCCGGCCAGGACCTGCTGGTGCGCACCGACGACTCCTCGATCGCCGGCCCCGACGACCTCGAGGGCAAGAACCTGTGCTCGGTGACCGGATCGACCTCCGCGCAGAAGGTCAAGGACGACCAGCCCGGCGCCAACCTCGTCGAGCAGCCCGGCTACGCCGACTGCCTCACGGCGCTCGAGTCCGGCCAGGTGGACGCCGTGACCACCGACGACATCATCCTCGCCGGCCTCGCCTCGACCGACGCCAACCAGGGCAAGTTCAAGGTGGTCGGCAACACCTTCTCCGAGGAGCGCTACGGCGTGGGCCTGCCCGACGGCTCCGACCAGTGCGAGGCCGTCAACGAGGCCATCACCAAGATGATCGACGAGGGCGCCTGGGAGGAGGCCGTCACGGCCAACACCGAGGGCGCCGACTACACCTACAACGCCGAGCTCAACCCGCCGGAGCCCGAGCCCTGCGGCGAGTGACCCCGGACGCGTGAGCACCCCGTGGCCGGCCGGCGACCGGCCGGCCACGGGACCGCGACCGCGCAGCACGCCGACCGATCCGCGACGAAGGGGCCTTCCGTGACCCAGGACCTGCCCGATCCCCGGGAGCTCCCGTGAACGACTACCTGACCGACTTCGCCAGTCTGTTCGCCCAGTACGACGTGCCGGGCGCGTTCTGGGTCAACCTGCAGCTGACCTTCTGGGCCGCGATCGGCTCGGCGGTCCTCGGCGCCCTGATCGCCCTGATGCGCATCTCCCCCATCGCGTCCCTGCGGCTGCTCGGCACCACGTACGTGAACCTGTTCCGCAACACGCCGCTGACGATCATCCTCGTGTTCCTGGTCCTGGGCGTGTGGAGCCAGCTCGGCATCAACCTCTCCTCGGACTTCAACCGGAACTTCTTCCTCTACGCCGTGATCGGCCTGAGCCTCTACCACGCGGCCTTCGTCTGCGAGGCCATCCGCTCCGGCGTCAACACGGTGCCGGCCGGGCAGGCCGAGGCGGCCCGGGCCATCGGGCTGAGCTTCCTGCCCGCGGCCCGGCTGATCGTCTTCCCGCAGGCGCTGCGCGGGGCGATCACCCCGCTCGGCAACACCCTGATCGCCCTGACGAAGAACACGACGGTGGCCGCGGCCGCGTCGGTCACCGAGATCTCCTCCCTCATGAAGACCATGATCGAGTTCCGCCCGGACGTGATCATCGCGATCTTCCTGGTGGTGGCGCTCGGCTTCGTCCTGATCGTCGTCCCGGTGGGCCTGCTGACCACCTGGGCCTCCCGGAAGCTGGCGGTGAAGCGCTGATGGCCAAGACCCAGAACGTCCTCTTCGACGTGCAGGGGCCGCGTGCCCGCCGGCTCACGCTGCTCTTCAACGTGGCGGGAGTCCTGCTGATCGCCGCGCTCGCCTGGGTCGTGCTCGGCGCGCTCGCCGAGCAGGGCCAGCTGGACGCCGACCGGTGGACCCCGCTGCTCACCGCCCGGGCCTGGGAGAACTTCCTGCTCCCGGGGCTGTGGGAGACCCTGCGGGCCGCGCTGCTGGCGGTGGCCCTCTCGATCGCCTTCGGCCTGGTCTTCGGTCTCGGCCGGCTCTCCCAGCTGGCCCCGGTGCGCTTCGTCTGCACCGTGGTGGTCGAGTTCTTCCGGGCCGTGCCCGTGCTGGTGATGATGATCTTCTTCTACCTGGGCATCGGCCGCGCCGGCCTGGTCGAGCCCGCCAACGTGCCGTTCTGGGCCGTGGTGCTGGGCCTGATGTTCTACAACGGGTCGGTCATCGCCGAGCTCATCCGCTCCGGCGTGCACCAGCTGCCCAAGGGCCAGCGCGAGGCGGGCCTGGTCATCGGGCTCACGCCCTCCCGGTCCCTGCGGATGATCGAGCTCCCCCAGGCCCTCACCGCGATGCTGCCCTCGATGGTCAGCCAGTTCGTGGTGATCCTCAAGGACACCGCGCTGGGCTACATCATCACCTACCCGGAGCTGCTCGCGAGCGCTCGGCGCCTGGGCTCCGGGGACGGCAACATCCTGCAGACGCTGTTCGTGGTGGCGCTGGTCTTCGTGCTCATCAACTACCTGCTGACCCTGCTGGCCGCGTGGCTGTCGCGGTTCCTCAGCTTCCGCACCGCGGGCCGGACCAAGCCGGCCGAGGGGCCCATGGCCGCCGAGGAGACGACCGTCTGACGCCGCTCAGGCCGTGAGCCACGCGGCCAGGGCCCGGCAGCACTCCCGGACCGCGTCGGCACTCACGTGCTCGTCGTCCGTGTGGGCCAGCAGGGCGTCGCCGGGGCCGAAGTTCACGGCGGGCACGCCCATCTGCGAGAAGCGGGCCACGTCCGTCCAGCCGTACTTGGGCTTGGGCTCCTGGCCCACCGCGGCCACGAACGCGGCGGCCGCGGGACGGTCCAGGCCGGGGCGCGCCGCCGGGGAGAGGTCCGTGAGCTCGATCTCGTAGCCGGCGAACACCTCCCGCACGTGCGCCACGGCGTCCTCGGGGCTCTTGTCCGGGGCGAAGCGGTAGTTGATCTCCACGTGGGCGGTGTCCGGGACCACGTTGCCGGCCACGCCGCCGCCGATCCGGATCGCGTTGAGCCCCTCGCGGTACTCGAGCCCCTCCACCGCCACGGTCCGCGGCTCGTAGGCCGCCAGACGGGCGAGGACGTCGGCCTGCTTGTGGATCGCGTTCTCCCCGATCCAGGACCGCCCCGAGTGGGCGGCACGGCCGGTGGTGGTGATGCGGAAGCGCATCGTGCCGTTGCACCCGCCCTCCACGGTCCCGTCGGTGGGCTCGAGCAGCACCGCGAAGTCCGCCTCGAGCAGCTCGGGGGCGTGGCGCTGGAGCCGGCCCAGCCCGCTCGCGTCGGCGTCGACCTCCTCGTGGTCGTAGAAGACGTAGGTGATGTCCCGGTTCGGCGCCGTCAGGGCCGCGGCCAGGACGAGCTGGACGGCCACGCCGCCCTTCATGTCGGTGGCACCCCGGCCGTAGAGCACCCGGTCGCCGTCGGCCCCCGTCCACGTGGCGGGCACGGTCCCCCGGGCGCCGGGCGCGGTCGGCAGGGGCACGGTGTCGAGGTGGCCGGCGAGCACCACCCGCTCGGCGCGGCCGAGGTCGGTGCGCGCCACCACGGCGTCCCCGTCCCGGTGCACGGTGAGGTGCGGGAGCCGGCGCAGCGCGGCCTCGACGGCGTCGGCCAGGGGACCCTCCGAGCCCGAGACGGACGCGATGTCGATGAGGGCGGCCGTCAGGTCGGCGGGGTCCGCGGCGAGGTCCAGCTCCGGTGCGATCATGGCTGCCAGCATAACGGGGAGGCCGCAGCCGCCCGTCGGCCCCGTCCCGGCGTCCCCCGTAGGATGGAGGCCATGACTTCTTCCACCTCTCGTCCCGCCTCCGGACTCGGCCTGGCCACCGTCGTGGCCTCGGGCCCCAAGGAGGGCACCGTCCTCGACGTCTGGTACCCCGCCCCGTCCCTCTCCGACGCGGTCGACACCTCCCTCGACGCGGACCTGCGGCTCGCGGCCACCGCCGACCCCGACCGCAACGTCCGCAGCGAGATCGTCGAGACCTCGATCGACCTCGACGCCGCGCCCGCCGACGCCGCGGACGCCTACCTGCGCCTGCACCTGCTCTCCCACCGCCTCGTGCGCCCCAACACCCTGAACCTCGACGGCGTGTTCGGCCTGCTCGCCAACGTCGCCTGGACGGACCGCGGGCCCGTGCTCGCCGAGGAGCTGACCTTCGCGCTGCTCCGGATGAAGGCCTCCGGCGGGCACGTGACCGTGCACAGCGTGGACAAGTTCCCGCGAATGGTGGACTACGTGGTCCCCGCGGGCGTGCGGATCGGCGACGCCAGCCGGATCCGGCTCGGCGCCCACCTCGCCGAGGGCACCACGGTGATGCACGAGGGCTTCGTCAACTTCAACGCCGGCACCCTGGGCCAGTCCATGGTCGAGGGCAGGATCAGCGCCGGCGTGGTCGTGGGCGACGCCACGGACGTGGGCGGCGGCGCCTCCATCATGGGCACCCTCTCCGGCGGCGGCAAGGAGCGGATCACCGTGGGCGAGCGCGTGCTGCTCGGCGCCAACTCCGGTGTCGGCATCTCCCTCGGCGACGACTGCGTGGTCGAGGCCGGCCTCTACGTCACCGCCGGCACCCGGGTGAGCGTGCACTCCGACGGCGAGCGGTCCACGGCCAAGGCCTCGGAGCTCTCGGGCCTGTCCAACCTGCTGTTCCGCCGCAACTCCCTCACCGGCGCCGTCGAGGTGCTGCCCCGCGCCGGCGGGACCGTGGAGCTCAACGCGGCGCTGCACGCCAACTGAGCGCGTCGGGCCCCGCCCCGCCGCCCGACGCCGCGCAGGACGGGCCCGCCCCGCCCTGCGCGGCGTCGCCCGTCCACCCGTCCCTGCCCGCCCGTCGCCCCCCGCCCGTCCTCCCGTCCGCCCAGGAGCGCCCGTGTCCTCCCCCGTCCCCGGCCGCCGCAGCAGGTCGCTGCGGCTGCCGCTGTTCGTGCTCCTGCTCGTCGGCGCCGTGCTCGCGGCGGGGGTCCTCGTGGCCGTGGAGCTGCGCGCGGGGCGGCCCTCTGCCGGGGAGCCCCGGTGCGTGGTCGCGAGCACGGACGGGGACGGGCAGCGGCAGCGGCACGCCCTGTCCGCGGAGCAGTCCGCCAACGCCGCCCTGATCACCGCGGAGTCCGTGGCGCGCGGCACCGACCCGTACGCGGCGGTCGTGGCCCTGGCGACCGCGATGCAGGAGTCGCAGCTGGTCAACGTCGACTACGGGGACCGGGACTCCGTGGGGCTGTTCCAGCAGCGCCCCTCCCAGGGCTGGGGCACAGTCGAGCAGATCATGGACCCGGCCCACGCCACGGCCGCCTTCTACGACGGCCTCGCCGAGCTCGACTACCGGACGATGTCCGTCACCGACGCCGCGCAGGCGGTCCAGCGCTCCGGGCACCCCGAGGCGTACGCGCGGCACGAGGGCCTCGCCCGGGCCTTCGCCGGCAGCCTGACCGGCGCCACGGAGGGCTCGCTCAACTGCGTGCTCCACGACCCCGAGCACCCCGGGGACCCGCGCCGGGCGGCCGACGCCCTCCGCGACGCGTTCCGCACGGCGGTGCCCGCCCCGCGCACGGACGGCGACCGGGTGGTCGTGCCGGCGCCCGGGGAGCCGGCGGGCTGGGCCGCGGCGCACTGGGCGGTCGCGCAGGCGGACGCGCTGGGCGTCGCCGAGGTGTCCTTCGACGGGCGCAGCTGGGTCCGGGCGGACCAGCGCACCGCCCGCTTCGCGCCCGCCCCGGGGTGGGTGGACGCCGCCGAGGCGCACCCGGAGGGCGCTCCCCCGCCCGACGACGTCGTGGTGGTCCTCGCGAGCCGCTGACGGGACCGCCGCGGCCCGGCCGATACGCTGGGGCCATGAAGATTCTCGTCACCGGGGGAACCGGCTACATCGGCTCGCACACCGTCCTCGCCCTGCTGGGGGCCGGGCACGACGTCGTCGTGATGGACAACCTCGCGAACTCCTCGCGGACCTCGCTGGAGCGGGTCGAGGAGCTCGCGGGACGCTCCGTCGAGGCGTTCGAGCAGGTCGACCTCCTCGACCCCGCGGGACTCGACGCCCTGTTCGCGGAGCACCGCCCGGAGGCCGTGATCCACTTCGCCGGGCTCAAGGCCGTCGGCGAGTCGGCCGAGCTGCCCCTGTGGTACTACCGCACCAACGTGGCCGGCACCCTCAACCTGCTGGACGCCATGGGGGTCCACGGCTGCCGGTCCATCGTGTTCTCCTCCTCGGCCACGGTCTACGGCGCCCCGGAGGAGATGCCGCTGACCGAGAAGCAGCCCATGGACGCGCAGAACCCGTACGGGCGGACCAAGGAGCACATCGAGGACATGCTCGTGGACCTCGCCGCCTCGGACCCGTCCTGGAACGTCGCCCTGCTGCGCTACTTCAACCCGGTGGGCGCCCACGAGTCCGGCCGGATCGGCGAGGACCCCTCGGGCGTGCCGAACAACCTGCTGCCGTTCATCGCCCAGGTGGCCGTGGGCCGGCGCGAGAAGCTGAAGGTCTACGGCGCCGACTACCCGACCGCCGACGGGACGGGCGTGCGCGACTACATCCACGTGGTGGACCTCGCCGACGGGCACCTCAGGGCCCTGGACCACATCACCGAGCACGGCGGGGTGCGCACGTGGAACCTGGGCACGGGCAAGGGCTACTCGGTGCTCGAGGTCCATGCCGCCTTCGAGCGGGCCTCCGGGCGCAGCATTCCCTACGAGCTCGTGGACCGGCGGCCGGGCGACGCCGCGGTGTCCTACGCCGATCCGTCGACGGCCCTGGCCGAGCTGGGCTGGTCCGCCGACCGGGACCTCGACACGATGTGCCGGGACCACTGGAACTGGCAGCGGAGCAACCCCGAGGGCTACGCCGCGGGCGCCTGAGCGCCGGTCCGGCCCGGGGCTCACCAGCCCCGGGGCCGGACCACGTTGGGCGGGGCGTCGGCGAACAGGGCGGCCACCCGCCGCTCGTCGTGGCCGGCGATGCCCGTGCCCACCCGGGTGAGCCAGAACGTCAGCTCGGGGTGCTCCCGGGCGAAGGCCACGAACGCGGCCGCCTCCCGCTCGAGCGCCGGGAGCCCGCTCATGCTGTCGATCGCGTACGAGCGTCCCTGCAGGCCGTGCCCCCGGCCCGGGACGGCGCCGAAGCGCTCGACGGCCGTGCGCGCCGCGCCCGCGAGGTGGGCGCCCCGGGCGTTGGAGCCGAAGACGAAGACGTCGTCCGGGCCGAGCTCGGTGATCCGGTCCGGGGTGTGCCGCTGCTCGCTCATGCGACCACGCTACCGGGGCGGGGGCCGGTGC